>CAWEWX010000050.1:0-23894 GCA_963812655.1 uncultured delta proteobacterium | reverse complement strand
CCTAGCCGGATTTCCTCGAACTCCTGGGACTGCCTTGAGCTGGTGGCTCCTCACCCTCAGCCTCCCGGCGGGTATCGGGTTGCGGCCACGACCCCGGCGGCGATGGCGGCCGGAGTGTTTTTTTTCAGTGGCTTTTGGCGAATTGCAGGTTATATTTAAAAATTAAAATAGAAATGCAAACCGGAACGGAGTTATGAAAACAGCCATTCATCCCAAACTTCTAAAAACCACGGTGCGCTGCGCCTGTGGCAGTGAGTTCGTCACCGCTTCCACCACGGACAAGATCCGGGTGGAGATCTGCTCCAAGTGCCATCCCTTCTTCACCGGCAAGCAGAAACTGGTGGACACCGCCGGCCGGGTGGAACGCTTCCGGCGCAAATACGCGCACCTGCAAAAACCCACTGCCGAAAAGGCCGAATGAAGCCGGAGGAAACCCAACTGGCGGTGGGAGGCCAGGCGGTGCTGGAGGGCGTGATGATGCGCTCCCCTCATGCCCTGGCCATCGCGGTGCGGCGTCCCGACGGCTCCATTTGCCTCAAGGATGAGCCCTACCAGTCTCTGGCGGAGCGCCTCCCGGTCCTGAAGCGCCCCTTGCTGCGGGGCCCCGTGATCCTCCTGGAGGCCATGGCCACCGGGGTCCGGGCCCTCAGCTTTTCAGCCCAGGCCGCTCTCCAGGAAGAGGAAAACGACGAGCCGCCCCTGGGCTGGGTCAGTATCT
This sequence comes from uncultured delta proteobacterium, assembly GCA_963812655.1. GTDB lineage: Bacteria > Desulfobacterota > Desulfobaccia > Desulfobaccales > 0-14-0-80-60-11 > JAPLJC01. The sequence goes on along the minus strand of CAWEWX010000050.1, from coordinate 23,176 downwards.
CCCTTACCCTGGGGGGCGCCTTCCTGCTGGCCTTCCTCCTCTTCGGCTTTCTGCCTCACTGGCTCAGCGGTTTTGCCGGCCGTCTGCTGGGCCATTCCCTCACCCCGGCGGACCTCGCCTTCCACCTCATCGATGGCTGCATCAAGGCGTCCTTCATCCTGTTATATCTCTGGGGCATCTCCTTTTTCCCGGATATCCGCCGGGTCTTCCAATATCACGGCGCCGAACACAAGTCCATCTGCACCTTTGAGTCGGGCCAGCCCCTGGAAGTGGAGTACGCCCGGCGCCACCCCACCGCTCATGCCCGCTGCGGCACCTCCTTCATCCTGGTGGTGCTGCTGGTGAGCATCTTGATCTTCGCGGTCTTCTTCCCGCTGTTTCCCGCTTTGACCCACAGCGGCCTGGCCAACAATCTTCTCCAGGTGCTGGTCAAGGTGGGCCTGATGCTCCCGATTGCCGCCCTGTCCTATGAAATCATCCGCTGGGGCGGCGAACATCGGGGCCATTTCCTGGCCCGCTTCCTGCTCTGGCCGGGGCTGGCCACCCAGCGTCTCACCGCCCTGGAACCGGACGATTCCCAGTTGCAAGTGGCCCTGGAAGCCTTGAAGGCGGTGGTGGTCCGGGAACAGCATCCCCAGGCCGGCGAAATCTTGGACCTGGAGTCTCAGCCCTGCGCCCAATGTCAGCACTGATCCCTGACCCCGACCAGATACCTGCATCCGCCAACCCCAACCCCAACCTGAAAACCGCAACCCGCCAACTTTACATTGGCCCGGCCGGCTGGGATTATCCCGACTGGCAGGGGGTGGTTTATCCCGCCGCGGTAAAGGGCCCGGGCCGCCTGGCCTTCCTGGCCACCCTCTTCAACGTGGTGGAGATCAATGTCACCTTTTACCGGCCCATCGCCCCTAAGGACGCGGCCCGCTGGCTGGCGGCGGTGGCGGCTCATCCGGAGTTTCGCTTCACCGCCAAGCTCTGGCAGGTTTTTACCCACGAACGCCGCGGGGCCGCCCCGGAATGGGACCAATTTAAGGAGGGGCTTGCGCCGCTGATGGACGCCGGACGCCTGGGCGCGCTCCTGGCCCAGTTTCCCTATTCCTTCCATAACACCGAAGAAAACCGGAAATACCTGCTGAGTCTCAAATCCCACTTAAGGGAATGGCCCCTGGCGCTGGAGGTGCGGCATCGGTCCTGGCAACAACGGCCGGTGCGGGAGTTCTTGCAGGACGTGGAAATCGATTTTTGCAATATTGACCAGCCCCAGGTCTCCTATCCCCTGGGGGCCACCCGCTGGGTCACCGGCTCCCGGGGCTACCTGCGCTGCCATGGCCGCCGGCAGGAGGCCTGGTTCCAATTCGGGGAGGACCGCCAGGCCCGTTACGACTACCTGTACAGCCCGGAAGAACTGGCGGAGTTGGCCGACCGGGCCCGGGAGCTGATGGCCCAGGCCCCGGAAGTCTACGTCATCTTCAACAACCACCCTGCCGGCCAGGCGGTGGCCAACGCCCTGGAGCTGCTCCACCTCCTGAAACCGGCTCACCCCCCTACCCTGCCCCCCGGCCTGGCCGCGGCCTTCCCCCGCCTCGCCCGGAGCTGCCCGCCTGGGTAGCATGTTCCGGTAGCCTAGGCGTCCCGCCTGGGTAAGTTTTTGTAGCCGCAGGCTTTAGCCTGCGCTCATTTTAATGAGGATTGTCGCAATGTTAAGCTGAGCGGCAACATTTTAACGGGCTAAAAATATTAAGGATATTTTTGATTTAAGGAAAATCTGAGACAGGACACTGGCAAGACCCCTTGACAGCAGCCTGCGGCCGCGGTATCAAAAACTCGATGGGTAGGTGCTATTCCTTATTGAAGGCCCGACCAATAGTGTCCGGCAACAAAATTGGGTGGAGAAGATTCCACTATCTCGCAGTTAAACTCTAGGACATTGTAATTTCAGCCATATCAACATATTATACCGATGCAACTAAATCCCCTCTCCCCTGCGAGGGGACGACACCGAGTGAGGGGTGGCTTCATCGGCCGTTCCACCCCCGCTCACCCTGCCCTCTCCCCCCAAAGGGGGAGAGGGAAATACCTTGTAATATCCATAAATTAATTAGATAGTGCGCATGCCTAAGTTCAAACAATTCTCTACCTGCCTGCCTCATAGCATAAACCTTGCCGGACAATACTGAGGCCCGACACCTTATGCCCCGGAAAATCTCCAACGTTTCTCCATCACCGGCATTCTCGGGGGTTTTGGCGCCCCCCGCTCCCGGCGCGCCCCGAAGTCTGAAGGCGGACCCCCTCATCAAGCTGCTGGTGCCCCTGCTGCTGGCCCTGACTCTCTGGATGGCTTACGAATGGGGCGCGCTGGCCGCCTACTGGCACGGGCTCAGCGGCCACGTTTACGGCTCCGTATTGCTGGGCCTGGCCCGCGCCTATTTCCTGATGCTGCTGGGCTTGCAGATCTTGCGCACCATTTTTTGGGCCCGCTATTGCCCCTTCCCGCTGGCACAAGGCCCCTGGCCCACCCTGACCGTCATCATCCCGGCCTATAACGAAGGGGCCATGGTGGAGCAGGCCGTGTCCCACGTGGCGGCCTCCGACTATCCGGCCCACCGCCTGGAAATCATTTGCATCGACGACGGCTCCCAGGATGATACCTGGGAATTTATCCAAAGCGCCTGCCGCCGCTTTCCCCACCTGGTCAGGGCCATCCATTTCCCCGCCAACCGCGGCAAGAAAGAGGCCCTTTACGCCGGCTTCAGCCAGGGCCGCGGGGAGGTCTTCATTACCGTGGACTCCGACAGCGTCATCGAACCGGACGCCCTGCGCCACCTGGTTTCCCCCCTGATGCAGGATGAGAAGATGGGCGCGGTGGCCGGCAACGTCAAGGTCTTCAACCGCCACCAGAGCCTGATGGGCAAGATGCAGGGCGTGCGCTTTATTAACCTTGACTACCTGCGGGCCGCCCAATCCTGGTATCGCACCGTGATCTGCACCCCGGGCTCCCTGTCGGCCTACCGGCGCGGTGCCCTCAAGCCCATCCTGTCCGCCTGGCGGCGGCAGACCTTTCTCGGGGCCCCCTGCCGCCACAGCGAAGACCGGGCCCTGACTAATTTTATCCTGCGGGCCGGCTACTACACCTGCTATCAGCGCACCGCGGTGGTCCATACCCTGGTCCCGGAAACCTACCGCGGGGTCTGCAACATGTACCTGCGCTGGGAGCGGGGCAACGTGCGGGAATCCTTCGTCCAACTAAGCTATCTCTTTACCCGCTACCGAACCGAACATCGCCTCCTGCCCATGGTGGAATTCTTTCTGGGCCAGTTGGAATGTCCTCTGGCCCTGCTCTTCTTCGGCTTCCTGCTGGTTTCGCTTGCGGCCCATCCCGCCATGATCCTCAACCTGCTGTGGCTGCTGGCGCTGGGTTCTCTACTGAATTTAATCTATTATTTCTGGCTGGAGCGGGACCTGGATTTCGTCTATGGCGTCATCTACAGCTTCTATGCCTTTTTCCTGCTGCAATGGATCTATCCTTACGCCTTCGCCACCGTCCGTGACTGCCATTGGCTGACGCGCTGAGGGTCTGCCCCTTAGGTGAGCGCACCCCGGCGCGCCCCCTGGAAACCTGCTAGGAGAAGCTCTCCCACCGTTTGCCTGACGCGATCTTGCCCGAACCTTCTCCCCCATCCTGAAAATTTCATAATTGTTGAGCCTCTTATAAAAGTCATATTCAATAGCTAAATCAACGTTATTGACCTGTTCCCTCCCCCTTGAAGGGGGAGGGTTGGGGTGGGGGTGGTGAAGGTAGTTACGCATTATCCAATAGTTACCAACTAATGACGCCCCCCTCCCCCCGTGGGGAGGGGGAAAAGACGCCTTAACCGGTTTAACCTGACTTTTGCAAGACCCTCTATGAGTAACCTAGCGATATGAGCGTTTGATTGTCTAACCTAGTAGATGAAAGTTCCCAGTTCCCAGGGGTGTTATCTTTGGACTTTGCTTTTACTGGCAACTGACAACTGGAAACTGGAAACTTATGGAATGGTATCTCGCAATTCATTGATAGGTAGGTGATGAACGTGGATTTCTTCCTGTTTTCCCTTATTTCTCTCTCCGGCCTCTATGCCCTGGCTTGTTGCGTTTTCTGCCTTTGTGACGGCTCGCGCCGGGGCCAGGTGCTCTACCGGCTCCATAAATGATCGCCACTTTAGTTAATTCTTGGAAAGCGCAGAGGCTTGCCCAGGCGAATCGAGCCGCAGCAGGGCGGCCCGCCCTCTAGAAAAGCGGCGGCCACCGGCCGCCCTAGAAAATCCCTTCTCCCTACCAGGTCTTGGGGCGCTCGGTGCGCGCCGCCTTCATCCACCGCCAGCCGCTGGCGCCGGCCCCCGGCCCTCACCCAAGTTTTCCCTGCTAAAATACCAGCGTCGCGAAGGCCCGGGCCAGGAGGGCCAGACCGGTGGCCAGGGCCAGGGTGCTCACCACCGCCACCGCCGCGCCCTTCCAGCCGATCTCCCGGCTCAAGGCCGCGATGGTGGCGGCACAGGGGATGTAAAAGAGCACGAAGATGGTGAAGGTGAGAAGCTGCGCCAGGGTCAGGGCCTCGGTGATGTGGGTGGTGCCCAGGGCCTCGGTGAGCATGATCAGGGATAGCTCCTTGCGCATGATCCCGAAGAGCAGGGTGACTCCCACCACCGCCGGCAGCCCCAAAAGGCTGGTGAAGGGGCGGCAGGCCTCATTCACGTAAGACTCCAAGCCAAAATATTTCAGCAGGCTCAGGATCAGGCTCCCCAGGATGAGGATGGGCCAGGCCACCACGATAAATTCCTTCAAACTGTGCCAGGACTTGCGGGCCACGTTAACCCAAGTGGGCCTGCGGTATTCGGGGATCTCCATGAGCAGCCCCGGGGAGACCTCCGGCAGGATGAAGGTGGACAGCCGCCCCAATACCGCGATGACCACCAGGTTGAAGAGATAGACCCCCAGGGCCCAGTACGGCCCCAGGGCGTAGGCCACCAAGGCGAAGATAATTACCGAGCGCGCCGAACACGGGATGAGGATGGCCAGCATGGCCACCACCAATCGGTCCCGGGGGCTCTCCAGGATGCGGGTGGACATCACCGAGGGCACACTGCACCCATAGCCCAGGATGAAAGGGATAATGGACTTGCCATGGAGGCCCATGTGGTGCATGAGGTTGTCCATCAAGAAGGCCACCCGGGGTAGATAGCCGCTGTCTTCCAGGACCGCCAGGCCCATGAGGAAGGGAACCAGATAGGGCAGCACGATGGCCACCCCCCCGAAGATGCCCATGAGCAGTCCATCGGCGACGGTGTAGGCCAGGGTCTGGCTCCCCAGCCAGGTCTGCCCCAAACTCTGCGCGACATCCAGGTAGGAGGTCAGAAAGTTTTCGAGGTACTGGCCCACCGTGAAGACCACCTGAAAAAAGAGGCCCAGGATCAAGACCAGCAAAACGTAGCCCCAGAAGCGGTGGGTGGCGATCCGGTCCAGGCGCTTGCGCCAATCCGGCTTTTCCGCGGGCTTGACCGTCGCCACCTGTTCGAAGACATTACTGCTCAAGGCGTGGCGTTCCGAGGCGATCACCGTCTCCGGGGGGCGGCCGTGGCTGTCAGCCAGGATCTTCTGGTGCTCCTTGACTGCCGTCAGGCAGTGGGGATCACGCTGGCCCGCCTCCTCCATCAGATAGGGGTCGTCCTCCAGGAGTTTGACCAGCAGAAAGCGGCGGGGCAGGTCCAGTTCACAGGTGCGCTCGCGATCCAGGCGGTCGCTGAGCGTGGCGATCTCCTGCTCTACGTCGGCGCTGAAGAGAATCTGGACTGGGCGCACCCCGGTATGCCCGGCCTGCACCGCCTCCTCCAAAAGTTCGGTCAGGCCCCGGCCGGCTGCGGCCACCGTGGGCGCCACCGGCACCCCCAGGAGTTCCGAGAGCTTCCCGGCGTCGATGCTGATCCCCTTGCGGCCCGCTTCGTCCATCATGTTCAAGGCCACTACCAGGGGGCGCTCCAGACTCATCAGCTCCAGGGTGAGCTCCAGGCTGCGGCCCAGGAGAGAGGCGTCGATGACGTTGATGATGACGTCGGCCTCTCCGGATAACAGGTAATTCCTGGATTCCAGCTCGGCCTGGTCGGTGGAGGTGAGGGAATAGACCCCGGGCAGGTCCACGCAGGTGATGGCCTCGCCCTGGAACACCACCTGGCTGACGGTATATTTCACCGTGGTGCCGGGAAAGTTGGAAACCGCAGCCTTATAACCGCTGAAGTAATTAAAGATGGTGCTTTTCCCGCAGTTGGGCTGTCCGATGAGGGCAATTTTCATTTTTTTCCCATTATGAAGCTGTTGAAAAAGTGTGTTGCGACAGGCATTGGGAGAGGGGGCCAGGGGCAAAGGCCCCCTGCCCTCCACTCAAAATCAATCTCACCATAAAGCCTGGGGCTCCAACGCCTCGAGGCACGGGTATTCGTCCCCCTGCTTTCAGGAAAATGGTTTATCACAATTGCGACTCAATTGCAAAATAATTTTCACATTGGCCCATTACCTTTTCCCCGAAAATCTTGACACTATGATATATTTCTTTATATTTGTTAGGTTATTAATCGTGGCAAAACCTTGTTTCGCCATGTTGGCCGAACTCTCATGAAGACCCACAAGACCCTGCAAATATCCGTCAAATCCATTCCCGAAACCGGCAAGGAAGTGGGCCTGCAACTCGGAAAGGAGTGGTTTGACCGCTGGCGGGAGGAAGACCCCGGCCTGGAGTTCACCCAGGCGAACATCCGGGGCGCGGTGGACCTGGCCAAACACGCCAAGGACATCCTCATCCGGGGGCGCCTGGAAGGGCGCCTGGCTCTGGCTTGCGGCCGCTGTCTGGAGCCTTTCGACGCCGCCGTGGCCTCGGAGTTCGACGTCCTGCTGGTGCCCGCCCCCGGGAGCGAGTCCCCGGATAAGGAAGAACTGTCCGCCCAGGAATTGGACCTGGATGTTTACTCCGGGGAGACGGTGGACCTGGAGGCCCTGGTGCGGGAACAGATCATCCTGCTGGCGCCCTTGAAGCCGCTGTGCCAGGAGGACTGCCGGGGCCTATGCCCCACCTGCGGGGCCAATCTCAACCGGGAAACCTGCACCTGCAAGGTGGAAAAAGGCGCGGCTTCCCTGCCCGGGCTGGCGAAGCTCAAAGGATAAGTTCCTGTAGCGCACCATCAGATATGTAGGATGGGCACTGCGCACCATTAGCTTATAGGCAGTAGGGGCGACCCGCTGGGTCGCCCGCAAGACTAAAAGCGAATGGTAATCAGGATTTCATAAAAAAAGGTTCCTGTAGGGTGCGCACTGCGCACCATCAGATTATAGGAAGCAGCAAAATTTCGGTGCGCAATGCGCACCCTACCTGAAAAGTTGTGAAGAATTGGTGGCACAGGCGTCTCGCCTGTGTGGACTGAGTGGCGGGCGGGACGCTCGCCCCACCCAAAACCGGCAAAAGCTGAAGCTGACCACTGTAGGGGCGATCCGCTGGATCACCCGGGCGACCCGATCACCGGCTGGAAGCCTGTGCCACTGTCGCCCCTACTGAGAGCTATGACTAAGGAGAATCACCGTGCCTTTACCCAAACGTAGGAAATCTATCTCCAAAAAGAACACGCGCCGGGCTCACGATCATCTTCCGGTGCCCCAGTTGTCCAACTGCCCCAAATGCGGGGAGGCCCGTCTGCCCCATCACGTCTGCCCCGCCTGCGGCTTTTATAAGGGGCGCCTGGTGCTGCCCAAAGCCGCGGAGGAGAAGTAAGGAGGCCCATGGACTACCTGCTCAGCGAGGAGCAACGGCTGCTCCAGGATCTGGCCCGCCAGATCACCCGGGAGCGCATCAAGCCCATCCGGGCCCAACTGGACGAAGAAGAGAGCTTCCCCTGGGACATCATCGCGGACTTGGCCCAGGCGGACCTCTGCGGCACCATCATCCCGGAGGCCTACGGCGGCCTGGGGTTGGGGTGTATGGAGAACTGCCTGGTCCTGGAGGCCCTGGCGGAGGGCTGCGTGGGCGTAGCCACCACCTATGCCGCCAGCTTCCTGGGGGCCTATCCGTTGCTGCTTTTCGGCTCCGAGGCGCAGAAAGAGCGCTATCTACCCCCCATCGCCCGGGGTGAGGCCTTGGGCGCCTTCTGCCTCACCGAATCCCAGGCGGGTTCCGACGCCGGGGCGATCGCCGCCACCGCGGTGCGGGACGGCGACGCCTACGTCCTCAACGGCACCAAGCAATGGATCACCAACGCCGGGGAGGCGGAGTTCTACACCATCATTGCCGTCACCGACCGCGCCAAAGGGGCCCGGGGCGCCAGCGCCTTTGTGGTGGAAAAGAGTGATCCCGGCATCTCCTTCGGCAAAAAAGAGAAAAAGATGGGCATCCGGGCCTCGGTCACCCGGGAGGTGGTCCTGGAGGACTGCCGCATCCCCCGGGACCGCCTCATCGGCAAGGAGGGCCTGGGCTTCATAGTCACCATGAAGACCCTGGACAACGCCCGCCCCGGCGCCGGGGCATTGGCGGTGGGCCTGGCCCAGGGGGCCCTGGATGAGGCCGCCTCCTTCGCCAAGGAGCGCCACCAATTCGGGGTCTCCATCTTCTCCTTCCAGGCGGTGCAGCACCTGCTGGCCGACATGGCCACCCGCATCGAGGCGGCCCGGGCCCTGGTCTACGCGGTGGCCCGCTACATCGGCAGCAGCCCCAAGGATTATGCCAAGGAAGGGGCCATGGCCAAACTCTTCCCCACCGACATGGCCATGCAGGTGACCGTGGACGCGGTGCAGGTCATGGGCGGCCATGGCTACATGCGGGAATACCCGGTGGAAAAGATGATGCGCGACGCCAAGATCCTGCAGATTTACGAAGGCACCAACCAGATCATGCGCAACATCATCGGCCTGGCCTTGAATAAGGAATACTCCAGGAAGAAATAGTGGCCAGTGATCAGGGGCCAGTGGTCAGGGATCAGTGGTCAGGGGTTAGGGATTAGGGATTAAAAAGGCAAAAGGAAACTCGAAGGCCGGCTCATTTTTGCCTTTTTACTTTTTACTTTTGCCTTTCCTAAAATGTAGGGTGGGCACTGCCCACCATTTCCTTTTTTCCTGGTTCTCTAGGAACCATCATTTTCTTCTGGTTCCCAGGCCAAGGACCTGATTTCTCAATATGGCGACGTTTCCTGTCTCCCCCCTCACCCCAGCCCTCTCCCCCCGCCAGCGGGGGGAGAGGGAGGATTTCAGTAATCTTTCTTTATCCCCTCTCCCCCGATGGGGGAGAGGGTTAGGGTGAGGGGGAATTAACTCATTTTTTTTGGTTCCATAAATAGTGCAAAAGTATTTATTATATTTAGGATAATGTAGCCGCAGGCTTTAGCCTGCGCATGATTTACGCTGCCATGCTAAAAATAGTGGTCTGCATCAAACAAGTCCCCGATACCCAGGAAGTGCGCCTGGACCCGGTGACCCACACCCTGAAGCGGGAGGGGGTCAAGGCCATCATCAATCCCTTCGACCTCTACGCCCTGGAGGAGGGGCTTAGGGTCAAGGACGCTCAGGGCGGCCGGGTCACGGTGCTCACCATGGGTCCGCCCCAGGCCGAGGAGGCCCTGCGGGAGGCTATGGGATATGGCGCCGACGCCGCGGTGCTCCTCTCTGACCGCGCCTTTGCCGGCGCCGATACCTGGGCCACGTCCTTGACCCTGGCCAGGGCCATCGAGAAAATGGGGGACACCGACCTGATCTTTACCGGCAAGCAGGCCATCGACGGCGACACCGCCCAGGTGGGGCCTATGCTGGCCGCCATCCTGGAGATCCCTTACGCCTCCTGGGCCCGCCAGCTCAGCTTTCCCGGAGACGGGACTTTGAGGGTGGAGCGCCTTCTGGATCACGGCTATGATGCCGTGGAAGTTAAGCTTCCGGCCCTGGTCACTGTGGTCAAGGAGATCAACGAGCCGAGGCTCCCCTCCTTCAAGGCCAAATTGAGGGCCAGGAAAGAGGCCATCCCGATCTGGGGCCTGGCGGACCTGGAGCTCAGCCCGGAGCAGGTGGGCCTGGCCGGTTCCTTCACCCAGGTGGTCAAGGTCTTTCCGCCGCCGGCCCGGGGCGCCGCGGCAATCTGGACCGGGGAGCCTGAAGAGTTGGCCGCCCGCCTCTGGCCGCGGCTCAAAAAGGTTTTTAGAGCCGCTGGTTAGAATTACCGGCACCCCAAGACAGAAATTATGATTTCTTTCCTTTTTTGGAATTTAAATCGAAAACCATTACAAAGAACCATCTGTAGACTTGCGATTAGATATCGAGTTGATGTATTTATGTTTGCTGAATTATCATTCAGCCCATATGAATTACTCGTTCAATTAAATAGGTTGGATATAAAACAAAGGTACTTCTTCTCCCCAATAATAGGTTGTGAAAAAATACATATTTTTACGAAATTTAGTCATAAATATATTAAACCGTTCGATGAAAGTGAAAGATTGACAATTCGACATTTGCAATTGCCTGGACTAACTGATATTTTGCTTGCAATAAATCATTTTCCAGATAAACGGTTCATGAGTAACCGAAGCCAAGCCCTTGAATGCATTCCGTTAGCTAGTGATATAAAAAGAGCTGAAGAAAAGATAGGTCATTCAAGAACAATCTTAGTTGGTGACCTCAATATGAATCCTTTTGAAGATGGATTAGTTGGTGCAATTGGTTTACATGCTGTGAATAGTAAGGATGTTGCTATTAGAAATAATAGGATAGTTCAAGGAAGAGCATATCAATTTTTTTATAATCCTATGTGGGGATTATTTGGAGATTCATCTCCTGGACCGCCTGGAACATATTATCGTCCTGGTTCAGAGCAAATAACATATTTTTGGAATATATTTGATCAAGTATTAATAAGGCCTGATTTGATAAATGCATTTGAAAATTCTGAATTAATGATAATTACATCAGATGGCGAGATATCATTTCTTACTCCTTCTGGATTACCCAACGGGAATTTTGTATCTGATCACTTGCCTATTTATTTCAAGCTTAACCTTTAATTTGGGAGAAACAAGATGGAAGACCTATGGCCTGATTTTGAGAAAACGGCACCAGAAAAGAGTCCGATAACGGTAATTAAAGAACAGGCAGCCAAATTGGGAGACAAAACTAATCAAATGGTATTTGCCGAAATAGTCAAAAATGAGAATACCAATACTTTTCTCATCTTTCTGGAGCCTCCGGTTAAACAATCTATGCGTCCTCCATTTCAATACAATTTTTACTTGGTAGCGCAAGCAATAAGTTACAGATATAAATTGTTTAGCATTGCTAATGATATTTTCTTCTACCCAGTCTTTTTTTTCGAAATTGATAAAGACATTTACAACGAAGTTTTTCCTGAAAAACAAGGCGCATTGACAATAAATAATGAAAATGAATTGTTAACATTTCTCAAAAATATCTTTAGAGCAAAGAAAACACTGAAAATAATTAATGCACTAATGGCACAAGTAAGTTAGGAATTGTCGCTCCCAATGGCCCTGCAAGAAGAGTTCGAAAGCCTCGGCAACCGGTTTTTCCGCTGGCGCAGTTATCTGCCGCTCTTCCTGGCCGTGTTATTCTTGGCGGCGTTGTGGAGCCAGCCCGGCGCGGCCTCGCCGGAACACCTCGACCGGCCCTGGCAAATGGGCTGCCTGCTGGTCTCCCTGGCCGGTCTGGGGCTCCGTTTCTTTACCGTAGGGTTTGCCCCCCGGGGCACCTCGGGGCGCAACACCCGGGGCCAGGTGGCCGAAACCCTGAACACCACGGGAATGTATTCCCTGGTGCGGAACCCCCTTTACCTGGGCAATTTCTTGATCTGGCTGGGGTTGTCCCTCTTTCTCCAGGTCTGGTGGTGCAGCGTCATCGTCATTTTATGCTTCATCTTATTCTATGAAAGGATCATCTTCGCCGAGGAAGCCTTTTTGCGGGAAACCTTCGCAGCCTCCTTCACGCACTGGGCGGCCGGCACCCCGGCCATCATTCCCCGTTTCAAGAACTGGAGGGCGCCTTCCCTGCCCTTTTCCTGGAAATCGGCCCTGAAACGGGAATATTCGTCCTGGTTCGCCACCATCGCTTCTTTTACGGTTTTGGCGATCCTGCGGGACAGCCTGCAAAACGGCCGCCTCAGGTTAGATAAGAACTGGTTGGTTATCTTCTTTTTCACCCTGGCAATTTATTTGATCATCCGGACTCTGAAGAAAAAGACCCAAATATTAAGTACGGTTGATCGATAGACGCCATTTAATGGTGGGGCGGCCGTCCCTGGCCGCCCTAAATTGGGCGGGCCCGGAGGCCCGCCCCACCGATAACAGATAACTGATAACCGAACACTGAAAACTAAAAACTCGAAACTCGAAACCATATATGAGCCTCATCTTTTACCCCGAGAAATGTATCGCCTGCGGCCAGTGCGTCGAGGTCTGCCCCTTCGGGGTGTTGCGCCTGGAGGGCGAGACCCTGGTCATTGGAGAGGGCTGTAATCTCTGCGGCGCCTGCGTGGAGGTTTGCGAGGTTGGAGCCCTGGCCGCGCCTGTGACCCCCGGCCCCGGTCCCCGGCCCGAGGCGCCGCCGGATGGCGTCTGGATCTTTGCCGAGCAGCGGCGCGGGGTCCTGGCCCCGGTGACCGCGGAACTGCTGGGAGAAGGGCGGCGTCTGGCCGAAGAGCTCCAGACCCCCTTGGCTGCGGTCCTCCTGGGAAACCGGGTGGCCTCCCTGGCCCCGGAGCTGCTGGCCGCCGGGGCTCACAAGGTTTACCTGGTGGAACACCCGAGCCTGCAGGATTTTCTGGAAGAGCCCTACGCCGCCGCCTTGGCGGAACTGGCCCGCAAGTTCCGGCCGGAAATCATCCTGGCCGGGGCTACCTACGCCGGCCGGGCCTTCATCCCCCGGGTGGCCGCGGCCTTGCATACCGGCCTCACGGCCGACTGCACCGCCTTCGCCCTCGACCTGGAAAAACGCCTCCTGCTGCAAACCCGCCCGGCCTTTGGCGGCAACATCATGGCCACCATCATCACTCCCCGCACCTTTCCCCAGATGGCCACCGCCCGCCCCGGGGTCTTCAAACCCCGGCCCGTCGCGCCAACGCCTGCCGCCGCGGTGATCCCCGTGGAGGCCTCGTTTTTGGACGGCGACCGTCGCAGCCGCTTCCTGGAAACGGTGGCCGAATTCCAGGAGCGGGTGCATTTGTCCGCGGCCCAGGTGATTGTCGCCGGAGGCCGGGGCCTGAAGGAGGCCGGGAATTTTGGCCTGCTGGAGGAATTGGCGGACCTGTTGGGCGGCGCGGTGGGCGCCAGCCGGGCCGCGGTGGACGCGGGCTGGATCGACTACGCCCACCAGATCGGCCAGACGGGCAAGACCGTGGGCCCCAAGATCTACATCGCCTGCGGCATTTCCGGCGCCACCCAGCACCTGGTGGGCATGCAGTCCTCGGATTTCATCGTGGCCATCAACAAGGACCCCCACGCCCCCATCTTCCAGGTAGCCGATGTGGGCCTGGTGGGCGATCTGTTTCAGATCATCCCGGCCCTGATCCAGGAAATCAAGCGGGACCGCGGATGAGCTGTGGGGCCGCCGCCCGTCCGCCCCCCCACCGCCGCTCTTGGCCAAATTGGCTGATTTTAATGGCCTTACGTGAAAAAAAGTATAAGAAACCTCTTTCAATTTGGTGAATTTCGATTTATTTAATTAACCCAGCGCCGCTTTGCGCCCGGAGGCCAGGCCGCGAGGGGTGTAGTGCGGCTTAACTAATCGATTTCAGACGGTAACTCATTATGCAGCAGACGGCCACAGTGGCCCTAATAACCGGCGCCGCCCGGGGGATCGGCCGGGCCATCGCGATATTCCTGGCTCGCCCCGGATTGACCCTCTATCTTAACGATATCGCCCTGGGGGAAGAGGCATTAAGGACCCAACAGGAGGTGGCCGGCAGAGGGGCCCAGGCAAAACTGATCCAATTCAACGTGGCCGATGCCGGGCAGGTGCAGCAGGCCGTGGATGAGATCCTGAAGGAGAGTGGCCGCCTGGATCTCCTGGTGAACAACGCGGGCATCACCCGGGACAACCTCATCCTGCGGATGAAGGAGGAGGAGTGGGACGCGGTGCTGGCGGTGAACCTCAAAGGGGCTTATAATTGCATGCGGGCGGTGAGCAAGGCCATGGTCAAGCAGCGCTTCGGGCGCATCATCAACATCAGTTCCGTGGTGGGGGTGATGGGCAACCCTGGCCAAGCCAACTATGTGGCCTCCAAGGCCGGGTTGATCGGCCTGACCAAAGCGGTGGCCCGGGAGCTGGCCTCCCGCAATATTACCGTGAACGCCGTGGCCCCCGGCTTCATTCAGACGGAAATGACCGAATCTTTGCCAGCCAAAGTTAAGGAAGCGATGCTGGCGCAGATTCCCCTGGGCCGTTTCGGCACTCCGGAGGAGGTGGCCCAAGCGGTGGCCTTCCTGGCCTCCGAGGCCGCGGCTTACCTCACTGGCCAGGTGATTCATGTTAATGGCGGCATGTTGATGATTTAACAGAAAATAGGAGGTTTTTCGATGGGTGCAACTGAAGATAAGGTAATTGACATAATCGTGGACAAATTGGGGGTGGAACGCTCCGAAGTCATCCCGGAGGCAGTCTTTGTGGATGATCTGGGGGCCGACTCCCTGGATCTGGTGGAACTGATCATGGCCATGGAAGAAGAATTCGGCATGGAAATCGCTGATGAGGAAGCGGAAAAGTTGAGGACCGTCCAGGATGTCATCACCTTCGTCACCGCCCATGCCGCCTGAGCCCGGAGGCGCCATCGCCATTGCCTGCGATCACGCCGGCTTTGGCCTGAAAAAAGAGATCGTCCAACTGTTGCACGACCTGCAGGCGCAGGTTTTGGATCTCGGCTGCGCCAGTGCGAAAGAATCGGTGCATTACCCGGTGTTCGGGAAAAAGGTAGTGGACGCCTTGTTGGACCGGCCCGGAAGCCGCGGCATCCTGATCTGCGGCACCGGCCTGGGGATGAGCATCATGGCCAACCGCTTTCCGGGCATCCGGGCGGCCCTGTGCCACGACCTCTATGCCGCCTTGATGTGCAGGCGGCATAACAACGCCAATCTCCTGGTCATGGGCGGCCGGGTTATCGGCCCCGATCTCGGCAAAGAGATCGTGCGCACCTGGCTGGGCACCCCCTTTGAAGGCGGCCGCCATCAGGAGCGCCTTGATTTGTTGGAACAGTTGGCCCGGGAGAAACCCCGGGCCGGAGCTGCCCCCTAATGGACCCAATGGACGATTTGGCCCGCACCGATCCTGCCATTTACTCGGTCATCGAGCGGGAACGGCAGCGGCAGCTCTATAAGCTGGAGCTGATCGCCTCGGAAAATTTCGTGAGCAACGCGGTGCTCCAGGCCCAGGGCTCCATCCTGACCCACAAGTATGCCGAAGGTTATCCGGGGCGGCGCTTTTACGGCGGCTGCGAATTTGTGGACACCGCCGAAAACCTGGCCCTGAGCCGGGTGAAGCAGATCTTCGGCGCGGCCTACGCCAACGTCCAGCCCCATTCCGGCACCCAGGCCAATATGGCCGTCTATTTCTCCTTCCTGAAGCCCGGGGACACCATCCTGGGCATGGACCTGTCCCACGGCGGTCATCTGAGCCACGGAGCCGCGGTGAATTTTTCCGGCCGCCTCTTTAAAGCAGTGACCTACGGAGTGGACCGCCAGAGCGAAGAAGTGGACTTCGCCGCGGTACGGGAAGTGGCCCGGAATCACCGCCCCAAGATGATCATCGCCGGCGCCAGCGCCTACCCCCGGATCCTGGATTTTTCCAAGTTTGCCGAGATCGCCCGGGAGGTGGGGGCCTATCTCATGGTGGACATGGCCCATATCGCCGGTCTGATCGCCGGGGGGCTCCATCCCAATCCCCTGCCGGAGGCGGACTTCGTCACCTCCACGACTCACAAGACCCTGCGCGGCCCCCGGGGCGGCCTCATCCTGGCCCAGGCGCAATACGGCAAGGCCCTGGACAGCCAGATCTTCCCGGGGATTCAAGGTGGCCCCTTGATGCATATCATTGCCGCCAAGGCCGTGTCTTTCCAGGAAGTCCTGGCGCCGTCCTTCAAGCGCTACCAGGCGCAGATCGTGGCCAACGCCCGCACCCTGGGGCAAGCCTTTATCCGCAAG
Organism: uncultured delta proteobacterium; assembly: GCA_963812655.1. GTDB lineage: Bacteria > Desulfobacterota > Desulfobaccia > Desulfobaccales > 0-14-0-80-60-11 > JAPLJC01. Next base: position 6,983 of record CAWEWX010000050.1, on the reverse strand, counting down.
GGTTACCGCCTGGTGGCCGGCGGCACCGACACCCACCTCATCCTGGTGGACCTGAACGCCACTGGCCTCACCGGCCGCGAGGCGGAAGAGGCCCTGGACCGGGCCGGCATCACGGTCAACAAAAATACCATCCCCTTCGATCAGCGCCCCCCCACCATCACCAGCGGCATCCGGGTGGGCACCCCGGCCCTCACGACCCGGGGCATGAAGGAGAAAGAGATGGAGGTGGTGGCCGACTTCATGCACCAGGCCCTGAGCTCCCCCGTGGATACCCATCTCCTGGCCAGAATGGCGGACCAGGTGCAGGACTTCTGCGCCCAGTTTCCCCTGTTTGCCGAGGAATGGACCGAGGTCTGATAAGACGGTGTTCAGTTTCGTTTATCGGTTTCCGCTAAGGCGCTTCGCTATCAGCTCTCTCGTCCCGCGGACCCCCCCCGAAAACCGAAAACTGATTACTGATAACTGATAACTGTTTTCTATCATGCGCTGCCCTTACTGCCACAGCACCAACAATAAGGTGATCGATTCTCGCCCCAGCCGGGAGGCCAATGCCATCCGGCGCCGCCGGGAATGCCTCCACTGCCAGCGGCGCTTCACCACCTACGAGCAGGTGGAGGAATCCATGCCCCTGGTCGTGAAGAAGGACGGCCGCCGGGAACCGTTTCAGCGGTCCAAGTTATACGAAGGCATCATTAAGGCTTGCGAGAAGCGGCCAGTCTCTATCGACGCCATCGAGAATTTCCTGGACGGCCTGGAACGGGAGATGCTGGAGAGCGGCCAGCGGGAGATCGCCTCCACCTGGATCGGCGAACGGGTGATGGCGCAATTGCGCCAATGGGATGAAGTGGCCTACGTGCGCTTCGCCTCGGTCTACCGCCACTTCACCGACGCCACCGACTTCATGGAGGAGATTCGCCGCCTCCTGGCCAGCCGCAAAGAAGAAAAGAAGGAGTAATTTGCGGCGAGAGCCAGGGCTTTTTGTAAGTGGCCCCTGCCCTCCCCCCAACCCCCATCTAGGGCGGCCGCGGGCCGCCCTTATTCCTCGGGCCAAAAAGCAGGGGCGGGTTTAAAACCCGCCCTGCTTTTTTTTCACCATGGTGCGCAGTGCGCACCCTACGTTAACTCGACCATTGTAATTTCAGCGATATCAACATATTATCCCGATGCTCACTAAATCCCCTCTCCCCCTCCCGCTAGGGGCGGGGTTTCGGTGGGGCAGGCGTCCCTGCCTGCCCTGGTTGGCGGGCACGGAGGCCCGCCCCACCTACCGGAGAGGGGACGACACCGGGTGAGGGGTGGCTTCATCGGCCGTTCCATATCCCCCCCTCACCCTGCCCTCTTCCCCCAAGGGGGGAGAGGGAAATAGCTCGTAAATTCCATGGGATGTGTAGGGGCGACAGTGGCACAGGCTTCCAGCCTGTGATCGGGTCGCCCGTAGCCGAGAAGAGAGGGACAAGGCTCGTAAATGTCATGAAATGATTAGCTAGTGGGCCTACCTAAATTCAAACAATTCTCTACTGCCTGACTCATAGCAAAACCTCAGAGCAAAAATCTTACTGGACACTACTGGAGCAGGGGAAATTTAAAATACCCTCCTGAAATCCCCCTAAATCCCCCTTTTCCAAAGGGGGACTTTAATAGCCTTGGAACCTAGGTTTTCGCTTGATTTAATGGCATACTATTTACGAAGCACAACACTGGGGCCAAAACGTAGGGGCGGGTTTTAAACCCGCCCTGCTTTTTTTATACCATGGTGCGCAGTGCGCACCCTACATTAACTAGACTTCCGGCCAGGAGCCGTGTAGGGTGCGCACTGCGCACCCCATCAGGCCTTCTCCTCAAAATGAAGCTTTAAATCTCTTGCCAACCAATGATATAAAAATAAATTGTGGTGGTTTTCCTTTAGTCCAAAAAGGAATGGCCTGTTAAAAATTATTTTCATCCCTTTCTAGACGCACAGGCGAGACGCCTGCGCCACCACAAGCAAAAGGGGCGGGTTTTAAACCCGCCCCTGCGCCCATTCCATCCGGAATCTGCCGCCCTACATCACCACGATCTCTTCCAGATCATCCTTCCAGCCCTCCCAGAGAAAGGCGTCCAGCCTCCCCTGGGCGATGACCCGAAAGGCATAGCGAGCCTGGGACGCATAAAAGTCGCAATTGGGCGCCGAGGCCTGGAGCCGCCCATTGATGGCATAAACCTCGGCGGGACAGGGGGCCCCGCAGAAGTGCCGCACCGCGCAGCGCTTGCAGGGGTCCAACTGCTCCACGGCCCGGCCGGTCACCTGTTTGAAGGCCGGGGTGGCCAGCAGCTCAGTGACCGGGGTCTCAAAGAGGTTGCCGCCGTGGAACTCCGGCAGCCCCAGAAACTCGCTGCACGGGGCCACTTCGCCCGCGGCCCCCACTGCAAAGAAGCAGCGGCCGCCGCCGCAGGGGGAGATGTCGCACATCAGCCGCCGGGCCCCCGGCGCCGCCAGCCCCAGGAGCAGGTTGGCGAAGTTGCCCACCACCAATTTCCGGCCCGTCCGTTCATAGAGCTCATAGCTCCGGTCCAGGGCCTGGAAGAAGAAATGGGCCAGTTCCTCCTGGTCCGGCATCAGCGCGCGCCCGCCGGCCTGGGTGCCCCGCACCGGGTTGAGCAGGACGTTGCCTATCCCCCGCTCATGGAAAAACTCCACCAGCTCCGGCAGGTGCCGGACATTTTCTTTGGTAACCGTGCTGATAACGTTGAGCCCGGGGTAGTCGCGCAATTCCTCCAGCACCTTGACGGTCCCGGCGAAGACGCCGCGGCCGCCCCAGGTGCGCCGGCTGCGGTCCGCGATCTCGGCGGTGGGCCCATCCAGGGAGATGCCGATGCCGGCTCCCCGGGCCATCAGGAAATCCCGGGCGTTTTTGTCCAGCAACACCGTGTTGGTCTGCACCCCGAAGCGGAAATAATCGCCGTATTGGGCGATGCCCTGAAAGACCGCATCCTTGGCCAACAGCGGCTCGCTGCCATGAAAAACCAGTTGCGGTCTGGCGCCCGCCGGCAGGGTCTTTTTAAAAAATTCCTGCAGCAGGGAGAGGCCCTCCAGCACCCGGGCCGGCTCCATATCACGGCCGGTCCGCCGGGCCTCCCGGGGTAGATAGCAGTAGCCGCAATCGAGGTTGCAGCGCTCCGTGGGGTTGAAATAGACTGCGGAGGGCAGCAACCCGAAGCGGACGTTGTGCAGGTCCGCGGCCAGCCTGGCCTCTTTTTCCAGGAATACCCGGGGCAGCTCGCTCCCCAGCAGGTAATCCAGGGCCTCCTCCCGGGGCGAGAGCACCCAAAAGGCGGTGTCCGCGTTGATCAGGGCCACGTAGTCCGGATGGCCCACCTCCAGGACGTCGAAATGGGGCCCGGCCCCGGCGTTGACCGCAGCCAGGGACGGGCCCTCGAGGTTTGGGGTTTTGGTCGCCATAGCCCTACTTGGCCTTTTTGGCGTCCGCCATCAGGTAGTGGGACAGGCCCACCTGGTCGCCGTTGGGGGCGCAGGTGTAGCGGATACTGATGGGTTTCTTACACGTCGATTCTTTTGCCATATAGGGTCCTCCTTCCTCGGTGGTTTACCGGCCAGGCCAGCGAATTTGCGGCCGCCGGGGGGAAAGCTGGGTGTAGTGATTCTTGCAATGTAGAACCGCCGCCCTCGGCGGTTCTGGCGCCGGCGAGATGCCGGCGCTACCTAAAAAACAGAAGTGGTGGCACAGGCGTCCCGCCTGTGCTTATGTAGGGTGGGCACTGCCCACCAATTCCTTCTGAAACAAAAAGTTGTCCCATTCTTCACCTTGGGCGACCCAGCAGGTCGCCCCTATCACAAACTCCCCCTGAAATAAAAAAAGGGGTCCCATCGCTTGGATGGAACTCCTTTTACCATCAGGAGTAGCCGATAATCACCGCCAGGCAGGTCTTCTGGCTCTGGGATCAGCCGGAGAAATCGGCCTTCCCGCCGGGGTTTTGGTAGGTCCCCGGCAGTGGCCGGCCTCAGCCTTGCTTCCTCCGTCCCCCATTACAGCGGCGGGACCGCCCCGGATTCGCACCGGGTTCCGGATTGCCTGGCAGTTCTTATTGAATATCTAATTAGCATCCCAGGGACCCTTTGTCAAGACCCGCAGCCGGGAACGGTCAATAGTGATCCAGGCCAAACCCGGCGGCTCAATCTCCACCAGCTATGCGGAGCGGCAGAACCTCACCGTGAGAATGTCCATGCGCCGGTTTACCCGCCTCACCAACGGTTTTTCAAAGAAGGTGGAGAACTTGGCCCATGCCGTATCCCTGTATTTCATGTATTACAACTTCGCAAGGATTCACCGGACCCTGAGAGTGACCCCGGCGATGGAGGCGGGCGTATCAGATCATGTTTGGAGTTTGGAGGAAATTGCGGCTTTGAGGATAGACTAATAGCAAAATCAGCCTAACCAAGTTTAAAAACAGCATAATACCATCCTAGACGCTCTTTCAAGGGAGCAAAGTTTGGAATTGTGAATATTATTCCCTCATGGCTTCTAATATTGAGCAATTTGGGAAACAATGGAATGGCAAAGCCTGGGGAACCATTTAATTGAATAATGTACTCTTTGCCAGCATATAAGTGTGTCATTTTGTTAGTAGCATATTCAATGATGGGTTTTATATGATAGAAAACGAACATTCGTTCTGAAAGTATAAAAACAACAGAATCTTCAGCATCCATAGGCATTATTCCAGTTGTTCCTTGCCAATTACCCGCAATCTTTATATTTATATTTTCATTCGGCATATCTTTCGGAAAAATGTTCATGATGATAGTTGCGCTACCTGATTCAGGATAAGCTTTCCGAAAGGCTTCAAAGTTGCCAATAACTTCAAATTTCCCATCGAATGTACAGTCGGCAAGAAAAATTGATAGAGCTTTAGGCTCTTTTATAACTCTATACCAAGCTACACTACCAGCTATTCCTGCAACACATACAATAAAGAGGATAGCCGGACCAATCGGAATCTTCTGATGATTGGGAAGACATCCCCAAAGAAAGAATAGAAGACCGATACTGATGCCTGGCCATGTCACCCAATTTGGCATACGGCCAATTCCTGTAAACTGCAAAAAGCCGAAAACCAGAGTGAGGCCAAAACCAATTTTAGATTGCCAGTCCATGATGCTTGATTTAGCACAAGACAATCGCATACGTCCAGAAAATACGCACCGGCTTCTTCAAAATTCATTTTATGGTCTCCGATTCAAAATGACCCACTACCGACGGCGCAATCGCCTTGACAACCGGCCCCCTAACAGGTTAAATTTTCTTTTTGAAATAGGTTTCACAAAGGTGGGGGATGATCAAGGCGATTCGGGGCATGCGGGACCTGCTGCCCCCGGAAACGGCCCGGTGGCAATGGGTGGAGCAGGTGGCCCGGGAGGTCTTCGCCCTCTACGGCTACCGGGAGCTTCGTCTGCCTCTGCTGGAACGCACCGAGCTCTTCGCCCGCTCCATCGGCGCGGACACTGACATCGTCGGCAAGGAGATGTACACCTTCCTGGACCGCAAGGGCGAATCCCTGACCCTGCGCCCCGAGGCCACCGCCTCGGTGCTGCGGGCGGTCCTGGAAAACGGCCTGGACAAGGGCGGCGGGGTCAAGAAGCTCTACACCCTGGGGCCTATGTTCCGCTACGAACGGCCCCAGAAGGGACGCTACCGCCAGTTTTACCAGATCAACTGCGAGGCCCTGGGCGTGGAGGCCCCGGAGCTGGACGCCGAAGTCATCCTGCTCCTGCTCGATATTTTGCAGCGCCTCCGGTTGGGCGGGATGCGCTTGTTAATCAATTCTTTGGGTTGCCCGGAGTGCCAGGTGAAGTTCAAGGCGGCCCTGGGCCTGTTTCTCATCAGCCGCGAGGGTCTGTGCGAAGACTGCCAGCGCCGCCGGGTCACCAACCCCTTGCGGGTCCTGGACTGCAAGTCCGTGCATTGCAAAGAGATTTTAAAAGACGCCCCGGTGATCCGAGATTATCTGTGCGCCGGCTGCGCCGCCCATTTCGCCCGGGTGCTGGAGCTGCTGCGCCGCTTCGGAGTGGCCTGCGAGGAGCAGCCCCGCCTGGTGCGGGGGCTGGACTACTACACCCGCACCGCCTTTGAGGTGGTGGCCCCGGGGTTGGGGGCACAGGACGCGGTGGCCGGCGGCGGCCGCTACAACGGCCTGTCCCAGCAACTGGGCGGCCCGGCCCTGCCCGGGCTGGGCTGGGCCATCGGCGAGGATCGCCTCCTGGAAGTCTTGCCCCGGGACCTGGGGGGCCAGGACCGGGAGTACAAGGTGTTCTTGGTAGCTCTGGGCGAGGCCGCGAAGGAAAAGTGTTTAAACTTGTTGCAGAAACTGCGGGAGAATAACCTGGCCACGGAAATGGATTTTGGCAACCGTTCCCTAAAAGCTCAGATGTCTCAGGCAGACCGCTTGGGGGCCGCTTGCGTAATTATCATTGGAGAAATGGAATTAAAAGATGGGAAAGCGCAAGTCCGAGACATGGCGACCGCCCATCAGCAACCGGTTCCATTTAACGAAGTGCCTGACCATATTAAGTCATTGAAGGATAAAACCTTGGCGGGAACCAATGTTTGATACCTATTCCTTCTGGTTCCCAAGCTCCGGCTTGGGAACCCATTTTCATGCAAAACTCCAGCTTTGCTAAGAAGCCGGCTCATCCTGAGGGGAAGCTGGCTTTCGCCAAGCGGAGCTTGGCGGCAAAGGTGCGTTCCCAAGCTGGAGCTTGGGAACGAGAAAATAAAGGAATTGGTGGGCGGCGCCCGCCTTACGTTTTTTTGTCATGCTGAGCAAACCGAAGCATCTCGTATTTAGAGATTCTTCGGTCGCCTGCGGCTCCCTCAGAATGACAAGATATATGACCACGCATCATCTCTTGGTGCTTAAGTAAACAATATTAGAATCGGGGGATTTTATAGGTTTCCTGAAAATCCCCAGCCCCCTGGTCGAGGGGA
>CAWEWX010000049.1:0-55195 GCA_963812655.1 uncultured delta proteobacterium | reverse complement strand
TCATATCGGCCAGCAGGCTGACAATCAGAGGAGCGAGCCCCTCCGAGGGCTCGTCCAGCAACAGGAGCTCCGGATTAGTCATGAGGGTGCGGGCAATGGTGAGCATTTGTTGCTCACCTCCCGAGAGCTGGGAACCCAGATTTTTTTCCCGTTCCTTGAGACGCGGGAAAAAGGAGTAAACCTTATTCACCGTCCAGGGCGAGGCCACTTCCTGCTCCCGTCTCTCCGCCACTTCGAGGTTTTCCCGCACGGTTAAGTCCGGGAAAACGCGCCGGTCTTCGGGGACAAAGCCGATCCCCCTCCGGCAGATCTGATAGGCCCTTAGTCCGTTTACCCGGGCCCCCTTAAAAATGATTGCCCCGGTCTGGGGAGGGGTCAGCCCGATGATCGATCGGAAAGTGGTGCTTTTCCCCGCCCCATTGCGCCCGATCAAGCTGGCCACTTCCCCTTTCTCGATGGCTAGGGACACATCGAACAGGATGTGGCTGCGCCCATAGTAGGTGTTGATGGAGTCTAATTCCAAAAAGGCCACGAGTACCTCCCAAGCCGCTAACTCAGCAGCTCGTCCCCCAGGTAGGCCTGGCGCACTTCGCGGTTTGCCTTGATTTCCGCGGCGCTGCCCGCGGCGATCACTGATCCTTGATGCAGCACGGTGATCTTTTCAGAGATGCCGAAGACGATGTCCATATCGTGTTCGGTGAACACCAGGGTCAGGCCCTGTTCCATGGAGATCTTTTTGAGAAGCCCCACCGTCTCCCGGCTTTCAAATCTCGACATCCCGGCGGTGGGCTCGTCCAGCAACAGGAGCCGCGGGCGGGAGGCTATGGATATGGCTATCTCCAGCCGCTTTTGATCGCCGTGGGAAAGCACCGAGGCAGAGGATTCCCATTTTTCTCCCAGTCCCACCTGCTCGATGATCCCCAGCACTTCCTCCCCGAGGCCCAGAAATTTCCGGGCCGGGGCGAAAGGCCGGGAAGATTCGCCATAATGAGCGAAGAGGGCCACTTGTACATTTTCAAACACGGACATGCGGGGGAAGATGTTGGTAATTTGAAAGGAACGGCCGATGCCCTTGCGGATAATCCGGTAGGGAGGCAGCCCCGAAATGCGCTCCCCGTCGAAGAGCACTGCCCCCGCATCCGGCTGCAGCAAGCCCGTCATCACATTGAACAAAGTGGATTTCCCGGCCCCATTCGGTCCGATGACGGCGTAAATCTCACCCTTGGCTACCGAGAGATTTACGTCCTGGAGCGCCCTAAGGCCTCCGAAGTCTTTCGTGATGCCTTGGAGCTCAAGAAATCCCAGGTTCGCAGCCATCCCATCCTCACCAGCAAATTACGCGCCTTTTCGTTAAAATAACCCACCGCCCCGCCAGGCAAGGCCAGCACCATGGTCAGCAGGACCAGTCCCAGGACCAGAGACCAGTTCTCGGTCCAGGCCACGATGTAGGCATTCAGAATGATATAGATGGCCGCCCCGATGGCCGGCCCCGCGAAAGAATAAATTCCCCCCATAATGGTCATCAATACCGGTTCCGCCGACTTGGTCCAGTGGATGATCTCCGGAGAGATGGATTTCTCCATGAGGGCATAGAGCCCCCCGGCCAATCCCGTGAAGGCCCCGGCCAAAACAAAGGCCGTCCACTGGTAGAGCCGGACGTTGATGCCCAGGTAGGAGGCCCGCTGGCCGTTTTCCCGGATGGCCTTAAGGGTGGCCCCAAATGGAGAAGCGCGCACCCGGCTCAAAAAGCCCACCGCCAAGGCCGCCACCAGGAGGACAAAATAGTACATCTCCCTGGTGGAACCGAGGTTTAAGGTAAAATTCCCCCAGGAGATGGCCCGCACCGGGATTCCCTGGATGCCGTTGTCGCCTCCGGTGACGCTGTACCATTTGAAAGCCACGGTATAGATGAGCTGCCCGAAGGCCAGGGTGAGCATGGCGAAATGAATCCCGGAAAGGCGGATGCAGAAAAAACCGATGACGCCGGCCACCCCTGCGGACATGACCAGCGCCAGGGCCAGGGTCGAAAGGGTGCCCACGGCGGTCTTGGTCAGGAGCAGTCCCACCGTGTAGGCCCCGACGCCGAAGAACGCGGCCTGGCCGAAGGAAAGCAACCCGGTGGTGCCCAGCAGCAGGTTGAAGGCAATGGCCATGAGCCCTGCCACAAAGATCTGCGTCAACAGATACTGGTAATAGCGCCCGATAACCAGCGGCAGAATCAGCAGGACGACCAGGGGGAGCAGTCGTAGCGCATAGTGGCAGGAAAAATGCACCGGCGAGATTTCCTGAGCCTCCAGGCTCAGGTTTTTCTCCGACAATGATTTGATCTGCAACGGCTTCCCGAAGAGTCCCCAGGGCCTCACTACCAGCACCAGCACCATCAGCAGGTAGATGAGAGCCATCTCGAACGCCGGGAAGATGATGATGCCCACCGTCTCCAGGGTGCCGATGAGCAGTGAGGCGACCAGCGCCCCCCAGAGGCTCCCCAGTCCGCCGATCACCACCACCACAAAGGATTCAATGATGACTTCGGCGCCTAAACCCGGGAAGACGGTGCGCACCGGACCGGCCAGGGCGCCGGCAAAACCCGCCAGCATGGCGCCGAAGGCAAATACCAGGGTGAATAGCGCCGCCATATTGATCCCGAGAGCATCCGCCATCTCCCGGTCTGAAGACGTAGCCCGCACCAACTTCCCCGTCTTGGTCCGGTACAGAAGGTACCACAGGGTGGCCGCGATCACGGGCGCCACCACCAGCACCAGAGCGGTATAGACCGGAACGGTGCCGCCGAAGAGAACGAAGGACCCCGAGAGAAAATCCGGCTTGGCGATAGATTTATATTCGGCGCCGAAGATTATTTTGACCAGGTCATCAATGATGAGCACCAGGGAAAAGGTGAGGAGGAGCTGGTAGGTCTCTTCCTGGATATAGATCCGCCGCAGCAGTCCTATTTCAATGATTGCCGCCACTGCCGCGACGCCCAGGGGCGCCATCAAAAGGGCCAGGAAGAAGCCGGCAGGGCCTACCAGGTAAAGGGTGATCCCATAAGCCAGGTAGGCCCCGAGCATATAGAGCGCCCCGTGGGCGAAGTTGATGATATTGAGCACCCCGAAAATGAGGGTGAGCCCGGAAGATATGAGGAACAGGAAGGCAGCCTGGCGCAAGGCGCTCAAGACCTCGACAGTCAGGAAAGAAATACCCATGCTTCCCTCATCTCGCGCCCAGACCCAGTAATGTCCGGCAACAAAATTGCATAGAGAAGATTATACTATCTCGCAGTTAAACTCTAGGGCATGGCAATTTCTGCGATATCAACATATTATGCCGATGCTCACTAAATTCCCTCTCCCCCCCGTAAGGGCCGAGTTTCGGTGGGGCAGGCGTCCCTGCCTGCCCTGGTTGGCGGGTACGGAGGCCCGCCCCACCTACCGGCGAGGGGGACGACACCGGGTGAGGGGTGGCTTCATTCGCCGTTCCATACCCCCCCCTCACCCTGCCCTCTCCCCCCCAAGGGGGGAGAGGGAAATAGCTTGTAAATTCCACGAAATGTAGGGGCGACAGTGGCACAGGCTTCCAGCCTGTGGTCGGGTCGCCCCTAGCCGGAAAGAGAAGGGAAAGGCTCGTAAATTCCATAAATTGATTAGCTAGTGGGTCTGCCTAAGTTCAAACAATCCTCTACTGTCTGCCCCATGGCAAAAACCTTGCCGGACACTACTGCCCAAGACCCCATACCGGGGCCTGCGTCAAAAACGCTATTTGTTTTCGCTCTGCGCCTTTTGCCAATCGGCAATCGAGTAAAGGATCTGGTCTGCCGGGAAAACCATTGGTTTTCCGGTTATGGCGAAAGGATACTCTTTGACAAAGGTCGTCTCGCCCACCATAAAATCACAATAAAGCTGATGATCTTCTTTGCGCAGCGATTCCTTCCCCCGCGGCGCCTCCCGGGTCAGCCCTTCCAGGGCCGCGATGACCTTCTCGGTATCCAAAGAGCTCGCTTTCTTGATGGCTTCGGCCAGGAAGTAAATGCCGTCATATCCCTCCGCCGCCCAGGCACTGGGATAATCCCCATAGGCGGCCTGGTAAGTCTTTACGAATTCCTGATTTGTAGGGGTTGCGGGCCAATAGAAATAATACCTTTGATCCACGATCAGCCCCGTCGGCATCTCCTTCCCCAGGGCTTTGGTCACCGTGATGTCGCCTCCGGTGGCGATAACCCATTTCATCTTGTCAAAAAGCCCGAAGGGCTTTGCCTGTTTGATAAACGCCACGAGATCACCACCCCACATGGTGCAGTAAACCACATCGGGTTTGGCTTCCAGAATGGCGTTGATGTAAGGCGTATAATCGGCCGCGAACAGCTTGGGCCACTGTTCCCCGATGAATTGGGCCTTGGGATTCTGCTGGGCTATCTTGGCCTTGAAAATATCCCACATCGTGCGCCCGTATTCATAGTCGGGACCGATGTTGTAGAATTTCACCAGTTTCTTGTCTTGGGCCGCATAAAGCGCCAGGGAATTCGCTTCCTGGGAATTGCAGGTTCCGGAACGGAAGGTATAGCGATTCCATTTTTCCTTGGTGAGCGTATCCGTCGACCCCACCGTGTCCATGAAGATCACTTTTTCCTGTTTGGCAACCTGGGCCGCGGCCAGACACCCTGCTGAACTGACTATGCCGAAAAGGAAATTGACATTATCCTTCTGGACATAGCGGTTGCAAAGGGAGACAATTTCCTGCACGTTGGCTTTGCTATCCGCCATCATGAGATCCAACTTCTTGTCGAGCACTCCTCCCTTGCCATTAATTTCTTTAACCGCCAGTTCCGCCCCTTGTTTACAGGTGATGCCCAGGTCCGCCGCCCTGCCGGACAAGGGCAGCATCCCGCCTATCTTGATGGTGTCCGCCGCCAATCCTGAGGTTGCCAGAATCAAAACCAAGAACCCTGCCATTAGCCCTTTTTTCATTGCCCTTCTCCTTTTTGCCTTGGTTTAATCTCTCTTCCTGACCCTCGCCGTCCAGGACGATTCAAACTGCGAACCACTGGCATCTTAATTTGCCAACCACCTGCGATATCGCCAATCTCGTTCATTTTTTCCCGGAGGTGCCTTTCTTTCCGGATACAGGTTTAATGAAGATTAGGCAATAAAAAAGATGCTTGCAAAATGTTTCACATGACCCGGGGCGCACCAGGAGCGCGCTGGCCTCCCGGGCCTGGGCCTCGGCTGGCGCGGCGGATGTAGGGGCGGGGTCCCCCCGCCCTGGGCGGCAGTAGCACAGGTTTGAAACCTGTGCCACCGGACGCCGCCCCTACGTCACTTTGCAGAGAGGCGGGAGTTTCTTCCCAGGAAAAACAGCTCGCGGGGTCCTGCCCCCCAAAAATCCCAGGGCCAGCCGCCGAACTTTCGGCCTTTTGGGGTTTTATCAGATCAAGACGGGATTATCAGTGGAGCCCATGCTAGGCAAAAGGGACCGGAACCCAAGATTTTCGGCTCTTTTCCGTTCGCAAGAAGGCAGGAAGTTTTTAAGTGATTATCTTCATGCGCTAATGGATTAAATCATTCCCGGAACCCTGGCAATTTTCCCATCTCCAAAAGGATAGGGTGACATGTTATTCGGAAAACGACCGGATCTGCACCGGCTGGCGGACCTCGGCTGGAAAGTGATCGTGATCCTGGCGCTGGCGGCTTTAATGGCCTGTGGCGCCGGGGAAAAGCGCGCTGCCGTTTTGCGGGCTACTTTGAGCAATGGCCTGCGCGTGGTGATTATTCAAGATCCCATCGCTCCCGTGGCCACCACCATGGTCAATTATCTGGTCGGCTCCATCGAGGCTCCGGAAGGTTTCCCAGGAATGGCCCACGCTCAGGAACACATGATGTTTCGCGGCAGCCCCGGGCTTTCGGCCGGCCAGCTGGCTGCCATCAGCGCCGCCATGGGTGGGGAGTTCGAAGCTGATACCCAGCAGGTGGTCACCCAGTACGCCTTTACCGTCCCGGCCGAGGATCTGGACCTGCCCTTGCATATCGAGGCCATTCGGATGCGAGGCGTTCTCGACAGTGATGAACTCTGGAACCAGGAGCGGGGCGCGATTGAGCAGGAGGTGGCTCAGGACCTTTCCAATCCCGAATATGTCTTTTATATTAAACTCCTGGCGGCCATGTTCAAGGGGACGCCTTATGCTCTCGATGCGCTGGGCACCCGCGCCTCTTTCGACCTGACCACCGGCGCCATGCTCCAGAATTTTCACGATACCTGGTACGCCCCTAATAACGCCATTCTCGTGATCACCGGGGATGTGGACCCCCAAAAAACGCTGGCCAGCGTAAAAACCTTATTCGGGGGTGTTCCCCGGAAAAATCTGCCCCCCCGGCCGCAGGTTAAGCTACAGCCGGTAACGGCCGAAAAGTTCGAGATGAACACGGATTTGCCTTACGGGTTGGTCGTGGTCGCTTTTCGCTTGCCCGGCTATACCAGTCCTGATTACGCCGCTTCCGAGGTGCTGGCCGACGTCCTGGGCAGTCAACGGGGGGACCTATATGCCCTGACGGCCGCGGGCCAGGCCTTAAACACCGACTTTGCCTTGAACACCCTCCCCGAGGCAGGTCTGGCCTATGCCACCGCCGCCTTCCCTAAGGGCGGCGATCCTCAAAAGCTGCTGCAAGAGGTCAAAAAAGTCTTAGCCAAGAGCGTTGCCCAGGGGATCGCCGCGGATCTGGTGGAAGCTGCCAAAAATCTGGAATTGGCCCAACTGGAAGAACAAAAAAATTCCGTGTCCGAGCTGGCCGTGACCTGGTCCCAAGCGCTGGCGGTGGAAGGCCGGCAGTCTCCCGCGGACGACGTGCAGGCCATTGCCGGGGTTACGGTGAAAGACGTGGAGCGCGTCGCCCGCCAATATCTGGATCTCAATCAAGCGGTGGTGGCCATCCTTACTCCCCAGGCCTCCGGCCAACCCATATCCGCCAAAGGCTTTGGCGGCAAAGAATCCTTCAGTCTGCAGCCTGGCAAAAACGTGATCCTGCCCGAGTGGGCCAAAAGTTCCTTGGAGCGGTTGTCCATTCCAACCTCCACCGTGCACCCGGTGGTGAGCATCTTGCCCAACGGGATTAAATTAATTGTGCAGCCTGAATCGATCAGCAACACGATCAGCGTTTACGGCCATATTAAAAATCAGCCGGATTTACAGGAGCCTCAAGGGCAGGAGGGTATTGCTCAGGTACTGAACCAGCTTTTTTCCTACGGCACCACCTCCCTGGATCGGTTGGCCTTTCAGAAAGCCTTGGATGATATTGCGGCGCAAGTCGCCACCGGAACCTCTTTTTCTTTACAAGCATTGTCCGGCCACTTCGAGCGGGGGGTGCAGCTCCTGGCGGATAACGAACTCCATCCGGCTCTGCCGGAGGACGCCTTCAAAATTGTGCGCTCTCAGGTAGCCGATACCGTGGCGGGCAAGCTCCAAAGTCCGGATTATCTGGCGAGGCGGGCACTAAAAGCAGCTTTATATCCCAAAAGCGACCCGAGCTTGCGCCAGGCCACCCCGGGCACTGTCTCCGGGTTGACTTTGGCGAAGGTCAAAGATTATTTTTCCAACGTCTTTCGACCAGACCAGACCGTGATCATCGTTATCGGCAAGGTGACCCCCAAGCAGGCGCGACAGGTAATCGAGCAATGCTTTGGAGCATGGACGGCTTCCGGTCCTAAACCAAATATCCTGCTGCCGCCTGTACCCCCCAACCCTCCTGCCGCGGTGGCCGTACCCGATGCCAGCCGGGTGCAAGATGAGGTCGACCTGGCGGAAACCCTGGGACTGACGCGGGCCAATCCGGATTACTACGCCCTGGTGCTGGGTAACCACGTCCTGGGAGGCGGCTTTTATGCTACCCGGCTTTACCGGCAGTTGCGGGAAGAAAGCGGTCTCGTATATTCCGTGGAGGTGGAGCTAGAAGCCAATCAGACCCGGGCCCTCTATGCCATTGAGTATGCCTGCGATCCGGACAATGTTGCCAAAGTCCATGGCATCGTGGCGCATAATTTAATGGAGATGCAGTCCCAAAGGGTAAATCCCGACGAATTACGACAGGCGAAATTGATGTTGCTGCGGAGAATCCCCCTGTCCGAATCCAGTTTGCCGAGCATTGCTATGGGGTTGATCAAACGCTCCATTCTGGACTTGCCGCCGGATGAACCGATTACCGCGGCTAACGTCTATGCGGCCATGACTGCCGAGCAGGTCCAGGCGGCCTTTGCCAAGTGGGTAAGACCGCCCGATCTGGTGAAGATAACTCGAGGGCCGCTGCCTCAGTAGAAATCAACCCTCTGGGGGAGGACCACGAAGATAAACTCTTAACCTATTGCAAAAGGGAACGGGGCGAGGGAATAGCCTTGATGATTCCTACCCGGCAAAGGTAGTTTTTAATGCTCCTGGATCATGGATGGCACCATGGTTTGTCACCTACCGGAGCCAGGCCCCCATTAGACGATTTTCCCTGGTTGTGGCGTGACTGGGTGCAAAGGACAAAGAACATGTAGCGCCGCCGCCCCCGGGCGGCGCCTGCCTAAAGGGTAGAATCGCCGGGGGCGGCGGTTCTACATAGACTCCCCCGGTATGCCTCGATAACCTGCGCTCTTCTAAAAATTTTCTTGACAAATTTGCCTTAATTGTCAATATGTAATTACATTTATTCAGGGGCTTATCCAAATGGTAGATAAAGATAGTATTTTACCTTTTTACTATCAAATCAAGGAGTTCCTCTCAGGGGATATCCGGAGCGGGAAATATCTCGTGGGCCAGAAGATCCCCGGTGAATTGGACCTGGCTAAAAAATTTCAGGTCAGCAGACCTACTGTCCGCCAGGCGATTAATGAATTAGTCTTTGAAAAGGTGCTTTGGCGGGCCAGGGGAAAGGGAACTTTTGTCAATCAGCCTAAGGTTGACATCAGGTTAGACGTTCTCACCCCGTTTGTAGAAGAACTTCAGTCGCAAGGTCTGTTGCCGGGATTGTCTATTATCTCGAATAAGCTGGTCGTTCCCTCCACCAACATTGCCAGTGCCCTCGACCTTGCGGAAAATGAGCCAGTGATTGAATTTATTCGGGTAAGACTTGCAAACAACATCCCGTTAATTTTACGAACCTCCTATTTCAACTATAAATTGATGCCGTTCTTACTAACGACCCACCAGGCAGAACTGGAACCTTTATATCCCCACATTGAAAGCCATGGGTTTAAAATGATCAAGGCAGAGCAAAGCCTCCTGGTGGTTCAGGCCCGCCAACGTGAAGCCAGGTTATTGCAGGTTTCCGTGGGCTCTCCGTTGATCTTGTGGGAAGGCATTGTCAGCAATTACGACGGTCAGCCTCTCGAATATGTTAAATCGCT
Organism: uncultured delta proteobacterium; assembly: GCA_963812655.1. Classification (GTDB taxonomy): domain Bacteria; phylum Desulfobacterota; class Desulfobaccia; order Desulfobaccales; family 0-14-0-80-60-11; genus JAPLJC01. The sequence continues at coordinate 45,826 of CAWEWX010000049.1, read as the reverse complement.
CTACCGGGGTGACCGGTATAAGTTTTATATTACCCAGCAGCGCGGGAAATAACCTTTGGTGAAGTAAGCTTTCTCTTGGCAAGGTTAGGAATCGCCGCCTGTATAAGGGTTTTTTTGGGAACATTAATGTAATGACATCTATACATATTAACTAATTTTTACCGGCTCAAGTTGAGGTCGAATGAGGTTTCCAGGTTCATCATTGCCGCCAAGGACCAATACCCCGGTGCCGGCCAGGCAGCATTAAATTTACGAAAATATTTTTATCAAATAACCATGAGGAGAGAACGAAACGATGCCAAAAATATCCGGAATCTTGGACCCGAGAGGAAAACAAGAACGGCCGCAACTCATTATGGCCCCGAGAGTGACGCTGAAAAAATTACAGGAAGGCCCCATTGTTTTCTACAACAACACGAAACTGGAATTTTGCAATTATACCGAAATTTTTCCACGGATAAAGGAACTGTTCCGGCTACGGGACATCTCTAACTTTATTGACTTTCGCGAGACGGTCAGGGGCAAGGCGACCGAAAACCTCAATAATTATGCCAAAAAGCTGGCTGCGGTAAAGCCGGTGGCGGCAGTGGTGGCCCTGGGCGATATGGGCACTACGCCGGCCACGACCGTTATCGCGATCGCCCTGGAAAAACTGGGCATCCCCACCGTATATATCACCGCCAGCCCGGGCGCCGAACTGGCCGAAGGCGTTGCCTTTTACCGGGCCGGGCGCCTCTGTCTCTGTCCCCTGGATATTTATCAAGCCAGCACCAAAGAGGAAGTCGTCGCCCAGGTGGATTCTCAAATCGATTGCCTTCTGGAATCCCTGACGCTTCCCCCTGAAGTCAGCAAACGGGCCGATCTCCACTTCAAGTTGGATAAGGCCGCGCCCGCGGCAAACGGCCTGCTGCCTTTGCAGCTTGAAATCACGGATGAAAAGTTGCAGGAACCAGGCAGTTTCCTGGAGGAAATCATGGACTACCTCAATGCTGAACATCTGGGCGACGGACTGCCCATCATTCCACCAACCCCGCCGCGGCTGACTAGAATGATGGCGTATTGCCCCTTCGATCCTGAGTCGATTCTGGCCCGGGAGATCGGTCCCAGCGGCAAGAACCTCACCGTGAGGGACGTGGCGGTGGCCGCGGTGATGGCCGGCTGCAGACCCGGCCATATGCCGGTGCTCGTCACCGCGTTCAAGGCCCTGGCCAACCCGAAGTATAATTTCCTGCAGTCCGTCACCACGTCCCATCCCGGCGGCAATCTCGTCTTGGTGAGCGGGCCCCTGGCGCAGGAAATTGGCATCCATGGCGGCCAGGGGTGCCTGGGCCCCGGATTCCCGGCGAACGCCACCATCGGCCGGGCCGTTAACCTGGTCATCATCAACGTTTGCCGCTCGGTCCCCGGGGTCTGCGATCTGGATTGTCTGGCGTCCCAGGCGGAATATACCTATTGTTTCGCCGAGGATCCAAAACTAACCCCGTGGAACACGATGAATGAGGAGCACTATGATGCGCAGACTACCACCGTCTATGTCTTAAAAGCCGAACCCCCTCATGACATCATTGATTTCTTGAGCCTGAACGGGGGGGACTTACTGGATACCTTGACGGATTGTTGCACTACGCTGGGCTCCAATAATTCCTATATCCCGGGCCCCTTGATTCTGGTCCTTACCCCGGACCACGCCAAAATGCTGGCTCGGGACGGCTATGATAAGGACCGGATCCGACAACATATCCATACCCATGCTTATCACCTGGCTCCTATGGTGAGGAACCGCGGCCTGATGCCGGTCCGTCCCCCGGGGTTTGATGAGATGCACCCCATCCCGGTGACCCGCTCCTCCAGGGACGTGGAAATTGTCGTGGCCGGCGGTCGCGGCGGCCATTCGGAAGTGATCCTTCCCTGGGCCTTACATAGCGAGGGGATCCTGGAGCCAATCCGCCTGCCCAACGGCCGGATCGCCAAGGGCCTGAGAGAGTTCACGGGCTAGGGGGCCACCGGCTGGGGGCTCCAGGAATTTATCCGTTTCTTCCTCTCTAACCCGGGTCCGCTCCCGGCATGATCACCCTTAGGACATTGGGGCCATTTACGGAGCGAAGGAGGTAAGGGCAATGAGGTGGAAGTTGGACAGAAGAACCTTCGTGTTGTTTTTGATCTTTATCGGCTATTTCCTGTGCTACTTTGACCGGATGGTCATATCCACGACCATTCCGTACATCGGCAAGGAATTCCACCTGTCGAAGACCCTCATGGGGGCGGTGATGAGCGCCTTCTTCATCGGGTATACGGTGTGTCAGATGCCCGGGGGCGTGTTGGTGGATAAATTTGGTCCGCGCAAGGTAATGACTATTGCCATCGCGGTGTGGTCAGTTTTTACGGGCATAACCGGAATGGTGGCCAATGTGACCCAGATGATCATCGCCCGGGTGATCTTCGGAGTGGGGGAGGCCCCTTATCCGGCGGCGTCCATGAAAAGCATCGCCCTGTGGTTCGAGCCCAGCCGGCGAGCCTTTGCCACGGCGGTCATCCTCTCTTCCAATTCCCTGGGGCCCGCAGTGGCGCCACTGTTCGCCGTGGCGATCATGGCGTACTGGGGCTGGCGGGCCGTGTTTTATAGCCTGGTAATCCCCGGAATCATTGTGACGGTCTTGATTGCCATTTTCGTCACCGACCAGCCGCCACGGCTCCAGGAACTGGAAGAAGCCCAAAAAACCGGAGAGGCGCAGCCCGAAGAAGCTCATTATTCCTTCTGGCAAGTGCTGCAGGACCCCGTAGTGTGGAAGTCCACCATCATGTTTTCCATCTTCAATATCGCCGGTTGGGGATTTAAGACCTGGCTGCCGGGATATCTGGTCATCGCCAGGCACATGGCCATGAAAACCATGGGGGTGGAGGTTTCCATCGTCTTCGCGGCCGGCATTGTGGGCTATCTGTTCGGGGGCTGGCTATCGGACGGTCCTTTCAGGAATAACCGGAAAATGCCGGTAGTCATTTTTCAATTTCTCACCGCAGTGCTGCTTTACCTGATGTACACCGTAAAATCGCTGGATCTACTGATGCTCTATCAGACATTGGCGGGCTTCTTTTTGACTGCGGCCCTGGCGGCTGTCTGGGCCTTGCCGGTCAGTTCGGTTTCCAAAAAAATTACCGGCAGGGCGATTGGCATTTTCAATACCGGAGGCCAGGCGGCTGGATTATTTTCCCCGATAATTATCGGCTACCTGGTAGATGTGACCGGCAGCTTCAATGCGGGCTTCAATTTTATGATTGCCTGTCTCGCTATCTCCATAGTCTTAGCCCTCACCCTCAAAACCCGTATCTCCGAATTTGATTAAGCCAGCAATTGTTCAAGTTAGAGGTAAAAATAATGCGAGTAAATATATTCAACTATAATTAGGACTCGATCTTGCCATTTCCAGGAATTAGAACCGCTTTTCAACCACACAAAGGAGGGCCTAGGCAATGACACTGAAATGGGACAAAAAGCATTTTGTTCTTTTCCTGGTATTCATAGGTTACCTTTTGTGTTATGTGGATCGGATGGTAATGGCCACCGCCATTCCTTATATCGGGAAAGACCTGAACCTCACTAAGACCGCAATGGGCGCGGTAATGAGCGCTTTTTTCATCGGATACATGGCGTTCCAAATCCCCGCGGGAGTTTTGGTCGACAAGTATGGCGCCCGCAAGACCATGGCTTTCGCCATTACGATGTGGACCATTTTTACCGCGGTAACCGGGATGGTGAGCAATCTGACACAGATGCTGATAACCAGGGTACTGTTCGGTTTGGGCGAAAGCCCCTATCCACCCGCTTCCTTGAAGAGCACGGCCCTTTGGTTTGAACCGAGCAAACGGGGTTTTGCCACCTCCATCATCATCTCGACTAATTCATGGGGACCAGCACTGGCGCCGCTTTACGCGGTTGCGGCCATGTCACTTTGGGGTTGGCGCGGGACCTTTTACAGCCTGGTGATTCCGGGCATTATTTTGTTGGTGTTGATTACAAAATACGCCACCGATAACCCGGTCATTACTGCGAAGGATAGCGAACTTGCCGTAAACGAGGAAAGGCGGGGTGAGGGAAATTATTCTTTCTGGAACGTGCTCAGTGAGCCCATCGTCTGGAAATCCACGATAGTATTCTTCTTTTTCAATATTGCCTGTTGGGGCTTTAAATCCTGGCTGCCCACGTATTTGGTAAGCGCCAGGCACATGAAAATGCAAACGATGGGGCTCGCGGTTTCACTCCCCTTCTTTGCGGGAATAGTAGGGACCCTGTGTGGCGGCTGGTTGTCGGATGGCCGCTTCAAAGATAATCGCATGATTCCCGTGGTGGCGTTCCAGGTGGCTACGGGGGTATTATTTTACCTGATGTATATCGTAGAGTCGATAGAATTAGTCGTGATCTATCAGACTTTGGCGGGGTTCTGTTTAGCCGCGGCTTTAGGGGGATTATGGGCTATACCGGTCAGCGCCATTTCGAAAAAATTGACCGGGAGAGCTATCGGTATATTCAACACCGGAGGACAGATCCCCGGATTCCTGTCACCGGTAATTATCGGCTATCTGGTAGATTTGTCGGGCGGCAGCTTTCATACTTCGTTCATATTCATGATTTCCTGCATCATTATTTCAGTGGTGCTGGGGGTGACCTTGAAAGTAAGGAGTAGCTCGGAAGATTAATAATCATCACCGGCCAGAGCCGGGGGGAAATCTGGTTGAAACGTCTAACCTTACCGGACGGAATGTAAAAAAAGATTTATTTGAGGGCGATACCCTGATGACCTATCGAGAAAGAATGTTGGCAACCTTGCGCGGACAGCCGACCGATTGTATCCCGTGTGTCCCGCGGTTAGACTTATGGTATAAGTCTAACAAGTATAGAGGTATGTTACCCCATAAATACCGTAATGCAACATTAATGGAAATAATTGATGACCTGGGGGTTGGGTACCACGCGGTCATCTCCGACAGAGATCTTTATGACGATTATCTCGATATCGTCGACCGAGCCTTGGGGATTTGGCGGGTCCACAATATGCCCTGGCGGACCATCCTGCGGGGTATCAAACGCAACATCTCTTATGACGGGGACACCACCAGCGTCGAGTATCTGACGCCCGTGGGCAACATCCGCACCAGAGTTGTCTATAATGAATCGATGCGCGCTGCCGGCATAACCCTGACCCATGTTCTGGAACATCCGATTAAAACTGTCGAGGATTATGAAGCCGTCGCCTATATATTCGAACACGCGGAAGTCCAGCCAAACTATGAAGGCCTGGCGCGCTTGGGGGAAGAAGTCGGCGATCGCGGCTTGATCGTCGGGATGGCCAGCATGGGTTCCTCGGCCATGCATCACATCATTCACGAACTTATGCCTTACGATCAGTTTTTTTACCATTATTATGACCATTATAACGAATTAGCAAAGTTGCACGAACGTATGACGCCATACATCGATAAAGTGCTGGACGTCACGATCGCGGCTCCTGTCGATGTGGTATATTCCGGGACAAATTATGACACTCAGATTACCTGGCCACCTTTCGTTGCCCAATGGGTTGTCCCATACTTAGGTGCTACCGCGGACAAAACCCATGCCGCCGGCAAGTTTTTGCTGACCCACACCGATGGCGAAAATAAAGGACTGCTTCAATTCTTTGTTGACGCCAAAATCGATATTGCGGACTCGATAACCCCGTGGCCCATGACGTCGCTGACTTTAAGGCAGGTCCGGGAGGCTTTTGCCGGCAAAATCACGATTTTTGGCGGCATACCTTCGGTGGCCATGCTCGAAAATTCTATGAATGACTACGAATTTGACAGCTTTATCAATGACCTGTTTGAACAACTGGGGCGGGGGGACCACCTCATTTTAAGCATTGCCGATACCGCGCCGCCTGAGATGAAGTTTGCGCGTCTCGAACGGATTATCAAAATGGCGCGAGAATTCGGCCCGGTAAAACCTTGCTAGCCATAAAAAGGAGCGCTTAACCATGAAACGTCTCATGGAAGAAATTCGCGAAGCAATTTGGAACCATGACGCCAAAAAGGTGAGGGAACTGGTAGAAAGAGCCCTGGCTGAAAATATCGACCCCCTGGCCATCGTCAACGAGGGACTGGTTGAAGGCATGAACCGAATTGGTGAAAAATTCAAGTCTGGCGAAGTGTTTATCCCTGAGGTCCTGGTGTCGGCCCGCGCCATGGGAGCTGGCATGGATGTCCTTAAACCGTTGTTGCAGCAGGCCGGGATTAAAGAAAAGGGCACATTGATAATCGGCACCGCGAAAGAAGACCTGCACGACATCGGTAAAAATCTCGTTAGCATTATGTTCGAAGGCGCGGGGTATAAAGTTGTCGACCTGGGAATCGACGTAAAGCCTGATAAATTTATAGAGGCAATAGAGGAACACCAGCCGGATGTTATTGGCATATCGGCGCTGCTGACCACGACTATGACCAATATGAGAGAGACCACGAAGATGATTAAATCGAAGTATCCCCACGCCAAAATTATCGTGGGCGGGGCACCGGTTACGCAAAGATTTGCTGATGAAATCCGCGCCGACGCCTATGCGGTGGATGCCGCGGTCGCGGTCGAGAAAGCCAATTCATTCATTTCAGCCTAATTGGCGTTGTCCCCGGAATAAAGGACATAACCAGAGATCAATTATTTTATCAAGTTGGTTGTATTAAGCTTACAAAGGTTTGTGAGGTTCCGCCTGGATATCCTCCTCTAAGTTTAAGCATCGGCTGAAAGATTGTGTTACAATAAGCTTTAGTCCTAAATATCCTTTATATTTAATGAGTTATGACTAACCTTGCCTGGGCTGCTCAGGAATGGGGCCAGGCCCCTTACCGGCCGTTGGGATAGGGGTAAACTGGAAAGAGGCATTTATGGAATACATTCGCATTCCCGGCACGGATCTGGAGGTTTCCCGCATCGCCCTGGGCACCTGGGCCATGGGCGGCTGGATGTGGGGGGGCACTGATGAACCGCAGGCCATTAATACCATTCATGCCGCCCTGGATAAAGGAGTCAACCTCATCGATACCGCCCCGGTGTATGGCTTCGGGGTCTCCGAGAAGATAGTCGGCAAGGCCCTGGCGCAAAAAAAATGCCGGGATCGAGTCTTCATCTCCACCAAGACCGGCCTGGACTGGAAGGACGGCCAGGTCTTCCGCAATTGTTCGCCGGATTTTATTAAGCGGAACTTTGCCGATTCCTTGAAAAATTTGCAGACCGACCACGTGGATCTCCTGTTTGTCCATTGGCCTGATCCCCTGGAGCCCTTCGAGGAAACTGCCCGGGTTCTGCACCAATTCCTGAAAGCCGGGCAAATCAGGGCGGTGGGGGTGAGCAACTTTTCACCGGAGCAAATCCAGGCATTTCAGCGGGGTGGCCCGGTACACGTCGTGCAGCCGCCGTATAATCTCTTTGAGCGCGAGATCGAAGCGGACCTCCTGCCCTTCAGCAATAAGAATCATCTGGCCCTGATGACCTACGGCGCCTTGTGCCGGGGGCTCTTATCGGGCCAAGTCACCACGGCGCGAGAATATCAGGGTGATGACCTGCGCAAAATCGACCCTAAATTTAAGCAGCCGCGCCTTAGCCAGTATCTGGCTGCGGTGAAACTGCTGGATCAAATGGCCTGGCAGCGGTTTGATCGCCGGGTGCTCCACCTGAGCGTGCGCTGGGTCTTGGACCATGGAGCCGATATCGCCCTGTGGGGCGGGAGGAGGCCTGACCAGATGGAGCCTTTGCCCGAGATTTTTGGCTGGCGCCTGGATCAGCCCGCCCTGCACGCCATCGACCAAATCCTCCAGGAAACCATTCAGGAGCCGGTGGGGCCGGAATTTATGGCGCCGCCCAGCCGCCCGCGCTGACGGCATTTCAGGGGCTCATCTCATTACTGCCGGCTCTTTAAGGCCAGGGCAACGGCTTGCCCGGGCTTGGGGGATAATCCCGGCGGCGCCCGACCGGCAGAGCCAGCGCGGCCACGGCTAACAGCACGGCCGTCAGCCCCAGGGTCCAGGCAATTCCCAGGGCCGGGAGCAGCACCGCGCCGGTCAGGAAAGCCGCCAGCCCGGACCCCACCAGATCGGCGCTATAGACCCAGGGGCCGGGGCCGCCGGGAAGCCAGCCCGGGCCTTGCCGGGTCAGGAGCAGGAACATAGCCCCATCAGCAAAACCCGCGGCCAGGAGCAGGGCGCCCATCAAGGGCCGGATGCACCCGCCGGAAGCGAGCCCCCCAAACAAGATGGAGGGCAGCAGACACAAGACCATCATGGCGCCCAGCAGCGCCGCCAGCCTGCCCGAGGTCGCAGATTGGCAACGCTCCGCCGCCAGGGCCCCCAGCGCCAGGCCCCCCATGAACATGGCCGAAAACACGCCCACGTCCACATAAACGTAGCCACACAGATTCTGATAAATCTCTAGCAGCGTTATCAGAAAGGTCATGGCGAAGGCGCCGGTGGCATAGGCTGGGAGCGCCAGGCGGAAAAGCTCCGAGAAGGCTGCAGCCGCCGGGCGCCGGGCCGCCAGCTTCCGGTTCCAAGGCCCGGCCGCACCCACGCTCATGACCACCAGGAACAACGCCGCCAGGGGCAGCGAGGCGGTGCGGGAGTCGAGCCCTTCCGTGAGGCGCACATACCAATGGCCAAAGTTTTCCGCGGCTTCCTCATTCCCCTGGGCCATCATTCCGGAGAGGATAATGCTGTAAGGGATCTCCACCGGCTGGCCATCCCGGTTGGCCTTCACCGGATAACTCCGCAAGGTCTTTTGAAAATTCTCTAGCACAGGCTGGTGCAGGGTATCATCCAGCCAGGAGGGTTGCCGCGCCAGCGCCCCACCCAGCAATGTCTCAAAGTAGAGACGGCATTGGGCCATTCCCAGGTCCTGCCGCGTTAACCGCCCCTCTTCCAGAATCTCGCTATAGGGCCGGGCCTGCGGCCGCCTAAAGATGCGCCCGGCCAGCACGTCCGGATCAAAACTGCACTGCACCGGGCGATCGCTGGCAACCAGCAGGTGCCCTCCCAGGGGGGCGGCGCGGGTCTCTCTGAAGACCTGGTCCAGCGCGGCCAGGACGGCTCCGGTGCGCCGGGCCAGAATGGGGCCGGTATATGAAGCCGTGGCTCCATAGGCGGGCAAGAACAAGCAAAATACCCCGCCGGGCTTGAGCCTGCGTTTTACTTCCCGGAAGAACTCCCGGGTGCAATAGCGGTTGGTTAGGGCGCTGTCCGGTTCGGGCAGTACTGCCACCACCAGATCCCAGGTCTCGGGCGCGGTACGTTTGACCAGCGCCCGCCCGTCTTCGGAGATCAGCCTCACCCTGGGATCCCGGGCCAGTACCAGGCCGAGCCGGGTGGCGAGTTGCCCCACCGCCGGGTCGAGTTCCGCCACTTCCAGACTCTGGAGCCCGTGCTCCAGCATGGCGGCCGGCAAGTGGCTCAGAAGGCCGCCGATGAGAAGGGCGCTGGAGGGGTCGGGATGCTGGCCGCAAGCAACCGCCGCCAGTTGCCGGGCCGTGCTGTTATCGGCTTCATTCACCGCGGCCAGGAGTTCGCCGTTTTGGAAGACCGAGATCTGCTGGCCCCCTTGCTCTTGCAGCAGGGCCAGGCGGCCGTACCGGGTGTTCTGCACCTCGAGGAGAAAATGACCGGGAAGCCGGCGGCCCCAGGAACACTCTTCAGACCACCGGTCCAGAGGCAGGGCCGCGGCCGCCAGCATCACCACCGCCAGTAAGGCGCCGCTTACGGCCAGGGGTCTCTGAGTCTGAATCCGCAGGAGTAGTAGGACCGGAACTGTCAGCAACGCCCCGATGCAAAGGGCCAGGGATAAGGCGCCACCCAGATGGACCAGGACCAAGGCGGTTAGCAGACCGCCCCCCATGGCCCCCCAAGCTTCGGCCCGAAACAGGGGCCCCACGGATTGCCAGGGAGCGGCCCGGAGCGCCAGGCTGAATTGGCAGCCGGCCAGGAGCGCCAGGGGCGCGGGGGCCAAGAGACTGAGCCAGGCGCTCTGCCCGAGAGAGAGCCATTGGCCTGCGACCGCGGCTGAACCCCAGGGGGCCAGGCGCAACCAAAGAATCTGCCCGGCCAGGACCGGCCCGCTGGCCAGGGTGCTGAGCGCCAAAACTTTCAGAGGCCGGTAGCCCTTGGGATCCCTCCGGGTGCTGCCCCACCAGGCCCCCAGAGCGGTTCCCGCCGCGACCCAGAGCAGCCACGCCCCCAGCATCAAGCCAAACAGGAGTTCGGAGCCGTGGCACTGGGCCATGATTTCCCGAAAGGTGAGGATCTGGCCAAACTGGGAAAAACCTCCCAGCCCGGTGAGAACCGGGACAATCTTGGGGGCCTGGCGGCCGGGGGAAAGGTCGGCTTTCAAGCCCAGACGCCTGGAATCCGGGTCCGGCAGTAGGGGCAAGCCCCTTGGACCAGGTGATTTTCCAGCACCTTAAAGCCCAGGCGCTTGACCAACACCCGGCCGCAGGAGGGGCAATAAGTGTGATTGCCCGGGTGCGGGGCCAGGTTGGAGATGTACACGAACTTCAGGCCGGCATCCAGGCCGATTTGCCTGGCGGTCTCCAGGGTTTGCTGGGGCGTGGGTGGCAGGTTCATCAGTTTAAACTGGGGTTCGAACCGCTCCAGATGCCAGGGAGTCTCGGCCCCTAGGTTGCCCCTGAGCCAGCGGGCCATCGCGGTCAACCCCTCCCGGCTATCATTGAGGGTGGGTACTATGAGAGTGGTCACCTCCAGCCACTTGCCCTCGGTTTTGGCCAGTACCATGGATTCCTGGACCGGCCTCAGAGCGCCTCCCACCACCCGCTGGTAGAAATCATCAGTGGCGCCCTTGTAGGTGATGGTCACCGCCTCGAAGTTCCGCAGCAGGTCTCGGAAGGGCTGTTTTCCCAGGTAACCGGCAGTGCACAAGGTGCGTTTGAGGCCATACTGCCCGCAGAATCCGGCGAAATCTCCCGCGAATTCCGGGGCGCAATCAGCTTCGGTGTAGGTGAAGCTGACCCCGCCGATGTGCCTGGATTGCATCCTGGCCGCGGATTGCCGGAAATCGAAGGGGACGATATTTTTCGTCTGGGTAGGGCTTTTCTGGGAAAACTGCCAGTTTTGGCAATAGAGGCAGCGCAGGTTGCAACCGGCATGGGCGATGGCCAGCACCGTCATCTCCGGGTAAAAATGGCACAGGGGATTCTTGCCGATGGGGTCGAGGTTCATGACGCACGGCTGACCATAGGCATGGGTCATCAGCACCCCGCCGAGATTCTGCCGGACACGGCAAAAGCCCATCTGACCCGGGGCCAGAACTTCCTGGCGGGGGCACAGCTGGCACTGCACTTTCCCCCCTTCCAGCCGCGTATAATAGCGGGCCGGCGCTGGCCCTGACTGGAGGGGTAATGGTGCGGCCTGTACTTGATCTGCAGCCAGCAGGCCCAACACCTGCAGCGCCCGCCAGGCCACGGGCGCCAGGGCCGCACTCAGACCCAGACGGCCCGTCCAGGCCAGAAAGGCGCGGCGGCTTCCGGGCTCCATTAGCTTCAGGTCCATAGTCGGCTTCTCCTTTAGCGCATCCCTGCCAGGTTGGTGTTGGCGAGGCGCTGCTCCAGGATGGGAATAATATTGTCGCTGAGCAAAGAGCGTCCCAACCGGGACATTTGCGGCCTTCTCACATGAGGCAGGCGCGCTTCGATTTCAGCCCGCAAGTCCTTAATTTTTTCTTGGGGCGCAATCTGCTCCGCCAGTTTCTCTTTGGCCAGCTCAAAATCCATATCCGACATCTGCCGCGCCTGGTCCAACACCGCCAGGAGGTGGGCTCCCGCCGCAGTCTTTTCGGCGTCGGTCATCCGGTAATGATTCTCATTGATATTATTCACAATCTTCTGGGCGATCATCTGCCGCCGCGCCTGCCATCTATCCTCGGGTATGGCCCGCAACCGCCGCAGCAGGTTTACGGTTCCCTGGTTGGAGGCGGCCTGGCCGGCGCGCACCGGCGAGCGCAAATCCACCGGAGGGATCAGGCAGGGGCTGAAATCTTCCACCACCTGGAGCTGTTCGGCGGTCAGCACCCCCCTTAGCTTCCCCTCCAGGGCATTGAACTCCGTGGACATCTGCCGGTTGCTCTGGTCTTGCAACTCCTTCAGGTGATGATTGATCTGGGCTGCCTGGGTGGGAATCTGCCCCCTGGCCGGCGCGCCTTTCTCGATCTCTTCCTTAAGGGTGGCGTAGGCGGTTTCCGCCTGCCGCAGGGCCTCCATCAGGGATGCCGAATTGATGGTGGCCCGTTCCCGGATCTGGCGGGCCTCCTGGGCCAATTGCAGGATTTGCTTCTCCTGGTCCCGGGAGAGGTTAAGTCCGTTTAAGAGATTAATGGTGGAGATATCCTCCTGCAGCTCGGCGACTCTAATTCTGACCTTTTGAAAGTCAGCGTCACCCGGGAAGAGGTCCACCCGCTCCGCCCAGGCTTGCCCTGCGCCCCAGAAGAGCAACAGGGACGCCGCCACAATTAAGGCTTTCTTCGGAGATAACACGGTTTCCTCCCTGGTGGTTTGGTCGGTTTCTGAAAAGAGGATCGAATCCAGGCTTTCAATGGTAAAGACCACGGAGCCGGCAAAAAGTTAGAAGGTATGGTCCCAAACAACCCAACAGATGGTTCGCTGCGCCGGAGGTCGGCGCTTTTTCGCTTCTCTGGAGCTGCTGATCCCCTCCAGTAGGACCATGCCTGACAGAAAGATTGGCGTCTCACCTACACAAAATTAGGATTTTCCCCGACGGCTATAATCCGCGGCGCTTATATTATCTAGCCTGATTGCAGGCGGATTTAACTTACAGCTTCCGGAGTTGTTGGGCAGGCGGGCGCCAGTCTGTGGGGCGGAAGTCTGGAATTAGAGTCCAAACCAGGCCAGGGAGCCCGCGTCTGTTTCCGGCTGCCTCCGGTTGAGCTCCAAGTTGCCTTACCATGATCAGAGTTTTGCTGGCCGACGATCACAGTCTGGTCCGGGCCGCCCTGGCTCGCATTATCGAGGATTCCGGTGACCTCGGGGTGGTGGGCGAGGCGGCCGACGGCCGGGAAGCCATCCAGCAGGTCCGGCAAACCATGCCGGATGTGGTGGTGATCGATATTTCCATACCTAACCTGGATGGCCTGGAGGCCGTCGGCAACCTGAGGCGCATCTATCCAAAACTGCCGATCCTCATCCTCACCATGCATGAAGAGGAGCAATACGTGGTGCGGGCCATCGGCGCCGGGGCCAACGGCTATCTCAGCAAACGCTCCGCCCCGGAACAACTGGTGGAGGCCATTCGCCAGGTCTTTGCCGGCGGCTGCTATCTCAGCGATGCCGCGGCCGAGTTCCTGGCGCGGCATCAGGCCGCCGGCCCGCACAGCCGCGGTCCCTTGGACATCTTATCCACTCGCGAAATTCAAATCTCGCGGCAATTGGCGCTGGGGCGCACGGTCCGGGAGATCGCCGAGGCTTACCACCTCAGCCCCAACACGGTTCACACCTACCGCCTGCGGCTGCTACGCAAACTCCACCTGCGCAACAACGCCGAGCTTTCCCTCTTTGGCTTTCGGCATCATCTGGTGGAAATTTAGAGCCTCTGGTGCGCGGCAGAGGCACAGCTTGCCGTCCCCTTTTGAATGGCTTGGGATAAAATTTTGGCGAATTTCGCAGACTAATGCAGCCAGGGGAAAAAGATGCGAGACCACCTGCTAGATTACTTCTTCAAGCCACAGGCCGTCGCGGTCATCGGGGCCAGTTCCAAGGAACAGACCATCGGTTTCAACCTACTGAATAATCTCAGGAAAGATGGGTTCCAGGGGAATATTTATCCCATCAACCCTAAATATGAACAAATTATGGGGCTGCAGGCCTATCCCTCCCTCACCGCGGTGCAGGCTCCCATCGACCTGGCCATCATTGCCGTGCCGATCAAAGGAGTTCCGGAAATCATCAAAGAGTGCGGGCAAACCCAAGTGCCCGGAGCCATCATTATTTCGGCGGGCGGCAAGGAAACGGGGCCGGAGGGCAAAGATCTGGAGCTGGCCATTAAGGCGGAGGCGGAGCGCAGCGGGGTCCGTTACTTGGGGCCGAATTGCCTGGGAATCCTCTGCCCGCCCCACCGGCTAAACGCGAGCTTTGCGGCCCTCTCCGCCGCCCCCGGCAGCCTGGCTTTACTATCCCAGAGCGGGGCCATCTGCAGCGCCATCCTGGACTGGGCCGCCACGGAAAAAATCGGCTTCAGCCACTTCGTGAGTATCGGCTCTATGGCCGACATCGATTTTGCCGACATGATCGACTATCTGGGTAATGACGAGCAGGCCAAAAGTATCATTATTTACATGGAAAATATGACCCGCCACCGCAAATTTATGAGCGCCGCGCGCTCCGTCTCCCGGGTCAAACCCATCATTGTGGTTAAATCCGGCCGAAGTCAGGCGGCCGCCAAGGCGGCAGCCTCCCACACCGGGGCCATGGCCGGGCAAGATTCGACTTACAATGCCGCCTTCCGGCGGGCCGGCATCATCCGGGTGGACACCATTTCCCAGCTCTTTGGCTGCGCCGCCGCCCTGGGCAAGATGCAACGCCCCACCGGCCAGGACTTGGCCATCATCACCAACGCCGGCGGTCCTGGGGTGATGGCGGTGGACGCCTTCAGCAAGTGGAACAGGGAACCGGCCTTCCTGAGTCCCGCCACCGTCCGGAGGCTGAACGAGTTTTTGCCGCCCATGTGGAGCCATGCCAACCCTATTGATGTCCTGGGAGACGCGCGGCCGGAACACTACCTGCAAGCCGTGAAAGTTTGCCTGGAGGCGCCGGAAATCCGCGGACTGGTGGTCATCCTGTCGCCCCAGGCCATGACCGATCCCACCGAGGTAGCCCAGGCCCTGGCAAAGGGAGTCACCAGTTGGGCCAAACCTTTGATCGCGGTCTGGATGGGCAGCAAGCACGTGGCCGCAGGGATACGCCTTCTCAATGAAGCCGGGATTCCCACCTTCTCCACCCCTGAAGAAGCGGTGGATACTTTCATGGAGATGTATTCCTATTCCCGGAACCTGGAACTCCTCCAGGAGACTCCACCCCATATGCCCTATGACCTCAAGGTCAACACCAAACAGGTCAGGGCTTTCATCGAGGAGCATTTCAAGCGGGGAGCGAAGATTCTTACCGAGATCGAATCCAAGGCCATCCTGTCGGCCTACGGTATCCCTGTGAACCACACGGAGGCGGCCTCTTCGGCCGCGGCCGCGGCCAAGGCCGCCAAAGCTATCGGCTTCCCGGTGGTGGTCAAGGTCAACTCCCCGGATATCTCCCATAAATCCGATATCAATGGGGTGCGGGCCCATCTGCATACCGAAGCCGACGTAATTGCGGCCTTTGAGGAAATTGCCGAGGCGGTGCGGACCAAAAAACCGGGAGCGAAACTCTTTGGGGTGACGGTGCAAACCCAGGTGCAACCAGCCGATTTGGAACTGATCCTCGGCAGCAAACGTGATCCGGACTTCGGCCCCATAATCCTGTTCGGGTTGGGCGGGGTGCTCACCGAGGCGTTCCGCGACACTGCGGTGGACCTGCCGCCTTTGAACCTGCTGCTGGCTCGGCGTCTCATGGAGAGAACCAAGGTGTTTAGCCTGCTCCGGGGTTTTCGCAATATCCCGGCCGCCAACCTGGCCCGGATAGAGGAAATCCTGGTGCGGCTCTCCCAGTTAGTGACGGACTTTCCGGAGATCGTGGAATTGGATATTAACCCCTTACTCATTGCCGGCGGGCAACCTGTGGCTGTAGACGCCCGCATCGCCATCGAACCCAGCAGCGTCCAGGCCCCTCGCCATCTCATCATCAGTCCCTATCCGAACGAGTTTGAAAGCGATTGGCTCCTTAAAGACGGCACCCCCGTGCTGCTCCGTCCCATGCGACCCGAGGATGAGCCTCTGATGGCCGAAATGCTTGCCAGCTGTTCAGACGAGACCCTCTATTACCGTCATTTCCGCGTGATCAAGAAGTGGACCCACCAAATGCTGATCCGCTTCACTCAGAACGATTATGACCGGGAGATCGGCATCGGGGCCTTCGGCCAACCGCCGGGACCGGAAGTCATGATGGGCGGCGGCCGGTTGGTGAGGATTTCGGAGCGCGACGCCGCCGAATTTGCCGTCCTGGTAGCCGACCCCTGGCAGGGCTTGGGCTTGGGGCAGAAGTTAATCGAGCGCGTCATTGAAGTTGCCCGGGAAACTGGGGTAAAGCACCTGTGGGGGGAAGTCCTGGCCGAAAACCAACCCATGCTGGAAATGGTGAAAAAGCTGGGGTTCACCATCAAGCGCGATCCGGACAGCAATACCAGACGGGTAAGCCTGGAGTTGTAAGGGGACGGCGGACGGGGTAATTGCAGAGAAACTCCCGGCCAAAACAGACGTATCCCACCGGATTTATACTGCCGGCTCTTTAGGCCAGCGACACCTTGATCTGGTCCTCCCGGGGTGAAACCCGGTCCAGCCGCACCAGGACGGTTTCCCCGGGGGAGAGCCTCGGACCGGCGGGTGCCGCCATAAACAGCTCCAGCAAGAGGTCGGGGAAGATGAGGCGGTAACGGTGGGGCAGGGACTCCAGCACCAGGGCCTCCTTCTTCTGTCCCAGCCGGGCCGCCAGGTACTTCAGCAGCCAATAGCGCAGCCGCCGGGCCTTAAGCCTTCCACCCCGGCGCATGGCCGGCTCCAGCGTCGGCAGGATTTGCTCCAGGTCCTGGCGGCCATAAGGGGGCGGGCTGTCGCTCAGGGCCGCCAGGAGCTGGCGGTGGATCAAGAGGTCCAGGTAGCGGCGGATAGGGGAAGTGGCCAGGGTATAGCAGCTCAACCCCAAACCCCAGTGGGGCAGGGGCGAAACGCCCATCACCACCCGGCTGAGACTGCGCCGGTCCCGCCATAATTCCAACAGACC
The DNA here is from genome assembly GCA_963812655.1 of uncultured delta proteobacterium. GTDB lineage: Bacteria > Desulfobacterota > Desulfobaccia > Desulfobaccales > 0-14-0-80-60-11 > JAPLJC01. Next base: position 28,868 of record CAWEWX010000049.1, on the reverse strand, counting down.
CTTGTGCTCCTTGGGCTGAATAGGTTCCCGGGGCGCGGGCTGACTGCGATAGATCGCGGGGATGCCCCGGTCGGCCAGAAAGCGCGCCGCCAGGGAATTGGCCAGCACCATGGCCTCCGCCACTAATTGGCGGCTGGAAGTCTCCTGGTCCTCCACCGACACCTGCAACTCCCCCTGGGGGCCGAAAATCACCCAAACCTCAGGCAGTTGCAGCTCGTAGCCGCCCTGGGCCAGGCGCTCCTCCTTGAGCCTCCCGGTCAACCGGGAGAGAATCGCCAGGGTTCGCTCCTGTTGAATCAGGGCCTCCACCTCGTGGTAAGTCAGCCTGCGGCTCACCTTGATGAGACTGGGTTCGATGGCCCAGTCCAGGACCTCCGCCTCCGGGCTGAGGGTCACCATGAAACTCAGGGCCCGGCGCTGGCGGTGGGCCAGGAGGCTCAACAGATTTTCGGAAATCTCCTCCGGCAGCATGGGCAGGCGCCGTTCCGGCAAATAAATGGAACTGCCCCGTTCCCCGGCTTCCCGATCCAGGGGGGCGCCGGGTTGGACCACGGTGGAGACATCGGAAATGTGGATGCCGAGACGCCAGCCCTCCGGGAGCTCTTCCAGGCTGAGGGCGTCATCGAAATCCCGGGTGTGCTCCCCGTCGATGGTGATCAGCGCCAGGTGGCTCAGGTCCCGGCGCCGGGCCGCGTATGGGTCCGGGGCAGGAGGCGAGCTGGCCAGTTGCCGGCACTGAGCCAGGGCCGCCGCGGAAAACTGGACTGGCGCTTCCAGGCGGTGCAATTCCAGGTCTTCATCTTCATGAAAGACTCCCAGGCGCACCAGCAGCCGAAAAGGGGCCGCACCGGCGCTCAGGCCGGCCTGGTCCAGATAAGCCTTGCCCTGGTCATAGTCCGGGGCCTCAGCTCCGCTAACCGCCATCCCACGCAGCAGCGCCACCACCTCTTCCCGCCAGGGATATTGCCTGGTAAGCTCGCGCCCCTCCCAGACCGCCTGCAGCCAGGCGCCCACCTCCGCCAGTTGCCCCCGCCGAGCCTTTTCCCTTTCTTGTTGCTGCCGCAGTTGGGCTACCAGCTCCGGCGGGTTGGCCTCGACCTGCTCGTCTCGGAGCTTGAAGAGGAGCCGATCTTCCCGCAGCCTTCTCCCGGTGGCCGCCACTTCATCCGGGGAGGCGCGGCCGAACCAGAGCTCGGCCAACTCCGTCACGGTGGCGGGATGGTTCTCCGGGGCCAGCAGCTCCCAAAGCTCCTCCAGATTAATGGCGGCCTTCAGGACTTCCCGCCTCCCGGCGGCCTCTTCCAGGCGCTTCAGCAAATCCTGGCGGATTAATCGGTTCAGGGGCAGAGAGGGCCCGGCGTGCAAGAGGCGCTTGGGGGGCAGGGTAAGTTCCCGGCCGTTCTGGCTCAGGACATGCAGGCGCTCCCCTTTGAGCTCCAAGACCACGCCGCAAAGGATGCGCTTTTCCTCGAAAAATTCCACAATGCTGCCGGGTTCCATGTGGGGCCAAAATTACCAGAATCCCCGGAAATGTCAACGAAGAGGGTTAGGTCATCATTGCTGACGATCTGGTTCCCAAGTTAAACTTGGGAACCAGATCGGATCAGGGTCTGGTTAGGGAGTTAGACGATTATCCCTGGTTGTGGCGGGGATGGGTGGAAGGGGCGGAGAATGTGTAGCGCCGCCGCCCCCGGCGGCGCCTGCATAAAGGCTAGAACCGCCGGGGGCGGCGGTTCTACATAAACTCCGTCCGCCCTTTCCAGATTATCAAATTATTTACCAGTCGCAATGCAAACCCACTCATTGCAGATTACCTCATCAGCCGCTTCACCTTTTAAGGGGCCGGGGACCCCCCCCCTCACCATCTATAAAACTCCTGATAATGGTTCAAGACCTCAGCCCCCTGCGGCTGCAACCACACCATATTCTCCAGGCGCACCCCGCCCCAATCCGCCAGGTAGATGCCCGGCTCCACGGTTAAGACGCTGCCGGACTTGAGTATGGTGCGGCGCTCCGGGTTCGGGTTCAGGGAGGGGTTTTCATGCACCCCCAGGCCCACCCCGTGGCCCAGGGAATGGCCGAAGGCCTCGCCGTAGCCCGCCGCGGCGATCACCTCCCGGGCCAGGGCGTCTCCCGCCAGGCTGTCCATCCCGGCCCGGAGCCCCGTCTCCGCCCGGGCCTGGGCCTGGCGCACCAGGGTGTAAATCTCCTTAAACCGCCCATCCGGAGGTCCCAGGAGATAAGTGCGGGTGATATCCGCGCAGTAACCGTGCAGCCGGGCGCCCATATCGATGATAATGGGTTCCCCGGCCTCGATGACCCGGTCACCCGGCTGGTGGTGGGGGCAGGCGCTGTTGGTTCCCGCGGCCACGATGGGGGGAAAGGCCAGGGCCTCCGCCCCCCCCTCTCGCAGACCCTTTTCAATCTCCCAGGCCACCTGGCGCTCTGTCTTCCCCGGGGCCAGCGCCGCGGCCACCCGGCGCAGGACCAACTCGCTCAGTTCCAGAGCCCGGCGCATAGCCGCTAATTCATCCGGCGACTTGGTTTCCCGCAGTTCTTCCACCAACCCTTCCAGGGGCTCCCACTCCACCCGGAGGCCCTGCGCGGCCGCGGTGGCGCTCAGCCGTTGATACTGCCGGTAGCTAAGGTGGGCCGCCTCAAAGCCCAGGCGGCGCACCCCCAACTCTTTAAGGAGCTCTACCAGGTGGTCGCCCAGGTTTTGCCGGTAAATCTCAATCCGAAAGGCCGCGGCTTCCCGCTGGGCCCAAATTTGGTAGCGGCAATCGGTGATGAGCAACGCCGCGGCCTGGGTGATGAGGAGCAATCCCCAATCGGGATCCTCCCCGCTGAAGCCGCTGAGATAACGGCGGTTCTCCGGGCCCCAGACCAGGAGGGCGTCCACCTCGTGGGACGGCAGCAGGTTTCTCAGGGCCGAAAGGCGCGAGCTTACGGAAGTAGTAGGCATTCCTGCATTCTGGGAAAAACCCCACTGAAAATCAAGGGAAAAGCTCTTTTTTAAGGGGAGCGCACTCCGGAAAATACCCCGGCGGGACGCCTAGGCTACCTGTATTTGGTAGCATGGGCCTCCGGCCCCTGTGAACTACACTCACAAATTAACTTTACCCAGGCGGGACGCCTATGCTACCCGGCCTGGGCAGCCTGCCGGCATCCTTACCAGGTCCGGTTCCGGCGGCTGGGCTATTGACAACCCGGAGATTTCAAATTAACCTATCATGAGTTAAATCCTGATTCTGAGCAGGGTTTCCTCCCCCGCCGCAGGTGGGGACGCCTGCATTTCTATCTATTCCGGGACACGTGGTTTGATCAAGCTGGTAGCCTTTGATTGCGATGGGGTCTTGTTCGACTCCCGGCAGGCCAACATCGCCTTTTATAATACCATTCTGGCCCGTTTTGAGCGCCCGCGCTTAAGCTCCCAGGCCGAGGATTATGTCCACAGCCATACCGTCCAGGAATCCCTGGGGTATCTCTTCCAGGGCTATCCCCGCCTGGAGGCGGTCTTCGATTTTGCCCGCAACTTCGATTACCAGCCCTTTATTCCGATGATGGTGGAAGAGCCGCACCTCCGGGAATTCCTGGACTTTTTGCGCCCCGCCTGTTTCACGGCCCTGGCCACCAATCGCACCACCACCACCCAGGCGGTGCTGCACTATCACGGCTTGACGGAGGGCTTTGACCTGGTGATTTCGGCCCAGGACGTCTCCCGCCCCAAACCGCATCCGGAATCCTTTGAACGCATCCTGGGCCACTTCGGTCTTCAGGCCCGGGAGGCCATCTATATCGGGGACTCTGAGGTGGACCAGGACTTTGCCGCCAATGCCGGGGTGCCCCTGGTGGCCTTCCGCAACCCCCGTCTCCAGGCGGCCCATCATCTCGAGTCCTTCGCGGCCGCACCGGCCTTGATCCGGAGACTCAACCGGGTCGCAACCCCCTGAGAAAGGAGTCCACCATGCAGAAATATCAGTGTCAGATTTGCGGTTATGTTTACGATCCCGCCCAGGGTGACCCGGACAACGGCGTCCCTGCCGGCACCCCATTTGCAAAACTTCCCCCGGAGTGGGTCTGCCCCTTGTGCGGCGCCCCCCAGGATCAATTCAGCCCCATGGATTAAGGGATCCGAGCGCGGCCCGGAGCCGCTGGCCCACTAACATTATCCGAGGAAAATAAAAACGTTGTCCGCCAAACTTCAGCAATCCGCCCCGCGCCCGCGTGCCTCGGAAAAATCCATCTTCCGAGAGTATGGCGAGGCCTTGGGCATCGCCATTATCCTGGCCCTGATCATCCGGGCCTTTCTTTTCGAGGCCTTTTCCATTCCCTCCGGGTCCATGGAGAACACCCTGCTGATCGGGGACTACCTCCTGGTAAACAGATTAAGCTACGGCATCCGCAATCCTTTCACCAACCGGGTAATGGTCCCCCTGGGCACCCCCAAGCGGGGCGACGTGGTGGTCTTCATCTTCACCCTGGATCCCAGCAAAGACTATATCAATCAACCGCCAACCAGTATCTACCGCGATAACCCGGCCTATATCGAACCCAAAGACTATATCAAGAGGGTCATCGGCCTGCCCGGGGATAAGCTGCAGGTTATCAATAAAAAAGTTTTCATTAACGACCAGGAATTCAAAATACCCCAGGCAATCTTCAAAGACCGCACCCAACCTGAGGAATTTATCCCGGCCGATCAGGCGCCCCGGGATAATTACGGCCCGGTGGTGGTCCCGCCGCACTGCTATTTCTGCATGGGCGATAACCGGGACCGCAGCTTCGACAGCCGTTTTTGGGGTTTCGTGAACCTGGACGCCCTCAAGGGTAAGGCCACGATCATCTATTTCTCCTGGAAGGGGCCTCCCGGGGAACCAAAATTCCTCCTGAGCTTCCTGGGAGGACTGAACGGGCTGATCCACCACCTCTCCTGGGACACTCGACAATTCCAGGTGCGCTGGGACCGGATTGGAAAAATCATCGATTGAGAGGCGATTTAAGTTTCGAGTTTCGGGTTTTCTTTGCAATCTCGTTCCCAAGTTTAACTTGGGAACGAGATCACCCGCGATAAGGCGCACCGATTAACCGGTATCGGTTCGATAATGTTTGCCATTCCAACCCAGAGATGCAAATACCCAAAACCGCAACCCCAAAACCGCAAGCTCCTGCTCCTTTTCCTGGCCCTGGGGCTGGTCGCCTGGGGCTGCGGCCCTTCCCGGCAGGCTCCCCTCGTCATCTTTTGCTCCCCGGATTCGCCCCGGATGCGTCAGGCCATTGCGGGCCTGCAAGAAAACCTGAAGGACCTCCCCTTGCAAGTGGTGTGCGCCCCGGCCGCCGAGCGGGAAATCCGGGAGCAACTGGAGCGGGCGCGGCAGCTCCGGCCCCGGCTGCTGGTGGTCCTGGGCACCCCGGCCTTGCTGCAGGTGGCGCCGCTGGAGAAGAGCACCCCGGTGGTCTTCGCCCTGGTGGCCAATCCCTATTTCACCAACGCCGCCTATGCGGCGGAGCACCCCGAAGATCATCAGGAGAACGTCACCGGCATCGCCTCGCCGCCCCCCCTGGAAGCAGCCTTGAAAGAGGGCTCCGGCCTCCTGGGGAGCGCCCCTTGGGGTCTGTTGTACGATCCCACCGACGGGGTGGCGGCGGACCTGGCCCGGGAATTTGGCCAATTAGCTCCCAGGTTGGGGATCAAACCTTTGATCGAGGAAAGCCGCGCCGCGGCCACGGATGGTCCCCAACTGGAACGCCTCCTGGCCCGGGGCGCCCGGGTGATCTATCTCCCCCCCGCGGCCAGCGCCGCCCGCTACGCCCCCCTGCTGCTGGACTGGGGCCGCCGCCTCAAGGTCATGGTGGTGAGCGGCTATCCCGAAGGACCGCACCGGGGGGCATTATTGTGGCTGGCCCTGGACTACCGCCGCCTGGGGGCGGAAACCGCCGCCCTGGCTCGGCGGGTCCTCCAAGGCGAGTCCCCCAAGACCATTCCCATTGCCCAAATGACGCCGATAAGCATAGAAGTGGATGAGGACCTGCTGCGCCACTGGAGCGGCTATCCACCCCCTCGCCCGGTTCCCTGAGAGGGGTCTTGCGGTTCTCTTCCAAATCTGGTTCCCAAGTTTAACTTGGGAACCAGATGGAGCAGATCGAAACTTGGAAACGAGATTGCAACTTGAGAACCCCTCTGCGAAAAGTCCTTTTGTCATCCTGAGCGAAGCGAAGGATCTCGCATTTATAAGTAACTACGAGATTCTTCGGTCGCTTCGCTCCCTCAGAATGACAGTTGAGCAGACTTTCGCAGAGGTCTCAATTTGCTTTGGAACCATAACATCTGAAACACCAATCCATCCAAGCGCTATTCAAGCTTAAGGTGGGTAACCCGAAAAATCGGCAGGAGGAACCCGTGACCCCATCCCCCAAGTTCGCGCCGGCGGCCTGGCAGCCGGGAATCGACATGGTGCAGCACACCCTGGATAATGGCCTCACCCTCCTGGTCTTGCCCGACAGAAGTCTCCCCATCGTCTCCCTGCAGCTCCATTATCAAGTGGGCTCCCGGAACGAATTGCCGGGAATCACCGGCATCTCCCACCTCTTCGAGCACCTGATGTTCCGGGGCACCGAGACCCGGGGGCCCGAAGAGTTCTCCCGCATCCTCCAGTCCAGGGGCGGCGAGATCAACGCCTTCACCACCCGGGATCACACCTCCTACTTCGAAAACCTGCCCTCCGAGCACCTGGAGCTGGGGCTCGAGTTGGAGGCCGATCGCCTGTTGCACCTGAAGCTGGATAACGACACCTTCGCCCCGGAGTTGCAGGTAGTGATCAGCGAGCGCAAACTGCGGAGCGTGGACAGTCCCCTGGGCCTGGTGGAGGAGGAGCTGTTCGCCACCGCCTACACCCAGCACCCCTACCAGTGGCCGGTGATCGGCTGGGACCAGGATTTGCGCCACCTGAGCCTGAAGGATTGCCTGGCCTACTACCGCAGCCATTACCACCCGGGCAAGCTGACGGTGGTCATCGCCGGGGACGCCGACCCCGGGCAGGCCCGGGACCTGGTGGCCCGCCACTTCGGGGCCATCCCCAACCCCGGGGCGCCGCCGCGCCACCCCTTCACCGAGCCGCCCCAGCGGGGCGAACGCCGCGCCGTGGTGAAGAAGGTTTCCCAGGTGGAGGCCCTGCTGGCCGGCTACCATGTGGTGGACATGGGGCATCCGGACCATTATCCCTTGCAGCTCTTGTCCATCATCCTCACCGGCGGCAAGGCCTCCCGCTTTCACCAGGAGTTTGTCCGCCCCGGCAAGGCCGCCTCCCTTGAAGTGGAGCTGGCCCCCCTGCCCTTTTCGGCCCAGGATCCCGACCTCATGGTGGTGGTGGCGGTGGCCGCTCCGGGCACCCCCCTGCCGGCTCTGGAAGAGGAGATCTGGCAGTCCCTGGAGCGTCTGCGCCGAGACGGAGTGGAATCCCTGGAGTTGGCCCGGGCCAAGAAATTGCTGCGGTCCCAAATGGTTAAAAGCCTGGCTCACAACTTCTTCCGGGGCCTGCTGGCGGGGCTCTTTCATCTGAAGACCGGCGACGCCTCCCGAGCCAACCGCATCCTGGCCTCCTTCGAGGCGGTCAGCGAGGCGGACATCCTGCGCGTGGCCCAGACCTATCTGCGCTCCGACAACCGCACCGTGGTCACCCTGCAGCCGGTCTCCCCGGAAGAGAGCGCCTCTTTGGGGCCGTTGGCGTGAGCAGAAAAAGACCAACCCTAGGGCGGGCCGGGCCCGCCGTGTCGGCGGCCATAGGCCGCCCTATAAGACTGTATCTATAAGGACCAACTGAAAGCAGATTCAAAATATAAGAAAGATAAACCAATGAGAAGTGGTTATTGTAGTTAGTACGATTGATGGCTTAATAATGGTGGGCTATTTCCACCTAAAAACTGGCCACTGACCACTGGCCACTGATCACTCGTCTTTAACTGCTCACTGCTCACTGCTCACTGCTCACTAAAAGGACGCTACTATGCCAAACTATATCCCCGAAATCCACCAGGCTACCCTGCCCAACGGCATGAACCTCCTGGGGGTGGAGTACGCCCGGGCGCCCTGGCTGAGTCTCACCTTCATGGCCAAGCGGGGCTCCGAGACCGACCCGCCGGGCAAGGCCGGGGTGGCCGACTGGGCCGCGGAGCTCCTCACCCTGGGCTCTTCCGGCCGCAGCCAGTTGCAACTGGCCCAGGATATTGAAGCCCGGGGAGCTTCCCTCTCGGGCCGCTCCGGCTTTGACGCCACCCTGATCTCTCTTGAGGGCCTGGCCGAGGATTTTGAGGAACATCTGGCCACCCTGGCGGAGATCGTCCAGACCCCGGCCTTTCCGGAGGATGAGTTCCTGTTGATCCGGGAGCGCCGCCGCGCGGAGCTGGTGCAACAGTTGCAGGATCCCCGGGAGATGGCCAGTCTGCGTTACCTGCGCCTGTTCTTCGGCGATTCTCCCTACGGCCACCCGGCGCCGGGCGACCTGAGGACCCTGGACGCCCTCTCGCTCGCTGACCTGCAAGGTTTTTATCAGCGGGAGTTCACTCCCGGAACCGCCACCCTGGTGGCGGTGGGCATGGTGGAATTCGCCACCCTGGTTCGGGAAGCCGGGCGCCTCTGGGGCTCCTGGAGCGGCGGCGGCCCCGCCAGCCGGGCCTTCACTGCGACGCCTGATAAGGTCTGCTCCCCCGGCATCTATCTCCTGGACCGCCCCGATTTGACCCAAAGTGAGATTCGGGTTGGGCACCTGGGACTGCCCCGCTCCCACCCGGATTACTTCCCCCTGAAGCTGGTGAACTACATCCTGGGGGAGGGCGGCTTCTCCTCCCGCCTCATGACCCGCATCCGCTCGGATCTGGGTTTCACCTACGGCATCCGCAGCAGCTTCTCCTTTCGCCGGGCCCCGGGTCCCTTTATCATCTCCACCTTCACCCCGGCGGCCAACACCGCCGCGGTGGTGCAGGAAATCGGCCGGGTGCTCCGGGACTTAAGCCAACAGGGGCTCACTTCCCAGGAACTGGAGGAGGCCCAGAGTTATTACGTGGGTCATTTCCCCCTGGGCCTGGAGAACCCCGGGGGCATCAGCCGCCAACTGCTGTCCATCGATCTCTTCGACCTGGGCCGGGATTACCTGCAGGGTTATTGTGACCAGATTCGCGGCGTTTCCCTGAAGACCGCGGCCCAGTCGGCGCAGGAGCATCTGCACCCCGAGTCCCTGGTCATCCTGGTGATGGGGCCGGCGGCCCGGTACGCTGAGGCCTTGCAGGAACTGGGACCGCTGCAATTCCTGGAGGCCTCTTAAGCTCCAATTTTTTAGTTGACAAATGCCTTGCGATGTTATGAGATAGGAATGATTTTGTGAAAAAAAGAATAAGCCCTGAGGGGACCATTACAAGAGGGAGGAGAGGTTCATGTCCGATACCCCGTTGTTGGATCAACTCGAAACCGGACCTTGGCCCAGCTTCGTCAAGGACCTGAAGCGGGGGGCCGCCAAAAAGCCGGCAACCCGGGATTTACTACGGCAGTTGGAGCGCTCCTATAAAGACAAGATCACCCATTGGAAGCACGGCGGCATCGTGGGCGTCCTGGGTTACGGCTCCGGCATCATCGGCCGTTATTCCGACCTGCCGAACGAATTCCCCGGTGTGGAGCACTTCCATACCATTCGGATCAACCAGCCCTCAGGCTGGTTCTACACCACCCAGGCCCTGCGGGAGCTGTGTGACATTTGGGATCGCCACGGCTCCGGCGTCCTGAACGTGCACGGTTCCACCGGTGACCTGATCTTCCTGGGTACCACGACCGACGAATTGGAGCCCACCTTCGCCGAACTTACCGCCAAGGGCTGGGACCTGGGGGGCTCCGGCTCCGCCATGCGCACCCCCAGTTGCTGCGTGGGCCAGGCCCGGTGCGAATACTCCTGCTATGACACCATGGACCTGTGCTACCAGGTTACCCAGAACTTCCAGTTCGATATGCACCGCCCCTCCTTCCCCTATAAGTTCAAGATCAAATGCTCCGGCTGCCCCAACGACTGCGTGGCCGCGGTGGCCCGGGCCGATATGAGCGTCATCGGCGTCTGGAAGGACGACATCCGCATCGATCAGGCTGCGGTGGCGGCTTATGCGGCCGGCGAACTGAAACCCCGGGCCGGCGGCACTCCTTATGCCAGGCTGGATATCAAGGCCGACGTCACCGACCTCTGCCCGACTATCTGCATGAGCTATGACGGCAAGAAGCTGGCCATCGACAACAAGAACTGCAACCATTGCATGCACTGCATCAGCCTGATGCCCCAGGCCCTGCGGATCGGCACCGAAACCGGCGCCACCCTGCTCCTGGGCTCCCACGCCCCCATCCTGGAAGGCGCCCAGATGAGCTGGGTTATCGTGCCCTTCATGCCCATGGAGGCGCCCTATGACGAATTCATGGACCTGGTGGGCAAGATCCATGAATGGTGGGCGGAACATGGCAAGAACCGGGAGCGCACCGGTGAGTTGATGCTGCGCCTGGGCATGCGGAATTTCTTCCAGTCCGTGGGCCTGGAACCGCCCCGGCAGACCATCCGGACCCCTCGGGCCAACCCCTTCTTCTTCTGGCATGCGGAAGATTTCGAGGCCGAGGCCAAGGGCCGCAAATACATCAAGCTTTAAGGTCATCGCCCGTTCAAGTCCCTTAGCTGACTCAGGGGCGATTAGATAAGGAGGAATGAAGACAATGGCTGAGCGTATTACTGATATTGGACCGCCGAAATTTGACAAATTCTTGCCTCCCGTTATCAAAGAGAACTACGGCAAGTGGAAATATCACGAGATCCTGGAACCGGGGGTGCTGGTGCACGTATCCGAATCCGGGGCCAAGGTCTATTCCGTCCGGGGCGGGTCTCCCCGGCTGGTAACCACCGACTTCGTCAAAGAACTGTGCGACGTTGCCGACAAATTCTGCGACGGCTATCTGCGCTTCACCAGCCGGAACAACGTCGAGTTTCTGCTCACCGATCAGAGCAAGATCGCCGGCGTCAAGGACGCTTGCAAAAAGCTCGGCGTGCCCATCGGCGCCACCGGCCACTCGCTGAGCAACATCGTCCATACCCAGGGCTGGGTCCATTGTCATACCCCGGCCATCGACGCCTCAGGCATCGTCAAGGCAGTGATGGATGATCTGTTCGAATATTTCGGGAGCCACAAGCTGCCGGCCCAGGTGCGCATCGCCCTGGCCTGCTGCCTAAACATGTGCGGCGCGGTGCACTGCTCCGACATCGCCATCCTGGGCATCCACCGCACCCCGCCCAAGGTGAATCACGAGAGGCTGCGCCATTTGTGCGAAATTCCCACCACCATCGCCGCTTGTCCCACCGGGGCCATCCGGCCCCATCCGGACAAGACCTTGAAGAGCGTAGTCATCAACGAAGAGCGCTGCATGTATTGCGGCAACTGCTACACCATGTGCCCGGCCTTGCCGGTGTTCGACGCCCAGAAAGGCGGCGTCGCCCTGCTGGTGGGCGGCAAGGTCTCCAACTCCAAGACCCCGCCCATGTTCTCCAAACTGGCGGTGCCCTATCTGCCCAACAACCCGCCCCGCTGGCCGGAAGTGGTGCAGGCGGTCCGCAAGATCATCAACAAGTACGCCGAAGGCGCCAATAAGTGGGAACGCGTCGGCGAATGGGTGGAGCGCATCGGTTGGGAGAAGTTCTTCGAGGTTTGCGACATTCCCTTCACCTTCCAGCACATCGACGACTACCGCTGGGCTTATGATACCTATCGGACGTCGATGCATTTTAAATTCTAGGCAGGTGGGATAAATGGCACTATCCAAAGCAGAGTTGGTGGAATTCATCTACGACCTGGTCAAAACGGCCCAGGGCAAGAAGCAGCTCAAGGCCATGGACCTGCAGAAGGCCGTGCTCAAAGCCCATCCTGACCAGGACAAGACCATGGTGAAGTTCGCCATCAAGGACCTGATCGACAACGCTCGCTGCGTTTACACTTACTTCGGCGGGAGCTTCATCGAGATCCCCCACGAAGAAGGCGCGGCAAAGAGAGATTGATGAACTGCCCCCGCCTGTTGCTGGCTGCCCTTCGGGGTGGGGCGGGCAAAACCACGTTGACCTTGGGGCTCCTGGCCGCCTGGCGCGACCAGGGACGGCGCCTGGTGCCCTTCAAGAAGGGTCCCGACTACATCGACCCGGCTTGGCACGCCCTGGCCGCCGGTTGCCCCAGCCACAATCTGGACCCCTTCCTTATGGAGGGGGACCAGATTATGGCCATGGTGGTCCGCCACGCCGACCAGGCAGACGCCCTCCTCATCGAAGGCAACCGCGGTCTTTACGACGGCCTGGATGCCCAGGGAACTTATAGCACTGCCGAGCTGGCCAAATTTCTGGCTACTCCGGTGGTGCTGGTGGTGGACTGCACCATGACCACCCGCACCGCCGCCGCCCTGGTGCTGGGTTGCCAGCACTTCGACCCCCAGGTGCCCCTCCGCGGCGTGATTCTCAACCAGGTGGCCCGGCCGCGCCATGAAGAGATGCTGCGGAGCACCATCCAACGCTACTGCGGCCTCCCGGTGCTGGGGGCTATTCCCCGTCTCAATTGTGAAGTCTTTCCGGAACGGCACATGGGCCTGGTGCCCCCGCAGGAGCACGCCACTGCCATCAAGGCCATCGGCACCGCCAAGGAACTGGCCCAACGTTACCTGGATCTGGAGGGCCTCTGGCGCTTGGCGGCCCAGGCGCCGCCGCTGCCGCGGCGGTCTGGCCTCTCCCTCTCTCCTGGGGCCAGCCCCGGAACGCCGGTAACCCTCGGAGTAATCCGGGACTCCGCCTTTCAATTTTACTATCCGGAAAACCTGGAGGCCCTGGAGCGTCAAGGCGCCAAACTGGTGGAGATCAGCGCCCTGGACGATCCTCTCCTGCCTCCCCAACTCGACGGCCTCTATATCGGCGGCGGCTTTCCCGAGACCCACGCCCGGAGTCTGGCCGAAAACCTCAGTTTCCGCCACGCGGTCAAGGCCGCGGCCCTGGCCGGCCTCCCCATCTATGCCGAATGCGGCGGCCTCATGTACCTGGGGGAGAACATCCAGGTCCAGGGAGAAAGATTCCCCATGGTGGGGCTGTTCCCCTACGACTTTGTCATGGGAAAAAGACCCCAGGGTCACGGTTACACCACCCTGGAAGTGGTCCGGGAAAACCCCTTCTTCCCCTTGGGCGCCCGGCTCCGGGGCCATGAGTTCCATTACTCCCAAATCTCCCCGGAACCGTCAGCCGGGGCCGCCATGGCCTTCCGGCTCACCCGGGGCACCGGTATGGGAGGGCAGCGGGAAGGCCTCATCCTTAATAACGTCCTGGCCACTTACACCCACCTCCACGCCTTGGGATCGCCCCAATGGGCCCCGGGCCTGGTGCGGCGCGCCCGGGAGTACCAGCGGCAAGCCCTCGCCCTGGGAGGCGTTGCTGCCCGCCCGGCTTTTCTTGGCCGGGAGCGGCGCGCCTCCCAATCCCGCTAACCCGCAGTAAGGACAGCCAGCCGCTTCCGGCCTGCGCGGTGAGGTTTAATGGCTTTGCGCGTGGAAGTCGACCCGGATAAGTGCCGCGGTGACGAAGAGTGTGTCAACCTCTGCCCGGTCGGCGTCTTTGAGATACTGCAAGACAAGGCGAACCCGGTGAACAAAGAGGAGTGCCTGGGCTGTGGGAGCTGCGTCGAAGCCTGCCCCTCGGCGGCCATTACGGTGACCGAGTCCTGAGAAGCGGCGAAACCTGGGGGCGCCCTAAAAAAAAGGCGCACCCCTTATTTTTTTAGGCGCCTTGCCGGCCTGGCGCGATTTATCCTCTCAATTAACCCTCCCCCTCAGGTCCCGCAACTCGTCTCTTCCCGGCAGGATTTGCACTGCTGCAGCGGCTCCAATTCCTCCGGGGTCGCCGGCCGCACCTCCAGCACCCGCACCTGATAGTGCAGATCGTGGCCGGCAAAAGGGTGGTTCATATCCAGGATGACCGCGTCCTCCCTTACTTCCTTGATGGTCAGGGGATATTCCGGCGGAAAGGGCAGATCGGCCGGCAGCACCTTCTGGTCCACCCGCAATTCCAGGTCCGGCGGAAAGACCTTGCGACTCCAGGCCTGAATGTTTTCCGGCTCATAAGCGCCGAAGGCCTCTGCCGCGGGCACCACGAACTCCACCGCCTCCTGCTCCCGCAGGCCCCACAGACGGCGTTCCAGCCCGGGCAGCACCTCGCCGTAGCCGGCCACGAATTGCAGATAGACCGGCGCCTCGGCGCTACCGCGAATCTGTTCCCCGGAATCGAGGCGCATGCGGTATTCCAGAACCACGTATCGGTCTTTGGCAATGACGGTCATCTATGGTTCTACCTTTGAAATAATGATATAATTTATTGGATATGGCTGGCGGCCAGAGACGGCCGCCCCACCAAAGCCGAATGCTTCCCGGTGCGGCGGGCCTCGGTGGGGCGGGCCTCCGTGCCCGCCTAATATAATAAGTATATCTTAACAGCTATCTCTCCGTAACCATTAGTGGCAAAATGATACGCAAAGCGCAAATTCACGAAGTCCCGGAAATCTGGCGGATGTTGCATGACTTCGCCGATCGGGATGTTTTGCCCCGGACTAAAGCTGATCTTTACAGCCAAGTACGGGAATACTTCGTCTATCGCCCTGATCAGTCCCCGATAATTGGCATCGCCGCTCTGCATATATTTTGGGAAGATTTCGGGGAGATTCGCTCCGTGGCAGTCTTGCCGGAATTTCAAAAAAAGGGCATGGGCTCCGACTTGGTTAAAAAATGCCTGGAAGAAGCCAAAGCTATTGGCTTGAAAAAGATTTTTGCACTTACTACTCGCCCTGATTTCTTCAAAAGATTAGGCTTTCGAATCTTTCCTAAAGAGGAACTGCCGCCCCATATTTGGAGCGAGTGTAAAGACTGCATCAAATACCCGGATTTCTGCGACGAAGTCCCCATGCTCCTGGAGTTGGGGGCTTAGATTGGTGATCTATCTGCGGGGCAGCGGGAGATCGCTTGCCCTGATTTCATTATTTGGGTTCTTTGCGTCTTGTCGAGAGTTATAATTATTTACGCCAGGGCGCCAAGGGGCCGGGATAAAAACCTACCTGAGATATGATTGACCTTGTCTTTAAAAAAATCTTCGGCAGCAAAAATGAGCGGGAGCTGAAGCGCCTGGCGCCGCTGGTGGACGCCATCACCGCCCTGGAACCGGAGTACCGGGCCTTCTCCGACGCCGATCTGCAGGCCAGGACTCCGGAGTTCAAAGAACGCCTGGACCGGGGCGAGCCTCTGGACGATCTCTTGCCCGAGGCCTTTGCCGCGGCCCGGGAAGCCTCCACCCGGGTCCTGGGCTTGCGCCCCTTCGACGTCCAACTCATCGGCGGCATCGTCCTGCACCAGGGGAAGATCGCCGAAATGAAAACCGGTGAAGGCAAAACCCTGGTGGCCACCATGCCCGCCTACCTCAACGCCCTCTCCGGCGCAGGGGTTCACATCGTCACGGTGAACGACTACCTGGCCAAACGTGACACCCGGTGGATGGGCGAGATTTACAGCTTCCTGGGGCTGCGGGTGGACACCATCATCCATGGCCTGGACGATGAACAGCGCCGCCTGGCCTACGCCGCGGACATCACTTACGGCACCAATAATGAATTCGGCTTCGACTACCTGCGGGACAACATGAAGTTCTCCCTGGAGGACTATGTCCAGCGGGCTTTCCATTACGCCATCGTGGACGAAGTCGACTCCATCCTGGTTGACGAGGCCCGCACTCCCTTGATCATCTCCGGCCCCGCCGAGGAATCCACCCAGCTCTACTATGTCCTGGACCGGGTGGGCCGGCAGCTCAAGCGGGACCAGGACTTCACCGTGGACGAGAAGGCCCGCTCGGTGCTGGTTACCGAAGCAGGGGTGGCCAGGGCCGAGAAGCTGGTGGGCCTGGAAAATCTCTATGATCCCGGAAATATCGAATCCCTGCACCACCTCCAGGCTGCCCTCAAGGCCCATAACCTCTTTAAGCGGGACGTGGACTACATTGTCAAAGAAGGCCAGGTCATCATCGTGGACGAGTTCACCGGGCGCCTCATGCCCGGCCGCCGCTACTCCGACGGCCTGCACCAGGCCCTGGAGGCCAAGGAAGCGGTCAAGATCGAAAATGAAAACCAGACCCTCGCGACCATTACCTTCCAGAACTACTTCCGCATGTACAAGAAATTAGCGGGCATGACCGGCACCGCGGACACCGAGGCGGAGGAATTCAAAAAGATCTACAACCTGGAAGTGATGGTGATCCCTACTCATAAAAAGATGATCCGCCTGGACTACCCCGACGTCATTTACAAGACCGAAGAGGAGAAATTCCGGGCGGTGGAGGAAGAGATCAAGGAGTGTTACCAACAGGGCCAGCCGGTTCTGGTGGGCACCACTTCCATCGAGAAATCCGAGCATCTGAGCCGCCTCCTGAAACGGGAAGGCATCAAGCATGAGGTGCTGAACGCCAAACAACATGAAAAAGAGGCGGAGATCGTGGCCCATGCCGGCCAACTGGGCATGGTGACCATTGCCACCAGCATGGCTGGCCGGGGCACCGACATCGTCCTGGGGGAAGGGGTGATAGCCACCGGCGGGCTCCATATCCTGGGCACCGAGCGCCACGAATCCCGGCGGATCGACAACCAGCTGCGGGGGCGCTCCGGCCGCCAGGGCGACCCGGGCACCTCCCGATTTTACATGTCCCTGGAAGACGATCTGCTGCGGATCTTCGGCTCTGACCGCATCAAGGGCCTCATGGGCCGCCTGGGGATGGACGACGGCCAGCCCATCGAGCACCGCCTGGTTTCCAACGCCATCGAAAAGGCGCAGAAGCGGGTGGAAGGCCATAACTTCGAGATCCGCAAACATCTCCTGGAATACGACGACGTCATGAACAAGCAGCGGGAGGTGATCTACGCCCAGCGCCGCCAGATCCTTTCCGGAGTGGAACTCCAGGAGGATATCCTGGATATGTCCCGGGAGCTCGTCGAGGAGATGGTGGAGGAATACACGGGCAACAAACTTCCGGAAGAATGGGACCTGGAGGGCCTGGGTATTTCTTTTCAACGGCAGTTCGGCTTCCGGCCGCCACTGGCCAACCTGGACGGCGAGCTGCGGGAATATCTCCTGGAACAGGTAGAGGGGCGCTTCACCAAAAGGGGCGAGGAGATCGGGCCGGACCTCTTCCCCTGGCTGCAACAGCGGGTGATGCTGCAGATCGTGGACAACCAGTGGAAGGACCACCTGCTCTCCATGGACCACCTGCGGGACGGTATCGGTCTCAGGGGTTACGCCCAGCAGGACCCCTTGCGGGAATACCAGAGGGAGGGCTATGACATGTTCATGGACCTGATCCACCGCATGCAGGAGGAGATGGTGGGCACCCTCTTCCACCTCCAGGTCAAGCCCCACCAGGAACTTCCGGAGGAGGCCCAGCCGGCCCAGCAGCCCATGTTCTTCAGCCACGGCGGGGACGGCGCCGCCCCCCAACCCCAGCAGCGCCAGCAAAAAAAGACCGGCCGCAACGATCCCTGTCCCTGCGGCAGCGGCAAGAAATTCAAGAAGTGCTGCGGGAAGTAGGGGCGACAGTGGCACAGGCTTCCAGCCTGTGATCGGGTCGTCCCCTAATTGCCATACGAACCCGGGCGGGATTTCAAGAAGAAAAAACGGGGCTGGCATCCCTTGCTGCACATCGTGGCCCCCAGGTTATTATTTATCATTGCAACCGATTTAATATGCTTTGGGCTTTCTTGGACGGTGACCAAAAACCTTTCCACTTAGGGTCCCAAACCCTCGCATAAGTAAATTGTGCTGTCGCTTGATATGCCTTTTTTGCGTCTTCATTCTTATTGAGCTCTTCCAAAGATTTTGCCTTTATAAACCAGCAAGCTGCAACATCATTAAGAACACCCCTCTTGAAAATTTCCTCCCTTCGCTCCTTGCTTATGTTTACACTATCCTCCCCCTCCGGAGGGAGAGGAATATTATTATTTGTTAATTTCTGCTGTTTTTCGATAGCATCATCTCCAAATTCTTTTATACATTTTTCGGCTTTTTTAATAGCCTCTTCATATTGTCCTTTATCGAATGAAATCCAAGAAGCTTCAGTTAAAATTTCATTTTGGAATTTTGATTGAGTGAAGGCTCTGGTACCAAATATTCCAGATGCCAAAAAAATGCAGGCAACTATAAGAAATTTCTTCCAAGTGGGATATTTTTTAAATTGGCCATAAATCTTTCCAACATCAAACTTAATCACGCTAGCACCTCCTGACACTTTTTGGCTGGCTGGCTGCTCAGATTCACTCACTTTGTTAATTTGTTGCCAATTGCTATCTTTGTTAATATTCTTAATAATTGTTATTATTTCTCTTATAGGATATAAGAGTAAGCCAAACGCAATGATCGTAAGCGCTAAGTGATGTATAAGGAATGTAATTTCATCGATGTAATAATTTATTTCATTAAACGACATTTTTAAAATCCCATGCTCAAATACAGCTACTGAAGCTGTTTTATAAACTCGCGTATGTTAATATCTTTGCCTTTAAATTTAATTATCTTTCTTACTTCTCTCAATTCAGAGCTTATTTCAGGCATTATCCAAATGAATTCATCAACCTGAACTTCTGCCCAAGACACTTCTTTAGCCCCTTTATTATTTATTTCAATGAATTGGGTATCTGTAGAAATAACAAAGCTCAATATTTTATTTTCAATTATATCGTATATGCTAATTTGGCATGGGACCTTGTGCATGACAAACCCTCTATGCCATATTCCTTCATCTGATTGCCCCATCCCGCTATCCAAGAAGAAGAAAAAGAAAACAAGGGAAAAATATAAAATAGATGATAAGCGGAATTTGTTAGAATTTGTGCACGGCATATTTCTTACTTATCCCTCGAAAACCTTTACATCCATCCCGATGATAGCACAAATTTCTTCAAATAAAAGCTTTTTAAAATATTTTAGAATTTTTACAAAGGAGGGTCTGAGGTTCAAAAAAGTGACCTATCCCAGGATGCCAAGCGATGACATGACAATCTGGCACCTTTGATATTGAATAATGTCAAATGCATCATATCTGACATGGGGGGAGGGAGTCCCGGTCCCGGGGTTTGGAGCCGTTTAGGGTTAAAAGCTTCAGTGGCGCCGGCGTCCCGCCGGTGTTTTCATTTTTTCTCTTGGTTCTCCGTTTTCCTGTGGTAAATTTTCCTGGGAGGTGAGCCGTGATTATTCCCGGATTCCGCTTTGCCGCCACCGCGGCCGGCCTCAAGAAGACCGGCGCCCTGGACCTGGCCCTGATGGCCGCGGACGCCCCTGCGGCCGCGGCCGGGGTCTTCACCACCAACCTGGTCAAGGCGGCCCCGGTGCTCCTGAGCCGGGAGCGCCTTAGTTCCGGCAAGGCCCAGGCCATCCTGGTGAACGCCGGCAACGCCAACGCCTGCACCGGCCCCGCGGGGCTGGCGGACGCCCGGGAGAGCGCCAGGATTGCCGCCGACTTGCTGCAGATCCCGGAATCCCTGGTGCTGCCCGCCTCCACCGGGGTTATCGGCCAACCTCTGCCGCTGGACAGGATCACCCGGGCCCTGCCCGGCCTGGCGGATCGGCTTCACCCCCAGGGGTTTCCCGAAGCGGCCGAGGCCATCCTGACCACCGACACCCGTCCCAAGACCGCCCTGCTGCGGGAGGAGATCGACGGCCGCCAGGTGACCCTGGCCGGTATGGCCAAAGGGGCCGGCATGATTCATCCGGAGATGGCCACCCTGCTGGTCTTCCTGTTTACCGATGCGGCCGTCCTTCCTAACATCCTCCGCAAAATACTGCGCCGGGCCCTGCCCCTCAGTTTCAACCGCATCAGCGTAGATGGCGACACCTCCACCAACGACACCGTGCTCCTGCTGGCCAGCGGCCGGGCCGGGAATCCCCCGATCCGGGAGGAAGGGCCCGCCCTGGCCGCCCTGGGAGAGATGCTCCACCAGGTGATGGGGGATTTGGCCTCCCAGGTGGTGGCCGACGGCGAGGGAGCCCGGCACCTTTACCGGGTGGAGGTGCGGGGCGCGGCCACCGCGGCTGAGGCCCTGAAGGCGGCCCGGGCCGTGGCCCTCTCCCCCCTGGTGAAGACCGCCATGGCCGGGGCGGACGTCAATTGGGGGCGCGTCATGGCGGCCCTGGGCCGCTCCGGGGCCCGCTTCGAACCCTACCAGGTGGAGATCTCCTACGGCGACTCCCTGGTGGTGCAAAAAGGCCAGGGGTTGGGGCCTGCGGCGGAAGCCCGGGCCCAAAAGATCATCCGCAGCGGGGCCTTCACCCTGACCATCCACCTGCACCACGGGACCTTTTCCGACTACTACGACACCTGCGACCTCACCGAGGACTACATCCGCATCAACGCCAGTTACCGGAGCTAAAAATTAGAGGATAGTAAAGATGGAATTCAAAATTTCCCCATTAGAAGTCCCATTAGACGACCCCTTTCGTTTCGATGCGCTTAATCGAAAACCATCGGTTGAGGTTTTGAGCAATCTGGTCAATTTACTCACAGGACCATTTGTACTAACAATAGATTCACCTTGGGGAACAGGGAAAACTACCTTCATAAAAATCTGGAAAGCATATCTTGAATCTCAAGGGTTTGCTTGTCTTTACTTTAATGCCTGGGAAACAGATTTCTCAACCGATCCCTTAGTCGCTTTTCTTTCAGAATTTGATAGCCTGGAAAAAAGTTTTGATTTTAAGCATGAAAATTTTTCTAAATTTTTTGACAAAGCCAAGAAGATCGCAACAGTTTTGGCGAAAAAGGCCTTACCAGTTGCTGGCAAGATTGCAACTGGAGGTTTACTTGATCTCGAGGAATTTTCACAAAAAGCTATCGCTGATCTTGTCTCTGATACTATCAAAGACGCCGTGGATGCGTATAGCGCAGAGAAAGACCTAATCCGACAATTTCGCGAATTGTTGTCTAACGCTATAGCTACTCTTAAAGAGAATGAGAAGAAAGACCAGCTTATAGTTTTTGTGGACGAAATTGATAGGTGTCGACCTACGTTTGCCGTGGAGTTATTAGAGCGTATAAAGCATTTATTTAATGTTGAGAATGCGATTTTCATCTTGGCGTTGGACAAAAATCAATTATCTGTAAGTCTCAAAGCTATTTATGGTGAAGGCCTCGATACAAACGAATACCTCCGTAGATTTATAGACCTTGAATATTCCCTTCCTAAAATCGACGCCACGACATTCACGAAGAATCTATTTGATCGTTTCGGCTTTGAGGCTTTTTTTGCAGAGAGAACGCATAGCGATTTCATATACGATAAAGAATTCTTTTTTAAGACATTTAATGCTCTATCAGATTTATTAAGATTAAACCTGCGAGCTCGAGAGCAATGTTTTACTCAGGTTAGTGTAGCAATGATGACAACTCCTAAGAATCACTATTTATACCCTATTTTAGTTACTACGTTAATTATCTTAAAAGCAGGCGCGCCAGAAATATATAGGCGGTATACATTCGATCAGGGGGCAGCCAGCGAAGTTATGCAATATTTAAGTTCACTAAATGGGGGACCTGAATTCTTATACTCACATCCTGGTAAGTTAATCGAAGCTTACCTGATCTCTGCGAAGTCAGGTAGTCGAGGCGGAATGCCAGACCCAGAGTACTATGAGAAGGTTCCATCGGATCAGTCGGCCGAAGTAAAAGAGAAAGAGCGTGCGGGTGCCATCAATAAGATGATAACCGAAATAATGATTAGGGATAAAATTCCACGATTTGATTATCTAATAAATAAGATAGAATTAGCCGCTCAGTTTAATCAATAAATTTGATAGGCAAAAATACAAAAAGGGGCGACCCAGCGGGTCGCCCCTACTTTTAGAATCTGGTGGCACCGGCTTCCAGCCGGTGCGCACAGGCGGGACGCCTGTGCCACCTTTCCCCTTATACGGGTTGGGAGGGGGGTCTGGGGGGAGGGCAGGGATGAAATCCCTGGCCCTCCCCCCATATTCTTTTCATCCTTCCGTTATCCCCTCCCCCTCCCCTTCTCCATCCCCCGCCGCAGCCACCACTTGGCCGCTTCCACCACCGGCAGGATGCTGAGGCTCAGGAGCGCAGCCAGCAGCCAGTCATGCCATCCCAGGGGCGCGCTATGGAACAGCCGGCCCAGGGGCGGCCATTCGATCACCGCCACCATCATCAGCAAGGACAGCAGCACGGAGAGGTTAAGAAAGCGGTTGGCAAAGAGTCCCGTGGTGAACAGGGAGTGGTAATCGGAGCGGCAGTTGAAGGCATTCACCAGTTCCGCCAGCACCAGTGTGGTGAACACCATGGTCCGGGCCCGGACCACGACCTGCTCCGGCGAGCCCAGGCCGTTAGGATTCCAGTAAACATAATAGGCAAACAGAGGTATGAGGATCGCGGTGAGATAGAGGGCGATCACCACCATCAGGAAATTCACGGTGGGGGTGAAAACTCCTTCCCGGGGCGGCCGCGGCGGGCGTCTCATGATGTCCCGGGCCTTGGGGTCCACCCCCAGGGCCAGGGCCGGCAGTCCGTCGGTGGTGAGATTGACCCAAAGGATCTGCAAGGCGACGAGAGGTAGAGGCAGCCCAAATAAGAAGGCCCCGCAGAGCACCAGGATCTCGGCGATGTTGCTGCTCAGCAGAAAGACCAGGTACTTCTTGATGTTGTCGAAGATGGCGCGGCCTTCCTCCACTGCGGCCACCAGGCTGGCGAAGTTGTCATCCGCCAGGATCATGGCGGCGGCCTCCCTGGCGACCGCGGTGCCGCTCTGCCCCATGGCCACCCCGATGTCGGCCCGTTTCAGGGCCGGGGCGTCATTAACCCCGTCCCCGGTCATGGCCACCACCTCCCCCTGGCCCTTGAGGAGCGCCACCAGCCGCAGTTTATGGCCCGAGCTTACCCGGGCGAAGACCCGGATGTTTTTCAGGGCCTCCTTAAGCTCCGCATCGCTTAGCTGGTTAATCTCTTTTCCGGAAAGGACTACCGCAGCCTTCCCCTCCGGAATCAGCCCCACCTCCCGGGCAATGGCCCCGGCGGTGTCCGGATGGTCGCCGGTAACCATGATGACCCGGATGCCGGCCCGGCGGCAACGAGCTACCGCCTTCCGGGCCTCGGGCCGGGGAGGGTCCATCAGGCCCACCAAACCCACCCAAACCAGATCCCCGACCTCGGTCTCGGCCTCGAGTGTGTCTGGGGGCAGACTTTTCAGAGAGCGGTAAGCCAGCCCCAAGACGCGCAGGGCGTCCTGGGCCATGCGGCCCGCCTCTTGATGAATCAGCCGCCGATCCTCCTCAGTGACGGGCCTTTCCCCCTGCGCCGTCAAAACTCTGGAAGAATTATGCAGCAGGCCCTCGGGGGCCCCCTTGAGGCACTGCAGAAAGCCATCCGGCCCTTGGTGGAAGGTGCTCATCCGCTTGGTTTCCGCAGAAAAGGGAATCTCCGCCACCCGGGGAAAGGCGAACAGCACCTCCTGGCTATTGGCTACCGCCTTCCGCGCCAGGGCCAGCAGCGCTCCTTCGGTAGGATCGCCGCGCACCGTCCAGAGGCCGTCCTCGACTTTCAGGCCCGCGTCGTTGCACAGCAGGGAGATGCGGGCCGCCATGGCCAGGAGTGGCTCCTGGCTCGGCCGCAAATCCCGGCCCGCCTCCCGGAATTTACCCAGAGGTTCATATCCCGACCCGGTCACCTCGATTTCCCGGCCGTCCAGAAAGAGGCGCCTGGCGGTCATCTCGTTTCGGGTGAGGGTGCCGGTCTTGTCGGTGCAAATCACCGTGGTGCAGCCCATGGTTTCCACTGCCGGCAGGCGCTTGACGATAGCGTGGCGGCGGGCCATGCGGGTGGTGCCGATGGCCAGGGCCCCGGTGACCACCGCGGGCAATGACTCCGGCACCGCGGCCACCGCCAGGGTAATGCCCCAGATGAGCATCTCCAGCCAGGCGTGGCCCCGGAGCACCCCCAGGAGGGCGGCGCCCACCGCGGCCGCCAGGCAGATGACGCTCAGGAGGCGCCCCACCGTGGTCATGCGCTTCTCCAGGGGCGTGGCCTCCTCGGGGACTTCCGCCAGCAGACGGGCGATGCTCCCGAACTGGGTCTCCATGCCGGTGGCGGTGACCACCGCCCGGCCCCGCCCGTAAGTGACCACGGTGCCTCCGAAAACCATGCAGCGCTGCTCGTCCAGGGCGGCATCCGCCGCCGCCAGGGGAGCCAGGTCTTTGTCCACCCCCACGGACTCTCCGGTAAGCAGGGATTCATCCGCCTGCAGGTTAAACTGCGCCAACAGGCGCGCGTCCGCGGCCACCATATCTCCCTGGCGCAGCGCCAACACGTCGCCAGGCACCACTTCCCGGGCCGGCAACGCGACCTCTTCCCCCTCCCGCACCACCGTGGCCTCCGGCGCCGCCAGCCGCCGCAAGGCCGCGGCCGCCTGTTCGGCCCGGTATTCCTGGATGAACCCCAAAACCACGCAGGCCAGAATAATCGCCAGGATGAGCCAGGCGTCCAGATTCTCTCCCAGCAGAAAGGAGATGACGCTGGCAGCCAGGAGGATAATGATGAGAAGATTGAGGAATTGCCGCAGCAGAATCAGCCAGGAAGAATTCTGTTTGACCGGCGCCAGGAGATTGGGGCCGTTAAGGCGCAGGCGCTCCTCAGCCTCCGCCTGGCTCAGGCCGCCGGGCCTGCTCCCCAGCAATTTTAGGACTTCCTCGGCACTCAGGACCTGCGGATTGCTGATCGCGGACGCCATAGGCGTTATTCTATCCCCTAACCCGGCAGCCCCCAATGGAAAAGGCGAGAACGCCCTTGCCTCCGGCCGCGTTAATTCTTAATATCTTGCTATCCCGGGATTTTCCGGGAACCTTATCGGCTCTAAGGACAGATAACGGAATGTCAAATTAGGACTCTCCCGAACTTTGAACTTTGAACTTTGAACTCGAAACTCCTGAGGAGCCGTCCATGGCCGCCCCCCCTCCCCCGCCGCAGTTTCGTCCCCTCGCCCTGCGGGTCCTGCGGGAACGCTATCTGCGTCGAGACCCGGCCGGATTAGTGGTGGAAACCCCGGCGGAGATGTTTCTCCGGGTAGCTCGGGGGGTGGCCGCCGCGGAAGGGCGCTATGGAGGCCCCCAGGCGGTGGCCCGCCAGGAGGCGGCCTTTCACGAGGCCATGCGCTCCCTAAAATTCCTGCCCAACACCCCGACGTTGATGAACGCCGGCCTGCCGCAGGGGCAGTTGGCCGCCTGCTTCGTCATCCCGGTGGCGGACGACATGCGCGCCATCCTGGAGGCGGTGCGGGACATGGCCCTGATTCACCAGACCGGGGGCGGCACCGGCTTTTCCTTCACCCACCTGCGGCCCCGGGGCGACCAGGTCCGCAGCACCGGCCAGGTGGCCTCCGGACCCGTTGGCTTCATGCGGATATTCGACGCCACCACCTCGGTGGTGAAGCAGGGCGGCCGGCGCCGAGGCGCCAATATGGGCATCCTCAATGTCGATCACCCTGACATCCTGGAGTTCATCAAGGCCAAGAACGAACCGGGGATGCTCAGCAACTTCAACCTCTCGGTGGCGGTCACTGACGGCTTCATGGAACGGGAGGCTCAAGACCAAACCTACCCCCTGATTAATCCCCGGACCCAACAGGAAACCGGGCGGCTCCGGGCCCGGGAGGTCTTTGACCTCATCTGCCGCGCCGCCCTGGAGACCGGCGATCCGGGTCTCATCTTTCTGGACGCCATCGAGCGCGCCAACCCCACCCCGGAGTTGGGCCGGCTGGAGGCCACCAACCCCTGCGGCGAACAGCCCTTGCTGCCCTATGAATCCTGCACCCTGGGTTCCATCAACCTGGCCCGCCTGGTTCAGCGCGGCGACCTGGACTGGGAGGAGTTGGACCGCTTGGTGGCCCTGGGGGTTACCTTCCTGGACGATGTCATCGACCAGAGCCACTACCCCCTGCCCCAGATCAGCGAAATCACCCGGGCCAACCGCAAGATCGGCCTGGGGGTCATGGGATTGGCGGACCTGTTCATCCAGTTGGGGGTGGCCTATGATTCCCGGGAAGCCCTGGACCTGGGAGCGCGGATCATGGCCCGCATTCAGGCCCGGGCGGTAGCCTGCTCCGAAATCCTGGCCGCGGCACGCGGCCCCTTCCCGAATTTCTCCCGCAGCCGCTATTTCCAGGAGGGCAGAAAACCGCGGCGCCACGCGACGGTGACCACCGTCGCCCCCACCGGCACCATCAGCATTATCGCCGGCGCCTCCAGCGGCATCGAACCCCTCTTCGCGGTGGCCTACCGGCGCCGGGCCCTGGAGGGGGAGGAATTTGAAGAGGTCCATCCCCTGTTCCTGAAAAAGTTGCAGGAGTTCGGTCTAAGACAGGAGGATTGGCTGCCTTCAATTCTCGGCAGCGGCCGGGTGCGGCCCTTTAAGGAATTGCCCGAAGAGCTGCGACGCCTGTTCCCCACCACCTTCGAGGTGAGCGTCGACTACCAGGTGGGGATGCAGGCCGCCTTCCAGGCCCATGTGGAGAACGCGGTCTCCAAGACCATCAATCTGGCTCCGGACGCCACCTCGGCGGACATCGCCCAGGCCTACCGGCTGGCCTACAAACTGGGCCTCAAGGGCATCACGGTTTACCGCTACGGCTCCAAGCCGGGCCAGGTCCTGAGCCTGCCCACCGAGGCCCGGGCCCTCACCCTGTCCCAGGAATTCTCCGAAGATTGCCACCCCTGTTCGGTTTAATTGGTCCCCAACCGAGAACTTTCGGTTTTCGACCTGCCCCAACTCACCGCGAAAAAAAGCCGTCAGCCGCCGGGCCTGGGACCAAAAGCCGGGCAGCCCCTCATGGCAAGGGCGGACACCTGGTCCGCCCCTGCGCTAAAGACCTGGCCATTCCCCTTCTCAGGCCAGCTTGCCCAGCGCCTGCAAGACCTCGTCATAGTTCGGCTCATTGGACAGCTCTTTGACGAGCTGGACGTAACGCACCACTCCCCCCTTGTCCACCAGGAACACGGACCGGGCCAGGAGGCGCAATTCCCTGATCAACACCCCGTAAGCCGTGCCGAAGGCCGCGTCCCGGTGGTCCGAGTAAGTCTTGACCCGCTCCACACCCGCCGCGCCGCACCAGCGTTTCTGGGCGAAGGGCAGGTCCATGCTGATGGTCAAGATTTCCACGTCAGGCCCCAGCCTGGCGGCCTCCTCATTGAACCACCGGGTTTCGATATCGCAGGTGGGGGTGTCCAGGGAGGGCACCGCGCAGATAATGGCCACTTTGCCCTGGAGCGAAGAAAACCGGAAAAGGTTCAAGTCGTTGGCGATAACCTCAAAATCCGGGGCCTTCTCCCCCACCTGCACTTCCCGGCCCACCAGGGTCAGGGGATTGCCCTTCATAGTGATTGCTCCGGGGCGTTCTGCCATGTTGCTGTCCTCCTTCACTTAAATATCGCGAGGCTTTAATTTCCATCCCTGCATCAGGATGCGCAATAGAATCTCCTGGAAATCCGCCTTCCCATTAATCCCGATTCATTAACAGATAAATCAAATTACCTTATGCAGCGGATACTCCACAATCCCCTGGGCCCCGGCCCGGATTAGACGGGGGATGAGGCTCCTGGTCTCGGAGGAGTTCACCACCACCTCCACCGAATACCAATCGGTTTCAAAGAGGCTGGCGATGGTAGGGGCCAGCAGGCTGGGGAGCAGTTCTACGATGTTCTTCAATTGCTTTTCCTGGATGTTCATCTTCAGGCCCACCATGCGTTCGGCCCGCAGCGCGCCCAGGAGCAGGACCGCCAGACCCTCCATCTTCTCCCGCTTGACCGGGTCGCTTTCCCATACCTGGTTGTTGGCGATGAACTGAGTATTGCTCTGGAACAGCTCGTGAATGATCTTGAGGCCGTGGGCCCTGATGGTGCTGCCGGTCTCGGTCACCTCCACGATGGCGTCCACCAGGCCGGCGGCCACCTTGCCCTCGGTGGCGCCCCAGGAAAACTCCACCTTGACCGGGATTTGGCGCTGCTCGAAATAGCGGCGGGTGTAATTCACCAGCTCGGTGGCCAGCTTCTTGCCCGCCAGATCCCGCAGACTCTTGATCTCCGAATCCGCCGGCACCGCCAGCACCCAGCGCACCGGGTTGAGGCTCGACTTGGAATACATCAGGTCCGCCACCACCACCACCCCGGAGTCGTTTTCCATGGTCCAGTCTTTACCGGTGATGCCGCAGTCCAGGGTGCCGTTCTCCACGTAGCGGCTCATTTCCTGGGCCCGGCACATGGAGCAGCTGATCTCCGGGTCGTCGATATCCGGAAAGTAGCTCCGGCCATTCACCTGGATATGCCAGCCGGAACGGCGAAACAACTCCAGGGTGGCTTTCTCCAGGCTGCCCTTGGGGAGCCCCAGTCGCAGTTTAGCCACCTCGATACACCTCCTTGGGATCAAAGATTGGCGAGCCCACCACTTCCCAGCCGGTCCCCAGGCGGCGGCGGTAAAAACAACTGCGGTAACCGGTGTGGCAGGCGGCGCCTCCCACCTGCTCCACCTTCAGGAGGACCGTATCGTTATCGCAGTCCAGGTAGATTTCCTTGACCCGTTGCACGTGGCCGGAGGTGCCGCCCTTGTGCCAGAGCTGGTTGCGACTGCGGCTGAAATAATGGGCCTCACCGGTTTTCAAGGTCTCGACCCAGGCCGCTTCATTCATGAAGGCCAGCATCAGCACCTCGCCGCTGGCCGCGTCCTGGGCGATGGCGGGCACCAGGCCCCCCATTTTAGCGAAGTTGGGTATCT
>CAWEWX010000048.1:0-8704 GCA_963812655.1 uncultured delta proteobacterium | reverse complement strand
CTCCCTCAGCTCTGGGCGGTGAGGAGGAGTCAGAATAATAAAGGATTTAATCATAACCCCCCCTTGAGAAAGGGGGGCAGTGGAATTTTGCCAAAACCCTATGCTCCAGGATAAAGCCAGTCTGAAATCCAGGACCCACGTTTAAAATAAACTGAGAAGATTTAATGCCAAATTTACCCGCCGATCAAGCTGCCCGGGAACAGGCCCTGAGCCCCTTAGGGAGCTTCCATTTGGAAGCCCCGGCGGGCTCGGGGAAGACCTCGGTGCTGCTGGCCCGCTTCCTCACCCTGCTGGCCCGGGTGGAGGCCCCGGAGGAGCTGCTGGCCCTGACCTTCACCCGCAAGGCCGCGGGGGAGCTGCGCACCCGGGTCATGGAGCTCCTCTGGTCCAAGGGGGAGCCGGCCCCGAAGTCCACCTGGGAACAACGCCTGGCGGACCTGGCCCAAAAGGTTCTGCGGCACTTCGACCGCAAGGCGGATGCCCCCCAGGAGTTGCTGGCGGCCGAGCGCCTGCCGGTCATGACCTTTCACAGTTTTTGCGCCCAGTTACTGCGGCTGGCTCCCCAGGAGGCCGGGGTCTCCCTGGAATTTCGGCTCCTGGAAGATGATGAAGCCCGCCTCCTTAAGGAGGAGGCCCTGGAAGAGCTGCGCCGGAACCTGGCGGCCCGGCCCGCCCGAGATCCGGTGCGCCAGGCCCTGGTGCGGCGCCTGGTGCGCCTCAACAACGACTGGCGCCGCCTGGCCGGAGAACTCTTATCCTTGCTCTCCCGCCGGGACAGCCTGGGGGAATTCCTGGAGCTGGCCCGCCGCAGCGGCCAACCGGAAGCCTACCAGCTCGTGTTGCAGCAGCGTTATCGGCTGGTGCTGGCGCCGCTTCTGCAAACCCTGGCGGACGGCTTCCGAGCCGCAGCCCTGGGCCGGGAATGGCATGGCCTCTGGCAGGAATTGGGCGGAACTTTCCAGGGGGGGCCGCTCCCCCCGGACATCCCCGGGACCGAGCCCGGCGACCTGCCGGCCTGGCAAGCCCTCTCCAGCCTGCTCCTCACCCAGGGCGGCGAGCCCCGCAAACGACTGACCGAGAACCTGGGATTCCCTGCCGGTTTCCATAAAGGCCGTTGGCCGCAATTGTTCCGGGAACTGCCGCCTGCCTCGGCGAGACTCCTGGGGCAATGCCGCCAACTGCAACCTGCCGCCGCCCTGCCGGAGGAGGCCCAGGCCCTCCAGGATCTGGTGATCCTCCTGGGGGAGGCGCTGGCCGCTTACGAAACCCTCTGCGCCCGCAGGCAGGCCCTGGATTTCATCGCCCTGGAGCAGGCCACTCTACGGTTGCTTGGCGACCAAGACCCCAGCGAGATCCTGTTGCGCCTGGACCTCAAGCTGCGGCACCTGTTGGTGGACGAATTTCAAGACACCAGCCGGAACCAGATGGAGTTGCTGTGCCGTATCATGGCTGGCTGGCAGGCCGGGGAGGGCCGCACCCTGACGGTGGTGGGGGACCCGAAACAGTCCATTTACGGCTTTCGAGACGCCAAACCCTGGATTTTTGCCGAATCTCGCCAGGGCCTATCCTGCGGGGAAGTCCGGTTTCCCCTGGAATCATTACAGCTCACCACCAACTTCCGGGCCAGCCGGACCTTGATCCATTGGGCCAATGAGGTCTTTAATGACGTCCTGGCCAAAGAAAAAGTAGCGGACTTGAGCTTCCACGCCGCCGCCGCCGGCCCCGGGGCCCCGGAAGGGGCGGCCCCGCGGCTGGCCCTCTTTGCCGGGAGCGGCGACCTTCCCGCCCGGGAGGCCCGGGAGGCCGAGGCCCGCTGGCTGGCCCGCCAGGTGGGCGAAGCCTGCTCACAGCTAAAAGAAAAGGAGACCATTGGCATCCTGCTGTTCACCCGCAGCCACCTGCCGGTCTATCTCCAGGCCCTGGCGGCGGCCGGTCTGCCGGTGCGGGTGCGGGAGGGGCTGAAACTGGCGAAGGACAGCCTGGTGGTGCAGCACCTCCACAACTTGGCCCGGGCCCTGACCCGACCCCAGGACGACCTGGCCTGGGCCGCCCTGCTCCGGGGGCCCTGGGCCTCCCAACCTCTGGAAGTGCTGGCCCGGGTGGCCGGGACCGCGCCGGGGGAGTTGTGGCCGGAGAAGCTGCGGCGCTTCGCCGGGACCCCTGAATGCCCCGGGGATTTAGCCAAGCTTACCAAAAGCCTGATGACGGCCCTGGACCGGGTGGGGCGCCAGCCCCTGGCGGAGGTCGTCGGAGACTGGCTGGCTGAGATGGAGGCCTGGCCAGCCGTGGCCGCCTGGGAAGGCCCCCTGGGAGTGGCCTGCGCCCGGGCCTATCTGGAGCTCCTGGCCCAGGCGGAGGCCGGCCTGCCGGAGGCCACCTTCACCCAGGCCGACTTCTCCCTGCCGGAGGCCTTTCAGCCTCCCGATCCCAAGGCCCAGGACTCGCCGGTGGAGGTGCTGACGGTGCATGGCGCCAAGGGGTTGGAGTTCACCCGGGTATTTATCCCCTTCCTGGACTGGCAACCTTTGCAGCGGGAGGACAAACTATCCCCCTTCCTGCTGGAAGAGATTGCCGGGAAGAGTCGCGGCGCTCGGGTCCAGGGCCTGGCCTTGGCCCGGCCTTACGCCCAAGAGCACCAGAATTCCCTATATCTGCTGCTCAAAAATTTGAAGGAACGGCGGCTCCTGGAAGAGGCCCGGCGAGTCTTTTACGTGGCGGCGACTCGGGCCCGGCGGCGCCTGACCCTCAGCGCCGTAGTGAAGCCTAATAGCCGCGGTGAGATGGCCATCCCTCCAGAAAGCCCCCTGGCCTGGCTGCTGGATCATTACCGGGCCACCCTGCCCCCGGCCGGCGCCGCGGTGACCTGGCCGGCGCCGGAACTCCAGGTGGAACTGCCGCAGGAACTCCAACCCCCGGTCCCGAGGGAGCGAATAACTCCCCTGCCCCAAAACCTGCCAGCCGCCCTGGCCTTCACCCCCGAAGCCCCGGCCTATCAGATAATCCACCCCTCCCAACTGGCGGAGGCTGGCCCGGACGAGGCCGCAGCCCCGGCGGCGGGCGGGGAAGATCCGGAAATCCCTCGCCTCCGGGGAGAGCTTATCCATCGCGGCCTGGAAACACTGGCCCGGGGGGGCGAACTGCCCGGGCTGGCCGCCCTGGCCGCGGCCCTGCGCCAAATGGGCCTGCCCCCGGAAGCCGCCGCCGCCCTGGCCCCGGAACTCCTGGCGGAGCTGCAGGCCTGCCGCCGGGACCCCTGGCTGGCGCCCTGGCTCGACCCGGAGCGGCCCGGCGCGGTGAGCGAATGGCTCCTGGAGGACCGGGCCGCCCCGGACACCCTGCGCCGGGGCAAGATCGACCGGCTGGGGTTCGACGGCCATGATTGGTGGCTCCTGGATTACAAGAGCTCCCGGCCTGGGAATCCGGCTGATTGGGAGGATTTCATCGCCGGGGAACTGGTAAAGTACCGGCCCCAGCTCCTGGCCTACCGGGAGATGGCGGCCCGGGCCAAAGGGCTGCGGTTCGAGGAGATCAGATTGGCTCTTTACTTTACCGCCTGCCGCCGGGCGGTGGAGGTGTAAGAGACGGCCAGTCGGGGCCCAAGAAAGAGGCAAGACGCCTCTCCGGCCGGATGCCTAAACCGTGGCGCGCCTGCAGGGCAGGCTGTGAAATCTTTCACCTTGACAATCTATTGTCTAGATATTAATTTATAGACATAGGCTGAACAGGTTTATATCATCGTAACCCTATTTAAAGGGAGATTTTCATGCCGGATCTGGAGTTGGAAAAACTATCCGTGGACGTGGCGGCCCAGGAGATGCTGAAGAAGGCCCAGGCGGAGGGAGTAGAGACGATCTTTGACCGGGCCAAGACCATGAAGCCCTGTCCCATCGGGGCCGAAGGGGCCTGTTGCCGCATCTGCGCCCAGGGTCCCTGCCGGGTGCCGCCTCCCAAGAAGAAAGAGGGCGAGAGCGGCGAGGAGAAGAAGCAGCGCATGGGTCTGTGCGGCGCCACCGCCGAGACCATCGTGGCCCGGAACTTCGCCCGCATGGTGGCGGCCGGCACCGCGGCCCACAGCGACCACTCCCGGGGGGTGGCCAAACTCTTCAAAGAGATCGCCCACGGTGAAGCCCCGGGCTATGAGGTCAAGGACGTGGCCAAGCTCAAGAGGGTGGCCAAGGACTGGGGGGTGGCCATCTCAGTGGGCGAAGGCGAGGAGGCCAAGGCCCGGGATAAGCTGGAGATCGCCAAGGAGCTGGCCGACAAGGTTTTGGCGGAATTCGGCCAGCAGGAAGGCGAGATCAACTACGTGAAGCGGGCCCCCCTGAAGCGCCAGGAGATCTGGCGGAAAAACGGGGTGGTGCCCCGGGGCATCGACATCGAGGTGGTGGAACTGATGCACCGCACCCACATGGGGGTGGACCAGGACTACCACAACCTCATGAAGCAGTCCACCCGCTGCGCCCTGGCGGACGGCTGGGCCGGCTCCATGATCTCCACCGACCTGCAGGACATCATGTTCGGCTGTCCGGTGCCCATCGCCGGCGAGATCAACCTGGGGGTGCTGAAGGAGGACCACGTCAACGTGGTGATGCACGGCCATGAGCCGCTGCTGCCGGAGATGCTCTACGTGGCGGCCCAGGACCCGGAACTCATCACGTACGCCCAGAACAAGGGCGCCAAGGGCATCCAGCTGGCGGGCATGTGCTGCTCGGCCAACGAGGTGCTGATGCGCCACGGGGTACCGGTGGCCGGCAACTACCTGCACCAGGAACTGGCGGTGGTCACCGGCGCGGTGGACGCCCTGGTGGTGGACGTGCAGTGCGAGATGCAGGCCCTGGAGAACGTGGCCAAGTGCTACCACACCAAGATCGTCACCACCGATGACCGGGCCAAGATGCCGCTGGCCGAGCACATCCCCTTCGACGAGCACCACGCCCTGGACGTGGCCAAAAAGATCATCCGCCTGGCCATCGACAACTTCCCCAACCGCAAGGCCCCGGTGATGATCCCGTCGGTCAGCTCCCCCATGGTGGTGGGCTTCAGCTACGAGACCATCCAGTACCTGTTGGGGGGCTCCATCCGCGGTTCCTATTACACCCTGAACGACAACATCATCAACGGCCGCATCCGGGGGGTGGCCGGGGTGGTGGGCTGCAACAACTGCCGCACCACCCAGGACAACTCGCACCTGGAGATGATCAAAGAACTGCTGAAGAACGACGTCATCGTGCTCTCTACCGGCTGCGCCGCCATGGCCGCGGGCAAATACGGCCTGCTGACCCCGGAGGCGGCTGCCAAGTACTGCGGCCCGGGGCTGGCGGAGGTCTGCGAGACGGTAGGCATCCCGCCGGTGCTGCACATGGGGGCCTGCGTGGACAACTCCCGCATCCTGATGGCGGCCACCGCCTGCGTCAAGGCCGGCGGCCTGGGCACCGACATCAGCGACCTGCCGGCAGCGGGGGCGGCCCCGGAGTGGATGAGCGAGAAGGCCATCGCCATCGGCCAGTACTTCGTGGCCTCGGGAGTCTATACCGTCTTCGGGGTCACCTGGCCGACCACGGGCTCGGAGCTCCTCACCGATTACCTCTTCAAGGGATTTGAAGAAGAATACGGCGGCAAGTGGGACTTCGAGATGGATCCGCTCCTGGCGGCCAGGAAGATGATCGCCCACATCGACCTGAAACGCAAGGCCCTGGGCATCGACAAGGCCCGGGAACGGGTGCTCATGGACATGGACATGCGCCGCAAACTGGAAGCCGCCGCCGGCGAAGAGCATTGAAAGACAAGGGATGTTGGGGGCGGGGGGTAAGGGCCGAGGGCCCTTACCCCCTCCCCCAATCCCCCTCCCCCAATCCCCAAAAGAAGGGAAAGGTCCTTTATAGGGGAGGAGCTAACCAGGGGCGATCTGGTTCCCCTTAGACTGACCAAGAAAAAGGTCCTGCGGGAGGCGCTGCGGGAAATTAACCGGATGTACCAACTGAGCCACGGGAGCGAGGACCCCATCCCCAGCGAGGCGTCCCGGGAATTGTTCGACCTGGGGGTGCTGGATGAAGTGAAGTGGCAGGACTGGCGGACCTATTGCCTGACCACCCTCAACCGTTTAGCGGATGATCCCGCCGATCCCTGATTTGTCTTAAATCTCCCGCCCCTCCGAGCCCCTGCCTTCTGCGGCATGGCCACCATGCCCCGATCAAAATCTACGATAGGCTTTGCCACGAGGTTCAGTGGAAAATACATGAGGGTCTTGCAAAAGTCCGGTTAAACCGGTTAAGGCGTCCCTCCCCCCTCCCCACGGGGGGAGGGGGTTAGGGGGAGGGGGGCGTCAGTAGTTGGTAATTTATGGATATTAGGTATCTCTTTTCACCACCCCCACCCGGTGTCGCCCCCCTCAAGGGGAGGGAACAAGTCAATAGCGTTGATTTCGCCATTGAATATGACTCTTGCAAGAGGCTCACGCGGATCGTATTTTCATCCTCATTGACCATATAGATAATCCGCCAATTTCCCACCCTTGAAGTCCATTCCCCTAGAGCGCGGTTTTCTATTTGCGCAAAATGGAAAAATCCATTAGAAAAGCTAGAAGCGGGGACACAGGAAGAAATGCCGAGGCAAGATTGGTTAACCCCGGATACGAGATCGGCACATGGCATCCATCCAACCCTTTAAAGAAGATTCCGTCGGCCGATGAAGGACCCTATCGAAAAAAGCGAAAAAAGCGACAAACCCCATTACCTTGGGCACCGGCAGCGCCTGAGAAATCGCTTTCTCCAGGGCGGCCCCCGGGCTTTGCAGGACTACGAGCTGCTGGAACTGCTGCTCACCTTCGCCATCCCCTATTCCGACGTCAAGCCCCTGGCCAAGCAGTTGATTCAGCATTTCGGCTCCTTTACCCGGGTGTTGGACGCCACCCCGGAGGCCCTGATGGAGGTCCAGGGGGTGCGGGACTACTCCGCCACCCTGATCCGGCTGGTGAAGGCCTGCGCCGAATACTCTTTGAAGGAAGAGGTTCTGGAGCGGCCCCGCATTTCCTCCCTTTCGGCCCTGGTGGACTACTGCCGCACCGCCATGGGCGGCCTCCCGGATGAGCAGTTCCGGGTGATCTTCCTCAACAGCCAGAACGAAATCATCGCCGAAGAGATCGTTCAGGAGGGCACCGTGAACCAGACGGTGGTCTATCCCCGCAAGGTCCTGGAGCTGGCCCTGAAACACAAGGCCAGCGGCCTGATCCTGGTGCACAACCACCCGAGCGGCAACCTGACGCCGTCGGCCCCGGACCTGGAACTGACCCGTTCCCTGGTGAAGGCCTCCCGGTCCCTCAACCTGACGGTGCACGACCACCTGATTATCAGCCGCCAGGGCTACTTCAGCCTGGCGGAGAAGAATTTGTTGTGAGGAATAATAAATGCTATACAAATATTGCGACACAAAGGGATTTGGTATCTTATTAAAATCCAGATTTAGGTTAAGAAAGTTTGACGACTTCAACGATCCTTTTGAGTTGCTATTTGGTATTGATGTTGATTGCGGTCTCAGTAATATTAAAAGAGAGTATAAAGAAAATTCTAATATTATTAACGACTGGATACGAAGATTAGATAATCAAGGAATTAAATACAGTAAAAATTCTGAGGAAGATATACTTGATAAGTTTAATAAATTAAACATAAGTGATTTTTTGAAAATCCCAGACATTTTAAAGGAACATTGGAAGGAAACTATTGGAATAGTATGCCTATCTGAGTCGATGGATAATATACAGATGTGGGCACATTATACTGAAAATCATACTGGAATTGTCGTGGGAATCGAAGAAAGTGAATTTGTGAAAGATAAGGAATCTATAATTAGAGTATGTTATCGTGATAAAATGGTCTTGTTGCCAATTACTATCTACAAGGAAGATTTTGATCAAAACATTTTAAACCTTCGCGAAGTATTAAGTAGGAAAGAAACCATGTGGAGCTATGAGAAAGAGATAAGGCTTTATGTAAATTTAGATGAAAAAGATATAGATGGACATTATTACATCGATATACCAGCTTCATCGATAAAAGAAACTTATCTTGGGTTAAGATCACCAGAGGATACAAGACTGCTCGCGAAATGTATCAAGCAGAAGGATGAATATGAACATTTAAAAATATATGAAATGGTAAGGCACGAAAGCGCCTATAAATTGCTACCAAAAGAAATATAAAATGGCTAATAAATCTGCCACTGGAAAAAGCCTTAAACGCTTCGGCAAGTCGAAAGGATTAAGCAATGGAATTCACAGAATCTGAGCTTCAGCGATGGCTCTGGCTGCGCGCTGTCGAATGGGCTAACTGGCCTTCATTTCTTTCTCAGCCACTGGCCCCCATTCTTTTTATTTTCATTTGGTGGCCTTATGTTCTTGCTGGGATCATTGTTTTAGATATTTTGTGGGCATCTATTAGATATTCATATGTGAACCCCCAGCTTGCTAATGCCGGAGCCATTCTTGTGGCTTGGCCCACGTGGCCAGCAGCAATCGGTGCCGCAATTTATCTTTTCATAAAAGGCAACTACATTTCCGGGGTACTTGCATTGCTTTGGCCATTGCTGGCAGGGTCTGTTTGTATACCTGCTAAAATAGGGCTGATCGAACTGGCATTTGCCAAGAAGGTAGGCTATGTAGATCAAAATGCAGAGCTATAATCAAGTATTACGAACTGCCTTCGCACCA
>CAWEWX010000047.1:0-84932 GCA_963812655.1 uncultured delta proteobacterium | reverse complement strand
ATGGCCCGGGTGAGGTCCTCCGGATGGATGGGATAGCCCCGGCTGAAGATCAGGGCCTTCTGCATGGCGTTGGCCAGCTCGCGGACGTTGCCGGGCCATTGGTGATTATGGAGCAGGGCCTTGGCCTGCACGTCCATGCCGGGATTGTCCAGTCCCATCTCCTTGGCGAACCGGGCCAGGAAATATTCCGCCAGCAGGGTCAGGTCTTCGGGGCGCTCCTTTAAGGGTGGCAGCCAGATGGTCACCACCTTGAGGCGGTAATAGAGGTCTTCCCGGAACTTCCCGGCGGCCAGGGCGGCTTCCAGGTCCCGGTTGGTGGCCGCGATGATGCGCACGTCCACCGGGATAGGCTCCCGGCCGCCCAGGCGTTCGATGCTCTTCTCCTGCAACAGTCTGAGTATCTTGGCCTGGATGCTGAAGGGCATGTCGCCGATTTCGTCCAGAAAGACGGTGCCGCCGTGGGCCTGCTCGAACTTGCCCACCCGGCGGTGGACCGCTCCGGTGAAGGCCCCCTTTTCATAACCGAAGAGTTCGGACTCCAGCAGGGTCTCCGGGATGGCCACGCAATTGATGACCAGAAAGGGCTTGGCGGCTCGCAGGCTGTGCTGGTAAATGGCCCGGGCCACCAGCTCCTTGCCGGTGCCGGATTCCCCCCGGATGAGGACGGTGGCGTCGGTGGGGGCCACCCGGCCAATGGCCTTGTAGACCTCCTGCATGGGCTTGCTGCGGCCGATGATGGCCTCCGCGGCCGCGTTGGCTCGGCGCCACGTCCAGCTCCACCCGGGAGCGCATGAAGCGCCCGGCTTCCAGGGCCTGGCCGATCAAGGCCAGCATATCCGGAAATTCGGGGGGCTTGAGGACGTATTCGAAGGCTCCCAGCTTGGTGGCCTCGATGGCCGTCTCGGTAGTGCCATAGGCCGTCATGACGATGACCGGCAGCTTGGGCTCCATCTCATGGATGGCCCGGAAGGCCTTCAGGCCGTCCATCCCCGGCAGGCGCACGTCCATGATCACCAGGTCGGGGGTTTCGGCCTTTACCAGGGCCAGGGCCGCCTCACCGCTGGACGCGGTCTTCACCTGGTGGCCATCCTCGG
Organism: uncultured delta proteobacterium; assembly: GCA_963812655.1. Lineage (GTDB taxonomy): Bacteria > Desulfobacterota > Desulfobaccia > Desulfobaccales > 0-14-0-80-60-11 > JAPLJC01. Next base: position 83,838 of record CAWEWX010000047.1, on the reverse strand, counting down.
TCAAGAGCTTTTCAAAGCTTTGCCGCAACTGCGGGTCGTCGTCCACGATTAAGATTTTGCCCATCCTAGCCGTCCTTGAGGGGCAGGGTGATGATGAAGGTTGCCCCCTCCCTGGCAGTGGCTGCCAATTCCAACCGGCCGCCGTGGTCTTCGATGATCCGGGTGGCGATGCTCAAGCCCAGGCCGGTGCCCTCCTCCTTGGTGCTGAAAAATGGCTGAAAGACCTGGGGCCGGATGGATTCGGCGATGCCCGGGCCGGTGTCACTCACCCTGATGACCGCCGCCTGCCCCGAGGGCGGAGACAGCCGGGCCTCCTCCTGGATGGTGATAACCCCGCCATTCACCATGACCTCGCAGGCATTGACCAGCAGGTTGGCCAGGACTTCCTTGAGCTGGTCCGGATCACCCAGGATCTCCGGCAGTCTTTGGGACCGCAGCAACTTCACCTCCACCCCGTAGGATTCGAGACGATGGCGCAGCAGTTGCAGGGCTCCGTCCACCACGTCGGAGGGACCGATGTTTTGCATCTTCAGCTTGGGTGGCCGGGAAAATTCCAGAAAATTCCGGACAATGGTGTCCAGGTGGCGGATCTCTTCGGAGATCACTTCGAAATCCTCCCGCTGGGACGAGGTCAGGTTTAGGGAGCGCTTCAGGGAAAAGAGGCGCATGTTTACCGAGGTCAAAGGGTTGCGGATGCTGTGGGCCACCCCGGCGGCCAGTTTGCCCACCATGGCCCATTTCCCCGTTTGCAGCAGATGCTCCTGGCTGCGTTCCAGTTCGCTCTGAGCCTGGTCCACGTTCTCGATGAGGCTGTGCACCCCGCGGCTCAGGGCCTTGACTTCATCCAGGCCCGGCTTCTCGCGGCCGGGGGGTCCGGTCTCCAGGGCCAGCCGGCGAATGGGCTCCAAAATCTGCTTGAGCAGGATATAGGCCAGCAAAATTCCCAAAGCCGCCACCCCTGGCAAGACCGCCAGGGCAAAGGCATTGATAAACCTGGCCCGGGCCTGACTCTCCAGGCGCACCCGGGAAATGGCATACTCGTGCATCAGCTTATAGCGTTCACACAGTTGCAAGAGGGCGACAAACTGGCGGCGCACCTCCCAGTGCAACCTGGCCCCGGCTTCCCGCTGCCCCCGCCCGTACAAGTCGATCACCTGCTGCCGGGATTTGACATAGACGCCATAGTCGGTATCAATTTGCCGGATAAGCTCCGCCATTGGCTCCGTATCGGCGGATTCCCTGGCCTTTTGCAGCCATTCGCCAAAGTCCTGCTGATGCTGCTCCATCTGCTTGAGCCAGTCGGGGTTGCCGTCCAGGAAATAATAAGTGAGAAAACCCCGTTGACTCAGCAGGGAGGCGGTCAGTTCCTCCGCCGCTTGAAAGGAGGCCACGTTCTTGTCGATGAGGGAGCCCAGGAGGGCGTCCATGGCGTGCGTGTGCCAGAGGGTGACCAAGCCGCCCCCCAGGGTGGCGCCGACCAGGGCAGTCAACAGCAAGAAGATGCGGGCCCGCAGACTGAGCCGTTTCCACATAACCTTACCCAAAAAATTTAATTCCGGTTGCGGCCCAATCCCTCTGCCGAAACGGCCCGGCGGAATATCCAAAAGAGCTAATTAATTTATGTTACCACAAAAATAAGGGGATCGCCCCGGCCTTATGGGACTTCCCCGGGGCGCTTCCCTTAAATTCCGAGGCGGGCAGTGTTTCTGTCAGGAATTTTTCTAGTTGTTGCCGAAGCCGGCTGCCCGGAAAATGCGCTACCGATGACGCCCCGGGAAGCAAATCATGCTGTCCCGGGAACCGACAATCTGGTATATTTCTGGGCAGCAGGGATCATCCCTGGAGGAAGGCGATTACCGCCTGGATCTGGGGACAGAGGTGGATTCCCCAGCCGGGCAGTGAAAAACATAAATAATATTGAGGACTTAATCAGGATGAAATCTGCGGCCGACAGCTACCGGGAACGGTCCCTGAAGATTCATGGCATGATCTGCGCCAAATGCGGCCGGGAATTCACCCAGAGGAACCGGCAGCTCCTCACGGTGCACCACAAGGATGGCAATCCCGGGAATAATCCCACGGATGGCTCCAATTGGGAGAATCTCTGCGTCTATTGCCACGAGGATGAGCACAGCCGAAAACTACTGGGTGACTATCTCAGCGGGAAATGAAGGCGCTGCCTTTCGTAAAACTAAGCTTCCGGCCTGGCCGCGGCCCTTGATCTTTTTCCCGGTCCAGCTTCTTTTCCCGGGCCGCCTCGATCTTCAACCGCAACGGCCAGCCGTTCCTCCGGGCCCCGGTCGAGATCATGGGGGGAAAACCCAAGTCCATGCAGCTTCAGCCTAATGAGAGCCCTGGCCTTCCTGGACCAGCTTTCTGGCGTAGGCCTGGCGCACCTTTTCCAGCAACTCATCCAGGGCTATCGGCTTCATGAGGTAATCGAAGGCCCCCAGTTGCATCCCCTGGATCCCCGACTCCACCGAGGCGTGGCCGGTGAGCATGATGACTTCCGTCAAGGGCTTCCTCTTTTTAATTTCCCGGAGGGTCTCGATGCCGTCCATGCCCGGCATCCTGACGTCCAGGATGATGACGTCTGGCGGGCTGCTGTCCAGGGCTTCCAGGGCCAGATAGCCGCTCTCCACCCCGCTCACCTCGACATTGCGGGCCTGGAGCCTCTTGACGATGGTCTCCAGATAATCCAATTCATCATCCACGATCAAAACCTTGAACCTTTCCATGACGCCCCCTTTCGGCTTATCTGACCGGGAAATATATGGTGAAGGTAGTGCCCTGGTCTTCCGCGCTGGCCACCATTATCCTGCCCCCCAATTTTTCCACGATACTATAGGAGATGGAAAGGCCCAGGCCGGTGCCCTTGCCCACCTCCTTGGTGGTGAAGAAGGGATCAAAGATCTTGTTCAGCATCTCCCTGGGGATGCCGGGGCCGCTATCGCTAATCTCTATGCCGATTTCATTATTTTTGGCAAGGTGCCTGGTTTTGAGATGGATCTCACCATCTTTGCCAATGGCGTCGATGGCGTTATTAAGGATATTGAGAAAGACTTGTTGCATTTGGGCCGAATCGCTGGCGGTCATGGGGAGATCGAGGGCATAATCGGCCTGGATATCGATGTTGCGATAGCGGGCCTCGTTTTCCAAAAAGGCCACGCTCTCCTCCAGGACGGTATTGATATTGAGGATCTCCGTGACCGGCTCCATCCGCCGGGCGAAGCCCAGGAGACGGTGGGTTATCGTCCTGGCGCGGTTGATATGATATTCAATCTTGTTCACCGCCGCGTCTATTTCCTGAAAATTCTCGTTCTCGGAGACATCTGCCCTTTTCAGCAGGTCTTTAATCCAGCCGGCCTTTTCGCCGATGACCGCCAGAGGATTGTTGATTTCGTGGGCAATGCCTGCAGCCATCTTCCCCAACGCCGCCATCTTGCTTTCCTGGAGGGCCATTTCCTCGCTGGCGGCCTTCTTCCGTTCCATGGTTATCATTTCATTCATCATCGAGCGGGTGGAGAGCACCGCGCCGATGGCAATCAACGCCACTCCCCCCAAGGCAATCAAGACCATCAGGGACCTGGTGCGCAGCAGGGGGGTTAACTGGTCCCTGGGGTCTTCCCGGATTACCAGCACCCACTTCTTCAGTTTGATGATGCCGACCGCGAAGAGCCCTTCGTCGCCCTGGACCGCGATTTCCTCCGCCTGGGGAACGCTGGCCTTGGAGAAATCAGGCGCCGGCGCCGGTTGCAGAACCGCCCCGCCAAACCGGGGCTTGGTTTGCAAGATATCATTGTCGTCAATGATAAAGGCATCCCCCATTTTGCCGACCCAGGCGGCCCGCACGAGGTTCTCAATGATGTCGGCATCGATGGTGGCCCGCAGGATCCAGCTCTGGCTCCCTTCCCGCACCATCACCGCAATGATAAAATGCGGACTCTGGCGAAATCCCAGGAACACGTCGCTCACGTAGACGCCGGTGGACATCACCGCGTGGAACCAGTCTTCGTCCTTATAATTTGCCGATTTCATGAGGGCGTAATACGGCCCCACGTAGGCCAGGTGGCTGCCTGCCTGGTCGATAATCCCCAGATCCAAAAAAGACCTGGAACGGGCCTGGATGATGTTGAAAACCTTTTCCAGGTAGGCTTCATCCCGCAGTTTTTCCAGGGGGATGGTATGGGCCAGACTGGTGAGCTGGGAGATGCGCTCGTCCAAAAAGAGATCAATGGAACTGGAACGGTTTTCCGCCAGGGTCTTCATACCTTCCATGATCTTGGTGTAGTAGGATTGGCTAAACTGGTAATAGATGACGGCTCCCAGGATGAGCAGCGGGATTACCGAAAAGGCCAGGATGGTCAGGACAATTTTCCACCATAATTTTTTATAGTATTCCAGCTCCATCTCGCTGACCGCCTCTCAAGGGCCGAGATTTTCTCTGAGGTAGCCCGATCCGCCGGTTTCCGGAGATTGGGGGCGCCCCTTGACCAACATGCTAAGCAATGGCCGTTCCAAGGGAGAGCCGCATGGTTAACCTATTGTTATTATTTAATCAATTTATCGAACCCGCCAGGCCTGCGGGAATAATTCGGGAATCTGGATGTCAATATTTTTTACAGGTTGTAAAGGGAGGCCACGCCCCGGGCCTTTCTGGTATAATAACCGGTACCGCGGCCGGAGGTGCTCCCTGATTATGGCCAAGATAGCAGAATTGACATTCTGAGCGAAGCAAATAATCGAATTCTTTTCAACGCCTCAGCGCTCCGTTCAAGATAATCTTGAATCTCTCTGCCTGATCGGCTAACATTTGAAGATAAGGTAACATTCCTGGCCTGCCAGCGGCTGGCTGAAGCTCGGCCCAAGGTTTTCTGAACGCATGAAACGCCTGAATCTGCGAACTATTTGGTGGCGACCGGGCCAAGACGTGAACCCCTTCGGCCTGGTAAAATTCTTTTCTTTGCCGGGTTTTATCGTCATCACCATCGTCACCGGCATTCTCGTCGTCTTGCTGACTCTTCGGGCCCAGCAGATGATCATGAAGAAAAACGAAGCCTACCTGGAGTTGCTGGCGGCCAACCTGAATCACCAGATCTTTCAGCAGTTCGTATTGCCTACTGCCTTCGAAAAGGGCGGCCGGATTACCTTATCCGACCCGGAGCAGTCCCACCGTCTGGATGAAGTGGTGCGCAACACCATCCATGGGTTTCACGTGGACCAGTTGAACCAGTACGATCAGGAGGGGGTCTTTTCCTACAGCACCGCCAACCTGCCCCTGGGGAAAAAGTGTGATGACCTTCCCGGGGTTAAGAAGGCCCTGGCCGGGGAGAACTATTTTGAGGTGCCCGGCTACGGTCCCCTTAGCGTCCTCTGGCCCCGCAGCACTCAGTCGAAGCACCTCAATGCCTTCATCCCCTTCCGTCTGGAGAAAGAGTTAACCACCCCCTCGGGGCCAGTTATCGGGGTCTTTGAGATCACCCAGAACATCTCCGGCGATCTGGCGGAAATCAATAAATTCCGCCTCCTCATCATGGTTATCCTGGTGGTGATCATGGGCTTGCTGTTCATGATCCTGCGCCAGATAGTCAAGCATGCTGGCCTGATTCTGGCCCGGCGCCAGGAGGAGCAACGGTCCCTGGAGGCTCAGTTGCACCAGTCGGAGCGTCTGGCGGCCCTGGGGGAGATGACCGCGGGGGTGGCCCATGAAATCCGCAACCCCTTGGGGATCGTCAGCTCCACCGCCGAACTGCTGCAAGAGCGTCTGGCCCGCTATGAGCCGCAAAACCGCCTGGCCTGGATCATCGTGGAGGAAGCCAACCGCCTCAATGAAAAGGTCACGGAATTCCTCGATTTCGCCCGGCCCCGGGTTCCCCATTTGCGCCCCTGCGACCTGGAAGCGGTGCTGGACCGGGGTCTGGAGTTCCTGGAGCCGGAGATCCAGCGCCTGGGAATCGAGGTCACCCGGGAATACCGTCTCCGGGGCCGGGCACTGGCCGCGGACCCGGACCTGTTGTACCAGGCCTTCCTGAACCTGCTGCTCAACGCCATCCAGGCCATGCCCGGGGGCGGCCGGCTCACCGTGTCCACCCAACCGGGCCCCCAGGGCCGCGGCGGCGAGATCCGCTTTGCGGACACCGGCGAAGGCATCGAGCCGGAGAGCCTGAAAAAGGTCCTCAACCCCTTCTTCACCACCAAGGAAAGAGGCAGCGGCCTGGGCCTGCCCATCGTCAAGAGCATTATCGAAACCCATCAGGGTGCCATAAAGATCGACAGCCCCATGGGCCAGGGTACGGTGGTAACCATCACCCTGCCGAAATTAGCATAATGGCCTGGCAGGGGTTGGATATGGCGCCAACGGAGGCAGAGGTTGATTGGCTGAGGGCCGGGGGGCACAGCCGCCCCACCAAAAACTCTAAACTCGAAACTCGAAACTCTTTTTATGGATACCATCTTAGTCGTTGACGATGAAGTCAATTATCTGACGGTCATGGAAGCCCTGCTGGGAGGGGTGGGCTACGAGGTCCTTACCGCGCCCAGCGCCCCGGAGGCCCTGAAGGTCGCCGCCGCCGCCGACCTGGACCTGGTGCTCACCGACATGAAAATGCCCAAGATGAGCGGCATCGAGCTCATGGATGCGCTGCGCCGCCTCTATCCGGAGCTGCCGGTGGTCATCATGACGGCCTTCGGCACGGTGGAACTGGCCGTCAGCGCCATGAAGAAAGGGGCCTTCGACTACATCCTGAAGCCCTTTAAGAATGAGGGGATCCTGGTGACCATCGCCAAGGCCCTGGAGTACCGCCACCTCCTCCTCACCAACCGGCTGCTCTACCAGGAATTGGACAAGAAATATGGCTTTCCCAACATCGTAGGGGAATCCCGGGTGATGGCGGAGATCCTGGCCCTGGTCAAAAGGGTGGCCACCTCCAAGGCCACCGTCCTGGTCACCGGCGAGAGCGGCACCGGCAAAGAGCTGATCGCCCGGGCCACCCACCAGTGCAGCAACCGGGCGCAACGGCCCTTCATCTCGGTTAACTGCGCCGCGCTTACCGAAACCCTGCTGGAAAGCGAACTATTCGGCCACGAGCGGGGCGCCTTTACCCACGCGGTGGCCATGCGCAAGGGGCGCTTCGAGCTGGCCGACGGCGGCACCCTGTTCCTGGATGAAGTGGCGGAGATGTCCCAGGCCCTCCAGGTAAAACTGCTGCGGGTCCTCCAGGAGATGGAGTTCGAACGGGTGGGGGGCAGCCGCTCCATCAAGGTGGACGTGCGGGTGGTGGCCGCCTCCAATCGGGACCTGAAGGAAGAGGTGGAGGCCGGCCGCTTCCGTGAAGACCTGTTCTACCGCCTCAATGTGGTCCATCTCCATATCTCCCCCCTGCGCCAGCGCCAGGAGGACATCCCCCTGCTGGCGGCCCACTTCATCAAGAAGTACGCCCAGGAAAACGTCCGGGGCCAGATCCGTCTCACCCCGGAAGCCTTGAAGTTGCTGGTGCAGTACCCCTGGCCCGGCAACGTCCGGGAGCTGGAAAACGTCATGGAGCGGGCCGTGATCCTGTGCGCCAATAACCTGATCACCCCCGAGGACCTGCCCGGGGAAATGGCTCCCGCGGCCGGGGCCAAACTGGACATCGAGCAACTCGTCCCCCTGAATACCCCCCTGCCGGAGGTCCTGGAAGTCATTGAGGAGCAGATGATCCGCCGGGCCTTGGAGCAGAGCGGCCAGGTGCAGGTGCGGGCCGCGGAGATGCTGGGCATCACCAAGAGCCTGCTGCAATACAAGCTGAAGAAGTATCACCTAACTACTTGAGTTTTTAGGAGGTACTTATTTATGACAAGTGGCGAGGATTTTTTTGAAGAAAGGAGGGAGCAATCTAATGTAAAGACGGAGATCGTAAGGAAATATTTTATTGCATGGGCTAATGTAGTTTTGCCTTCTATAGAATCACGGGATGGAAAGTTAGGCTATATTGATTTATTTTCAGGGCCGGGAATATATGAGGATGGGAGCAAATCCACGCCAATTATTGTCATCGAGGAAGCAATTAATCATCCAAAATTAGGCATAAAATTACAGAAAAGGTTAGTAACTTTATTTAATGACGCAAATCCCACATTTGCCAGTGAATTACAAATTGCGATTGATAAAATTCCCGGAATTGAACGGTTAAGAAATAAACCCATAGTGATGAATAATTTAGTTGGAGATGAAGCTGTAAAGATATTTAAGGAAATTAATTTTATTCCATCATTGTTTTTCATTGATCCTTGGGGTTATAAAGGCTTCTCTCTCTCTCTGCTTGAATCAGTACTTAAAGATTGGGGGTGTGATTGTATTTCCTTTTTTAATTATAATCGCATAAATATGGGATTAAATAATCCTGCATTTAAAAATAATATAAATGCAATATTCGGCAAAAAACGGGCAGCCAAATTAAGAGAAAATGTTTTAAAATTAAACCCATTAGATCGCGAATTAACGGTTATCGAAGAATTAGGACTCGCAATAAACGAATTGGGGTTTCCTTATATATTACCATTTTGTTTTAAAGGAATTAAAGGGAAGAAGACCAGCCATTATTTAATATTTATTTCAAAGCATTATAGAGGTTATGAAATAATGAAAAATATTATGGCTAAATGCAGCCCAGAAATTGATCAAGGAGTACCTTCTTTCCAATATTGTTCGGCAACAAATAAACAGCAATTTTTATTTTTATTTAATAGACCCTTGGATGATCTTGAGCAAATGCTTTTAGATGAATTCAAAGGGCAATCTTTATCAATGGGTGAGATTTTTAGACGTCACAATATCGGAAAACCCTTCATCGAGAAGAATTATCGAGATGTACTTATTCAGATGGAACAAAGAGGACGAATAACAGCTAATCCTCCTCTGGATCGCAGAAGAAACGGTACGCTTGCCAAACATGTATTAGTTATATTTCCGGAGAAATAATTTATGTCTTTATCTTCTTCTAAAATTGAATGGACAGAGGCTACTTGGAACCCTGTTACCGGTTGTACAAAAATTAGCGAAGGTTGCCGATATTGCTATGCAGAGAAATTAGCCTTAAGACTCAAGGCGATGAAGAACCCTCGATATGTTAATGGGTTCGATATTACATTACACTATGATATCTTGGGGGAACCGTTAAAATGGAATAAATCTAAGATGATATTTGTAAATTCAATGAGCGATTTATTTCATGAAAATGTACCACTTAGTTTTATTGAAAATGTTTTTGAAGTAATAAGAATAGCCGATCATCATAATTATCAAATATTAACCAAAAGATCTGAAAGGCTCTTAGAAATAGCACCATTTTTAAAATGGCCAGATAATTTATGGATGGGAGTAACTGTGGAGTCAGAAGAATTATCTTATCGTATTTCTCATCTTAAACAAATTCCGGCTAAAATTAAATTTATTTCATTTGAGCCGTTACTTAATAATATTGGTACCTTTGATTTAAATGGCATAGACTGGGTCATTGTGGGGGGAGAATCTGGAGCGCAGAGCAGGATTATGAAAAAAGAATGGGTAACAGAAATTAGAGATCATGCCATCAATAATAAAGTAGCTTTTTTCTTTAAACAATGGGGTGGGAAAAACAAGAAAAAGGCTGGAAGATTGTTAGAAGGCAAAAATTGGGATCAAATACCACAAGTTAAATTTGGCCTTTTTAAATAAAAATTAATCTAAATGACCTTGGTTTGAAAGGAAAAAGAAAGGTTGAAACCCGAACAATTTCCCGACGATATCCGGCCCTTTCTCATACCGAAGCCGGAAGGCGATCTGGTGTATCGCTGTCTCGAATGCGGGGCGGAGTACGACCTCAGCCGGCTCCTCTACACCTGCCCGAAGTGCCGGGGCCTCTTCCTCCTGGAGGATAAGGCCGCCGGCCGCCTCCAGCGGCACTCCGGGGCTTTTTGGCGCCGGTTGTTCGATCACCGCAAGATGCTCAACCTGCCAGCCCTGAAAGGGGTCTTTCTCTTTTACGAACTGATTGCCCCGGTCATTCCCCTGGAGGATATCATCTACCTGGGGGAAGGCCACACCCCCCAGGTGGCGGCCAATGAGGCGCTGCGGGAAGAAGTCGGCGGGGCCTTTTATTATAAGAACGACGGCCAGAACCCCAGCGCCTCTTTCAAGGACCGGGGCATGGCCGCGGCCCTGAGCTATCTCAACTACCTGGTGCGCCAGCCCGGGGCCGGCAAGCTCCTGGCCATCTGCGCCTCCACCGGCGACACCTCGGCGGCCGCCGCCCTTTACGCCGCTTACCTGGGGAACCGGGTGGCCTCCGCGGTGCTCCTGCCCCACGGCAAGGTCACCCCCCAGCAACTGGCCCAGCCCCTGGGCCACGGCGCCAGGGTATTGGAGATCCCCGGGGTCTTCGACGACTGCATGAAGGTGGTGGAGTCCCTGGCGGACCACTACCAGGTGGCCCTGCTCAACTCCAAGAACCCCTGGCGCATCCGGGGCCAGGAGTCCTTCGCCTACGAGATCGCCCAGTGGTTCGACTATGAGCTGGCCGGTAAGGTCGTGGTGGTGCCCATCGGCAACGCCGGCAACATCACCGCCATCATGCAAGGCTTCCTGCGCCTCCACGGCCTCAAGATTATCGAGACCCTGCCCCGGGTCATCGGGGTCCAGTCCCGCCACGCCGACCCGGTGTTCCGCTACTACCTGGAGCCGGACCGGGCGAAACGGGTCTTCAAACCGGTGACCGTCCAGCCCAGCGTGGCCCAGGCGGCCATGATCGGCAACCCGGTGTCCATGCCCCGGGTCATCCGCCTGGTGGAGGAATACCACCGCCAGGCCGGCGAGGGCTCGGTGGCCGTGGTCCAGGTGAGCGAACAGGAGATCATGGACTCCATGCTGCTGGCCAACCGCCACGGCCACATCGCCTGCACCCAGGGGGGCGAATCCCTGGCCGGCTTCCGGGCAGCCTTGAAAGAGAGGCTGGTGGAGGCCGGGGAAACCGCGGTGCTGGACGCCACCGCCCACCATCTGAAGTTCATCGGTTTCCAGCAGATGTACTTCGAGGACTCCTTTCCGCCGGAGTTCGAGGTGGCCCCCAAGGACGAGTACCGGAATCGGCCGCAGTTGCTGACCCCCAGGACCGGGGACCCGGCCCAGCAAACCGCCGATTTGGCGGGGCAAATCGCCGCCTTGTTAGAATTGACCCCAAAGCAGGGCTAACGATGATGATCGGCAAATGGGCTCCAGTTGCTTGGACCTTGACAGCCATGCCAGCTTTAATCCTGGCTCTCACCGGCCAGTCTGCGGCGGCTCAACGAATCAATGTCCTGGAAACCAGGCCTGGGGTAACCCTCCGGCTTTTTCTCGAAACCCCGGCTGGCCCCGCTAAGGCTGTCTTGGTGATGTTCCCGGGTGGTGAGGGCGCCAAAAGGTTTCAGGAAGAATGTGGCGAGATTATTTTGGCGAAAGACTTCCCAGGGCGCACTACTCCTAATTTTGTCCGTAAAGGTTTTGCTGTAGCCATTATTGATGCGCCTTCCGACCATGCCAGTGGCATGATCCCGGGCTTCCGAAACACTCCGGAACATCTGCAGGATGTCCAGAAGGTGGTGAACTTCTTGGATGCTCAAGGTCTCAGCCCGATCTATCTTCTGGGGGTGAGCAATGGCACGCTGTCCGTGGGCTACGCCGTAGCCCTGCTTAATGATGAGCGGATCAAGGGCTTGGTGCTCTGCTCCACTCCGGCGGAACGCTTCGTGAGTGGCCCCCTCATCCAGAGAATTACCCTACCCGTACTCATGGTGCACCATCGGGAGGATGGCTGTCCGGTATCATCCTTTCAGGAAGCCGAGCGACTGAAAAGCAAGTTCACCGGCAGTCCCAAGGTAGATTTTGTCGAGGTGCAGGGCGGGCTCCCGCCGCAATCCGGTCCCTGCAACGCCTTGAGTCCTCATGGGTTTCTAGGAATGGAGGACCAGGTAGTCCAGGTCATTACGGATTGGGTTTCAGGGAAACCAGTGCCAACTAAGGTTGGTCCTTAGCGAGATTTTCATTATGACGATTAAGCTCCCTACCACCACCAGCGCCCCGGCGCCGACCCCCCTGGCCGACGACTACTGCTTCGTCTGCGGCAAGGACAATCCCCGGGGCTTTAAGATCGCAGTGCGCTATGCGGAGGCGGAGCTGGCGGCGGAGACCGAGTTGGCCATCCCCAGGGAGTACCAGGGCTGGGCCCAGGTGATCCACGGCGGCATCCTCTCCACCCTGCTGGATGAACTGATGGCCCATGCGGTGTGGCGCTTCGCCGGGCCCGGTCTCACCCTGAGCATGGAGGTGCGCTTTCACCAACCCCTGAAACCCGGGGAGCCCATCCGGGTGCGGGGGGTACTAAACACCAAAAACGGCAGCCGCCGCCAGGCCGAAGGGGAGATCATCCGCATTGCCGACGGCAGCCGCATCGCCTCGGGCAAGAGCCGCTTTCTCCTCCTCCCGGGAAATGGCCCGGAACCTTGAATCCGTTGATTATCGAGGCGTATTCTTCATTATAGCGGCCACGGGCCTCCCTATGATCCGTTTTCCCTCGGTATCCCTGGCAATAGCATGCTGCAGATGACTATCCTGATGGTGGGCAAGACCCGGGAAGGATTCATTCAGGAAGGCCTGGACTTTTACCGCAAACGCCTGCTGCCCCTGGCGCGGCTCACCCTGAGGAGCGTCCGGGAGGAAAAGGAGGCCGGAGGCTTAACCCCGGAAATCATCAAAATGAAGGAAGGCCAACGCCTCCGGACCGAGATGCCGCCCCGGGCCTGGGTGACGGCCCTGACCCCCGCCGGCCGGGAGTTTACCACCGAAGAATTCGCCGCCTGGCTCAGCAAACGGCAAGAGCTGGCCCGGCCCCTGGCCTTTCTCCTTGGCGGCCATTGGGGGCTGGCGGACGCTTTGCTGGCTGCGGCCGACGAACAGTTATCTCTCTCCCGCCTCACCATGACCCATGAACTGGCCCGCCTCGTCCTGCTGGAGCAGCTCTACCGGGCCTTGACCCTCAAGCTGGGGCACCCCTATCACGTGTGAGCGCCTGTAGGGGCGGGCTTTAAACCCGCCCCTGCTGGTTTCCTCATTCAATCCACTGCACCAACTTCTCCAGCGGCTCCCGCTCGGTGCGGAAGGCATTGGCCGGCGCCTGCACCTCGGGGTAGCCCAGGGCGACGCCCACTACGATCTTGTGGGTCGGGGTGAGGCCCAGGTGCCGCCGGATAAGGTCCGGGTACCTGGCTATCTGGGCGCTGATGCAGGTGCCCAGGCCCAGGTCATGGGCCGCCAGGCAGATGCCGTGGGTGATGGCCCCCAAGTCGAACATGGTGTAAGGCTCGCCCAGGTCCGCATTGAAAATCACGTAGATGATCACCGGCGCCCCGAAGGCCCGGGACATGTTAGCCAGGTGGGCCAGGCGGCAGGCCTTGTCGCCCCGGGCAACCCCCATCCTGTCGAACAGCCCGGCCGCGCAGGCCATATAGCGGTCCTTGTAGGCGTCGGGAAAGCTTTCCGGCATGGCCACGTCGGGGTTCGCCACAACCCTTTGCTCTAAAGCCGCCGCCATCTCCCAGGTCAGTTTCCGGATCTTATCGCCCTGCACCACCACCAGCTCCCAGGGCTGCGTATTACCCCAGGAGGGGCTCCAACGGGCCGCCTCGAGGATGCGGGTGATGAGCTCCCGAGGAACGGCCTCGGGCTTAAAGGCTCGGATGCTCTTTCTGGTCTTCAGGGCTTCCAAAAGTTCCATGGACTCCTCCTTGTATCTCCCGTTTTCTTGGGATATTAATAGATATTTAAGAGCGGGACTGTCAAATGATTTTTTCGGAACCCAGGTGGTTTGCCGGTGGTTAATGATCCGCGGCCAATAACGCCGGTCATCGCCAGGAACCGCTTGGTGGCTCCGATTTTCTGCGGCCTCAGCTACCCCACTCTTTAATAAAGGGCGATAAAGGCGGTGACCAGATGACAGCGGCCCGGCATCTCGTGGCCTTCCCTTTGATTCTCCCCTGGCGGCAGGAGTTTTGGACCCTCCCTCTCTATTTTCCCCATCTCCGGGTGGGGGTGATCCCGGAGTGGCCGGCCCAACTGCCGTACCAGGGAATGCCGTTGCCTCTGGAGGCCCTGGCCCTCCCCCCCGGACTCAAGCACCATAAGCCCGGCGACCTCTTGCAGTGGCGGGCCTTTGAGGAGTATCAGAAAGCCCAGGAGGACGGGGGCGATCTGCTGCGGGCCCTGCGCCATTACGGCCGGGCGGAGGCGCCGGGCGAAGCTGTCTTCCCGGACCCCTGGTCTCTGGCCTGGCAGTTGGAAAAGCTCCAGGCCGACCAGGAGGCCCAATTGCAACTGGTGGACCAAGGCCAGGAATGGCTCAAGGAAGTCCTGGCCCCGGAACCCTGGGAGAAGGCCTCGGGCCTCGGCCCGGTTCCCGGGATCCCGGAGATGGTGGACCCGGAGCTGGCCAAGCTGCGTTACCGGCTCTGGCAGCGAGTTATGGGCCCCCAGTTGCAAGACCCCTGGGTTCCCTTTTTATTGGGCCGCACCGCCCGTCCCCTGTTCCTCACCTTGAGGGGCTGGCCGGAGCAGGCCGAGCCCAAGAAGGTAAGGATCCTCCTGCCCGGCTGCCGCAGCTCCCAGGAATGGTCAACGGTGCGCGGCAACGAGGAGGCGCCCCCCTGGCAGGCTCAGTTCCAGGAACGGTTGGCAGATTTGCTGAAGGCCGCCGCGGCGCTCCGGGACCTGGAGGCTGCGGCCCGAGGAATGGCCGAGTTTGTGACCGACCGCGTGGCGGCCTTCTGGCCGCTACCGGTGATCTGGAACCTGGAATTGGAGGTCTGGATCCCGGACCAGGGGGAGGATATTTCGTTACCGCCGGTGCTCTGCTGGTCCGGAGCCGGGGCCGCCGACGCCTTGCCGGGCTAGGGGAATATTAGCCGGTAGTCGTGGGCGGCGATTTCTCTAGGGGCGCCCAGGCGTCCGCCCTCTGCGGGTTGGTTTCTGGTCCACCACAGGCCGGGGTCGAAGCTTCGGGGTGTCGAACCTTACCTGTACCGGCCGTTGGCTACTGACTACTCCTGAGTCTCCGGCAGTAGTTCCGCCTCCGGGGGCTTAATCAGGGCCGGCAATGGCTTGGCCGCGATGATCTTGCCCGCGGCGATTTCCCGCATGGCCATGACGATCTCTTTATTGTCCCCCCGTACCAATACTGGGGCGCCCCGGTAGATCTGCTGCACCCGCTTGGCGACCAGGTGGACCAGGCCGAAACGAGTGGGAACCTGCCGCAGGCAATCCTCGATGGTGACGCGCGCCATAAAATTCCTCCTCCGGAATGGCTGGATGAAATCGATGCAATCGGGCCAGGCAGAACCGGCCCTATTAATGATAACACCTGGGCCGGGGATGCGCCATAGTTACCGGCGCCATAAGGAAGCACGAAACGGCGGGATTACGCAGTTCTCCATGTCCCGCCCATAGATTCCCCTGAGAAGGCGGTTAGGGGTTCCACCGTTCGCGATCATAAGGCGGGGAGGTTAAAATAAAGTTGATTTATCTCGGCTGTCCCACAGGAATTTCCGGTGCATCAACCGGACTCATGATCCGACCATCTACCGGAACAACAATAATTTGAAGGGTAATAATTTTTTTTGGCCAAACCGCATTGCGCGCGATAGACGACGCCGCATCTGGCAGTGCGGCAGTCTGTTGATAGCCGCTGGGGGTTGCTGTCGGCTGCAAGTTGACGTACCTGATGCCTTGCGGTGGTGTCATACGATTTTCCTCCAACCTTCAAATTGTCGTTGATCGGCAATCTGCTCCTGAGGTCCTAAAGGAGTTTGTATTGACTGTTTAGTTAATACTCCCTTACTGATAAACGCGTCGCATCCGCCGACAATGCTCTCAATAAGGCACCGCTTAAATTCATACTGTGTTGAAGTACCTGTCCCGATTAGAGATTGCGGATCATAGGGTTCCCTGGTCTGCAACTCCGTCTGGAAGCTCTTATGGACGCCACGTAAATTTTGATAGAGACCATCGGTCGGCGTCTCAATATTAAGACCAAGTTCACGGCCTTCGCGGCGATCAACGCTGTAATCATGACTACCTGACTCGCTACACAAAAAAGCAATAATAGCGGCGATTTTTTCAGGATCAGTAACTTGATTTTTGAGAAGTCGCCTTGCAAGATATTGTATTTGTGATCTGGCACGAAAGACTTGCCCTAGGACGATTGGATGCACCTGATTCGACAAGGCCGTGAAAATCGATGCCATTGCTGCATCGTCCTTGATAGCCAATTCTTGCTGTGCGATTTCAAGATAACCTTTAATTGCTTCCACACTAACAGGCGCGCGGGCATTCGGGGGAGCCCCAGGAATCATGGGGTTCAAAGGAGTTGTTATACTAGGATCAATTGAGCCAATCGAAGCCTGTTTCGTCATAATAATTTTATCAGCGCCCAAGGCAATCAGAGTACCGGCACTGAGAGCCTTAAGGGGGATTAAGACCTCAAGGTGACTACAGAACTGCCGTATCAAATTTACTAACCGCCAAGCGGCAAGGGTGTCTCCCCCATTTGTGTGGAGAATTAGCGAAATGGTATCGGTTGGAGGAAGTTCGTCGAGATGGTCGACTATAGTATCAATAAAATCACGACTGAGTTGCGTTTCCCAGGCAGGACGGTCACCGTTAACGATCACCAGAACCTTGCTATTTCGTTCTGTTTCAATTGCTTCGTAAAGCGGTCTTCTGGTTCCGAAATCAGTCAAGGTGACTCCTATCTGATTTCACGTGGGAATGTAAATGTAATACCTAAATCCGAATCTGTCAATCCTAATCTGCCAACCGATTAGGATCGTTTTATATCATATATACAAAATATCAACCACTTATAGGACAGATGGTTCAGATTATTAAAGATGATCTGGCTTTTGAAAAGTTCCTTGCCAAAATGAAAATCCGAGCGGCGACAAATTTAGGACACTACCCGGCGCAACCGGGACCAGACCGCTCATCCCCCACCCTTCTCCCCGGCCAGGCGGACGAACTCCAGTTGATCGCCCTCCTTGAGGACCTGGGAGGCGGACGCATCCCGGCCATTGATCAGGGCCAGGGCCCGGGGATCGATATTCAAGGGCTCTTTCAGGGCCTGGCGCACTTCCCCCACCGATTTGCCGGCAATGGCGGCCTCCAGGCTGTGCACTCCGTAGCTGATTTTCACCTGGCCGGTGCTGGCCCGCACCGGTTGTTGCCGCCGGGTCAGATCCCTTATCTGGCCGCTCACCGGGGTTCACCTACAAGGCGGCCGGGGGGGCGCCTCGTAATTTCCCCGGTTTGACCATAAATGCAGTTCATCTTTTTGGCCAATTCCTTGGTTTTTAGATCAACCGAAAACAGAAAACCTTTACAAAAAAATTAAAAATAGCGGGACAATTGCGGCAGGGAGGGGTCTACCTGCCGGCACTCCCGGAGCAGGGCGTTCAGGTAAAGCCAGGCAAAACTCAGTAGAAATTCCGGCCCGTACTTCCGGGCGCCAATGCTGTCGAAGGCCAGGGCGGCGGAGCCTTCCATCCGGAAACGGAAGGCCAGGTCCCCCAACAAGGGCCAGACCACCTGCCAGCCGCCGGCGAGCTCGGCAAAAGTGCCGCAATCCATGCGCCGCAGCCCCACCTCCACCACCTCCGGGCTCAGCAGGCGCAACACTTCTTCCCGGACTCCCAGGGAGACGTCTTCTATGGGACCTGCCGCGGCCGCGGCGAAATCTGACAAGGCCAGCCAGTCCTTCCCGGGAGCGGCCGGACGCAGCGCATATTCCCCCCGCCCATAGCGGGCCAGCAGGGCCACCAGGTCCCAGGCGAAGACATAGGCGTCTTCGGTGGGCACCGCCAGGCTTTTCCGGGCATAAAAGACCCGCAAATCCGCGCCGAATTCCGGGTCCAGATCGAAGAGCAGGTAGAGTTCCAGGGGGCGGAATGGCTTGAGCCGCACCACCCAGCGGATGCTGGCGTAGGGTCGGCCCTCCACCTCCTCCCCTCCCAGCAAACCGGCCAAGACCGCGGGGGCCACCTCAGCCAGCCCCGCCAGGTCCCGGCGATACTTCTTCCTGACGTACTGGCGAATCTGGACCTCCCAGCCCCAGCCGGCCTCAAACTGGCCCAGGGATACCAGGTCGTAGGGGAAATCGAGATTTGTTTTAAATGCGGCGCCCTGATTCAGCTCTTTTTGGCCTCCACCTTCTGATTGAATTTCTCTGCGTTTATTATAAACCGCTCGTGCACCGCCTCGCCAATCTTTTCCTTTTCGTCAAAGCCCTCCACCTTGAAGGTGATTTTCCTGCCATCCACTGCGGTGACTTCGGCGACCGCCCGCACCCCCATCCCCAGGGGGGTGGCGGCGGTGTGTTTCAGATTCATGGAGATGCCCACCGACTGCTCCCCGGCGGCCAGGTGCGCGGCCATCAGTTCGGCGCAGACCGCTTCGAACATGCCCCCGAGAAAGGCGGTGCCGAAGACCTCGGGGACGCCCTGGAAAAACTTGCGGGCCGAATGTTCCGGCCCGGTCTGCAGCCGCTTCTCATGCTTCATGCCAACCTCGATCGCCATACAGCCTCCTTTTCTTAGTAGCCAGTAGCCAGTAGCCAGTAGTCAGTAGTCAGTGGGAACTCGTTCTCACACCGCCAACGGCGCCATTTTTATGGGGCTCAGGATTTCGCCCCGGGCCAGGCGGCGGCCCAGATCCCTGGCCTGTTCCAGCGTCTGGGGTTGTTCCAGGATGGCCCCCTTATCGTCGGCGCCCCGCACCAGGATTTCCCCAGCATAGCTCACGTTGATGGCGTCGAAGAAGTATTTGGCGGTGAGGCGGACCCCTACGAACAGGAGCTTCCCCCTGGTGGCCCCCACCGCCAGGAGGACCCCCTGGCGGGAGCCGCCGGAAGCATCCTTTTTCAATACGTAGCGCCTAGCCCACAGGGCCTGGGTGCGGTCGATCATCGCCTTGGACTGAGCCGAAATCCCGTAGAAAAAGACCGGAGAGGCCAGGGCCACCACGTCGGCCTCCAGAAGCTTGTCGTAGATCTCCCGCATGTCGTCTTTAATTGGACAGGTGCCATCCTTGAAACAGTGGTAGATCTCCAGGCACGGGGAGATCTTGAGGTCCCGCAGAATAATCTCCTCCACCTCCGCCCCAGCCGCGGCGGCCCCTTCCAGGAAGGCCCTGAGGAGGATTTCCGAGTTGCCGCCCCGGCGGGGGCTGCCCAGGATGCCCAGCACTTTCATGACCGTCTCCTTCCGGTATTGCCTAACAATATGGAAAATCCAGGGAGGATGTCAAGCGCTGATGCTTCCTTTATGGCTTCCTATCCCGGTCGAGCTTGGATTTGGAGGAGCGGCCACGCAGGGCGGGCACTCGCACCCGCGGCTACCGATGAGGCCCCCACTTCCTTGGAGAAGGCATATTTTTCTTAAAATCGAGCTTGGCATGGGCAGTTTTGGTATTATCTTAATCTAGCAGAGTGGCGGTTTTTAACTCTCATTCCAAGGAGAACTTCAATGACTCACAAGTCTTCTAGAACCCGGATGATGGCGATGGGCTTGGTGCTGGCCCTGGGCCTCCTGGCCATGCCGGTGGCGAGCTGGGCCGCGCCCGCCGCCGCGGATTTTACCCTGAAAGACGTCCTCCAGGGGCAGGATTACACCCTGAGCCAGTTCCGGGGCAAGGTGGTGTTGATTAATTTCTTCACCTTCTTTTGCGGGCCTTGCCGGGAGGAGATGCCCGATCTCAACCAGGTTTACCATGAATACCAGGGCCGGGGTTTCCAAACTCTGGGGATTGCCCTCAGTTCCGACCCCACCCAGATCAGGTTTCTGGTGAAGCAGTTGGGCCTGGACTATCCGGTGCTCATCGGCAATAACCAGGTGTCCAATGCCTACGGCAGCGTGGCGGTGGTTCCAACCACCTTCATCATCGACAAGTCGGGCAACGTCGCCCATAAGGTCGAGGGAACGCGGAGTAAGGCAGAAATTGAGAAAATGGTCCAGGCCCTGCTCTGATCGGACCTTGATCCCGAAAAATTCATGGCCGATACCGGCAGCTGCCGGGGATGAAAAATCCCCCTGCCCCTCCCCTTTAAAAAGGGGGTTTTTAAAGTCCCCCCCTGGGGAAAGGGGGATTTAGGGGATTACGGTAGAGTCTATGAAGGCCGCGGCAGAGCAAAAAAACGCAGCAGATCCAGGCGGCGGCCCAGGCCCTCCCGCAGCAACCCCCCCGAAGGACATGGGACCCTGGAAAAACTTGCCGGATTGGGCCCAAGAACTGGAGGAACATCTCAAGGATGGGGAAGGGGCCCTCTTCATCCTCCACGGGCAAGTTTATGATTACACCCGGGTAAACGGCGATTACCTCCCCTTTCGCCACTTCCTGGGCCAGTGGCTGGGTCGGGAACGCCACGTGGCCTTTTACAACCTGGGGGCGGGGCTGGAGTTCGGGGATGCGGCCGCGGAGGAATCCTTCCGGGAAGCCCTGGAGCCCCAGGAAAAGCCGGCGGACGGCGAGGCAGCCGAGGACGTCTCCCTGATCCGGGCCCGGGCCCTCCAGGCCCTGGGCCAAAAACCAATCCCACCCCCCAAACCTTTACCCCAGAGCCCCCGGGAGGTGCTGCAACTGGCAGAGCGGGTCATGGCCGCACCGTGCCGCCGCCCCCCCAGCTGCAAGCCCCTGGCCCTGGTCCTGGAGTACGCCGAAACCATCGTCCCCGCGGTGGACCTGGGTTCCATGGGCGAGCCGGACCGGGCCGCCCTGGTCACCCTGCTGCGCTGGGCCCGGCAGGCGGAGCTGTCGGAGCACGGCCATCTGGTGGTCCTCACCACCGGCAACCTGGCTGATCTAAACCAAAATCTCCTCTTGAGCCGCCATGGGGCGCAAGTCCTGGAGGTGCCGCCCCCGGACCGGGAGGCCCGGGTTCACTTCATCGATAAGCTCCGTTCCCAGGGCAAGTATCAGCTTACGCTCACCTCCCAGGAGCTGGCCAACCTGGCCGCCGGTTTGAGCCTCAGGACGCTGCACGCCTTGCTGCGCCAGAGCCTCATTCAGCCCCTTACCCTGGAGATGGTGCGCCGCAAGAAAAAGGACCTGCTGCGCCAGGAGCTGGTGGGCCTGGTGGAAGTGCTGGAACCCCGCTTCGGCCTGGCGGATATCGGCGGACTGGCGCCCGTCAAGGAATATTTTGCCCAGATTGCCGGGGCCTTGCAGGCGGGGGAAGTCAAGCTGGTGCCCCGGGGTATCACCATGATGGGGCCCCCCGGGGTGGGCAAGACCGCCCTGGCCGAGGCCCTGGCCCGGGATTGCGGCTTCAACTTCGTCAAGCTCCTCAATCCCCGCACCAAGTGGGTGGGGGAGAGCGAACGCAATTTCTTCAAAGCCCTCCAGACCTTGCGCAGCTTGACCCCGCTGGTAGTGGTGGAGGACGAAGCCGACCAGAGCGAACACAGCCGGGATGAATACTCCGGCGACACCGGGGTGAGCAACCGCCTGCGGCAGATGCGCTTCGAATTCATGGGCGACCCGACCATCCAGGGCAAGGTCCTGTGGATCAGGATCACCAACCGGCCTGACCGCCTGGACAAAGCCGATCTGCGCTCCGGCCGCTCCAGCGAGCGGATTCCCTTCTTCCTGCCGGATTTCGCCGAGAAATGCCAGATCTTCCAGGTGGTGGCCAGGCGCAGCCTGATCCCCTGCGATCCGGACGACTTTGCCGAAGTAACCCGCTATCTGGACCAGCGCCATCCGGAAGTGATCACCGGCGGGGACATCGAAGAGCTGGTCTTCCGGGCCTATCGCCAGGCCCGCCTGGCGGGCCGGGAACGCGTAACCCTGTCCGACTTCCGGCAGGTGATTGATGATTTTCTGCCGCCGCATCAGGTGGAGGTGCTGCGGCAGATGGAACGCCTGGCCCTGCACCAGTGCTCCTCCCGGCGCTTCGTGCCGGAGCGGGTTTGGACCTGGGCCGCCCGCCGCGAGGAGACGGCGGAAGGTTGAATGAATAAATTCCCCCTAATGCCCCTTTTTCAAAGGGGGGGATAAAAAAGCAAGGAAAAGCAACCATCCGCGACCAGATCATTATCGAGGGCAGCGACGCTATCCTGATGGAGAAGGCCGGCCTGGCGCCGGCCCGGGTGGCCCGGCGGGCGCCGCTGGCCTCCCTGCTGCGTTACGTCTCCCGGGTGATGCCGCCGCCCCTGCCGCTTTTGCCCCCGGGAAGCCGCTGGCTCCGCCAAAGGAAGGACTTGCTGCTGCTGGCCGTGGAAGACCCGCCCCAGTGCCGCACCCTCAGGGTGAGCGGCGGCAAAAAAGGCGAGAATAACTACCGTTCCCACCGCCTGGCCTTTCCTTACCTGGTCTATCTCCTCACCTTCTATCGGGGCGGTTTCGAGGAGATGAAGATGTTCTTCCGGGTCGCTCCCCTGACTTCCCCGGGAGACACCCTCTACCACACCTGCCTGCCCAATGTCCGGGGAGAGCCTGGCCATTACGGCTCACAAAGGGTTTGCCTGCGCTACCGGCCGGAGATGCTGGAAGGCGTCCCCCTGGCGGTGGCCGTGCCAGCCCTCCTGGACTTCTTCTGGAGTACCGGTTTCAACCAGGACATCAGCAATGGAGCTGGCCGACATCCTCTACCGCTTGCCGGTGGGGTATTGACCCCCGCGGCGCCCTGCGACCCCGGCCCAGAAGTCCCTTCCTCCCCCAACCGGTGCCCGGGTGCGTCTCAGGGCCCTTCACCACCCTCAAAAAAATTCGCTTTCAGGAGCCGGCTCGGCGATTTCCTGGGGAGCACTCAATCCTGGCAAGGGTTTGAAAGGTGAAAAACACCTGGGTATTGGGAGAGGAACTCTGCAAGGAGATGCCCACCAGTCTCCGCACCGCCCTCAAGATCTCCTCTGAGTCGCTCCGATTGAAATTGCCTTTGAGCTTCAGATAGAGGTTTTCCCGCCTTCGGCAAATCGATATGCGCGCCTCCACGTAAAATCCCCCTTCTAACGGTTTCTTTGAATCATTTCATAACACAACCATGTTTAACTACATTCGGGGGATTCCTATTTTTGCTTTCATTCCTGGCTGGATTTAGGCTCAGGGAATGTCTCAAAGCCAAGACAAAAAGGTGTATTCCCTGGATACTACCCTAAAAAATATTCGGTATTTAGTGGGAGGCCCGGCCCGGGCGCCGGCCCTATTTAAGCCATGAAGAATAGCAACTCTCAGTACGTAATGCATCCGCTGGGAATTAGTGGTGCAGGTCAAGTTCTGCAAATTGGTTGAGGCATACGGGTTTTTTCAGTTATTCTGAGCCGCGGCTGAGAGCCCGGAGAGCCGCCAGTCACCTACGGATTATCGCAAAGGTTGCAACTGGGAGATTAGGCGAGCAAAGGTTGCGGGGGTCATATTCCCAGGGAGGTCAGACCCTGGCGAATGGCATATTTGGTGAGTTCGGCAACGTTGTGGATGCCCACCTTGTTCATGATTTGCTTGCGGTGCGCTTCCACGGTCTTGCTGCTGACGCATAAGGTAGTGGCGATTTGCAGGGTGTTTCTCCCTTCGGCCATGAGCTGCAAGACCTCCCGTTCCCGCGGGGTCAGCAAGGTATAGGCCGAGCAGGGTTCCTCGGCCAGATTGTGGGCGAAGTCCTTGATCAAAATATCGGAAACCCCGGGGCTGATATAGGTCTTATCCCGCATCACGGTGCGGATGGCCTTCACCAATTCTTCCAGGGCGCAGTCCTTCAAAAGGTATCCCCAGGCCCCGGACCTGAGCATATTCAGCACGAATAGACTGTCGGAATGCATGGAGAGGGCAATGATCTTCACCTTGGAATTAATGGCGACAATCTGGCGGGTAGCATCGATACCATTTAAATCGGGCATGGAGATGTCCATGATGATCACATCCGGGGCCAGTTCTTGCGCCAGCTTCACGACATCGCGGCCATTGTCGGATTCCCCCACCACCATCATGTCAGGCTCGCAGGCCAGCAGCATCCGCAATCCCTGGCGGACTATCTGATGGTCATCTGCCAAGATGATTTTGATGCGCACGATATCATCCTTGGATCATCTACTACGGCAGGCGGAAGAAGAGGAGCCTGGAAGTTCTTTAGGACTCGCCAGGTCCAGGTACAATCCCGGGGAGACCATAGCCATTTTTTTGGTAAAGTTCACTTAGGAAAACCCTAATTATGGAGTAGGAAAACCCTAATTATTTTGGGAGAAAACCCTAATTCTGCGATGGGGACAACCCGCAAGCACAAGTTATCCGGGTTTTCCCTGGAATTGAGGGCGGTCCTATTCCTCCAGAGAGGTCAGTCCTTGCCGGATGGCATATTTGGTCAGCTCGGCCACGCTGCGAATTCCAGACTTGCCCATAATCTGCTTGCGGTGCGATTCCACCGTCTTGACGCTGACGCAGAGGCAGTCGGCAATCTGATTGGTGGATTTGCCTTCCGCCATAAGCTGCAACACCTCCCGCTCCCTGGCGGTCAGCACCGAAAACGCCCCGGAAGGGTCAGCGTGTTCCCAGCCGCTGACAAAGTCTTTGATGACCACGTCCGAAATGCCGGGGCTCAGATAGGTCTTGTGGCCCACGACGGTGCGAATGGCCCTGACCAGATCTTCCAGGGCACAGTCTTTCAAGAGATATCCGGAAGCGCCGGCCTTGAGCATGTTTAACACGAAGAGACTGTCGGAGTGCATGGAGAGGGCAATTACCTTGACCCCCGGGTACTCCGACTGAAGCTGGCGAGTCGCTTCGATGCCGTTTAAGCCGGGCATGGTGATGTCCATGATCACTACATGGGGGGCAAATTCCTTCACCAGCGGCAGCACCGCCCGGCCATTATCCGCCTCGGCCACCACCTGCATATCCGACTCTGCCGCCAACAGATTGCGCAGTCCCTGGCGGACGATCTGATGGTCTTCCGCCAACATGATCTTAATGGTCATCCCCATTTCCCCGCCTTATTCTTCTTAGCATAGTCTATGGGCAACATCAAGGTGACCTGGGTACCTGCGTCTTCCCCTGAGACCACATCCACGCCCCCTCCAAGATAATGCAGGCGCTCCCGAATACTGAAGAGACCGAAGCCTTTCTCGGTCTCGGCGCCGGCGTAACCCTGGGAGCCGTTAATCCCCACCCCGTCGTCCTTCACTTCGATGCATACCCGGCCATCATTTTGCCGAATGATGTTGACCCAGGCGTGCCGGGCCTGGGCATGTTTGACGATGTTAATCATCAACTCCCGCACCGAGCGGAAGAGGAGCACTTTAAGTTCG
The DNA here is from genome assembly GCA_963812655.1 of uncultured delta proteobacterium. Lineage (GTDB taxonomy): Bacteria > Desulfobacterota > Desulfobaccia > Desulfobaccales > 0-14-0-80-60-11 > JAPLJC01. The sequence goes on along the minus strand of CAWEWX010000047.1, from coordinate 58,509 downwards.
TCATTGATGGGGATGGGAACCATCTCCTTGTGAACTTCCACCTGCAGGCCGTACTGGGTCCTGATGTGCTTGGCGAACCATTCCACCGCGGCCTCGAACCCCAACTCATAAAGCACCGGCAGACTCAGCTCGAAGGTCAGGGACCTGGTGTCCTGGATCATCTTTTCGATGAGCTCCCGGACCTCCCCTAAGGGGTTGGCAATATCAGGGGAAGTCGCAGTTTTCTGTAATACCCCCAGCTTGATCTTGGAGACGGCCAGGGCCTGGCCGATATGATCATGGAGATCGGTGGCCAGGCGCCGCCTTTCCCGTTCCTCCGTCAGTGAGAGTTCCGAAGCCAGGGATTGGAGGCGCGCCTGATTGCTCCGGATCTCGTCCTCAGCCTTCCGGCGCATGGTAATATCTTGGGTCATGACGATGGCGAACTGGGACTCTCCCCCGGGCCCCCGCAGGACCGAAACCGTCACCTGGCCCCAAACGGTCTGGCCGTCCTTGCGGATATAGCGGATTTCCCGGGAGAAGGATTCCCTTTTACCCAGAGCTAAATCCTTAAACAGGCCCATACCTTGAGAGACATCGTCCGGATGGATGAGGTCCTTGAAAGACTTCAGGAGCAGCTCTTCTTTGCTGTAACCCAGCATCTCCCAGAGGGCGGGATTGCTGTCCAGGTGGTAGCCGTCCATATCCATCAGGGAGATGCCGATGGCGGCTTCCTCAAAGATTTTCCGGGAGCGCCTCTCCGTTTCCCGGAGAGCCGTGACGTCGCTGAACATGGCAAAGGCCCCGCTAAACTGGCCGTTTTCGAAGAGCGGCACCGAGCTCATGATCACCGCGGCCAACCCCTGGTTTTTGCAGAGCAGTTCCAGTTCCTGCTGAGCCACGTTATTTCTGCGGTTCTCCTCCAGGGACTTCTCCATGAGCTTCCAGTTGTTCCGGTTGAACAATTTCTTGATATTCTTATTCTCCAGCTTCTCATGGCCGGTGATCTCCCGCATGCGCCGGTTGGTGAATTTGATCAGGCCCTGCTCGTCGATGATCCAAATACCTTCGTGGGCGTTTTCGATGAGTTCCCGGTACTTGCGCTCCGACACCTCCAGCTTGCGATAAAGGACGGCGTTCTCCAGGGCAATGGCGATCTGGTTGGCAAAACTGACGATGAAGTCCCGGTCCCCCCCGGTGATCGTCGCGTCCGGGTGAACCCGGTCGGCCAGCAGCACCCCGATGACTTTGCCCCTGACGGTGAGGGGCGCCAGGATAAAGGCCTGAGGCTTGAAATGCTCAATCAAGGGATTCTTCATGTTGAGCTTGCTGTGTTCCACATCCTGGACCACCACTGGAATGCCGGTCATGGCCACCCGGGCGATGACGTTGTCCACCTTGGAAATGGGGATCTGGTAATTCTTTACCAGTTTAAACAACTCTGGGTCGATACCCTCGGCAAAGCTGAACTCCAAAACCTCGCCCTGCTCATCCAGCAGCAGGATGGCGGCCCTGTCCAGCTTGGCGGAATTGATCAGCAATCGCAAAGTCACCGCCAAGAGCTTCTCCAGATTGAGCACCGATAGGGTGGCGGTGCTGGTCTCCTGGAGGCAGATGAGCTGGTCGATCTTCTCATTGAGCTGGATATTCAGACGGTGGATCTCATCGAACTTTCCCTTCAACAGCTCCTTGTCATGCTCCAGTTCCTCGATGGTATAGGTGAGGGCCCGCCAGGGCACCATGAGCTTCATCAGGTATTCTTTTAAGAAGAACCGCTTCTGCCATTTCAGGTGGTATTCGCAGTAATCGTCTCCCTTGAAAAAACATTTGCTTTCTTCCAGGACCAGGGGCGGCATGTTCCAAATAGTGGGAATGCCAGAGTAGATCCCCTGATTGAACAGGCAAAAGTCGAGATTCGCCGGGATATCCTTGAACCAGTGGAGGCGCACCACCGCGCTGTCTCGCTTGGTTTCCACCAGCTCGATGGTCTTATTCTTATTGAATTTGTCATTGATGGCCTGCACCCTGATCAGGGTGCGGCGGGGACTTTTACAAGCCAACATGAGAATCCGCTGTACATAACCCAGCTTCTTCCGGGCCGCGGATTCAAAGCCGATCTTAAAAGCTATATCTTTGTTTTTCGAGATTTTTTTGCCATTATCAAACATCCTGGTGACCACGTCGCTGGACACCCAGTTGTTAATTTCCATCAAAAATTCTTGCGGATTGGCCAGTCCTTCGATTTCTGGTCCCAGGCCGAGGAAGAGGTTAGGCAACTCCTCTGGGAGGTTCTCCTGGAAGTATTCGATGATGGCGCGAGTATTGATGCAGCTATGATGCTTATCCATTACCGGGCCAAACCCAAGGTCCCGATTCCAGCCGGGCCCCAAAACCTTGCCTGATTAGTAACGAGCTGTTCCCCGCGGTTCCGGTTGGCCGGCGGGACGGCCTGCCGCAAGCCTCTCCCCCGGCAACAGCCAACCCCACACTAAAACAAGAAATTTCTCCATCCGGCGAACCAAAAAATTTCAGGCCGCCCCAGAGAAGATCAAAGAAAAACTTGCTTATAATAGTGTACTATATTAATTAAAGTACTGCTTGTGTCAAGTAAAACATTACCAGAATTTTTTTCAAGGGATTGTAATGGAGGTTAACTAACTAATATATCAAGTTAATTACAGGACGGTAATCCATTTTCTCCTCAAAAATTCGGGTTATTTCAAGGCGTTCCGAGCCTTTTCCCAATTGTCTTAAACCCCGGGGTGCTATTATTTTTATTAGGTTAGGGGTTTTTTACCCTACTGACAAGAGAGATCGGATGGTTTAAAGCGGGGCCCTCGCTTCTCCTGGGCTAAGCTCAGGAGTACCCCGGTTTCTCCCGGCTATTATTTGGGTCTCTGGCCGATTGGCCAGTTCCAGGAGGATGGGACTATGTCTTCTTTCAGGTCTTGGAATTTTCTTTTGGGGAAACCGACCTTAAGCAAGTTCCTCCAGATGAAGTTCAACAATTTTCTTTTCCGGTTTCTGCCCTTCTTCCTTACCCGGTGGTACATCGCCTGCATGGGCCGCCTTTACTACCTGGTGAACCGGCGGGATAAGGCCCTGATCACCAAGACCATCCGCCACGTTCTTTACGGCAGGATGTCCTCCGAGGAGGTCCACCAGAAGATCAAAAGGGCCTTTGGGGGGATCTTCGACCATTATCATGAAAAACTTTTCGTCGGATATTCCAACTTTACTAAGTTACTGGATTTCTTCAGGACCCAGGTATGTTTCCAAGGTGAGGAAAAGCTAAAGGAAACCCTGGCGGCCGGCAAGGGCGCCATTCTGGTAACCGGTCATTTCGGCGCGGTGGAATTACTGCCGGGCACCCTGGCGGTACAAGGCTTCCCCACCACCATGATCTGCCGCTTCCAGACCAACCGACTCCGGGAAGCCCTGGGTCGCCGGGCGGGATGGATCGGCTTGCACCTGATCGACGCGGATCAAGAGAACAGCTTCTTCGCCGCGGTGAAGGCCCTCAAAGCGGGGAGGATCCTTATCACCGAGTGCGATGAATTTGATGAATGGCGAACGGACCCGAACCAGGGAACCTCCTTTCTCGATCGCCGGCTCACGGGGGACCGCACCTTGGACATTTTGAGCAAGCGTTCCGGCGCCCCGGTGGTCACCGCCATGGTGAAACGAGATGGGGGGCAACAATATACCTGTCAGTTCACCGCGCTGGACAATGGCGCCGCTCCGGTAAATACGTCCATCAGCCAAAAGTGTCTCAACATCCTGGATGCTTCGGTGAAGGCCCATCCGGAGCAATGGTACCAATGGAAGAAGTTTGGTAAATTGATCAACATTGACCCGGGGGTAGTGCATGATCGTCCGCAAGCTGGATATTTGGCACCTAAAATTGGCTTTTCTCTACCCGATCAGGCATAACCTGATCACCCACCACGGGTCCGAAAACCTGGTGGTCAAAGTGACCGCTGACAGCCCCCAACCGGGGTATGGGGAAGGGGTTCCCCGGAGCTTCGTCACCGGGGAAACCCTCCCGTCCAGCCTCGCCTTCCTGACGGGGACCCTGGCCCCTGCCATTCTAGGAAAGGAGTTCGCTTCACCCCCGCAGCTTCTGGAGGCGTTGAGAGAGCTGTTTCGCCAAACCGCTGGGGAGCGGCATCCCGGGGCCTTTTGCGCCTTGGAAACCGCGCTGCTGGATACCGCCGGCCGGGCCTGGGGCCTGCCTCTGCAAGCCTTCCTCGGACCCAAAGGCGACGCCCCCCTGATCTACAGCGCGGTGATCCCCATGGGGACGCCGGAGATGATGACTCAATTCCTGCACCTGGTGAAAAAACAGCAGATGTCTTTTCTGAAGCTGAAGGTGGGGAGACCTGAAGACCTGGAAAACCTCAGGCTGGCCCGGGAGATCCTGGGTTGGCAGGTGGATATCCGGGTGGACGCCAACTGTGCCTGGAGCCCCGCCGAGGCCGTCCAGCGCCTCCGGAAGATGCAACCTTACCGGATCAGCGCCGTGGAGCAACCGGTGGCCAAGGATGATCTGGAAGGCCTGCGGGCGGTGGGCGCCGAGGCCGGGCTGCCCGTCATCGCCGATGAGTCATTGTGCCACGAAGGGGACGCCCAAAGATTGATCGACCTCAAGGCCTGCCAGATCTTTAATATCCGCCTGTCCAAATGCGGCGGCCCGGGGGCCGCCACCCGGATCAGGCAGATGGCCGTGGCGGCCGGGCTGCGTTACCAGCTAGGCTGCCACGTGGGAGAAACCAGCATCCTTTCCGCCGCCGGCCGCCACTTCGCCGACTGTGTCCCGGCGCCGGCCTATTTGGAAGGCTCCTTCTCGCCTTTCCTGTTTACCCGGGAGCCGGTGGCCCAGAGCGTGGTTTTCGGACCCGCTGGAGCGGCCCTGCCCCTTCCCGGCCCCGGCCTGGGAATCGAAGTTCTCGAAGCCGCCTTGCCTGATTTCGCCCTCGCCCACTTCCAACTGGGCGGCTAATCGCCGCCCTGCCTGAGCCGGCCCCCTTGCTTAAAGGCGCGGGTATTAGCCAACGGTCCTGAAATTTCGTTTTTCAGCGAAATTTCTGCGATCCCGCTGCCGCCGCCCAGATCCTGAAGATTAGCTAGACTGGTTATCAGAAATGGTAGGCCAAGCTCATGGCGAGGGCTTGGATGGAGGTGTCGTAGCGGCCATTAGCCTGCAAAGGCGCGGGCACCCCGTTGAAGAGGATGGCGTTGCTTTTATTGCGGCTTTCCTGAAGGATATAATTATAGGCGATTCCCAGGGTGAAGCTCTTATACGTGAGGTCGCCCCCCAGCGTGAAGATATGCCGGTTGGCATCCGGCACCTGAGGATCGAAGGTGGTATCGGGCACCGGGGTCAGGTCGTAAATATAACCGGCCCGGAGCTTTATGCTTTCGGTGAGCTGGTAGTTAACCCCGAAGCGAAAGGCCCAGGCGTCATGCCAATTCTTTGGGGTGGTAATCACCGAGGTGGAGACCCCGTTCACCGGTATCGGGTTATCGAGTTTCACCTGGAGCGCATCGTAACTGGACCAGCCGGTCCAGGTGGTGTCAAACTCAAAGGTGAAGGGTTTAAGATTCCCATAAGCGATCCCCCAGGTCAGGGAAGGAGGAAAGGTGAGGGGGGCCGAGCCGTGAACTTGGGGAGGAACCAGGCCCGAAAACGGCGGCGGCTCGCTCAGATCCAGGGCGCCGAAGTACTTTATCGTGATGGCGCTGCGATACGCGGCCCCCAGTTTCACGCCTGGCACCGGCTCGTAAAGGACGCCGAGGTTATAGCCCCAGCCGTTGCCATCCCCGGACAGACTCGCTTCTCCGTCGGGAAACTGCTTGACCCCCCTCCCCGTATTCACCACATTCGGGGTGTTTCTATTGATTTGTACGCTAGACCACATGACATCGAACCCTGCCGCCAGTGACAGGTTGTCCAAAAGTTTGACGGAGGCCACCGGGTTCAGGGTGTAAGTTTTCAAGGACGAGTAGGTGTTGAGGTATCTGCCGGTCCAGGTGGAAGGCCATTTGTCTCCCAGACCGAAAGGGCTGAAATAGCCGATACCCACGGCTAGCCGCGGGATCACCGGGTAGACAAAATAAGCCGACGTGGTCATGGATAACTGATGAATGGTTGACGAGGACAGCCCGCCTCCGTGGAATTCCCGGTCGGGGTAATAAAGGAACCCGCTCGTATAAAACGTGGGCCGTTGCATCTGGTTCAGGCCGGCGGGATTATAATAAATGGCCGAGGGGTCGTCGGCTTCCGCCACAAAGGCGTTCCCCTGAGCCATGGCCGCGGTCCCTTGGTTCACCAGGGCAAAACCCGCTCCCCGGGCAGCCGGCGGGGCGCATAACAGGAAAATCCCGGCCACCAGCAAGGCCAGCCCCGACAAAAATTTCCCCGCCGGGTAATCCGCCATAAATAAGATTTGGGCTTTTCCTAAATTTCTTTGAAAATGATGGCGTTGACCTGCATTTTTGTTCGCTCGGCGGCCCGCCTGTTCGCTATCCGGAAAGTTCTTGCGGTGTGAATTAGGGTTCATCATCCCCCTCCCCCAAGGTGGTAATGAATTTTAGAGGTATTTTTTCGGAAAAATCAATTTCTTTTTTCATTATTTTGCTCTAATCGGTTTATTTAAACTCCTTTCACCCCCATACCCTGGGTTAATAAAATATGTTGTCCCCGGGGTCCCAAAACCGCATTCGGTGTGTCAAATTGCAGTCGAACGGAACAGAGGTCGCAAGGAAGATCCCTATCAATGGTGCGCAGTTTAGATTGCCCCATTTAAAAATGACACAGACTGGTCTTGAATGCTGTCAGGAAGATGCTGATTTTTTTATAGGATTTTCCCTCTCCGCAAAGTCCGTATTTGTCCTACATTTTGTCGCTTAAACTAACTAGTGCAAATTAAAAAATGGTGTTTATCATTCAGGTTAGCCAACCATGGCGCAGGAGGGAAAACCCTTTGATATCCAAGGGGCCTCGAGGGAACCCAAAATTTCCAGAAGCGAACCATACTGCTAATCCTGCGACTCGTAATAATTTATTTGACAGAAAAATCATATTTCCTGTGATTTTTAGTTTGCCTCTACCTTGATAGTCTTATCAGATGTAAGCTTCCTTTCTTTCCCGGGCGCTGCCTGGATACTTCAAGGAAGATACAGACAACCTAACTCTGATTCAAATCCGTCTCCACCCCTGGTTTTCTAGGCACCATGATGGCGCGGGGACGGGTTTATGGAAAAGGAGTCACCGATGAAGACAGTGTCAGAGAAGATCCGGGAGTTGTCGGAGCGGGAAGCCGAGGTGAAGGCCATGGGTGGCGCCCCGGCGGTGGCCAAGCAGCACGCCGCGGGCAAGCTCAGCGCCCGGGAGCGCCTGGAGCTTTTTTTTGACCCTGGGAGCTTCCAGGAAACCGACCTGTTCGTCACCCATCGCTGCGTCAACTTCGGGATGGAGAAGCTGGAGATCCCGGCGGACGGGGTGATCACCGGTTTCGGCAAGGTGGAGGGCCGGGTAGTCTTTGCCTTTTCCCAGGACTTCACCTCCCGGGCCGGTTCCCTGGGGGAGATGCACGCCAAGAAGATTTGCAAGGTGATGGACCTGGCCCTGAAGGCCGGGGCGCCCCTGGTGGGATTGAACGACTCGGGGGGGGCCCGCATTCAGGAGGGGGTGGATTCTTTGAGCGGCTATGGCCAGATCTTCTATAGGAACGCCATCGCCAGCGGGGTGATCCCCCAGATCTCGGCGATCATGGGCCCCACCGCCGGGGGGGCAGTCTACTCCCCGGCCATGACCGACTTCATCTTCATGGTGAAGAAGACCTCCTACATGTTCATCACCGGGCCGGACGTCATCAAGGGCGTCACCGGCGAGGAGATCAGCTTTGAGGAGCTGGGTGGGGCGATGACCCACAACGTCAAGAGCGGGGTGGCCCAGTTTGCCTGCGAGGACGACGCCGATTGCCTGCGGCAGATCAGAAAGTTGCTCTCTTTTCTCCCGAGCAACAACCTGGAGGACCCACCGCCGGCTGCCTGTAATGATCCGGCAGGCCGGGAGGAGCCGGCCCTGGACGCCATCATCCCCGACGACCCCCGGCTCTCCTACGATATGCGCGAGGTCATCCGGGCCGTGGTGGACGAGGGTGACTTCTTCGAGCCGCAGTATCACTTCGCCCAGAACATCATCACCGCCTTTGCCCGACTGGGGGGGCGGCCGGTGGGGATCATCGCCAACCAGCCGAAGGTCTTGGCGGGCTGCCTGGACGTGGACGCGGCGGACAAGGCCTGCCGCTTCATCCGTTTTTGCGATGCCTTCAACCTGCCGCTGTTGACCATTGCCGACGTGCCGGGGTATCTGCCGGGCAGCGACCAGGAGTGGCGGGGCATCATCCGCCACGGAGCCAAGCTGTTGTGGTGCTACTCCGAGGCCACGGTGCCCAAGCTCACCCTGATTACCCGCAAGGACTACGGGGGCTCTTATCTGGCCATGTGCTCCCGGGACCTGGGCGCGGACCTGGTGCTGGCCTGGCCCACCGCCGAGATCGCGGTGATGGGGGCGGCGGGGGCGGCCAACGTCATCTTCCGCAAGGAGATCCAGGCGGCCCCGGACCCCGTAGCCAAGCGCCAGGAGATCATCGAGCGCTATGAGAACCTGCTCTACAACCCTTACATCGCCGCCTCCCGGGGCTTTGTCGACCAGGTTATTGCGCCCCGGGAGACCCGGCCGCGCCTGCTGGCCGCCCTGGAGGCCCTGGCCGGCAAGCGGGAGGTGCTGCCGCCCAAGAAACACGGGAACATCCCGGTGTAGGGAGCCGTGGCGCCTAAACGAGAATCGACTTTAGTTTTGTTTAAGGTTTTTAGCTGTTAGCTAACAGCATAATGAGGAGAGGACAAGGTGAGTGCCATCAAACCCCAGATCCTGGCGGCTATCAGCGGGGCCCTGGCGGCCTACCTGGCCGAGGAGGAGGCCCCCGCCCCCCTGACCAAGGCCGCGGCGGCGGGGCCGCCGCTCAACCTCTGGGGCCTGGCGGCCCGCAGCCAGGCCATGCAACTTAGACTGCTGATGCAGCGCCGCAGCCTGAGATAAGTGAGCAGTAGATTCGGCTGGGACTAGCTTAAACTGTTTACTGTTCACCGCTCACTGCTCACTAAGAAAGCTGACCACAAAGGAGTCACAAATGGCAGGAAAAAACCCCATCAAGTTCACGGACACCACCTTCCGGGACGGACACCAGTCGCTGCTGGCCACCCGGATGCGCACCGAGGACATCTTGCCCTTCATGGAACGCATGGACCGGCAGGGCTACTTTGCCCTGGAGGTCTGGGGCGGCGCCACCTTCGACACCACCCACCGCTTCCTGGGGGACGATCCCTGGGAGCGCATCCGCACCATCAAGTCCATCCTGAAGAAGACCCCCACCATGATGCTGCTCCGGGGCCAGAACCTGGTGGGCTATCGCAACTACGCCGACGACCTGGCCTACCGCTTCGTGCGTTACGCCGCCGAGGCCGGGGTGGATATCTTCCGGGTCTTCGACGCCCTTAACGACATGCGCAACTGGGAGGTCTCGGTTAAGGCCCTGATGGACGCCAAGAAGGAGGGCCTGGTGGCCCACTTCCAGGCGGCGGTGTGCTACAGCCTGACGCAGCGGCGCCTGGGCGGTCCCATCTTCAACCTGAAATACTACCTGGACTTCGCCAAACGGGCCGTGGAGATGGGGGCCGACTCCTTCTGCCTCAAGGACATGGCCGGCATGGTCTCCCCCAACGACGCCTACGAGATCATCAAGGCGCTCAAGGAGACCATCAAAATCCCGGTGGAGTTCCATACTCACTATACCAGCGGCCAGGGCTCCATGAGCTACCTGAAGGCCATCGAGGCAGGGGTGGACATAGTGGACACCTGCCTGTCGCCCTTTGCCCTGAGGACCGCCCAACCGGCCATCGAGCCGCTGCTGGTGACGGTGGAGCAGACGGAGCGGCAGTCGGACATGGACCTGGCCCAGCTCATCGAGATCGGCCAGGACCTGGAGAAGGTGGTGGTGAAATACCGGGATCTCTTAGACACCTCCAAGATGGCCCAGATCGACGCCGGGGTGCTGCTGCACCAGATTCCCGGGGGCATGTACTCCAACCTGGTGAACCAGTTGAAGGAGGCCAAGGCCCTGGACCGCATCCTGGAGGTAATGGCGGAGCTGCCCCGGACCCGTAAGGACTTGGGCTACCCGCCGCTGGTGACCCCCACCAGCCAGATCGTGGGCATCCAGGCGGTGATGAATGTCCTCTTCGGGCGCTATAAGATGGTGCCGGCGGAGGTGAAGGGAGTGGCTTACGGGCTCTACGGCAAGACCCCGGCCCCCATGGACCCGAAGGTGCAGAAGATTATCCTCAAGGGCTACGAGCGGGGGGAGACTCCTATCACCGTGCGGCCCGGGGAGATCCTGGAGCCGGAGTGGGACAAGGCGGTGGAGGCCACCAAGGGCCTGGCCAAAAACGACGGGGACGTGCTCATCTACGCCATCTATCCCACCACCGGCCAGCGCTTCCTGAAATGGAAGTACGGGCTGGAGGAGGTGCCGGAGGAAGTGAAGGGCAAGACCCTGGAGCAGATCAAGCTGGAAGACGAGGTCTACAGCACCATCAAGCAAAAGAATCTGTTCGCCAAGGTGAAGGAACTGCTGGAGAACCTGGAGAAGGCGCCCCCGGCCAAGGGAGCGGCTCTGAGGACCTTCAACGTCTTTGTGGATGGCCAGTATTACGAGGTGGAGGTGGAGGCGCACGGTGGGCCTCCGGTGCTTGCCGGGGTGACCCCCAAGGCCGCGGCTGTGGGCCCAAGCGTCTCGCCTGTGGTCGCGGCGGCCCCGGCTCCGGCCCCGGCCCCGGCCCCGGTGTCCAAAGCGGCGGCGGCCCTCCTGCAGACCCTGGCCGCGGGGGAGGTGCCCCTCAAGGCCCCCATGCCGGGGATGATCATCAGCTACAGCGTCCAGGTGGGGGACAAGGTGGCCATCGGCGACCTGGTCTGCGTCCTGGAGGCCATGAAGATGCAAAACTCCCTGCCGGCCCCAGCCGCCGGGGTGGTCAAGGCCATCAACTTCGACCCCGGCGCCTCCGTGGCCAAGGACGCCGTCATCCTGGTCATCGGCAAATAAAGCAAGGAGCGGGTGAGGGCCAGCCGCCTTTACCCGCTTTCTGAGGAGACCTCGGTGATCAAAGTATTGTTGGAGAGAACCATTAAAGGGAAGCATGTCCAGGAAATTACCCGACTCCTGAGGATGTTGCGGCTCCTGGCCATGCAGCAGCCGGGATACATCAGCGGGGAGACCCTGCACGAGGTCGACGCTCCCAATAATTACCTGGTGATCAGCGCCTGGTCCTCCCTGGAGCAATGGCAGGCCTGGCTTTCAAGTCGAGAGCGTCAGAAACTCCAAGCCGAGCTCGACGGTTACATGGAAGCGCCCACCCGGGTCCGGGTCTATACCTATTAGCCGGTTGGCTTCCCTGGAAAGACCCAGCCACACCCGGGTCTTTGCCTGCTGCGGGAGGATCTACCGGGATCAGCTCATATCCGCCAGGACGCCAGGGGGTGTTTGACCCAGGCAGATCGTCAAAAGGAGGAATATCTCATGGCTCGCCCGAAGATAACCGTAGTGGGGGCCGGCAACGTCGGGGCCACCTGCGCCCACTGGGCCGCGGCCCGGGAGTTGGCCGACGTGGTGTTGGTGGACGTAGTGGCGGGCATGCCCCAAGGCAAGGCCCTGGACCTGATGCAGGCCCGGCCCATCTTCGGCTTCAACGCCGAGGTGGTGGGAGCCAACGACTACCAGGCCACCAAGGGCTCCCAGGTGGTGATCATCACTGCCGGCATCCCGCGCAAGCCGGGCATGAGTCGCGAGGATCTCATCAATACCAACAAGGGGATCGTGGCCGGGGTGACCCGGGAAGTGGCGGCCAGGTCCCCCAACGCCTTTCTGATCATCGTCAGCAACCCCCTGGACGCCATGTGTTACGTGGCCCGGAAGGTCAGCGGCTTCCCCAGCCGGCGGGTCATGGGCATGGCCGGCATCCTGGATACCGCTCGCTTTCGCTGCTTCATCGCCATGGAGCTGAAGACCGCGGTGGAGGAGGTCCAGGCCATGGTGCTGGGGGGCCACGGCGATGACATGGTGCCGGTGGCCAGCGCCACCAACGTCGCCGGGGTGCCCCTCACCAGTCTGCTGTCCAAAAAGCGGATTGCCGCCCTGGTGGCCCGTACCCGCTCCGGGGGCGGCGAGATCGTGGCCCTGCTGAAGACCGGCTCCGCCTTTTATGCCCCGGCCGCGGCCGCGGTGCAGATGGCCGAGGCCATCCTGAAAGACCAGCGGCGGCTGGTGCCGGTGTCGGCCTACCTCAGCGGGGAATACGGCCTTAATGACATCTACTTCGGGGTGCCGGTGATCCTGGGAGCCCGGGGCATCGAAAAGATCATCACCCTGAAGCTGAGCCGGGAAGAAGAGGCCATGCTGCAAAAATCGGCGGCGGCGGTGGCCCGGACCCGGGATGACCTGAAGCTGTGAGCGGCAGCCAGGGAGAGGGGGCCGGCCCCCAGGGTCCTCTGGGGAAAAATCAGGCCAGGATTTAAGCAGCCATAAGTGAGAAGAAAATGGATTGGATCTTCCGCACATTCTCCACCTCGGTGGGCAAAAAACAGTTGCAGGCCGTCACTGGCGTGATGTTTCTGCTGTTTCTGGCGACCCATCTGTTGGGCAACTTGAGCATCTATGGAGGGAGGGCCGCCTTCGTTGCCTACGCCCAACACCTGCACGCCTTGGGAAAACTGCTGCTGGCCGCGGAAGTGCTGCTGGCCGCGGCTTTAATCATTCATGTGAGCCTGGGGCTAATCCTGTTCTTCCAGAATCGCGGCGCCCGGCCGGTCAGATACACCATGGATAAGAGCGGCGGCGGCCGCACTTTCAGCTCGCAAACCATGCCCTATACCGGCCTGCTGATCCTGGGCTTCATCGGGGTCCACCTGAGCAATTTCTCCCACCATCTGGTGGATCAAACCAACCGGACCATCTTTCAAATTACCGTTGAAGTCTTCTCCCACAAGGGATATCTGGCATTTTACCTGTTCTCCATGGTCATCGTCGCCCTGCATGTCAAGCACGGTCTCTGGAGCACCTTTCAAACGGTGGGGGCCAACCATCCCAAGTACATGCCCTTCATTGAAAAGTTGAGCATCGTCTTTGCGGTGATCGTGGGGATCGGCTTCGGCTCCCTGCCCCTGGTCATTTTATGGCAAAGATAGGGAGGCCATTTAATGCAACTTGACGCCAAAATCCCGTCCGGACCCCTGGAGGGGAAATGGGATAAACATCGGTTCGATTTGAAGCTGGTCAACCCGGCCAACAAGCGCAAATTTGAGATCATCGTGGTGGGTACCGGCCTGGCCGGCGCCTCGGCTTCGGCCTCCCTGGCGGAATTGGGCTACCGGGTCAAGACCTTCTGCATCCAGGACAGCCCCCGGCGGGCCCACAGCATTGCGGCCCAGGGGGGCATCAATGCGGCCAAGAATTATCCCAATGACGGCGACAGCATCTGGCGCCTCTTCTACGACACCATCAAAGGCGGGGATTTCCGGGCCCGGGAGGCCAACGTCCATCGCCTGGCCCAGACGTCCAACCTGATCATCGACCACTGCGTGGCCCAGGGGATCCCCTTTGCCCGGGAATACGGCGGCCTGCTGGCCAACCGTTCCTTCGGCGGGGCCCAGGTATCCAGGACCTTCTATGCCCGGGGCCAGACCGGCCAACAGTTGTTGCTGGGGGCATACAGTTCCTTGATGCGCCAGGTGGCCCGGGGCCAGGTGCAGATGTTTCCCCGCCGGGAGCTGTTGGACCTGGCGCTGGTGGACGGCCAGGTCCGGGGCCTGGTGGTGCGCAACCTGCTGACCGGAGAGCTGGAAAGGCACGCAGCCCATGCGGTAGTCCTGGCCACCGGCGGCTATGGCAACGTCTTTTTCCTCTCCACCAACGGCATGGCCAGCAACGTCACCGCGGCCTTTCGAGCCTATAAAAAGGGGGCGGGGTTTGCCAACCCCTGCTTCACCCAGATCCACCCCACCTGTATCCCGGTGCACGGGGATTATCAGTCCAAGCTGACCTTGATGAGCGAAAGCCTGCGCAACGATGGCCGGGTCTGGGTGCCCCTGAAGCCCGGGGACCAACGGCGGCCGCAGGACATCCCCGAAGAGGAACGGGATTACTATCTGGAGCGAATCTATCCCAGTTTCGGCAACCTGGCCCCCCGGGATATCTCCTCCCGGGCCGCCAAGAATCAGTGCGATGAGGGCAAGGGGGTGGGGCCCACCGGCCGGGCGGTCTACCTCGATTTCGCCGAGGCCATCGGGCGGCTGGGAAAGGCGGAGATCGAGGCCAGGTACGGTAATCTCTTCCAGATGTATGAAAAGATCGTGGCCGAAGACCCTTATCAGACCCCGATGATGATCTATCCGGCCTCCCACTACACCATGGGCGGCTTATGGGTGGATTACAATCTGATGAGCACCCTTCCCGGGTTGTTTGTCCTGGGGGAAGCCAACTTCTCCGACCATGGCGCCAACCGCCTGGGGGCCAGCGCCCTGATGCAGGGCCTGGCCGACGGCTATTTCATCATTCCCAACACCATCAGCGGCTATCTCGCCGGGACTCGTTTCCCCGAGGTGAAGGAGAGTCACCCGGCTCTTCAGGAAGCCGAGGCGGCGGTGGCGGCCAAGGTCGAGCGCCTTCTGAAGATCCGGGGCCGGCGAACTGTAACGAGCTTTCATCGGGACCTGGGTAATATCATGTGGGAATATTGCGGCATGGGCCGAACCGACGCAGGTCTGGCCAAGGCCCGGACCCTGGTGGCTGACCTCCGGGGGGAATTCTGGGAGAATGTGCTGGTGCCGGGTTCCCAGGAGGATTTCAACCACAGCCTGGAAAACGCGGGGCGGGTGGCTGATTTCCTGGAGTTCGCCGACGTCATGCTCCTGGATGCCCTGGCCCGCCGGGAATCTTGCGGCTGCCACTTCAATGAGGCCTTCCAGACCGAGGAGCATGAGGCCCTGCGGGACGATGTGAACATGTGTCACGTGGCGGTGTGGGAATATGCCGGAGAAGGCCGGGAGGCCGTGTTCCACAAGGAACCGCTGTTGTTCGAATTCGTCAAATTAGCCACAAGGAGTTACAAGTGAGCGGCAAGACCATCAATCTCACCCTGAAGGTCTGGCGGCAGCGGGGGCCCGGCAGCCAGGGGCGTCTGGAAACTTACCGGGCGGAGAATATTTCCACGGCTGCCTCCTTCCTGGAGATGCTGGACATTGTCAATGAGCGGCTCACCCTGGAGGGCCGTGACCCTATCGCCTTCGACCATGACTGCCGGGAAGGGATTTGCGGTATGTGCGGGACCGTGGTCAATGGCCGCCCCCATGGACCGGAGAAGGAAACCACCCTCTGCCAGCTGCACATGCGCCATTTTCATGACGGCGACACCCTGGTCATCGAGCCTTACCGGGCCCGGGCCTTGCCGCTCATCAAGGACCTGGTGGTGGACCGCGGCGCCCTGGACCGGATCATTACGGAAGGCGGTTTCATTTCGGTGAATACGGGTCAGGCCCCTGAAGCCAACTCGCTGCCCGTCCCCAAGAAAAACGCCGACCTGGCCATGGACGCCGCGGCCTGCATCGGCTGCGGGGCTTGCGTGGCGGCCTGTCCCAATGCCTCGGCCATGCTGTTTTGCAGCGCCAAGATCTCTCAATTCGCCTTGCTGCCCCAGGGGCTTCCCGAGGCCGCGCGGCGGGCCCTGTCCATGGTGGCCCGGATGGACGCCCTGGGCTTCGGCAACTGTAGCAACCATAAGGAATGCGAGGCGGAGTGCCCCAAAGGCATCTCCATTGCCAACATCGCCCGCCTCAACCGGGAATTCATCAAGGCCGCCCTGGCCTCCCGGGAAGAACCCCTGCCGGTTTCCGGGACTGAGGACTGAAATATTGTCCGGTTGTGAAGAAATTGGTTTATAATTGCTTAGAGGGCTGATGGCCATGGATACCGGTCCTGGTAGTCCCGGCGCCGGGGAGTGGCCGCGGGGTCCCAGAAATTTATCCGGTTTTCCACCCCCGCGGTCCCAGCCCGCCTCCTGAAACCAGGGGCACTTCCTTTTCCCCATGAACTATGAACGGCCTGGCAACCCGGCGGTTGAGCCAAACGTCCCAGGGTTACACTTGATCCCCCCCTATCTTTCTCAGGGCCGGGACCGACCCGCCGCCGCGGCCGGCGGCTCCCTGAGGTGGGAGCGCCAATGACCTGGGACGCCACCGCATTGGGGCGCACGCGGGGAGCGGGCGCGCTGCCGCGGGCCGATAACCTTGCCATCCAAAACGGCCGGAGCTGAGTCAAGTGAACAAGAGAAGTGTTAAATTAGCCAACAGATTGGCCGGGATTCCGCCGAAAACCGCCGGGATGGCTGAATTGAAAACCCAGTGGGAGCGCGCCGGGGAAGCCTTGCAAAGGGCTTACGACACCCTGGAGCAGCGCATTGAAGAGCGCACTGCCGATCTGGTAAAGGCCAATGAACACCTGCTGCAGGAGATCGAAGAGCGCAAGAAGACCGAAAATGAGCTGAAGAGAATCAAGGAATACCTGGAAAATGTCATAGATAACTCGGTGGACGCCATCGGCATCGTCGACCAGTTCGGCTGCTTCCTCCTCTGGAATCGGCGGGCCGAAGAGATCTATGGCTATTCGTTCCTGGAATTGGCTGGCAAGACTGCCTTCGAGCTCTATGCCGACCCCGCCACGCTGGACTACATGCTCCAGAAACTGCGCGGTGACGGGGTGGTGCGGGAACATGAGATCGCCATGAAGAAAAAGGACGGCAGCATCGTGTCCATGGATATCTCCATCAGTCTCCTCAAGGATGACCAGGGGAAAACCATCGGCAGTGTCTGCTTGGCCCGGGATCTCTCGCGGCGGAAAAAGTATGAAATGGAACTGAAGCGCACCCGGGACGAACTGGGCCGCTATTCCCGGGACCTGGAACGCCAGGTGCGGGAAAGAACCAGGGAAATCAACGGTATTCTCCGTTACACCCCGGCGATGGTCCAGATCAAGGACAAGTACGGGTATTACCGGCTGGTTAATCCCCGCTACGAGGAGTTATTGGGTATCACGAATGAAGAGATTCAAGGGAAATCCGACCATGATATCTTTCCCCCGGAGGTAGCCGGCCAATTCCGGAGCAACGATCTGATGGTCCTCACCCAGAAACGGTCACGGCAGGGAGAGGAGCGGGTACCTTTAAAGGACGGGGTGCATACCTATCTGTCGGTAAAATTTCCCCTTTATGATGAGCAGGGCAGGGTCGACGGCCTGTGCGGCATTTCCACGGACATCACCGAGTTGAAGAAGGCCCAGGAGCAACTACGGCTACTGTCCGGCAGTATCATGGCCAGCCAGGAAAAGGAGCGGGCCGCCATTGCCCGGGAACTGCACGATGAACTGGGGCAGGTGCTCACCGCCTTGCGCATGGACGCGGTGTGGCTGAGCGAACGCCTGAAAGGCCAGGAGGCCCAGGCCGCGGCCCGGGCCTTGACCATGTGCGACCTGATCGATCAGACCATCGACGAGGTGAGGGCCCTGGCCACCCGGCTGCGCCCCGGGGTGCTGGATGATTTCGGACTCATTGACGCCCTGGATTGGTATTCTAAATATTTCAGCCAGCGGACCGGCATCTCCTGTATTTATAAACATTTCAATATGCCCCAGGTGGACGACCTGGTGGCCACCGCCGCCTACCGGATTACCCAGGAAGCCCTGACCAATGTGGCCAGGCATGCCTTCGCTACCCAGGTCAAGATTGACCTGCAGGTCAGGGGAGGGGTGCTGACCCTCTCGGTGGCTGACAACGGCAGGGGCTTCGATCCCCAGAAATTGTCGCAGTCCGATTGCTTGGGCCTGGCGGGCATGCGGGAGCGCGCCAGCCTGTTGGGCGGCCGCCTGGAACTGGAGTCCAAAGCGGGGAAAGGAACCCGGGTCTATTTCCGGCTACCCCTGGATGAGCAGCGAGGCGCCTCACCATGATCAGAGTCCTGTTGGCCGACGATCACAGCATCGTCAGGGGCGGGCTGGCCCGCATTGTCAAAGATTCCGGGGACATCGAGGTGGTGGCTGAGGCCGCTGACGGCCAGGAGGCCATTGACCAGGTGCATCGCACCTCGCCGGATGTGGCGATCATCGATATCTCCATGCCGGGCCTGGACGGCCTGGAAGTCCTGGGCCAGCTAAGGCAATACTATCCGAAATTGCCCATCCTGATCCTCACCATGCACGAAGAGGAACAGTACGTGGTGCGGGCCATCGGCGCCGGAGCCAATGGATACATCACCAAGCGCTCCGCCCCGGAGCAACTGGTGAACGCCATCCGCAAGGTCCACGCCGGCGGCCGCTACCTCAGCGACTCCGCCGCCGAATCCCTGGCGCAGCATATGGCCACCGGGCCCCGCAGCCGCACCCCCCTGGACACCCTGTCCAACCGGGAAATCCAGGTATTGCGGCACCTGGCCCTGGGCCATACGGTCCGGGAGATTGCCCAGGCCTACCACCTCAGCACCAATACGGTGCACACCTACCGGCTGCGGCTGCTGCGGAAACTGAACCTGCGGAACAATGCCGAAATCTCCCTCTTTGCCATCCAAAACCGCCTGGTGGAACTCTAATAAGGCTCCAGGCTGATTTATGGTCTGTTCCTGGGCAATTCTGGATAAGCTAAAAAATTTATGTTAACATTTTAAACAAAGGGCCCTCCCCGACCTCCATTAAGGTGGAAAGGGACATTTCCCTGGGGCCTGGTGAGCCACAGTGGTTGGGGTCAAGGAAAGATTGCCACCGCGTCCCCGGAGTTCAGCTTGAGTCCCGACATCACCCCTGGCAAACAACTGGAAGAGGCGCTTCGGCAATCCCAGGACGAGAGCCGGCAGCTGCTGAAGGAGGCCATCCAGGGGAAGTCCTTCCTGGAAACCATCCTCAACGGCATCGAGGACCACATGATGGTCATCGACCTCAATTACCGGATCGTCGAAGTCAACCGCGCCTTGTTGGAGATGGTGGGCTTAGAACGGGGAGAGGTGGTGGGCAAGCATTGTTATGAAGTGTCGCATCACCTGCAAGAGCCCTGCGCCAGCCCCGATCATCCCTGTCCCTTAAAAGACGCCGTGGCCACCGGTAAGGCCGCTTCCGCGATCCACATCCACTTTAACAAGGACGGCCGGGAAAGCTATGTTCACGTGGTCCACCACCCGCTGTTTAATGAGGAAGGACAGGTCCATCAAGTGGTCGACCTATCCCGGGACATTACCCAGGAAATCACCCGCACCCGCATCATGCACGACGACAAGATGGCCTCTTTGGGAAAGCTGTCCGCCAGCGTCATGCACGAGATTAACAATCCCTTGACCGGCATCCTCAATTTTGTCAAATTGATCCAGCGCCTGCTGAAGAAGGGGCCGGCCGGCGAGCCGGAGCTGGCCAAGGTGCAAAATTACCTGGATACAATTTTTAATGAGACCCAACGGGTAAGTAAAACGGTTTCCAATCTCCTGCCCTTTTCCCGCAAGTCCAAGCCGGAATTCAAACCGGTCTCGCTCAGCACCTTGCTGGCCGAGACCGTATCCCTCACCGAGTATCAGCTGCGGTTGCAGGGAATCACGGTGGAAACCAGCTGGGCTGAGGACCTGCTGCCAGTGCGCGCGGATCCGGGGCAGATGAAGCAGGTCTTTTTGAACCTGTTGCTGAATGCCCAGGATGCCATGCCCAAAGGGGGCACCCTGACCCTGGCCACCAGAAATTCCCGGGGCCGGGAAGTGGTGGTACAGATCAGCGACACCGGGGTGGGCATCCCCAAGGAAATGCTTTCCCAAATTTTTGAACCGTTCTATACCACCAAGAACGCGGGCTCCGGGGTGGGCCTGGGGCTTTCCGTGATTCAAGGCATCGTCCGGGACCACCAGGGCACCATCAAAGTGGCTAGCGTTGTGGGCCGGGGGGCCAGTTTCACCATCCGTCTGCCCGCCTATAAACCGGGAGTAGACCATGTTGCCTCATAAGAAGATCTCCATCCTGGTAGTGGATGACGAGCTGAGTATCCGGGAATCTTTGAGCGGCTGGCTGCAACAGGACGGCTACGAAGTGGAAAGTGCGGCCGACGGGCCATCGGCCTTGGCCAAGGTCCAGGAAACCCATTATGACATCATGCTCCTGGACGTCAAGATGCCCCGGATGGACGGGATTACGGTGCTCAAGAACCTAAGGGAAAGCAATGCCGATACCGCGGTGGTGGTCATGACGGCCCATGGGGACATCCAGGACGCGGTGGAGGCCATGAAGCTGGGCGCTCATGATTATCTGCTCAAACCCTTCGACCTGGAGGAAATGAGTCTCATTATCGAGAAACTGGTGCAGATGCAGACCCTGGCCATGGAAAATCTGATTCTCAAAGACCGGGTGGCCACCATTAGCCGGTTTGAAAACCTGGTGGGCCAATCGCCCCCCATGCTCCAGCTCTTTGAGACCATCGTGGATGTGGCGCATAGCGACGCCACCGTGTTGATCACCGGGGAAACCGGCACCGGCAAGGAGTTGGTGGCCCGGTCCATCCACGCCCAGAGCCCCCGCTGCTACGGCCCTTTTATTGCCATCAATTGCGGGGCCTTCACCGAACATCTCCTGGAGAGCGAACTCTTCGGGCACGAGAAAGGAGCCTTCACCGACGCCAGCTACACTAAGAAAGGCCGGCTGGAAATGGCCCATGGCGGCACCCTCTTCCTGGATGAAGTGGGCGACATCTCCATAAAGATGCAGATCGACCTGCTGCGGGTCCTGGAAACCCGGGAATTCACCCGGGTGGGCGGCACCATCCCGTTACACAGCGACTTTCGGGTCATCGCCGCCACCCATCAGGACCTCCAGGAAAGCATCCGTAAGAAAACCTTCCGTCAGGACCTCTATTACCGGCTGAACGTCATCCATTTGCAGGTGCCCCCCCTCCGGGAGCGACCGGAAGACATTCCCCTGCTGGCCCAGCATTTCCTGAGGCGCTATGCCACGGAGACCAACAAAAAGGTGGATTCCATTCTCCCGGAGGCCCTGGAGGCCATGCGGCGGTATTCCTGGCCGGGGAACGTCCGGGAGCTGGAAAACGCCCTGGAGCGGGCGGTGGTGGTGGGCAAAGGCCGGCAGCTCAAACCCAAAGACCTGCCCTTTGTGGTGGGAGCGGAAGAGGAGGTGGCAGGCCTATCCCTGGAGGACGTGGAGCGCCGCTACATCGCCCAGGTGCTGGCCTCAGCCAAAGGCCACATCTCCAACGCCGCCAAGGTCCTCCGGATCAACCGCACCACCCTCTACCACAAGATCAAGAAATATGGCCTGGCGCCATGAATACGGCTGGCCCAGCAGCCTCCCGGCCCTAGGGCCGTAGAAGCACATGCCGCGCCGTCCGGTTTTGGGTTTGGTGTCCTTGGGGCCGGTAGATCCGGAGATTCTCCGTTATTTACGCCGGGCCATCGCCAAGCTGCTAGGCCTGCCGGTGCGCATCCTGCGCCCCAGCCCCCTGCCCTCCCACAGCTACCACCTGGAGCGTAATCAACACCGCTCCACCCTGCTCCTGGAATACCTGCTGGACGACCCTGACGGACCTTTTCGGGTACTGGGGATAACCGCGGCGGACCTCTACATCCCGATATTTACCTTCGTTTTCGGAGAAGCCCAATTGGACGGAAAGGCCGCCGTCGTTTCCATCTTTCGCCCCCGGGGGGACGCCGGCGGCGTCCGGCCGCCTAAAAAACTCCTGTTAAGGCGTCTCCTCCTGTTGAGCATACATGAGTTGAGCCATACCTTCGGCCTCGGCCACTGCCGGCAACCCGGCTGCCTGATGGGTTTTTCCGCCAACCTGGAAAAGTTGGACCAGAAGAACCTGGCCTTCTGTGAGTATTGTCAAATCATGCTGGCGGATTATCTAAAGGAGCGGGGGCTGCTCCCCCGACTTCGGCGGCAGGTGGAAACCAGGACGCCGGGGGCGCCCCGCCCCGTGTGGGATAGGGACCGTAAAGAGCGGCCCTGATCGCCGCGATGGCTTCAGCGTGGGGGGCCCCCACCGCAGGGCTTATCTCCTGGGAAGCCCCCCTCCCCACTTTTAAGACCTTTTCCGCCAGTCCCGGGTCACGTTGGTCAAGAGGAACTCCTTGACCAGGCGCCGCCAGCCCACATGGGGGAATTGACCGTAGACATCGTCGATGATCTCGCCGCCACTGGGGAGGGTGGCGCCCACGGTGGTGTCCATGATGTACAGCAAGCGGTGGGATTCTTGATCGATCCAGGTGGCATTGGCCTCCCCGAAAAACAGCTTCTCCAGATTTTGCCTGAGATTGACGGGCGAGACCTTGAACAGCCAGCCCGCTCCATAGGGATCGCGGTTGATCAGGCCGGGATCCTGCCGCACCTGGGGATTGACGGCCTGGATGGCGCCATCCACCGGCGTCTCGAGGGCAGCCTTGTTCCCCTGTCTGAGCAAGGCCATGCAAACATGATCCTGATAATAGACCTTGCCGATCTCAGGTAACTTGAGCTCGTCAACTGGACCCAGGATCTTTTGGGAAAAATCATCCAATCCTACCCGCACCTGGCCGCTCTCTTCCAGGACGGCCCAGGTGTGCCCCCGGTGCAGGTAATAGAAGTTGGTGGGCACCTTGAAACCAAAGACATCCACCATCTGCGCCCCTGAAGGCGTCTGGAGATTTTGGGGATTCATGACCTGTGCCTCCTCGTTAAACAGGATGTGTTGTTTAAGCGAGGTCCCGGCGCGGCGCCAGGAACCGGCAAACTAAAGGCCCCCTCGCTTTTTACTCATCTCAGGATGTAGCAAGGAGTGGGCCAACCTGGTCCTAATTTCTTATCTAGCATAAATCATTGGTAAATTAACCTAGGCCATCCCGCCCCGGCAGGGTTGACTAGGGGGACGGAGCCGATTTTATGTTGAATAATTCAACAAATAATTTTATCCCTAGCCTATCTTGTTGATATTACAATATTATTTAATGCTTAATATTTCAACATTACTTTTTCCGTATTGTAGAAAATATCGACAGAAATAATGGGCTCTTAACTATTCATATATTAATGGGGTGCCTAAAAAAAAGCCTCCATAATTCTTCGCTTGCATTTTCACCGGATTCATTTTACTTTTAGAAATCCGCCTAAAATCCGGTTTTCTTTGCACAACTAACAGATCCCTTGTTAAAGGACGGGACTAGACTAACAAAAAGGCGAGGGCTATGAAAAATCTGGTTGTTTTGGGTTATGGCGCCGGCGGTACCATGGTCGCCACCAAGCTTCGGGAAAAGCTGGAAGAATCCGAATGGAAGATCACCGTTATCGATCGGGACTGGCAGCACCACTACCAACCGGGCTGGCTCTTCATTCCCTTCGGCATTTACACCCAGGAAGACTGCGTTAAGCCCAAACTCGATTTTGTCCTCAAGGGCATTGATTTCGTCCTGGATGAAGTGACCAATATCGACCCGGCCAAGAAGCGGATCAAGACCAAGAAAGGCCATTATGATTACGACTGGCTGGTGGTGGCCACCGGCTGCCGCATCATGCCCGGGGAAGTGGAGGGCATGATGGAGGGCTGGCGGGGCGACATTCAAGACTATTATACCCCCGAAGGCGCCGTGGCCCTCTACAAGAAATGGAAGTACTTCAAGAAAGGCAAAATTGTCCTCAATATTGCCGAGATGCCCATCAAATGCCCGGTGGCCCCCCTGGAGTTCATCTTTATGGCCGACTGGTTCTTCACGGTCAACGGGGTGCGCAACGATATCGAACTGGAACTGGTGACCCCTCTCTCCGGCGCCTTCACCAAGCCGATGGCTTCCGCGGCGCTGAGCAAACTGTGCGCGGAGAAAAATATCAAGATCACCCCCAATTTCGATATCGCCGAAGTCAACGCCGCCGGCAAAATTATCACCTCCGCCAAGGGTGATGAGGTCAATTATGATCTGTTGGTGGCCATTCCCCCCAACTTCGGGGCCCAGGTCATCATCGACAGTGAAATTGGCGACCCCATGGGCTATATCGACACGGAACATGGCACCCTGAAGGCCAAAAAGTACGAAAATATGTACGTGGTGGGCGACGCCACCAACGTTCCCACTTCCAAGGCGGGGGCCGTGGCCCACTACGAATCGGACATCATCGTCATGAACCTCCTCCGGGAGATCGATGGCCAGGAACCTTTGCCGGAGTTCGACGGCCACTCCACCTGCTTCATCGTCACCGGCTACGAAAAGGCCAGCCTCATCGACTTCAACTATAAGGTCGAACCCCTGCCGGGCAAGTACCCCTTCCCGGGTTTGGGACCCTTCACCCTCCTGGGGGAAAGCTACTTCAACTACTGGGGCAAAATGATGTTCAAATGGGTCTATTTCAACATGATGCTCAAGGGCAAGGAACTTCCCCTGGAACCCCAGATGTTCATGGCCGGCAAAATGCTCAGCCATGTCTACCACGTTTATGGTTAAGGGGGGCCAGGGCATGACCGATAAAACCCCGAGCACAGAGCAAATGCTCCTGGAGCGC
This sequence comes from uncultured delta proteobacterium, assembly GCA_963812655.1. Lineage (GTDB taxonomy): Bacteria > Desulfobacterota > Desulfobaccia > Desulfobaccales > 0-14-0-80-60-11 > JAPLJC01. The sequence goes on along the minus strand of CAWEWX010000047.1, from coordinate 33,862 downwards.
CTGGACCGGATGGAGGAGCAGTTGCAGACCCTGGTCAAGGCCCAGCAGGGCCTGGCGGAGTTGAAGAACGACATCTCCCCCCTGCTGAACTCGGCCGTCAAAATCGTCATCGATGAGCTGGGGATGGTGGAGGCCGGCTTTCAATTGGAAGACTTCTTCAACCTGTTGAAAAGGGGGCTGCGCAGCATCCGCAACCTCACCCAGGCCCTGGAGATGTTGGAGAACCTCTTCGACCTGTGGAACGCCATGGAGCCCATGCTGAAGTCCACGGTGCCCAATCTCATCAACTACATGGACAACCTGGAGCAGAAGGGGGTGTTCCGCACTTACTCGGCCATGTTGGAAGTCCGGGCCAAGGTGGCGCAGCACTATCCCTCCGAGGAAATCGCCGCCATGGGGGACGGCTTCGTCGTGCTCCTGAGCCTCCTCAAGAAACTATCGCAGCCCGAGATGATCGGTTTTATCAACAAGCTGATGGATCTTCCCTTGGGGGTAAATCTGCAGGCCGCCAAACCGGTGGGCGCCATGGGCCTGATCTCCGCCATGGGCAACAAAGAAACCCGACAGGGCCTGGGGGTGGCCCTGGAACTCACCAAGGCCCTGGGCAAGCTCAAGGCCGATTAGGCCCAGGACTGCGGCGCCTGCCCCGCTAAGACAGTCGCTCGGCCAGTGGCCACCTCCTGAACGAAGTGCCTGATCTCCATGGAGCCCATGATTTGTGGAGAGCAGCCGCCCTCGCCTGCCATGGACAGCCGGGGGCGGCTGTTCTCCATGGTTTTTAAGAGGTCCGCCTTTCCCCAAACCCTCTTCCCGATCGCCCTGCTCAATGATCTGGCGCCGGTTCCAGATCAACATCTCGCCTTCTGCAAAGCGGAAACCTAACCGCAGGATTGCCTGGGCACAGGGTCGCCCCCTCAAGGGGAGTGGATAAAAGCAATTTCTTTTCTCAAGGTTTCTCTGAAACGCTATACTAGCTGATATCTCATATCGGGAAGAGGAAGAGCACCATGTTGGATATCAAAGACGCGGTGGCAGTCATTACCGGGGGAGCGGGAGGCATTGGCGAAGAGCTGGCCAGGTACTGGGTGCGGCACGGAGGCAAGGTGGTGCTGTCGGACATCAGCGCCGCAGGGTTGAGCCGGGTGGCGGCGGAGATCAAAGCCCTGGGCGGCCAGGTGGCCACCCTGGCCGGTGATACCACCAAAGAGGAGAATTGCTCCAGGCTGGCGGACCTGGCCATTGAGAAGTTTGGCCGCCTCAACCTGGTGGCCCCGGCCGCCGGCATCATCCGGGATGGCCTGATGGTAGCCACTGACCGGGAAACGGGCAAGGTCGCCAGGAAAATGTCCCTGGCGGACTTCCAGGCCGTCATCGACCTCAACCTCACCGGGGTCTTTCTCACGGTCCGGGAGTGCGCGGCGCGCATGATCGACCAGGGCTGCCAGGGGCTGATTTGCCTGTTTTCCTCCACCGGTTCCCTGGGTACCGCCGGTCAGATCAATTACTCTTCCACCAAGGCGGCCATGAGCGTGATGCCCAAAGTGATCACCGCCGAGTTCTTCCGCCGCGGCCTGGCGGACAGGATCCGCTGCGTGGCCATTGCCCCGGGTTATGTGGGCACTCCCATGGTTAAGGGCATGGACCAGAAGGCCCTGGGGAAAATCCTGGAACAGGTCCCCATCGGTCGCCTCATTGAGCCTGGAGAAGTAGCCTCCCTTATCGGAGAGATTTATCGCAACGAAGCCCTCGCCGGGGAGACCTTTTTCATCCACGGCGGCCTGCGCCTTGGATCGAAGGGATAAGGTCGCCATTTTCAGAAAAACCAGTCACCATCTCGCAGAAAATGACTCCAATCCATCAAGTGAGCGGGGTCATTTTTCTTAAGCCCTACAGATGCTGGCGCTGGTCTCCGAAATCCGCCAAAGTGGACAATTCATTGGCTATGATTTGCGGTCAGATTATTTGCTCTCGACCATAGATTTTTTTACCAAATCGTCGATTCCGAAAACCGCGGCGGCCGCCTTAAGAAGTCGAGGGGCGGCTGTCAATAGCCGCCCCTCCAAAGGGAAGGAGCATCCCGGGATAAGCGCCCGGAAGCTGCCTAAAAGGAATAAGAGGCCACGAGCATGGGGGTGTATTTCTTCACCCCGTTTTTACCGGCCAGATCAAGAGAGGCGCCAGCTTCGAAGGACAATTTCTCGGTGGCCAGGAATTCGAGCCCTGGCATAATCCCCAAAAGGGTTTCGGGGGTCTGATATCCCTGGGGGGTATATATGTTGCTCCAGGTCCAGTTGCTGTAAAATTCCAGCAGGGCGACAAATTTCGGGCTCAGGGGATATTCCGCCGCCAGGTTGAAGGTTATATATTCCCGGGAAACGACATTGTCAGGACTGTTCTGATAAATGTTAACCGGGCTGTTGATCCAGATGTTGCTGTAGATCAGGAAGGGCTTCAGCCATTTATACAGGTTGACGCCGGTGGTGAAGGTCAGCGCCCCGGTGCCGATGGCGTCCTGTCCCAGGAGCCCGGGGGTGAGGTGGGAGGCATGCCCGGTGGGAATGCTGGCCAGTCCGGCCACCGCGCTCACCGCGGGCATGACGTCGCCTTCCGGCAGCAGGTTGTATTTGCCCATCAGGGTCAGGTCGCCGATGCCGGCGTAACTGGCGGAGTGGTTACCGTTGGGTCCGGGAACATTGACATCACTGGCCCAGTTATTGATGAAGGGCGCAATGAGATAGACCTCCATATTCTTGGTGGGACCATAGGTGACCTTCACCGGCATATAGAAGGTGTGAAAATTGCCCCCGGCAGTCACCGTCCGCCAATTCTGGTTAAAGGATCCCGGGTAGAAGGACAATCCCCAGAGGACCGACATGCTGACATGGCCGGTTTCAATGGGGACGCAGGTGTCGCAGATCATGGGGCCGCCGGTGGAGGGAGCTTCCTCTTTTTTCTCTGCGGGTGGGGCGCCCTCTGCGGGTTTTTCCAGCAAGCCCTGCGGGCCGGCGGGGGTTTGCGCCAGGGCCGGCGCCGCGGCCAGGCCCCCTAGAAAACTTAGTAAAGCCAGGCAGACCAGGACCTTTCCCTTGATGCCGCAAACCTTAAGCTGATGTCTAATCATCCAGGTTTCCCCCTTTGAATTTGATACCCGTTGATTGTTAACCATCATGGTGCCAGGTTAAATTTAATTTAGCAGGTTCTCAAACGAAACTCTGGCGCCTTCACTTTTTTGTTAATTGGCTCCCCAGGCGCCGGTGAGCCAACGGGAGAGGTCAATTGGCAAAATAGGGCGGGGGAGCCCCCTCCCCCGCCCCTCCGCTTAAACCGCGGTTTCTCCGGTCTCCCCGGTGCGGATGCGGATGACCTCCGCCACCGGGTAGACGAAGATCTTGCCGTCCCCGATCCGGCCGGTGCGGGCGGTGGCCACAATGGTCTCCACCACGTTTTGGGCCTTTTCATCCGGGGTGACTATTTCAATTTTCACCTTGGGGAGGAAATCGACTTGGTATTCCAACCCCCGGTAGACCTCCCGGATGCCCTTTTGCACCCCAAAGCCCTTGACCTCAGCCACCGTCATACCTTTCACGCTGATGGCGTGCAGGGCCTCCTTTACCGCCTCTAATTTGAAAGGCTGAATTATCGCCTCTATCTTTTTCATACGCTTCTCCTATATGCTTTGCAGAAGTCAGCAATTTTTTGGATCATGGGACTTTCGGGAAAGTCCGGGCCATTATACCGCGCTGGTGCCAACGCTGGTGACAGGATCTCACCGGGGTGAAGCCTACTCGGCCTGCCGCCTCCAGGGTTATGCAGGCAGGCCGAGCACCTCCTGCCATCATTCCGCGATTACACTTTCAGCGTTGTAGCAAGGCATACCGAATTCCGGAACGTCGAGGCCTTCCCTTTCCACTTCTGCAGTAACGCGCAGCGGATAGATCGCGTTTACGATTTTGAATACCAAGAAGGTAGCCCCGAATGCCCATACCACCATGAGCGAGGCCCCGCCAAGCTGAGTAACGAACTGCGTCACGTCCCCATGAAGCAGGCCGGTTACCCCCTGGCCGGCCGTCCCGAGGTAGGTCGTGGCGCCGACACCGTTCCAGCCCGCGCCGTACGTTCCATCGGCGAAGATACCGACACAAACCCCACCCAGCCAGCCGCAATAGCCGTGCACGGAGATTGCCCCGCACGGGTCGTCAACCTTGAGCACCCGATCGTTAAAGAGAACCCCCAGGCAGACGAGGAAGCCGGCAAGAATGCCGATAATAATGGCTGAGTTCGGGCTAACAAACGCACAAGGCGCGGTGATGGCAACCAGACCCGCGAGCATGCCGTTGCACGCCATCGAGATGTCGGGTTTACCGAAAAGAAAGTACCAGAAGATCAATGCCGTCGCCGAAGCCGAACAGGCGGAGAGGTTCGTGTTTATGGCAATCACCGAGATGCGCAGGTCCGACGAGCCGAGGGTGGAGCCCGGGTTAAAACCCATCCAGCCGAACAGGAGAATGAAGGTGCCGATCACCACAAAGGCAAGGTTATGAGCTGGAAAGGCTCTCGGCTTGCCGTCCGCACCGTACTTGCCGAGGCGAGGGCCAAGGATGAAAGCCAACGCCATGGCGGCGAAGCCGCCCACGCCGTGGACAACGGTCGAGCCCGCAAAATCTACGTAGCCGTGGGCCCAGTTCATGGAGGCACCCAACTGAGAGAGCCAGCCGCCGCCCCAGACCCAACATCCGAATATGGGGTATAGGATGGCGCCCATGAAGATCTCGCAGAGAATGAATGCCCAGAAAGTGATCCGCTCACAGATGGCGCCCACGATGATATACGCGGCCGTTTCCATGAATACGACTTCAAAGAGCGTGAGGCAATTGCTTCCAGCGTCGTAGGCCGGGCCGCTCAGGAAAAAGCCTTTTCCGCCCAAAAAGCCCCACAGGCCGTTTCCTAAGAGGAAGTGGTCCAAGGTTGGCGTCCCGCCAAGATTCGTCGGGGCCGCATTCACTGCGACGGCGCCATACTGGAAGGCGTAGCCGGCCACATAGTACGCTAAAAAGGCGAAGACATAAGCGGCGAAGTTAAGCATCATAAGATGGCCGGCGTTCTTCCTGCGCACCAACCCGCAGGTCAGAAGGGCGAAGCCTGCTTGCATGAAGAGCACCAAGTACCCTGTGAGGAGAGTCCAGCTAAAGTTGCCCGCAATACGGTTGTGCCCGACAGCGTCGGCGAGCTTGACCGCTAAAGGCTCTTTGGCTGCCTGCTTCTGGTATTCGTCGAATGCCTTTTTCTTGTCTGCATAGTCAGGGGCTTTAGTGTCGGTCGGCTCAGAAACGACAAAAGCATTACCGGCCGCGTCGAGAGCATTTGTCTTGTCCCCCGTTGCAATTCCCGCGGGGTCGGGCTTGGGCTCCGGAGCTTGAGCCACTGGCACCGCCGCGGGCGCGGCCGCTTCGTCCGCCGCGGCCGCCAGCAGCGGCGAGGCCAGTGACACCAGGATGAATACCAGCAGATAAAGGATGAATCGTTTCGATTGCACTTGGTTACCCCTCCCTCAAGAAATGGTTTTTACAGAAGATGATCAGGGCGCCTTTCACCTGAGGGAAGAGTAAGCAATTGTTGTGCCATGATGAATATATAATAATATCAATAAGATATATTTATGGACCTTCAGTTATATTCTACAAATATGTATATTATTAAATTTATATTTCTCTTTTGTGTAAGAATTAATCGTTTTGATTATTTTGCTAGCAGATTTTATCAATTGACAATGACACTTATGGCATACAATTATGAAGGATGACATTGGGGGATTTGACAAATTGAGGGGGCGGCTCGCCTCCCGGGTGAGCCGCCCCCTTGCCTGAACTGGTTAATTCTTGGACCGCAGCCCGGTTAAACCGCGTTTTCCCCGGTTTCTCCCGTGCGGATGCGGATAACCTCCGCCACCGGGTAGACAAAGATCTTGCCGTCCCCGATGCGGCCGGTGCGGGCTTCCTTGATGATCGTTTCCACGATGGCCTGCGCCTTCGCCTCCGGCGCCACCACCTCGATCTTCACCTTGGGGATAAAATCCACCTGGTATTCCATACCCCGATAGACTTCCCGGATGCCCTTTTGCACTCCGAAGCCCTTGACTTCGGTGACGGTCATGCCCTGGACGCTGAGGGCGTGCAAGGCCTCCTTTACCGGCTCCAGCTTGAAAGGCTGAATGATGGCCTCGATCTTCTTCATCTTTCCTCCTTAATTACAGATTGTAGGCCGTTTCCTGATGTTCGCTGAGGTCCAGACCGGAAACTTCTTCATCAACGCTTACCCGCAGGCCCATGGTGCGGTCCAGGACCTTAAAGAGAATGAAGCTGACCACGAAGGAATAGACCACCGTAGCCGCCACCGCGATGAACTGGATTCCCAATTGCCCGGGATTGCCGAAGAACAGCCCGTCGGCCCCGGCCGAGTTTACTAGTTTAGAGGCGAACAGCCCGGTCGCCAGCGCGCCCACGATCCCCCCGACGCAGTGCACCCCCACCACGTCCAGGGAATCATCATAACCCAATTTCGGTTTGGCCAACACCGCCAGGTAGCAAATGGTCCCGGCGAGGAGGCCGATGATGATGGCGGACATGGGGCCGACGAAGCCGGCGGCGGGAGTGATAGCCACCAACCCCGCCACCGCCCCGGAAGCTGCGCCCAGGGTGGTGGGCTTGCCCCGGAAGATCCATTCCGTCCCGATCCAGGCCAGGGTGGCGGCGGCAGTAGCCAGATGGGTGGCGGTGAAGGCGGAGCTGGCCAGGGCCCCGGCCGCCAGGGCGCTGCCGGCGTTAAACCCGAACCAGCCGAACCACAGCAGGGCCGCCCCCAGGATGGTCATCGGCAGGTTGTGGGGAATGAAGGATTCGGTGCCGTCGCCATGGCCGCCGTAACCCTTGCGGGGCCCCATCACCAGGGCGGCGGCCAGGGCGGCGATACCGGCGTTGATGTGCACCACCGTGCCGCCGGCAAAATCCAGGGCCCCCAGGTTCTTCAACCAGCCGCCTTCTCCCCAGACCCAGTGGGCCACGGGATCGTACACCAGGGTGGCCCATAAGATCATGAAAACCAGAAATGTCTTGAACTTCATGCGCTCGGCAAAGGCGCCGGTGATCAGGGCCGGGGTGATGACGGCAAACATGCACTGGTAGATCATGAAGGTCTGATGGGGAATGGTGGCGGCATAGGCCTTAAAGGGTTCGGAACCCACGCCGTTTAACCCAACCCAATCCAGGTTGCCGATGAAGTGCCCCACGTCCGGGCCAAAGGCTAGGCTGTAACCGAAGACGGCCCATAGGATGCTGATCACCCCCAGCAGGACAAAATTTTGCATGATGGTGCCCAGGACATTTTTGCTGCGCACCATACCCCCATAAAATAGCGCCAAACCCGGGGTCATCAGCATCACCAGGGCCGCGGACACCAACATAAAGGCGGTATCACCCGAATTCATGCCACCATTTCCTCCTTTGTCTAAATTTGCATATCCAACAGCAAATGGCGTGCCACTCGTGCCACTTTTAATTACCAATAATTTCTATAAGTTATCCATCTAAAGGCCTGTTTGGTTAACATATATGTATAATTATGATAATATAGCTACAATTATGTTAATGGAAGCGCTGATAACCCGACAAGGACAATAACTAGTTACATTTTTGCTGATCTCCAGGGAGACCTGGGTAAATTTCTGCGACCAGCCTGGTTTTTTATCCCCTCCGGCCCTGATCTTGTAGCTATGACCTTTCTGGAGGCGTTCATAAGGGCGCTGCTGGGGGGAGATTTTTTCTTCCTGACCGGCTGGGTCTACGCACGATGCACCGGCAGGGTGGGGATGGGAGAGGGCGGCGTGAAACTGCTGGCCAGGATCGGGGCTCGATTTTAGGGGCGGATTCCCTGCCTGACCTTGGTTGGATCTGAACCAGCCGGACCCCGCCAGCCGCCCCGAGATCAGGACTTCCGGAACAGTCGGCTCAGAAGAGTAGCTCCTCGAGGGCGGCGATCACCCGGTCCTGGTCCCCCTCGGCCATCTCGGGATAGAGAGGCAGGATGATGCTCCGCTCCTGCAGAAGTTCGCTTACCGGCAGCGGCCGCGGCTGGGGGAGATCCCGGTAGGCCGGCTCCCGGTGGGCGCACATCGTCCCCCGCCGGGTCTGAATTCCCCGGGCCAGCAAGGCCTGCATCAGCTCCACCTGGGACAGGGGAGAGTCATCCTTAAGGATGATCCAGAAAGACTGCCAGTTGCTCCGGGCAAAGTCCGGCTCCCGGGGGAGAGTGAGATGGGGGTGGCCGGACAATGCCTCCCGGTAGCGGGCTGCCAGACGCCGGCGGGCGGCTACCAGGCCAGGCAGGCGCTTGAGCTGCTCCCGGCCTATGGCCCCCTGGATGTCGCTGAGGCGGTAATTGTAGCCCACCTCGGCGTATTGCTCGAAGGCCACCTTCCCGGCGCCGTGGCGCTCCGCGGTGGACAGGGACATGGCGTGGGTCCTGAGCCGCGCCAGGCGGGCCATCATCTCGGGGTCGCCGCCGGTGATCATGCCGCCTTCGCCGGTGGTGATCACCTTGCGGGGATGAAAGGAGAAAGTGGCCAGCAGGCCCCGGGGCCGGCCAATGGGCTCGAAGGCGCCCCCGGCCAGCAGGATCTCAGAGCCCAGGGCGCAGGCCGCGTCTTCCACCACCGGCAGCTGATGCCCCTGGGCCACCGTAAGGATCCCTCCCAGGTCGCAGGGCATGCCCAACTGGTGCACCGCCAGGATGGCCCGGGTCCGTTCGCTGACCGCGGCCTCGATGAGGTCCGGGTTGAGATTGCCGGTCTCCAGCTCCACATCCACGAAGACCGGGGTGGCCCCCAGATAACGCACCGCATTGGCCGTGGCGATGAACGAAGAACTCACGGTGATCACCTCATCGCCGGGCTTGAGGTCCAGGGCCAGCAGGGCCAGGTGCAGGGCGGCGGTGCCGCTGGCGCAGGCCACCGCCAAGGGGGCCCCCACCAGGGCGGCGAATTCCTTTTCAAAGGCCGCCACTTCCGGCCCCTGGATCACCCAACCGGAGAGGATGGCCCGCCGGGCCGCGGCGGCCTCCTCTTCTCCCAGGGTTGGCCGGGCCACGGGGATTGGTTGCTCTTTATGTCCCATTATTATTCCTTATTCTCTAAATAAAAACATTAACCGTCCTATCTATAAACCAATTTTCCTCTTTCCCCTTCTGACAAGTTTATTTTGAATACGTCGATAGGTTTTCGATTAATATATGATAACAATAATTTCTTGACCACTTCATAACTTTCAATTTGATCGCGAAGCTTGTTGATATAGAATTCGATTGGATTTTCTATGAAGTTTTCTTTTAAAGTTTTCGAAAGTTCTGATGCATAACTATCTAAGAGTTCATCACCGACTCTTAGTCTCTCAAATACCACATGCAGCAGATTTCGGTCTTGGACACATAAATATGGAGTAATTTCCGAAATATTAGAATGATATACAGTTGAAATACTACGAACAGCCGGTCCAGGCAATATTTTATCATCATTTAAATTTGAAATACTTTTATTATAAATATCGATTAATTGAGGAATTTGCCCAAGCAAAGACTTACATTCCTCACGAATAGCTTTTTTAAGCCTCCCAATTCTTAATTTGTGACATACGATAGAATAGATCACATTAAGCCCAAAGCCCAATATTACTCCAGTTGTTGCCCCAATTATTGTCCAAAATGCCTTGCTATTTTCTTCCATAATTTAAAAGCCTTCCACGACCCCTTCCACGGGTTGGGAGGGGGGGTATGGGGGGAGGGCAGGGACGGAGTCCCTGGCCCTCTCCCCATACATTCATTTTTCCCCCGCCAGATCCCAGGCCAGGCGGGCGGCGCCCAGGAGGCCGGCGTCGTCTCCCAGTTGGGCCGGACCGACGCTCACCGCCTCCGGCGGGAACAGGGTAAGGCGGTGATGCAGCTCCTCGGCCAGTGACGGTTGGAAGACCTCCCAGGCCCGGGCAAAGCGGCCGCCGATAATCACCCGGGAAAGTCCCAGGAGGTGCACCGCGGCCGCGATGGCCTGTGCCAGACTGCGTCCCACCCGGTCGAAGGCCCGCAGGGCCAGGGGGTCCCCGTTGAGGGCAGCCACCACCAGGGTTTCCCCCTGGATGGCGTCGGGATCGGTGACATAGAGATCCTGAAGCCAGGAGGAGACTCCCTGGGCCAGTTGCTCCTTAACCCAGGCTACGGTCCAAAAGGCCGAGGCCAGGGTCTCCAGGCAGCCCCGGTTGCCGCAATGGCATTTGCGTCCATCCGGCTCCAGGGTAATGTGGCCGATCTCCCCGGCGGTGCCTTGGGAGCCCTGCCACAGGCGGCCGTCCAAGATGAGGCCGCCTCCCACCCCGGTCCCCAAGGTGATGCCCAACAGGTGCGGGTGGCCGGCGCCGCCTCCCAGCCAGTGTTCCCCCAGGGTAAAAAGGTTGGCGTCGTTTTCCAGAAACAGCGGCCAGGCCAGCAACGGCGAAAGCAGCGGCACCAGGGGGCAGTCGTTCAGGGCCGGCAGGTTGGGGGAAAAGGCGATGCGGCCTTCCCGGGTGAGAATCCGGCCGGGGATGCCCAGGCCCACCCCTTGGATCTGCACGCCGCGGCGACCGGCTTCCTCACCGCAGACCGCCAGATCCAGGGCCAGGGTGGAGATCAGGGCGTCCCGGTCGGGCATGGTGGCCGTGGCCCGCTCCCAGCGGGCCAGGATCTCGCCGCCGGGGGAGACCAGGGCCAGACGGAGGTTGGTGCCCCCCAGATCGATGCCCACTACCGCCGCCGCTTTTGCCATCAGGTCCTCATGTCTGGAAGGGCTTCCTTGAGGGTGGCCGCGCTGATCGCCCCGGCCCGCACCAGGCGGGGCGGGCTCACGGTCAGGTCCACGATGGTGGAAGGCAGGCCTCCAGGGGTGGGACCGGCCTCCAGGATCAGGTCCACCTCTGCCCCCAACTCCCTGGCCACCGCGGCCGCCGCGGTCAGCGGCGGTTGTCCGGAGCGATTGGCGCTGGTGCCGGTGACTGGAAACCCCAGGGCCGCCAGCAGCCGGCAGACCAGGGGCTGGCCAGGCTGGCGCACCCCGATGGCCCCGGTGCCGCCGGTGAGTAAGGGAGGCAAATCCGGCCTGGCCGGTAATATCAGGGTTAAGGGGCCCGGCCAGAGATGAGCCAGCAGGCGGAAGGCCGGCGGCGCCTGGAGGGCCACCTGGGGTAACATCTCCGGCCCGGAGATCAGCACCAGGACGGGATTTCCCGGGGGGCGGCCCTTCACCCCGAACAGCCGGGTGAGGGCGGCCCCGTCAAAGGGATTGACCGCCAGGGCGTAAAAGGTCTCGGTGGGCAGCGCCAGCAGGCCCCCGGAGCGCAGCAGGCCCCGGGCCTCGGCAAAAAAATCTGCGGCCAGCTCTTCCCGCCAAACCCAGAGGCGCCCCATGCCCCATATTAACTTCCGCCAACTCGTCTGGCAAGTAGCTGTCAGCTTTCAGATCATCCGTCAGCAAAAAATAGCGCCCCCGCGGCTGGCTCCGACCTGATCATTTGCCTTTCTCCCTCCTGACCTTTCCCGTCAGGTGATCGATATCTATCCTCAGGACCGCGGTTCTACCCAGGGAATTGGCAGCCTTTACCCTCCCCCGCTCTAGGCGTTCCGGGTCGTCGCGATAATATTTTTCCACCAGGGCGATCAAGCCTTGCAATTTTTCCTGGTCATTATCGACTTCGCAAATTTTTCCGAAAACCATGGCGCTCTTATATTTCATGCTAAAGGTATCGGGCGATTCAAAAATGGGTTCGGCTCCCTGGACGACACAGAAGGAGACTCGATTATCCCGCCGAATATGGCGCAATTTCTTACCCTCCAAAGCGCAATGCAAGTAAATCTTATTTGGCAAATAGACGTAGCTGAAAGGGACTCCATAGGCATAATCGTCGCCGCCGTTCATGGATAAGACCCCGAACAAGCCATTGGCCAAAATTTCCTCGGTCTCCAGCCGGTTCAGTCCCCGGTCTTGCCGTCTCAGTTCCTGGAACATGTTAATCTCCCTGGGGTGGCGGCCAGCTTGCCGCGGCCCGGCAAAGAATTAAAACACCTTGTATTTCAGGTAGGTGGGCATTTTTATTATAAGGAAATGGTGGGCAGTGCCCACCCTACAACTGACCGCGGCCAGTTCTACTCAGCCGTTGCCGCCGCACCTCGAACAGGGCCACGGCGCCGGCGGTGGCGGCGTTCAGGGAGCCGATTTCCGGGGCCGCCTGGGGGATGGCCAGGACCAGGTCGCACTGCCGGCGCACCCGGAGGCGCAGGCCCTTTTCTTCCCCGCCGATGACCAGGGTTAAAGGGCCGGTGAGGTCGGCCTGGTAGAGGCTTTGCGGGGCGGCGGCGTCAGCCCCGACGATGCGCAGGCCCGCCTCTTTGAGGCGCCCGAGGCAGTCCGCCAGGTTGGTGACCCTGAAGACCGGCAGGTATTCCAGGGCCCCGGCCGCGGCCTTGGCCACCGCCGGGGTGAGACCCACGGCCCGGTCCTTGGGGATGATGAGGCCGTGGGCCCCGGCGGCCAGGGCGCTACGGCAGAGGTTGCCCAGGTTCATGGGGTCGGTGAGGCTGTCGGCGGCCACCAGCAGGGCGGGTTCCGGGAGCTCTCCCAGGCGGTCCAGCAGGTCTTCCTGGGAGAGGCAGGGATAGGCGCCCCGCCGGGCCAGGATCCCCTGGTGGTGGGGGGTGCCGCACAGGCGATCCAGGGCGGCCCGCTCCTGGACCCGAAAACGCACCCCGGCGGCCCGGGCCAGACGCCGCGCCTCCTCCAGCCAGGGGCCGCTGACCCCCGAGGCCACGATGACCTCCTCCAGAGGGCTTTCCGGCCGCCGCAGGGCGGCCAACACCGGATGGCGGCCGTAAATGATCTCACTCATAGACATTGATTAATATAGAGCCGGCGCCCTCGCGGAGATGAACCGCCGGGGGCGGCGGTTCTACTTTTGTTTGCCCTGTCCCCAAACCGGGATGGGGAACTGAAGGCGGCTATTACTTTTGAAAAAGTGCAGGTATAATGAGCATTAATTATAGCAGATAATCGTCCATGGATACCGAACTCAACCAATTTTATCAGCACTTAACGGCAGAAAGGGGCCTGGCGCCCTTGACCGTGGCCGCCTATGCAGGCGATCTCCGGGATTTCTGGGAGTTTGTCGAATCGCGGGGGCTGGCGCAGTGGGGCGCGGTCTCGCTGGCCCACCTGCAGGAGTACCTGGCCGCCATGGAAGGCCGGGGCCTGTCGGCCCGGAGCCGGGCCCGCAAGCTCTCCGCCTTGCGGCAATTTTACCGGTTTTTGCAGCGGGAAGAGAAGGTTTGGTCCACAGCCAGCCCGGTGGAGCTGCTGGACTCCCCTCGTCTACCCCGGCGGCTGCCCCGGGTGTTGGGAGAAGGGGAGGTGGTCGCCCTGCTGGCGGGACCCGACCCCGCCACCCCCAAGGGGCAACGGGACGCCGCCCTGCTGGAACTCCTCTATGCCACCGGCCTCCGGGTCTCGGAGCTGGTGGGCCTGACTCTGAAACAACTGGACCTGCGCCGGGGGGTGGTGCGCGCCTTGGGAAAGGGCTCCAAGGAGCGGGTGGTGCCCATGGTGGCCAAGGCGGTGGAAAAGCTGGAACTCTACCTGGCCGAGGGCCGGCCCCGGCTCCTCAAAGGCCGCCAGAGCCAGCATCTCTTCGTCAACCGGTGGGGCGGGCATCTGACTCGCCAGGGGTTCTGGAAGATTTTGAAGGACTACGGTCGTAAGCAGGGGTTGGCTGGCCTGAGCCCCCACACCCTGCGCCACTCCATGGCCACCCATCTCCTGTCCCGGGGGGCCAACCTGCGGGTTTTGCAGCTGCTGCTGGGCCACGCCGACCTGGCCACCACCCAGATCTACACCCACGTGGACGCGGCGCGCCTGAAAAAGGCGCACCAGAAGGCCCATCCCCGCTCATGAACCCCTCCCCTGGCCGCCACCTGCAACCCCCGGGCCGCACCCTGGAGGTGATCACCAGCCACCTCAACGCCGACTTCGACGCCATGGCCTCCATGGTGGCCGCCAAAAAGCTCTATCCCGACGCCATCCTGGTCTTTCCGGGGTCCCAGGAGCCCAACCTCCGGGATTTTTTCATCCGTTCCAGCCTCTACTTCCTCGATTTTGCCCGGAGCAAGAACGTGCCGCCGGAGGAGATCAAGCGCCTCATCCTGGTGGACACCCGCCAGGCCTCTCGCATCGGCAAATTCGCCGAGGCGGCCTCCTCCGGGGACGTGGATATTCACATATACGACCACCACCCCGCCGCCGCCGACGACGTCCACGGCAGCCTGGAGGTGTTGCAGCCCCTGGGCTCCACCACCGCCATCCTGACCCGGCTCATTAAGGAGCGGGGCCTGACCTTGACCCCCCAGGAAGCCACCATCATGGCCCTGGGGATCTTCGAGGATACCGGCTGCTTCACCTTCGCCTCCACCACCCCCCAGGATTTTGAGGCCGCTGCCTTTCTCCTGAGCCAGGGGGCCGACCTCAACATGGTCTCCGAGATCATCACCCGGGAGCTCACCGCCGAGCAGGTGGCCCTCCTCAACGACCTCCTGGAGCACTCCACCAACTTCCACGTGAACGACATCGAGGTGGTCATTGCCCGGGCCACCACCCAGGAGTACGTCCCCGATTTTGCCATGGTATGCCACAAGCTCATGGACATGGAGAACATCCAGGTGCTCTTCGCCCTGGCCCAGATGGAGGACCGGGTCTTCGTGGTGGGCCGCAGCCGCCTGCCGGAGGTGGACGTGGCCGACATCCTGGCGGAGATGGGGGGTGGCGGCCACAGCCACGCGGCCGCCGCCGCCATCAAGGACCAGCCCCTGGCCCAGGTGGAGGAAAAGCTGCGCCAGGTCCTGCAAAAACGGGTGCATCCGGGACGCCAGGCCCGGGAGATCATGTCCTTCCCGGTAAAATCGGTGGCCCCGGAGATCACCCTGGAGAGGGCTGCCCTGATCCTGAACCGTTACAGCATCAACGCCCTGCCGGTCCTGGCCGACGGCAAGCTCCTGGGGGTGATTACCCGGCAGACGGTGGAGAAGGCCATCTACCACGGCCTGAAAAATCATCCGGTGAAGGACTATATGACCACCGAGGTGGCCACCGTGGACCCGGAGGCCACCTTGCCGCTGATCCGGGAAAAGCTGATAGTTCACCGGCAGCGTGTCCTGCCGGTTTTGGAGGACGGCCAGGTGATCGGCATCATCAGCCGCACCGACCTCTTGCGCCTGCTCAGTGCGGAAGAGGATGAGGCCCAATGGTCCCAACCCATGCGCACCAAGAACATCGGCTCCCTGGTGCGGGAGCGCCTGCCCCGGAATATTCTGGAAATCCTCCAGCAGGTGGGGGCGGTGGCCGCGGAGCTCCATTATCAAGCCTACGTGGTGGGCGGCTTCGTGCGGGATTTGCTGCTGCGCCATGAAAATCTGGACATCGACATCGTCATCGAAGGGGACGCCATCATCTTCGCCCGGCATTTCGCCGCCCGCTATGGGGCCCGCTCCCGGGAATTTCAGAAATTCAAGACCGCGGTGCTCATCTTCCCCGACGGCTTCAAGATCGACGTGGCCACGGCCCGCAGCGAGTATTACGAAGCCCCGGGGGCCATGCCGGTGGTGGAATACAGCTCCATCAAGATGGACCTCTACCGCCGGGACTTTACCATCAACACCCTGGCCCTGCGGCTCAATCCCGGGGAATTCGGCATCTTGCTGGACTTTTTCGGGGCCCAGCGGGACCTGAAGGAAGGCCGCCTCAGCCTGCTGCACAATCTGAGCTTCGTGGAGGACCCCACCCGGGTCTTCCGGGCGGTGCGCTTCGAGCAGCGCTTCCAGTTTCGCATCAGCAAACTCACCGCCAACCTCATCGCCAATGCGGTGCGCAACAACTTTTTCGAACGCCTTTCCGGAGCCAGGCTCTTCCAGGAGCTCAAGCTGATCCTGCAGGAGGAGAACCCGCTGCCCGCGGTGGCCCGGTTGGCGGAATTGGACCTGCTGAAGGCCGTCCATCCCCGGCTGATCTATGAGCAGTCGACCCGCTCCATGCTGGAACGGCTGCAGGCGGTGCTGTCCTGGTACGACCTCCTCTACCTGGAGGACCGCTACCAGCGGTGGCAGGTCTATTTCCTGGGGCTGGTGGAAGGGCTCACTCCCCAGGAGTTGCAGGAGATGCTGCGGGGCTTCAACCTCTCGCCCAAACTGGCCGCGACCCTGGTCCAGGGCAAGGCGGCGGCGGACCGGACCCTGGCCACCCTGCTCCGCCTGGGGGAACCGGGCCGCAGCCAGATCTACCACCTGCTGGCGCCCCTGGCCGTGGAAGACCTCCTCTACATGCTGGGCAGATCCCGGCAGGAGCCCCCCCGGCGAAGCATCTCCCTCTTTTTCACCCATCTCAAGAAGCTCAAGCCGGAACTCCGGGGCGGGGACCTGGTGGCCATGGGCTACCAGCCCGGGCCCCTCATCAGGGAGATGCTGTCGCGGCTGCTGGACGCCCGCATTAACGAAGAGGTGAAGAGCCGGAAAGAGGAGAAGGATTTTATCCGCCGTGCTTTCGGGCCGCCGGCAAGAGAGTCCCGATGACCCGGATCGATGATTTTGACTACCACCTGCCCCGGGAATTGGTGGCGCAATATCCCCTGGCCCGGCGGGACGCCGCTCGCCTCCTGGTGCTCTCGCGGGAAACGGGAGAGATTGGCCACGCCGGCTTCCGGGACCTGGCCGCTCACCTGGACGAGGGCGACCTGCTGGTGGTCAACGACACCCGGGTCTTCCCCGCCCGCCTCCAGGGGGTCAAAGAGAGCGGCGGCCGGGTGGAGCTGCTTTTGCACCACCTGCCGTGCCCGGAAGGGAACGGCCAGGGAGCCGCCCGGGTCCGGGCCAGCCACCGGGGGCGGCTGCGGCCCGGCCAGGTCCTGCGCTGCGGCCCCCAGTTGCAGGCGGAAGTCCTCTCCCTGCCCCAGCCCGGGGTGGCGGAGCTGCGCTTTGTGGCGGCCACGGAGGTATTGCCCCAGGTGCTGGAAACCGGGGAAGTGCCGCTGCCGCCTTACCTCCACCGCCCGGCCGGGGAGGCGGACCGGGAGCGCTACCAGACCATCTTCGCCCGGCAGACCGGAGCGGTGGCCTGTCCCACTGCGGGGCTGCACTTCACCGAGGAGGTCTTCCAGGACCTGGCCCGGCGGGGCATCGAAACGGTGACCCTCACCTTGCACGTCGGGCCCGGCACCTTCTTGCCGGTGCGGGCGCAGGACTATACCCGGCACCGGCTGCTGCCGGAATATTTTGAGCTGACCGCGGCCGCGGCCGCCCGCCTCAACCAGGCGAAGGCCCGGGGGCGGAAAATCACCGCGGTGGGGACCACCAGCGTCCGGGTCCTGGAGCACTGCGCCTCGCCCTCGGGCTTTCAAGCCCGCCGGGGCTTATGCGACCTCTATATCTACCCCGGCTACCGCTTCCAGGCGGTGGACCGGCTGCTCACCAATTTCCACCTGCCCCAATCCACCCTGCTGCTGCTGGTGAGCGCCTTCGCCGGCCGGGATTTGATCCTGCGGGCCTATGCCGAGGCCGTGAAAGAGGCCTACCGCTTTTACAGCTATGGCGATTGCATGCTGATTTTGTAATTTTTTTTTGCTAGATCATCGGCCCCATCCTCAAGCGGAGGGAGGGGATAAAAAAGCATTGATTCTAGGCTCTTGTAAAAATCTTTGCAACGACGAAATCGAAGATGCTGGCATTGTGCCCTCCCCCTTGAGGGGGGAGGGCTAGGGAGGGGGTGGTAAAATTATTTTGTATTATCCAGTAGTTTTAAACGGCCTATGCCCCCTCCCCCCGTGGGGATGGGGAATAAAAGCCGAGACTGGATAAGCTAGTTCCTGTAGGGTGCGCACTGCGCACCATTAGATTATGGGAAGCAACCATAAATCGGTGCGCAGTGCGCACCCTACAGGGCTTTTTAACTCCTCCTACATATTCTATCTTGCCCAAGCGGGAGCTTGGGCCAAAAATTGCGTTCCCAAGCAGGAGCTTGGGAACGAGATAATAGATTATTAAGGAATTGGTGGGCAGTGCCCACCCTACATAACCCATGTTCGAATTCCATCTAAAAAAATCCTCTGGTCCGGCGGAACCCCGGCTGGGGGAGATGGTCACCGCCCGGGGCGTGGTGGCGACCCCGGTCTTCATGCCGGTGGGCACCTATGCCACGGTGAAGACCCTCACCCCGGAAGAGTTGCGCACCATGGGCGCCGGCCTCATCCTGAGCAACATGTACCACCTTTATCTGCGGCCGGGGGCCGAGGCCATCGCCCAGTTGGGAGGCTTGCACCGCTTCATGCACTGGGACGGCCCCATCCTCACCGATTCCGGCGGCTTTCAGATCTTCAGCCTGGCGCCCTTTAGAAAGGTCAGCGACCAGGGGGTGACCTTTCGCTCCCACCTGGACGGTTCCAGCCATTTCCTCACCCCGGAGCGGGTGGTGGCCCTGCAAGAGACCCTGGGGGTGGACATCATGATCTGCCTGGATGAGTGCCCCGGTTACCCGGCGCCGGAAGCCGAGGTGCGCCGGGCCGCGGCCCGCACCCTGGATTGGGCCAGGCGGTCCCAAGCGGCCCGCCGCCAGCCGGAGGCGGCCCTGTTTGCCGTGGTCCAGGGGGGCATGTTCCCCGAGTGGCGCCGGGAGCAGGCCCAGGCCATGCGGGAGATGGAGTTCGACGGTTACGCCCTGGGAGGCCTCAGCGTGGGCGAGGACAAGGAGCTCACCTGGGAGATGGTGGCGGCCACCACCCCGGAGTTGCCCGAGGACAAGCCCCGCTACCTCATGGGGGTGGGCACTCCCGAGGACCTGCTGGAAGGGGTGAGCCGGGGGGTGGACCTGTTCGACTGCGTCCTGCCCACCCGCAATGCCCGGAACGGCATGGCCTTTACCGGGAACGGCCGGGTGGTCATCAAGAACGCGGCCTACGCCCTGGATCCCAGGCCCCTGGACGAGGCCTGCGGCTGCTACACCTGCCGCCACTATTCCCGGGCCTATCTCCGGCATCTCTATGTTTGCCGGGAAATTCTGGCCTTTCGCCTTTTAACCTTTCATAATTTGTATTATTATTTGGATTTAATGGTTAAAATGCGGCAGGCGATCCGTCAGGACCGCTTTGCCGCGTTTCGGCGGGAAATTTTAAAGAAAATCTCAAAATAGTCCCCATGGAGGTAAGGCCAAGTGTTTAATTGGGCGTTTGCGGCTGACCAGGGCGCCACGGGAGGGGCCGCGGGCGGCGGCTTCACAAGTTTCATGCTCCCCATGATCTTGATGGTGGTGATCTTTTATTTTCTCCTGATCCGTCCGCAACAGCAAAAGGCCAAAGAGCACAAGGCGCTCCTGGCCAACCTGAAGAAGGGCGATCGCATCATCACCAACGGGGGCATCATCGGCACCATCGTCAACATCGATGACCAGATAGTCAACCTGGAAGTGGCCGACAAGGTCCGCATCGAATTGGGCCGTCCCTATATCGCCGGTTTCGCCCCCAAGAAGGGCGGCAAAATCGAGTAAGGCGCCATCCCGCATCCTGGCAGGAAATCTAAGGTGCCGGAGACCGCAACCCTCCAGGGGCTGACCCGGGAGATAGACCTACTCCAGGAGCTGGCCCGGGAGTGGACCAGCCTCTTTCCCCAGGCGGTGTCCCAGGTGGAGCACTGGCTTAAGGTCTTGGCCCAGGTGCAGGCCCACCTGGCCGAGGACACCTGCCGCCTGGCGGTGATCGGCGCGGTCAAATCCGGCAAAAGCACCATGATCAACGCCCTGGTGGGCCAGGACCTGCTGCGCCGGGGCGCCGGCATCCTCACCGCCATGATCACCCGGGTGCAGCCCGGACCACAATCCCAGGCCGTGTTGCAGTTCAAGGAATGGGAGGAAATCAACGGGGAGTTGCGCCGGGCCCTGGGGCTGCTGCCCAACCCCCGCCTGCTGGAGAGGGACGCGCCCCTGGATTTGCAAGAGGCCGCGGACCGGGAGCTCCTGGCCCAGGTGCTGGCCGAGGCCCGGGGCGTCGAGCTGTGGCGGAACGGCAGCCTGGATCAGAATTATCTCCTCCTCCAGTCCTATCTGGAGGGTTACCCCCTGCTCCAGGGCCTCTCCCCCGGGGGCGGGGTGCTTAAACTGGCGGGGCCGGACCTGGCCAGGCACCGGGAGCTGGTGACCCGGGAGGCCACCGCGGTCTATCTCAAGGATGTGCTCCTCACCATCCCCTTCCCCTGGGCGGCCCAGGGGGTGGAACTGGGGGACTGCCAGGGGAGCGACTCCCCCATCCCCCAGCACCTGACCCAGGTACTGTCCTATCTGCTAAAAAGCGACCTGGCGCTCTACGTCATCAGCTCCCGGGTGGGGCTGCGCCAGGCCGATCTCCAATTCCTGGGGGAGCTTAAACGTATGGGGCTGGCCCCCCATATCCTGCCACTCCTCAATCTGGACCTGGGGGAACACACCTCTTTTCAGGAGTTGCTCCGGGTCCGGGATCGGGTGCTGCAGGAACTCAGCCTCTGGCAGCCCCAGGTGCGGCTCTACGCCTTCTCCGCCCTGAAGCTCTTGTTGGATCGGCGCCGGCAGCATGGAGAGAACCCGGACCCACGGGAGACGGCCTTCCTGGCGGTATGGGCCACGGACCCCGAGGCCGCGGGGTTTTCCGATAAGGAAGCAGCCCGCTTCGCAGCCGACTTGCAGCCCCTGCTTCAGGAGCTTAGGAGCCGCCGTCTGGCGGGCGGGAGCCTGGCTCAGGTGAGGATGGTAGCCCGGGGGATGCGCGAGCAGTTGCAGCTCAGCCGGGATCTCTGGCAGAAGGGCCTGGGGGCCGTCCAGGAGATAGAAGCGCGGCTGGAGGCCCGGCGCCAACCCTTGCAGGCCACCATGGCCAGCCTCAGTCAGACCCTGGAAGGCGCCGGCAACCATCTGAAAAAGGAACTGCGGCGGCGGGTGGACCACCTGTTGGACTGGCACGCCGGACCGGTGGCGGCGGCTATTCAGGAGTTCATCGGGAAATTCCAGCCCAAGTGGGAGGAACTCACGGCCGCGGGGACTCCGGCCTCTTTCCGGCCCGCCCTCTATCGGATGTTCCAGGAATTCGCCAAGGCCCTGGCCCAGTTGCTCACCTCGGAGGTCAACATCATCCTGGTGGAATTCATCCGGGCTCAGGAAGAGTGGTTGCGCCAGGAACTGTCCCATCTGTGGACCCCGCTGTTTCTGGCCTTACAGGAGGCCCTGACCCTATATTACCGGGAGATTGCAGAGCTGGGGCTGTCAGCCGCCCCCCCCACCCTGGAGGTGGCCGCCATCCCTCGGCCCCAAGGTCTGGAGATGCCCCTGCTGGTCCTGGAACCGACGCCCGGCTGGCGCTTTGCCAGAGAGGTCTGGCTGCGCTCCGGCCTGGGTTTCCTGGGCCGGACCTGGGAGGCCCTGAAGCAGCGCCTGGGACTGGGTGAGGAGAAGGAGCCCCGGCGCCAGCTGCGGCGGGACCTGGAGAGGGCCCTGACCTCCCTCAAAGAATGGCTCCGGGAAGAGGTTCAGGTGGGGCTCCTGGATTACCGGGAGCGCCTGAAATTCCAGTACTTCTTCCCCCTGGTGGACCGGTGGCTCCAGCAACAGGAGGCCGGCCTGGAGGATACCTTGGGCTCCCTGGTGGGCAGCCTCTCGGGCCTCACCGCGGCGGTACACCTGGAGGGGGGCGAGCGCCAGGCCCGGAAGCAACGCCTGGAGGAGATGATCCCCAGGCTCCAGGCCATCGAGGCCCGCCTGGCCGAGCCCGTGGCCTGAGCAGATATTTTTGGGAGAGGGGGCCAGGGGCCGACGACCCCTGCCCCCTCCCCAATCCCTCTCCCCCAACCCCATATATTTAAATTTCTTGACAAACCAGCCTATCCCCATTAGGAAACGAAGATGTCAAAACATTCATTATCTTGGAGTAGTTAGAAGTTCAGCTTAATGAATCAGTAAGTGTGATTAGCCAATATCATCTTTGCAACTTTGCGTCTTTGCGTGAGATACCGGCCTCATGACCGACAAGCTTCCTTACCTGGCCCTGAAGTCCATCCCCGGAGTGGGGCTGGTGCTGTTCCAGCGTCTGCTCGCCAGGTTTGGCCAGCCGGCCCGGGTCTTTCAGGCCAAGACCGGGGAGCTGCTTGCCGTCAAGGGGGTCAACCGGGACCTGGCCCAGGACCTCCTGGCCTTCCGGGATTGGGACCGGGTGGAGGCGGAATTCGCCAAAATGTCGGCCGCGGGGATAGAAGTTATCATGCCGGACGATCCCCGCTTCCCGGCGCGTCTTAAACAGATCCCTTATCCGCCGGCCTTTATTTTCCTCAAGGGAACCATCCTGCCCCAGGACGACCTGGCCCTGGCGGTGGTGGGCACCCGGAGCGCCTCCTACTACGGTTTGAAGACCTGCCGGCGCCTGGCCGGGGCCCTGGCGGCCCGAGGAGTGACGGTGGTGAGCGGACTGGCCCGGGGTATCGACACCGCCGCCCACCAGGAGGCCCTGGAAAACGGCGGCCGCACCCTGGCGGTGCTGGGCTGCGGCCTGGACGTGGTCTATCCCCCGGAAAATCTCAAACTCTATGGGCAGATCCCCGAGCAGGGCGCCTTGATCAGTGAATTCCCCCTGGGCACCCCGCCGGAGGCCAGGAATTTTCCCATCCGCAACCGCATCATCAGCGGCCTGGCCCTGGGAGTGGTGGTGGTGGAGGCGGGCCTGAAGAGCGGCACCGGCATCACGGTGCGCTATGCCCTGGACCAGGGCCGGGAGGTCTTCGCGGTGCCGGGTCCCATCGATTCCCCCACCAGCGTCGGCCCTCACCGCCTCATCCAGCAGGGGGCCAAGCTGGTCCAGGACGTCGAGGACATCTTCCAGGAATTCCCCGGCCTGGCCCGGGGCCAGGGTTCCCTATTCGGCGTGCCCTCCCGGGTCAGTGAAACCGGCGGCCCAGCCGCGCCGGAGGACGCCCTGCTGGCCCTCTTAAGCTCCGACCCCCTGTCGATAGAAGAGCTGTTGCGGGCCACCGGGCTTCCCGCCCCCCAGGTCCTGAGCCGCCTCACCGTCCTGGAGCTGGAGGGCCTGATCCGGGAGCTGCCGGGGAAGCGCTTTGTGCTGGAGAATTGACCGGCAGGACGGATTTCTCTTTATTCTCCAAAGCCCACCTTGACACGGACGCCAATTTAAGCGAATCTTTATCCCTGCCGAACCAAATTCCAGCTCGTGGCGGCAAATTCCCAAAACGGCTCTAGATTAAAAATATGCCCAAATCCCTTCTTATCGTCGAATCGCCCACCAAGGCCAAGACCTTGCAGAAATACCTGGGGAGTGATTTTTTGGTCCTCTCCAGCAAAGGCCACATCAAGGATCTGCCCCCCCATGAACTGGGGGTGGACCTGGAGCAGGATTTTGCGCCCAAATACGCCACCATCCTCGGCAAGGCCAAGGTCGTCCAGGAGTTGCGGAAGGCGGCCGCCGGCATCTCCGAGGTCTTCCTGGGTCCCGACCCGGACCGGGAAGGGGAGGCCATCGCCTGGCATATCGCCGAGGCCCTGGGGGAGAAGGACCATCACTTTAAGCGGGTCCTTTTCCTGGAGCTGACCCAGGCGGCCATCCGAGAGGCCCTGGCCCATCCGGTGGCGTTGGACCGGCCCCGCTACGAATCCCAGCAGGCCCGGCGGGTCCTGGACCGCCTGGTAGGCTACCAGATCAGTCCCATCCTCTGGCAAAAGGTCAAGACCGGCCTGAGCGCCGGGCGGGTGCAGTCCGTGGCCCTGCGCCTGGTGTGCGACCGGGAACGGGCCATCCAGGCCTTCGTCCCGGAGGAGTACTGGTCCCTGGATGCCTGCCTGGCCGGGATGGCGCCGCCGCCTTTCCTGGCCCGCCTGGTGAAGCACGGGGCCAGGGCCTGCAAGCCCACCAATGCCGCCCAGGTGGAAGGCATTTTGGACGACCTCGAGGCCGGGGCCTTCCGGGTGGCGGAGGTCGAAAAAAAGCCGCAACGGCGCAACCCCTCGCCCCCGTTCATCACCAGCAGCTTGCAGATGGAGGCCAACCGCAAGCTCCGCTTCGCTCCTAAAAGGACTATGTCCCTGGCCCAAAGGCTCTATGAAGGCGTGGAATTGGGGGACGAAGGCCCGGTGGGCTTGATCACTTACATGCGCACCGACTCCACCCGGATGTCCGGCGAGGCCCTGGCGGCGGTGCGCCGGTTCATTACGGACACCTACGGGGCCAACTACCTGCCCAAGAGCCCCAACCTCTATAAAAGCCCCAAGGGGGCCCAGGAGGCCCACGAGGCCATCCGGCCCACCGCGGTGGGCCGCCGGCCCCAGGACCTGAAGCAGTTTTTGAGCAAGGAACAACTGGCCCTCTACGACCTCATCTGGCGGCGCTTCGTGGCCTCCCAGATGAATCCGGCCATCTATCAACTGACCGCGGTGGACATCCAGGCAGGGGATTACCTGTTCCGGGCCACCGCCTCGGTGCTGCAGTTCCCCGGCTTCACCGCGGTCTATCAGGAGTCCCGGGAGGGTGAAGAGGAAGAAGGGGCAGCCAAGCTGCCACCCCTGAAAAAAGGCGAGCTGCTGGAATTGCGGGATTTCGATCCCCAGCAGCACTTTACCAAGCCACCACCCCGCTTCACCGAGGCCTCCCTCATCAAGGAACTGGAGGTCCAGGGCATCGGCCGGCCCAGCACCTACGCCACCATCCTCAGCAACTTGCAGGACCGGGATTACGTGGTCAAGGAGAAGTCCACCCTCTGGCCCACGGAAATGGGCCTGGTGGTCAGCGACCTCCTGGTGGAAAACTTCCCGAAGGTCATGGACCTCAAATTCACCGCCAATATGGAAACCGACCTGGACCGGGTGGCGGAAGGCCGGGCCTCCTGGCGCCAGATCCTGCGGGATTTTTACGGGCCCTTCGCCCAGGATCTGGAGGCGGCCAAGGGCGGGATGCGCAAGGTGAAAAGCGTGCCCACCGGGGTCCGCTGTCCCCGCTGCGGCGCCGAGCTGATGGTGCGCTGGGGGAAAAACGGCGAATTCCTGGGGTGCTCCGCCTACCCCGAGTGCGGCTTCACCGGGGATTTCAGCCGGGACTCCCGGGGACGCCTGGTGCTCAAAGCTGA
The DNA here is from genome assembly GCA_963812655.1 of uncultured delta proteobacterium. GTDB lineage: Bacteria > Desulfobacterota > Desulfobaccia > Desulfobaccales > 0-14-0-80-60-11 > JAPLJC01. The sequence goes on along the minus strand of CAWEWX010000047.1, from coordinate 8,629 downwards.
GGAGGCCATGGCGGCAGCCGGTCCGGGAGGCGCCGCCACCGGCCTCAAGTGCCCAAAATGCCAAAAGGAATTGGTGGTGCGCGTGGCGCGCCGGGGCCGGATGGGGGAATTCCTGGGCTGCTCCGGCTACCCCAAGTGCAAGTTTACCCAGAATTTCACCCGGGACCCCCAGGGCAAGCCGGTGCCCCTGGATCAGGAAGCCGAAGCCGCCGCCGCTTACCGCTGCCCCCGAAAAGATTGTACCGGCAGCTTGGTGAAGCGCCGTTCCCGGCGAGGCATCTTTTACGGCTGCAGCAACTACCCCAAATGCGATTTCACCCTGAACCAGCCGCCTCTAGAAGGGCCTTGTCCCCAATGCGCCTTTCCCTGGCTCATGAAGAAGGGCAAGAAGATCCTTTGCCCCCGGGATGAATGCGACTATCAGCGAGCCGCGGCGACCGAAGGGTAAATTCGGTTTTCTGTTTTCGGTTTTCGGTAAGAGCAGAACAAACGGAAATGAAAAAGAATTGAAGCTGGCTGTATTGCCGCCGGCTTTTTGGCGGCCACCGGCCACCCTATATATATAAGGATAATGGGTGGGACAGGCGTCTCGCCGGTGCGCTCGCCGACGAGAAGCCCGCGCCGCCAGATAAAGGAAATGGTGGGCGGTGCCCACCCTACATTTACTCATGGCCACCGAAAACCGCATCACCATCATCGGCGGGGGCCTGGCCGGGGCGGAGGCGGCCTGGCAGGTGGCCCGCCGGGGAGTTCGGGTTCTTCTCCTGGAGATGAAGCCCCGGAAGTTTTCCCCGGCCCACCATTCGCCCCGGTTAGCGGAGCTGGTCTGCAGCAATTCGCTGCGGGCCGAATCCCAGGAAAGTGCGGTGGGCCTGCTCAAGGAAGAGATGCGCCGGCTCGGCTCCCTCATCATGGCCGCGGCGGAGGCCACCCGGGTGCCCGCCGGCCGGGCCCTGGCGGTGGACCGGGAGGCCTTCGCGGCGCAGATCACCCAGGCCCTGGAGCAGGAACCACTGGTGGAGATCGTGCGGCAAGAGGTCACCGACCTGGATTTGACCTCCACCACCGTGGTGGCCAGCGGCCCCCTAACCTCGGAGGGCCTGGCCGCGGCCCTGGGCCTTCTTGCCGGCCGGGAGCATCTCCATTTTTATGATGCCATCGCCCCCATGGTCGCGGCGGAATCCCTGGATCCGGGCAAGATCTTCCGGGCCTCCCGCTACGGGGCCGGAGAGGACTACCTCAACTGCCCCTTCAGTGAAGCGGAGTATGCCACCTTTTACCAGGCCTTGCTGGAGGGGGAGCAGGTGCCGCTGCAGTCTTTTGAGGAGCCCCGCTTTTTTGAGGGCTGTCTGCCCATCGAGGTGATGGCGGCCCGGGGCTACCTCACCCTGGCCTACGGTCCCATGAAGCCGGTGGGGCTCACCGACCCCAGGACCGGGCGGCAGCCCTTCGCGGTGGCGCAACTGCGGGCGGAAAACCGGGAGGGCACCGCCTACAACCTGGTGGGGTTTCAGACCAAGCTGAAATACCCGGAGCAGATTAGGGTCTTCCGACTGATCCCGGGCCTGGAGAAGGTGGAATTCGTGCGCCTGGGCTCCATCCACCGCAACACCTTCATCCACTCCCCCGGCCTGCTGAGCCCCTGGTTAAATTTTCTCCAATATCCGCAGCTCTTTCTGGCGGGGCAGATCTCCGGGGTGGAGGGCTACGTGGAGTCCGCGGCCATGGGCCTGTTGGCGGGGATCAACGCCGCCCGCCAGGCGCAGTCGCGGGAGTTGGCAAGCCCGCCCCGGGCCACCGCCCTGGGGGCCCTGGTGCATCACCTTACCAATACGGATACCAGGGACTTCCAGCCCATGAACGTCAACTTCGGGCTGTTCCCGAAGCTTCCGGGCCGCATTTCCAAACCGCTCCGGGGCGCGGCCTATGCGGAGAGGGCCTTAAAGGAATTGCAGGAATGGGTGGTTGAGGCGGGGGTATAGGCCCTGCTTTAAGGAATTGGTGGGCAGTGCCCACCCTACATTGCAGATTTGTTAAAAGGGGCGACCCAGCGGGTCGCCCCTACTTGTGCGGGTTGGGTGGGGGGCTTGGGGGGAGGGCAGGGATTTTTTGTAAGCATCCCTGGCCCTCCCCCCAACCTGCATTGCCCTAATACAGCCGGCTCGCCAGCAGGCCCCGGCGGTAGAGAGAGATATAGCCGTCCTGGGAGACGCAGATGCCCAGGACCCCGGGGGCGTAGGCGGAGAATTCCCGGGTCACCTGGTGGCGCATGCCGCTGCCCAGGTCGTCCTGGGCCGCTGTCAGGCTCACCGCGGCGGGAGTCAGGCGGGCCCGAAACTGGCGGGCTTCCAGGAGGTCATCGAAGATCACCGCGCCATCGGATTTGGCCAGGCCCAAAAGGTGTGGCAGATAGCGCTCGTGCAGGGGGACCGGCTGGGCCAGGCGCACCTGGTTGTCAATGGGAATCTTGGGGGCCGACAATTGCTGCCGGGTCAGACCGACGAGCAGGATGGCCCCATGGCCGTCGCGGCGCAGCATCTCCAGGAGGGCCCTGAGGCGGTGGCCGGCGGCCACATGGATGCCGGGGCAGACCTCTTTCAACTCCCGCTCCAGTTCCTGCCAGAAGACATCCTGGAACAGGGGAATATGGAGGTGGCCGTGGCGGTATTCCAGGACCGAGAGCGGGATGCGCCGGTTTTTCCGGCCCCGCAAAGCGATCCAAAAACTGACCTGGCCCCGGTGGGAGATGGTGGCCAGCCACAGCACCGAGCGCCAGGCGGCGGCGCTGGTGAGCTGGCGGTGCGCCCCCTGGGCCTGCGCCAGATGCAGCAGGCCGACGATGCGCCCGCCATACACCGCCAGGAAGGTGGTGCGGCCATCGGCATTGAGGAGGAACTGCTTCAGGGCCTGGAGCCCCTGGTCCAGGGAGGTGTAATTATCTTCATGGTACAAGACCAGTGATGGCCAGCGCCCCCGGTAATATTCCAGGGGCCGGGCGGAGTTGAGGAAGGCGAAGCCGGTGAAGAGCCGCTCCCCCTCCACGGAATAATAGAGGAGGCGTTTAAAGAGGCGCCAGGCCCGGACCACCGCCTCTTCCGGGCCGCTGCCCGGCATCTCGCAACGCCGGAGATCGGCGCTGCTGTGGAGCATGGAGCCGATGTAGGGGTTGTCCTGGGCATCCAGCTTGATAGTGGCGCAGGGAGCCCAGGCCAGGCTCTGGAGGTAGCCGGCCACCACCTGCTCCTCCAAGGAGTAAGGAATGAAGGGGAACAGCCGCTCCTGGCCTGCCGGCGTCAAGGACAGGTGATGCAGCACCAGGCGCCCGAAGATCATGCTGAGAAAGCGGATATGGAAAGGAGACAGCAGGAAAGTGGTCTGCAGGGTATGGAGGCGCAGATCCAGGACCCTCCCCGCCAATTTCAGGCGGATAACATGGGACAGTCCTTCCCACTCCCGGGCCACCAGGTTGGGGTAGATGTACCCCTCAACTTCTACCAGATGACGCTGGAAGTACATGGAAAAACAAGGAAAAAGTTCTAACCCCTTGGCCTGGGGGGGCACAATGCTGGCGGGGTAGTCTGCCCACTCCAGGCTGCAGGTGGTGACGTCGTTGATCAGCCGCAACACTTCCGTGTCGGTTGCCAGAGATTTCAACTGGGCCGCAAGGGATTCTGGTTCGGATGACCCGGAACGAGTCTTTGCCATGATTAACCCTTGATCACCTTAAGTTACCGCCCTTGGGGGTCCTGGCGCGCCCCGGCGCCCTCCCCGGGATGCCTAGACCCAGAAAATTCCAAGACATTTTTAGTATTGTGACAAGGATTGCCCCCGGGGTCAAGGGCGGGTCCGTTTTTGGCAGAGGGCCGCCAATCCCCGGGAGTCCCGGCGGAGGCGGGCGGCGATCTCCGGCCAGTCGAGGGTGGTGAACCGGCGGTCATAGAGCAGCCAGCGCCCCCGGGCCATGACATGGCGCACGTCCGCGGCCCGGGCCGCGTAGGCCAGGTGGGAGAAGGGGTCGTAAAGGGGGGTGAGGTGGGGCTGGTCCAGGTCCAGAACGATGAGGTCCGCCTCTTTCCCCGGGGTCAGGGTGCCGGTCTGGTTCTCCAGCCCCAGGACCCTGGCCCCTTCCCGGGTGGCCAGGGCCACCGCCGCAGGGGCGGGCAAGCAGGTGGGGTCACGGCGCCAGACCTTGTGGAGCCTGGCCGCCAGGCTCAATTCGCCCCACAGGTCCAGGTTGTTGTTGGAGCCGGCCCCATCAGTGCCCAGGCCCACGGTGACCCCCAGGTCAAGCAGTTCCGGGATGGGGGCCACCCCGGCGGCCAGCTTGAGGTTGGATTCAGGGCAGTGGCTCACCTTAACGCCCCGGCGGGCCAGGAGTTCCTGGTCGGCGGCTGAGAGCCAAACCGCATGGACCGCCACCGTCTTCTCATCCAGCACTCCCAGCCGGTCCAGATGGGCTGCGGGGCTAAGGCCGGTGCGCCGCGAGAGCTCCTCCACCTCTCCCCGGGTTTCCGCCAGGTGCAGGAAAAAGGGGACCCCCCGGGCCCGGGTCAACTCCTTGGCCCGCATCAGGGTTTCGTCCCCGCAAGTATAAGGAGAATGGCAGAAAATCGCCGAGGTGATGCCCTGCCGGGTAAGGTCCGCCCCGCTCTCGAGAAAATCGGCCGCCAGCTTTAGGTGGTCCCGAGGGTCGGGGACTCCGGGGGCCGGGAAGTCCACCACTCCCTGGGCGGTGACCGCCCTGAGGCCGGCTTCCGCGAAGGCCCGGCGCACCTGGGATTCGAAGAAATAGCCGTCGGCCACGGTGGTGATGCCGCCCCGGATCATCTCCGCCGCGGCCGCCAAGGCCCCCCAATAGGCCTTTTCGTGGTCTAGCCAGGCGGCTTCCGCGGGAAAGATGAAGTCCGCGAGCCAGTTTTTAAGGGGCAGGTCGTCGGCTAGGCCCCGGAACCAGACCATGGGGGCGTGGCAGTGGGTGTTCACCAGCCCGGGGAGAACCAGGGAACCCTCGAGGTCCAGGGTTTCCCGGGCCGGGGGCAGCTCCCGGACGCCGGCGGCCGGCCCTACGGCCCGGATCTTGCCGCCCTGAACCGCCACGTAGCCCCGGAAAATGGGAGCCGCCCCCGCCTCCAGGGTGAGGACCAGGGCGTTGCAGATCAGGAGGTCAACTACCATGATGCACCTGGCGGCGCCTCCAGAACGCACCCTGGGTATCTTAGGTTAAGATATTCCGGCTCGCTTCTGCAGTCGTGCCTACCTGGCCCCAGGCGAGATTTGGGCGGTGGCCGCAGAAACCCGGGTGATCTCCAAAGGGGCGCCGCTTTGCTCCGCCACTGCTTTAAGGAACTTGGGCCAGTCGATGCGCCCGGCCAGATTCCGCTCCTCTAGCCGCTTGATGGCATATTGCAGCATATCGGGGATCTTGGAATAGATGTCTTCGTGAACCTCCACAAAGATGCGCCCCTTAAGAAAACCGAACTTCACCGGCTCATAGATATACTCCACCGTGGTGCCCACCGGGGTAATGTTGAAGAGTTCTTCAATATCCTCCGGATAGTGGCGGTTGCAGCCGTGGCTCACCAGGCGGCCCACCCCCTGGGGGAAGCAGGTGCCGTGGAGGCCGTAATGGGCCGGGGACATCCCCATCCAGCGGTTGCCCACCGGGTTGTCCTCTCCCGGCGGCATGTAGGCCATGCCGTATTTCTCCTGGAGGTGCGCTGGGATATGCCAGCCGGGGTTCACCGATTTGTTCGACACCCGTAGGCGCTTGCCGATGGGAGTCTCATAATCCAGCACCCCGATGCCGATGGGATAGGTGCGCACCTCGTCTTTTTCCGGGAAAAACCGGTAGCCCCGCAGTTCCGCGACGTTAATCAGATAGCCGGGATAAGAGGAACGCTCTGGGATGATCCACTGGGTGGGGATCACGATGTCCGTGTCCCAGGGCAGGTAGAAATGGTCCAAACTCCAGTGGTAGTGGGCCAGTTCCCAAAAGCCCAGGTCGTACTTCCGGGCCAGCTCATAGAAGTTTTCATAACGCACGATGTGATGGATCTGGGGCTGGCCCACCACCGTCACCGCTTCCGGGTCCACCGCCGCCTCCCCCCGGGGCAGGCGGTAGCTGAAGGGTCCGGCCCCCCAGGCCAGGTTGCTGATGCCCAACAACCCGAGGGCCAGGAAAAACCCAAGAAGTTTCCGGAGTATTGACATAGCGCCAATTTTATATGAAATAGAGGGTTAGAGAAACGGAAAGGGGGAACCCAGGGTTAACCTGGGGTTAGTGCAACCCCCTTTCTACTTAATATAATTACTAGGCGAATCATTTGCCAATAATTTCTCAAAAAGGCACCTTACCGCATATGATCCTGGACGGCCACACCCACATCTTTCCTGAGGAAGTCTGCCGGCGGCGGGAGGACTTTTTCGGAGGGGAGCCCGCCTTTCGCCTGCTCTACGATTCTCCCAAGTCCAAGTTGGTGGGCCCCGAGGACCTGCTGGCCGCCCTGTCGGCAGAAGGGGTGGAGGCCGCGGTGGTCCTGGGGTTCCCCTGGCGCCAGGAACGCCTCTGGCGGCGCCACAACGAAGTGATCCTGGAAGCCCAGCGCCGCTGGCCCCGCAAACTCTTGGGCTTTTGCGCGGCGCACCCGGCCAGGCCCGGGGCGCTGCGGGAGTTGGAGCGCTGCCTGGCCGCCGGCGCCCGGGGCATCGGGGAGTTAGCCTTTTATCTGGAGGATTGCAGCCGGGACCTGAAGGACCTGCTGGCCCCGGTGGCCGAGCTCTGCCAACATTATCGGGTGCCCCTGATGATCCACGCCACCGACCGGGCCGGGTCGGAATACCCGGGCCGATCGCTGACGCCCCTGGCGGCCTTCTACCAGGTCATCAAGGCCTTCCCGGAAACCACCTGGATCCTGGCCCACTGGGGCGGGCGGCTGCCGTTCTACGGGCTCCTGAAAAAAGAGGCCCCCGAGACCTTCAGAAACGTCTACTTCGATACCGCCGCCTCCCCGTTTATCTACCGGCCGGTGATTTACCGCGTGGTGGCGGAGATGGTGGGCCCGGAAAAGATCATCTTCGGCAGCGATTATCCCCTGCTGCCCCCCAGCCGCTACCTGAAAGAGATGGCGGAGGCCGACCTACCGGCGGACTGGCAGGAGATGATCCTCGGGAAAAACCTGGCGCGACTCCTGGATTGGTGAGCTTTAGCGGACAGCTTCCGACAAAGGAACCGGATTTGGATCAATTTGCGGACGTACTGGTAATCGGTTCTGGGCTGGCGGGTCTCAGTTATGCCCTGAAGGTGGCGGATTTCGCCCAGGTCAATCTGGTGACCAAACAGGGGTTGACGGAAACCTCCACCAGCAAGGCCCAGGGGGGCATAGCCGCGGTGTTGGGACCGGATGACCGGTTCGAATATCACATTCAAGACACCCTCACCGTGGGGGAAGGCCTGTCGCATCCGGACATCGTGGAGCTGGTGGTGCGCCAGGGGCCGGCGCGCATCCGGGAACTCATCGATCTGGGGGCCCACTTCGACACCGGCAAGGACAACGTCTATGACTTGGGCCGGGAAGGGGGCCACTCCCGGCGGCGGGTCATCCACGCCCAGGACATGACCGGCGCCGAAGTAGAGCGCATCCTGGCGGAGAAGGTCCTGGCCCATCCCCGCATCCGGGTCTTCGAAAACCACATGGGGGTCAATCTCATCACCCTGGAGCGGGTGGTGCGCCAGGGGCGGGTGGTGACCGAGGCGGAGAGAACCTGCCTGGGGGCCTATGTCCTCAATAAGGAGAGCGGCCAGGTGGATACCTTTCTGGCTCGCATCACCCTCCTGGCCACCGGCGGGGCCGGCAAGGTCTATCTCTACACCAGCAATCCCGACATCGCCACCGGCGACGGGGTGGCCATGGCGTTCCGGGCCGGGGCCCGGATCGGCAACATGGAGTTCGTCCAGTTTCATCCCACCTGCCTTTACCATCCCGCGGCCAAGAACTTTCTGATCTCCGAGGCCTTGCGAGGCGAAGGGGCCGTCCTCATGGATCGGGACGGGCGCCCTTTCATGGAGAAGTATCATCCCTTGAAAGACCTGGCCCCCCGGGATACGGTAGCCCGGGCCATCGACCTGGAGTTGAAAAAGAGCGGCGCCGATTGCGTTTTTCTGGATATCAGCCACAAACCGGCGGATTTTGTCCAGGACCGATTCCCCAATATCTACCAGAGATGCCTGGAATTTGGCATCGATATCACCAAGGAACCCATCCCGGTGGTGCCCGCGGCCCACTACCTGTGCGGCGGGGTGGTGACCGACGCCTGGGGCCTGACCACCATCACCAATCTCTACGCGGTGGGTGAGGTCTCCATGACCGGGCTGCACGGGGCCAACCGCCTGGCCAGCAACTCCCTCCTGGAGGCCCTGGTCTTCTCTCACCAGGCCGCCCAGGCCGCCCGGGAGACCCTGCCCGAATTGCTTGCCAAACCGGCGACCCAGGTGTCCGCCTGGAATACTTACGGGGCCAAGGACAGTGAGGAAGGGGTGGTGGTTTCCCACAGTTGGGATGAGATCCGGCGCTTCATGTGGAACTACGTGGGCATCGTCCGCAGCGACAGCCGCCTGCTCCGGGCCCAGGCC
>CAWEWX010000046.1:0-50405 GCA_963812655.1 uncultured delta proteobacterium | reverse complement strand
ATACGCTTCCGTTCATGCTCCTGGGCCGTCAGAAGCTCGGAACTCAGGTATCGCAGGCGCCGCTCCGATTCCAGCACGGCCATCTTAGCCCGATGGGCTTCCGTGGCATCGAAGAAGACTCCGCTGAAAAACCCCACCTCCCCCTTGGCATTGAAGATCATCTGGCCCCGGTCCTGGATCCAGAGGATCCGGTCGTCCCTGGTCCGGATGCGAAATTCCCGGTAGTAAGCGCCGCCGCTTTGGCGGGCGCGCTTAATCGCCTTTATGGCCGCGGGGACGTCTTCCGGAACCATCAGGTCCAGCCACTTGAGCCGGCGGGAATCGAACTCCTCCTTCTTATAACCCGTCAACTCCTCGATCTTGCGGTCGAAGAAATCCACCGACCAGTCCAGATAGCCTTTGTAAACCACGGCGGGGATACTACCCACCAGCAGCCGGTAGTTTTGTTCACTCTGCCGCAGGGCGTCCTCCGCCTGGAGGCGCTCCCGGATCTCCACCGCCTCCCGCAGGGCTCGTTTCACCGCGGGCGCCAGGCGGGAGATCCGATCCTTGAGAACGTAGTCCGTGGCCCCTCGCTTTAAGTTGTCGATGGCCACTTCTTCGCCGATGGCCCCGGAGACAAAGATAAAGGGCACCTCGGGACATTTTTCCTGGGCCAAGGCCAGGGCCGCCGGCCCGTTGAAATGGGGAAGGTGATAGTCGGAAAGGATCAGATCGGGAGGGGCTTGTTCCAGTTCCCTGATAAAATCCAGGTCATTATCCACCCGCCGGGTGGTGAAGGTCAGATTGGCCTGCCGGAGTTCAAAGGCCATCAACTCGGCGTCGCTGGCCTGATCCTCCACTATCAGGATGCGCAATTTCGGAACCAAGAAGCTATCCCCCTTGGGCCGGTCGGCCCTCAGGTTGGCTGACCGGAATTAACTCAAAGGGACACCTTATTGCGCCGCACCCAGTAAAGGGCCAGGTCTTCCACTACCTGGAAATACTCATCGTAGTCCACCGGTTTGACCAGATAGCTGTTCACCCCCAATTGATAGCTCTCCAGGATGTCCGACTCTTCCTGGGAGGAGGTCAACATTACCACCGGAATCAAGCGGGTGCGTTCATGCTCCTTGAGCCGCCTGAGAATCTCCAGGCCGCTCATCTTGGGGAGCTTCAGGTCCAGAAGGATCACCTTGGGAAAGTCATAAGGCGCATCCGGAGCAATAAACAGGAAATCGAGGGCCTCCACCCCGTCGGGAAAGACCTTCACCTTGCCGGCCAGGCCCCCTCTCTCCAAGGCCCGGAGGGTCAGTTCCGCATCGCAGGGGTTGTCTTCAATGACAACGGCCTCGAAATCCTTTGCCAGGGACGCCAACCAGACACTCCTTTGCCGGACGGGATAAAGGCGCCGCGGGAGCTGGCCGCGGCCACCACCCCGGCCCTCCGGCGAAATCCTCGTCGGTTATTTTTACCGCAGTTATGAATTATTTTAGCAGGCAAGGCCGGTAGATGCACGGAAATTCCCTATAACTCGTGACCGCCGGATATTTTCTTGATAATATTTAAGGACAGGCCGGAACCGTCTGGAAAAATAAATTTAAGCGCCCGGCGCTAAAATTACGTTATAATTTTGGCGTCTATGAAGATAAATAGGATACGGCATGGCTGTCTCCGAAACCCGTTCCGGAAAAAAGCTGCAGGTCACCGGTGTGGTGCAAGGCGTGGGCTTCCGGCCTTTTGTCTACCGGTTGGCCAGGGCCCATCAGCTGGCGGGTTGGGTGCGCAACACCTCCACCTGCGTGGAAATCGAGGTGGAAGGGGCCACCGCTTCCCTGGAGCAATTTATCCGCCAGCTTGCCACCGAGGCGCCGGATCTGGCCCGGGTTGAGGCGGTGGTGGCCCGGGACGCCGAACCCCGGGGGCGCTCCGGCTTTGCCATCCTGGAGAGCCGGACCCAGGCGGCCGCCGCGGCCCTGATTCCCGCCGACGTCTCCACCTGCGCCTCTTGTTTTGCCGAGATCATAGACCCGCAAAACCGCCGCTACCAATATCCCTTTACCAATTGTACCGACTGTGGCCCCCGCTTCACCATCATCCGCAAGGTCCCCTATGACCGCGGCCACACCACCATGTCGGTCTTTTCTATGTGCGCTGCCTGCCGGGCCGAATATGAAGACCCGGAAGACCGGCGTTTTCACGCCGAACCCACCGCCTGTCCGGTCTGCGGCCCCCACCTCTGGCTGGAGGAACGCGGCCGGAAACTCCTGACCCAGGACGCCGTGGAGGCCGCCGCCAGCCTGCTCCTGGGCGGAAAGATCGTGGCGGTCAAGGGCCTAGGGGGGTTTCACCTGGCCGCCGACGCCCGCCAGGACAGGGCGGTGGAGACCTTGCGCCTGCGGAAAGGCCGGGTGGCCAAACCCTTCGCGGTGATGGTCCGGGACCTGGCTGAGGCTGAAAAACTGTGCCACCTGGCGGAGAAGGAGAAAGCCTGGCTGTTGTCCCCGGAGCGGCCCGTAGTCCTGGCCAGGAGCCGCCCGGGCTGCGAAGTCTCGGGGCAGGTGGCCCCGGGCAATCCCTATCTAGGCCTCATGCTTCCCTATACCCCGGTACACCTGCTGCTCCTGTCCCAGGGCCCCGGGGCCCTGGTAATGACCAGCGGCAATCTCAGCGAAGAGCCCCTGGTGTTCACCAATGCGGCGGCCCGGGCCAGACTGGCCGATCTGGCGGACGCCTTCCTTATGCACAACCGGGATATCCAGGTCCCTTGCGACGACTCGGTGGTGCGCCCCCTGTCCTCCAACCGGGCCATCCCCCTCCGCCGGGCCCGGGGTTTCGTGCCTGCTCCCATTTACCTGCCGTTGGAGTCTCCCCCCATTCTGGGGGTGGGGGCCGAGCAGAAGAACACTTTTTGCCTGGCCTGGGGCCACAACGCGATCCTCAGCCAGCACCTCGGCGACCTGGACACGGTGGAAACCTACGACTATTTCAGCCAGGCCGTCTCCCATTTTAAGGCCTTATGCCGCCAAGACCCGGAGATCGTGGCCCATGACCTGCATCCCCTCTACCTGAGCACCCGCTATGCCCTGGGGCTTAAAGAGACGACCCTGGTGGGGGTCCAGCACCATCACGCCCACATTGCCGCCTGCCTGGCCGAGAACCGGCGCCGGGAAAGGTGCATCGGCATCGCCCTGGACGGCACCGGCTACGGTCCCGACGGCGCCATCTGGGGCGGGGAAATCCTGGTGGCCGACCTAACGGGCTACAGCCGTTCCGGGCACCTGGCGCCCGTCCTGCTCCCGGGCGGAACCGCGGCGGTGCGGGACCCGCGGCGCATGGCGGCGGCTTATCTCTATCAGGTCCATGGGGAGCGCTTCGATTCCCTGGCCCAGGAGTTGGGACTGGCCTATCCTCCCCTGGAATGGCGCATTCTCTTCCGCCAGTTGACCTCGGGCATCAATTCGCCGCTTACCACCAGCGCCGGGCGCCTCTTCGACGCGGTGGCCGCCACCCTTAATATCTGCCGCTGCCGGACCTACGAGGGCCAGCCCGCCTTGGAGCTGGAAATGGCCGCCGACCCCGATGAGGACGGCTTTTATCCGGCGCCCCTCCGGATGGAGGGGGACACCCTTATCCTGGACACCTTGACCATCTTCCGCCGGCTCCTAAATGAGCACCTCAACGGCATCGACGCCGCCAAGATCGCCGCCCGCTTTCACAACTCCCTGGTGCGCCTCCTCACCGCGGCCTGTGGACTGGTGCGGGATCAAACCGGCCTGGATCTGGTGGCCCTCTCCGGTGGAGTCTTCCAGAACGCCCGGATGTTGCAGCAATTGAGCAACTCCCTGGAGCAGCTCGGTTTTCAGGTGCTGACCCACCGGCTGGTCCCGCCTAACGACGGCTGCATTTCCCTGGGCCAGGTGGCCGTGGCCGCGGCGCGGCTGGAGAAGCAGGACCGCGGAAAATATGCTGAGCCTTGGAAAGCGAATCTTTCCTAAACATGTAGGTGGGCACTGCCCACCGCTGAGGTTTCTAAAAATGCTGGGCAGCGCCCACACCCTATATCGAAATGGTGCGCAGTGCGCACCCTACATTAAAATGGTGGGCAATGCCCACCCTACATTTCCTGGATCAAAGGGGTAAGCTGATGTGCCTCGCCATCCCCATGCGCCTCATTGAGATCGACGGCGCCTGTGGGGTCGCCGAAGTGGACGGCGTCTCCCGGCAAGTCCGTCTGGACCTGGTCCCGGAAGTCTCCCTGGGAGACTATATCCTGATTCACGCCGGGCTGGCCATCGCCCGGGTGGACCAGGAGCAGGCCCAGGAGACCCTCTCCGTGTTGCGGAGCCTGGCCGATGAAGTTTATTGATGAATTCCGCGACAAAGACCTGGTCCAGGAAATCGTGCGGCGCCTCGGGCAGTTGACTCATGCCCCCGCGACGATCATGGAGGTCTGCGGCACCCACACCATGGCCGCGGCCCGCTTTGGCTTGAAGTCCCTGTTGCCGGAGGGGCTGCGGCTCATCTCCGGCCCCGGCTGCCCGGTATGCGTCACGGCCCAGGATGACCTGGACGCCTTCCTGGCCCTGGGCGGCGAAGCCAATGTGGTGCTCACCTCCTTCGGCGACATGCTCCGGGTCCCAGGCAGCCAGACCACCTTGGAACAGCTCCGGGCCCAGGGCGCCGAGGTGCGGGTGGTCTATTCCCCCCTGGACGCCGTGGACCTGGCCCGGCGGGAACCCGGAAAGCAGGTGGTCTTTTTCGGGGTGGGGTTCGAAACCACCATGCCCGCGGTGGCCCTGGCCATCCGCCTGGCCGCGCAGCAGCGGCTCGAGAACTTCTCGGTCCTCTGCGTCCACAAGACCATGCCCGCCGCCCTGCGGGCCCTGCTGGCCGGCGGCGAGGTGCGGGTTTCGGGACTCCTCTGCCCCGGGCACGTCACCACCATCATCGGCGCCGGCGCCTACGATTTTATCCCCCGGGAATTCGGCATCCCCTGTGCGGTGGCCGGTTTCGAACCCCTGGACATGCTGCTCGGCCTGGAGGCGATTCTGCGCCAGATCGAAACAGGCCGGCCCCGGGTGGACAACGTCTATGGCCGGGCGGCCCGGACCCAGCCCAACCCCCAGGCCCAGGCCCTGCTGGCGGAGGTCTTTGCCCCCAGCGACGCCGACTGGCGCGGTCTGGGAATCATTCCCGGCAGCGGCGTGCAAATTCGCCAGCCCTACGCCCGCTTTGACGCCCGCGCCAGGTTTCCCGAGGTTTGGCCGCGGCTGACCCCGCCGGTAAAACCCTCGCCTTGCCGCTGCGGCGAGATTTTGCGAGGGGTGCTGCGTCCCCAGGAGTGCCCCCTCTTCCAGAAGGCCTGCACCCCCTCCCAACCAGTGGGACCCTGCATGGTCTCCAGCGAAGGGGCCTGCGCCGCCGCCTACCGGTATGATAGGTAAGCGGTCAGCTCTCAGCTAAAGGCAAAAGACCAAAAGGGAAAATTAAGGAAGGATCTTAAAAAGGATCTGTTTTCGGTTTTCGGTTTTCGGTGAAAGTCAAAGGCAAAATCAAGGCCCCTTTAACCTAAAGACGGAAAACGGAAAACGGAACAGGGGCTGGGAATCATGTCCAAAGAGACCGGAGAAGCAAACCGCAAACCGCTGAAACAGATCCTTCTCAGCCACGGCGCCGGGGGACGGGAGATGACCATGCTCATCGAGCAGGTCTTTCTTTCCCGCTACGGCTCCAAAAATTTTTCGGGGGACGACAGCGCCACCCTGTTCCTCGGTTCCCACCGCCTGGCCTTCACCACCGATTCCTTCGTGGTGGACCCCCTGTTCTTTCCAGGAGGCGATATCGGCCGCCTGGCGGTGGCTGGCACGGTGAACGACCTGCTCACCGCCGCGGCCCGGCCCCTGGCCCTGTCCGCCTCCTTCATCCTGGAAGAGGGGCTGGAGATCGACTCCCTGGCGGCCATCGCCGCCTCCATGCAACGGACCGCGGATGAATGCGGGGTCACCATTGTCACCGGCGATACCAAGGTGGTCCCCAAGGGCTCGGCGGACAAGGTCTTCATTACCACCGCCGGGGTGGGCCTGGTCCTGCGCCCCGGGGTTTCCGGAGCCGCCGCGGTCCCCGGGGACAAGATCATCCTCACCGGTTCCGTGGGCGATCACGGCACCGCGGTGATGCTGGCCCGGGAAAAGCTCCTCAACGGGGAGGCCATTGAAAGCGACGCCGCGCCCCTCAGCGACTTGGTGCTGAACCTCATCGAGTCGGGCTGTGCGATCCACGCCATGCGGGATCCCACCCGGGGCGGCATTGCCGGCTCTTTAAACGAGATCGCTCGCCAATCCCAGGTGTCCATGGAGCTCGAAGAGGCCCTCATCCCGGTCAAGCCGGCGGTGGCCGCGGCTTGCGAGGCCCTGGGGCTGGAGGTCTTCCAGGTGGCCTGCGAAGGGAAGATGCTGGTGGTAGTGGCCCCGGAGGACGCCGGCCGGGCCCTGCAGATCATTCAGGGGAGCCGCTACGGCTCCGAGGCCCGTCTCATCGGCGTGGTGGGGGCCCAACCGCCCGGACGGGTGACCCTCCGCACCAGCATCGGCACCGCCCGCCTCCTGGACCCCCCTTCCGGGGACCTGCTGCCCAGGATTTGTTGAGGAAAACGGACTGGGCGAAAGGCTAAAATCTTCCGCCTGTTGGCGCTGCCCCCATTTCCTTCCTTGTACCTATAAATTTTCTTGCAATACCAAAATAGTGCCACTATATTTTGTTTCAAGTTAATGGGGGGGCCGCGGCCAGCCGTTTCCATGGGGGAACCCAGGAACTTTATCGCGGCCGGCGGCGGTAGCTACCGCTCCCGGAAATGGCAACCCTCGATACCAGCCGACCGCTGGACCTGGTGAGCAGGATAGGAGGATGGAGTCTGATGCGAAAGCCGGTTCTCTGGGCAATGGCCGGAGTGTTCCTGGGAGCAGCGTTATTGGGGGCCCCCCATGGCGCCTGGGCTCAAGACGGCAAACAGATTTATGCAGCGAAGTGCGAGGCATGCCACGGCGAGAACGGGGACGGCAAGGGTGCCCTGTGCAAAAACTTCAACCCGCCTCCCGGCAATTTTTCCGACCCCAAGTTCTGGCAAGGAGACGTCGATAAAAAGATTGCCGACGCCGTTACCAAGGGGAAGGGCCAGATGCTTCCGGCGAAACTGAATCCCGGAGAGATCAAGGCGGTTACCGAATATATGACTAAATCTTTCAAAAAATAGAATTTTTGCTGGTTTGCAACGGATAAATGCCCATCGCTGGTTTGCTATGCAGAGACGCGGATTTTTAAAGCTGTTGGCCTCCATCCTGGGATTAAGCGCCCTGGGCGCTTTTACCTATCCCCTGTTTCGCTTTCTGCTGCCCGTTGAGGCAGCGCTGGTGGCCAAAACCCTCAGCATCCCCAAAGGCGAGGTCCCGGTAAATACCACTAAAGATCTGATGTTCGGCGCCACCCCGATAATCATCCTCGACATTCCTGACAAGGGATACCTGGCCTTTTCCAAGGTCTGCACCCACCTGGGCTGTCTGGTGAAATTTGATAAAGAGCGGCAGGAGTTCATCTGCCCTTGCCATGCGGGCACCTTCAACCTGGAGGGGGACGTGGTGTCCGGCCCCCCGCCCAGGCCTTTGCGGAAGTTTGCCGTGAGGGTGGAAGGCGAAAACCTCATAATCGGGTGACAAGATGATGTCAAGGCTGAGGAAATGGCTGGAGATCAGGATCGGCCTCGACGAATTGGTGCGCTCGCAGCTCACCGATTACCGGGTTCCCAAGAATATCAATGTCTTTTACACCCTGGGCATCGTGGCCCTGGCGGCCTTTATCTTCCAGGCCTTTACCGGCATCTTGCTGATGTTCTACTACATTCCCGATGACAAGGACGCCTTTCAAAGTATCCAGTTTATCATGAATCACGTGCCTTACGGCTGGCTCTTCCGCCTGATGCACGTGATGGGCGCCAACCTCATGGTGACGGTGGTCCTTCTCCATATGGGCTCCGTCTTTTTCCTGGGCTCCTATAAGAAACCCCGGGAACTCACCTGGGTGGTGGGGGCCCTGTTGTTGCTCACCGTCCTGGGCTTTACCTTGAGCGGCTATCTCCTGCCCTGGAGCCAGTTGAGCTTCTGGGCCACCACGGTGGTGACCGATATCCCCTCCGCCTTTCCGCTGGTGGGAGGTGTGATTAGCAAAATTCTCAGGGGAAGTGAAAACGTTTCGGGGGTCACCCTTAACCGCTTCTTTGCCCTGCACGTCGCCTTTTTCCCTTTCCTGTTCTCCACCCTCTTCGCCCTGCACGTCTTCCTGGTGAGGAGGATCGGCATCTCCGCGCCTCCCTCTGCCTCCCAGGCGCCGGAAGAGTGGAAGGAATTCCACCATGAAAGCCATCCTGACGGGCCTCCCTTTTACCCCGACTTTGTTTCCAAAGAAGTCTTCATGGTGATTATTTATCTGATGGTGATGTTTGCCCTAATCTCCCTGGCGCCGGCCTTGTTCATTCCCCACGACGCCAGCATTCCCGCCGATCCCCTCAATACCCCCGAACATATCAGGCCGGAATGGTATTTTCTGGCTCCCTATGAAATGCTCAAACTCATCCCCAATAGATTTCTGGGGATCGCCTTGCAGGTGGTCCTGGTGGTGGTTTTTATTTTCTGGCCTTTTATGGATAAATCGGAGAAGGACAACATCTTGAAGAGGCCGCTAATGCTGGCCACCTTCCTGGTAACCATTATGGTCTATGTGGGACTCACCGTCTGGGGGGCTCACTGATGCGCTCCCTGCTCGCGGTGATCTGCCTCCTTTGCCTGGTTTTGGTGTCCGCCGGGGCCCGGACCGAGTTGTTGCAGAAAGAGTCGCCCACCCCCCCGGAGGCCCAGAGACCCAGGGTTGAGCAAACCGTCTGTATCGACTGCCACGACTCTGACTTGGTGAAACCCGAATATAGGGCGATTCCGGGTCAGTGGCGCCAGAGCGTGCATTACCGGAACGGGGTTTCCTGCCAGGACTGCCACGGCGGCGACCCCAAAGACGCCGGCAGGGCCATGACGCCGCAGAGCGGCTTCGTGGGGGCGCCGAAACCCAAAGAGATTCCGGAATTCTGCGGGAAATGCCATTTGGGCATCAAGGAAAACTACCTGGAAAGCGGCCACGGCAAGGCCTTTATGACTACCGGCAGGGGGCCCAATTGTGTCCTCTGCCACCATTCCCATGATATCCAGAAGGCCAGCCTGGAGATTATCAACCCCAAATTATGTGGAATCTGCCACACTTATGACCGCGCCCGGGAAATGAAGGCGGCCCTGTTGCTGACCGAGGGGAAGATCAATGAGATCAATGGCAATCTCCAGACCTTGAAGGCCGGATTGATAGACACCCAGGTTGAGGAACAGACCCTTTTCCGGACCCAGGCGGAGTATAGGACCCTGTTTCATAGCGTGGATGTAACTCTGGTGAAGGCCAGAACCGCGGAGTTCGCCAAGAAGCTGGCCGCTCTTAGTCAACAGGTTGGTAAGGGTTTTAAGGAGTTGAAATTCCGCCAGGACTTTTCCACCCTCATCTTACTGATCTTTGTCGGCCTGGGGATCACGGCCTTCCTACGGGGCCGCCGCAAGGAATAACCTGATCTCAGTTGGCTGGCGCCCGTCCCTTTTGCCTTGGCCGCGCTGGGCTTCCAGGGCGAAATCGATCATCAGGATACCATTCTTCTTAGCGATACCCGCCCGGCCTAATCACCCCTACCGGCCCTAGGCCACATGCTTCCGGAAGCGCAGCACCGCCAGGGTCAGCATGATCAGGCCCAGGACCGTCATGGCGGCCATCTCCTGCCACAAGAGTTCTATGCCGGCGCCCTTGAGAAAGATGCCCCGGACTACAATGATGAAGTACCTCAGGGGGTTGAGCAGGGTGAGGTACTGGAAGAAGGGCGGCATGTTGGCAATGGGGAAGATGAGGCCCGAGAGCATGATGGCCGGCATCAGAACGAGGTTGCCCGCCATCATCGCCTGCTGCTGGGTGGTGGCAACGGTGGAGATCAACAGCCCCAACCCCACGGAATTGAAGAGAAAGGCGACGGTCCCCAGCAACAACACCAATATCTGGCCCCGAAAAGGCACGCCGAACCACAGGACGGCCACCAGGGTCACCAGGAGGACGTTCCCCAGGGAGATGAGGACAAAGGGGATGGTCTTTCCCAACATCAGCTCGACGCTCCGGATGGGGGTCACCAGGATCTGCTCCAAGGTGCCGATCTCCTTTTCCCGCACCACCGACAGGGCCGTGAGCATCAGGGAGATGAGCAGCACCACCATGGCGACGACTCCGGGAATCATGGAGTAGCGGGAAATGAGGTTGGGGTTGAACCAGGCCCGAGGCTCAACCCTCAAAGGAAGGCCCGGTTTCCCGGTCCACCCCACCCCCTGGCGTTGGAAGCGCGCTACCAACTGCTCCTGGGAATAATCCTGGATGACCGTACTGGCATAGCCGCTGACGATGAGGGCCGCGTTGGAGTCGGTGGCGTCCACGATGACCTGGACCTGGCCGGCTTTCCCCTGGCGCAGTTGCCTGGCGAAATCCCACTGGATCCACAGGGCCATGGTGATCTCGCCCCGGTCGATCAGGTCCAGAAGTTCCCGCCGGCTGTTGAGATAATAATTCACCTGAAACCAGTCGTTGGAGGTGAACCGGTGGATGAGCTCCCGGCTCTCCTCGGTGCGGCTTTCGTCGAAAATGGCGGTGGCCACGTGGTTGATGTCGAAATTGACCACGTAGCCATAAGCCAGGAGCTGCATCAGGGGCGGCACGATGAGAAAAAAGCGGAGCTTCTTATCCCGCCAGACCTGGATGAATTCCTTGATGATGATGTGCCGGAGGCGTCGGAGCATATGTTAGCTTTCAGCGGTTATGTAGGGTGGGCAGTGCCCACCCTACGTTTTCTTTTGCTCTAACCTGACCGTTGACAGCCATTAATGAATCTTCTTCTCAAATTTGCGGATGGACAAGAGCACAAATAATGAGGCGGCGCCGGCCAGCATCAGGGCGCTGGGCCACAGCACCCCGAGGCCGAGGCCCTTGAGATATATGCCCTTGCAGATGGTCACCACATAGCGGGCCGGCACGATGTAGGAGATGATCCGCAAAGGCAGGGGCATCAGGTAGATGGCGAAGACGAACCCTGAGAGCAGAAAGGACGGCAAGAAGGTGGTGAGCATGGCCATCTGGAAGGCCTGCAACTGGCTTTCGGCGCTCGCCGAGATGAGCAGCCCCTGCCCCAGGGTGGCGATGAGAAACAGCGCTGAAAGGCCGATGAGCAGCAAAGGGCTGCCCCTGAGGGGCACCTGGAAGAGAAACTGGCCCATGGCCATGATAATGCCCATGTCCAGCATGCCGATGAAGAAATAGGGCCCCAGTTTGCCCAGGAGCAGCTCCGTCTTCTTCAGGGGGGTGGCCAGCAGGCCCTCCAGGCTGCCCCGCTCCAGCTCCCGCACCACGGTCAGGGAGGTAAGGAGCGCCCCCACCACGGTCATGATCACTGCGATGAGGCCAGGGACGATGTAATTGCGGGACTCTAGGTCTTCGTTGAACCAGAAGCGCACCTGGGCCTCCACCGGGCTTCCCTGTCTGGCCGGCCCCCTGCTCTGGAGGCGCCGCGCCAGGAGGTCCTGGGCGTAAGGGGCGGTCACCCCCTGGATGTAGCCCAAGACAATGTTGGCGGTGTTGGAATCGGTACCGTCCACCAGGGCCTGGACCTTGGCGGTCTTCCCGGTCTGATACGACCAGGAGAAGTCATAGGGGATAATCAAGCCCACCTGCACCTCTCTCCTGCTGATCAGATCCTTCAATTCCTCATAACTCTGGGGGAAGCGCGCCAGTTTAAAATACTCGGTGCTCTGGAAGCGCCTGACCAGGTCCTGGCTCAACTGGCTGCGATCCTGATCATAAACCGCCAGGGTGACTTTCTGGATGTCGAAGGTGAGGGCGTAGCCATAGAGGAACATGAGGACCAGGGGCAGCAGAATGATTTCCAGGAGGCTGATGGGGTCCCGGCGGACGTGGATCACCTCTTTGCGGAAGATGGCCCAGGTACGGCGCAGGTTCATGGCTTATAGCTCTCCGGCCCGCTGGACCACGGCGATGAAGGCGTCCTCCAGGCTGGGCCGCACCCGGTCAATGTGGCGTCGCAGGGCGATATGATGGGCCGCCAGGATTTCGGCGATGCGCCGCTCCCCTTCCTGGGGCTCGGCCACCGCCACGTGCAGGCCGTCCCCAAAGACCGCGGCCTCGGCCACCCCGGGCAATTGCTTGATGAGGCTGAGGGCGGCGTCCAGGTCCTCGGGATGCACCGCCAGGATGGTCTCCTTTACTTCCCGCTTCAGCTCCCGCGGGGTGCCCCGGGCCACGATCTGACCCTGGTAGATGAGCACCAATCGGTCGCAAAACTCGGCCTCCTCCATGTAATGGGTGGTCACCAGGATGGTCACCCCACTCTGCGCCATGGCATAGATCAGATCCCAGAAGTTGCGCCGGGAGATGGGGTCCACCCCGCTGGTGGCTTCGTCCAGAAAGAGGATGGCGGGCTCATGGATGATGGCCGAGGCCAGGGCCAGCCGCTGCTTCAGGCCCAGGGACAGGGTGCGGGCCAGTTGCCGGCGGCGGTCCTCCAGCCCCACCAGGCGCAGGACCTCGGTGAGGCGCTCCCGGAGGCGAGCCACCGGCAGACCGTAGACTCCCCCGAAGAAGGTCAGGTTTTCCTCGGCGGTCAGGTCTTCATAAAGGGAAAAGCGCTGGGACATGTAGCCGATGGTTTGTTTGATCCGGTCGTTTTCCCGGATGATGTCGAAGCCGCCCACCCGGCCTTCGCCGCTGGTGGGCAGCAGCAGGCCGTTGAGCATGCGGATGGTGGTGGATTTCCCGGCGCCATTGGGCCCCAGGAAACCGAAGATCTCCCCCCGGTTCACCTCGAAGCTGATCCGGTCCACCGCCTTGAAGTCCCCGAAATGGCGGGAGAGGTTGCTAACGATGATGGCCGGTTCGCCTGTCATCTCTTAAGACCATCCCTGAATCCCCGGTTTCCCGGGCCCAGATTTTCCAGCCCCTGTGAGTCGGGGCGGCAATGGCATCGGTTTCCAGCCTGGGAATCGGCTCGCCCTCCGCTTAAGACCCGGCGGGTCGCTCCGACTCCTCCTGCCGCTCTATGCTTTGGACGAAAAGATCTTCCAGATTGGGTTCCGCCGGGGCGACGCGCACCTCACTGAGCCCGGCTTGCTCCAGGGCCGCGGTCAAGGGCCCGGATGCCTCAGCCGCGGAGGCCACCGTGAGCATCAGCCAATCCCCCATAACCAGGGAATGGAGCACCAGGGGGTGGCCGCTCAAGATCTTCCGGACCGCCCGCATATCCGAGGCCCTGGCCTCCAGCAACTCGCCCTGGAAGGAGCCCTTAAGGGCCTTGGGGGTATCCGCCATCAGGAGCCGGCCCTGGTGGATCAAACCCACCCGATGGGCCCGCTCGGCTTCATCCATGTAGGAGGTGGAGAGAAAGATGGTGATGCCGCCCCCCAGGAGGCGGTAGAGGATCTCCCAGAATTCGCGGCGGGAGATCGGATCCACCCCGAAGGTGGGTTCATCCAGGAACAGGAGGCGGGGCGTATGGATCAAGGCGCAGACCAGCCCCAGTTTCTGGCGCATGCCCCCGGAGAGGTTCCCGGCCAAGCGGCCGGTGAAGGGGGTGAGGTTGGAAAAGCCCAGCAGCTCCGGAAGGCGGCGGTCCCGCTCGCGGCGCGCCACCTGGTAGATGTCGGCGTAAAAGGCGATATTTTCCGCCACGGTCAGGTCGTCATAGAGGCCGAAGCGCTGGGGCATGTAGCCGATCTGCTCCTTGAGGCGCTCCGACTCCTTGACCGTGTCAAACCCCAGGACCTCGGCCCGGCCCTGGTCCGGGTCCATGATGCCCACCAGCATCCGCATGGTGGTGGTCTTGCCCGCGGCGTCCGGCCCCACCAGGGCGAAGGCCTCCCCGTAGGCCACCTCCAGGTCCAGGTGGTCTATCGCCGTCAGGCCGCCGAACCGCTTGCTCAGGCCTTGGGCCCGGATGGCCAGTTCACCGGGCAGGGGGCTGCTCTGCCGCCTGGCTGTCTTGTTGGTCAAGGAGGATTACCGCTTCCGCCGGCATGCCCGGCTTCAGGTCGTAATTGAGGTTCTGGGCCCGGATCTTGGTGCGGTACACCAGGGTTATCCGCTCTTTGAAGGTCTCCACCGTCTTGGGGGTGAATTCGGCCTTGGAGTTGATGAAGGAGACCCAGGCGGGATACTGCTTGCCGGGGTAGGCGTCGGTGATGATGCAGGCCTTCATGCCGAACTTGACCCGGGCCATATCGGACTCGGGGATATATCCTTCCAAATAGATGTTGTCCAGGTCTCCCAGGGTGAGCACCGGGGCCCCCACCGCCGCGGTCATCCCCGGCTCCATGGGCCGCACCAAAACCACCCCGTTCACCGGGGAATAGATGGTGGCGTACCCCAACCCGGTGAGGGCCAAATCCAGGGACGCCTGGGCGGCCTTCGCCTGTTCCCGGGCCTGGTCGATGTCCTCCGCCCGGTAGCCTTCCCGGCGCAGGTTGAGTTCCGCCAGGGCGCTCTGATGCTCCTCCTTGGCCATCAAGTAATCGGATGCGGCCTTATCCCGGGTTTGGGCCGCCACCACCTGGCGCCGGTAGAGGTTCTCGTAGCGCTCATAATCGAGCTGCTTATTGGCCAGATCCGCCTCGGTCTTGCCCGCCTGGGCCTGGGCCTCTTTGACCTCCTGGGGCCGGTAGCCGGTTTCCATCTTGGCGAGATTGGCCTTGGCCGCGGCCAGGTCAGCCCGGGCCTTGGCGACTTGGTCCTTCAGGTCCTTGGCCTCCAGGGCAGCCGCCTTCTGGCCGCTGGTGACCCAGTCTCCTTCCTGGAAAAAGATCTGTTCGATGAGGCCGGACACCTTGAAGGAGAGATCTGTTTCGGTGGCCTCCATGTGCCCTTGCAAGCGTAAGAGGTTGACCGGTAGCCGGGTCTGCCACCAGCGCAGTGAATAAACCAGGGCGCTGGCCACCGCCAGCATGACCAGGACCCCGATGAGCAGCCTTCGTCTTCCTTGCATCCGCTCCCCCACCCGGGCCGCGGGCCTCCGGCCGGGCCCTGCCCCACGTCGGGTCATTCTATCCGCAAAGGAGTGCAAAAGCAAAGCTTGTAATACAAAAACTCTTCACGAACCTTCCCGATTTTTGGCCCCTTGATCGGAGCTTACCAATGATTAAATTAATCTCGAACTTACTTAATTAAGAGGACGTAATGAAACCCCGAAAGGTTAAATTTCCTTTCCAGACCAGACTGAGCCTGGGGCCACTGCTGGATTTCTGGGAACGCTTATTGGCCGAAGGCAAATCCGGGATGAATTCCCTGGGGCCGCTTATCCGCCAGAAGTTGGAGAACACCCCGGAGTTGCGGGAACCCATCGAGGACCTCACCATCCTGGAAAATCACCAGGAATTCATTGACCTGTTGATGAGCGTGGTTTTCCCGCCGGCGTTTTGGGAGAGCGATTGCGCCGCGGCCTTCGTGCCTTTCCAGTTTACTGGCTTCTATGCCACCCCGGCTTTCAAGACCCTGTTCAGGATGGAAGGACAAGATTTTACGCCGCAATTGAACATCGACCCCCAACAGTGGCAGTGGGGGCGGGTCCTCAAGGCGTATATTTATATCCTGAATAAAGTTTACGGCATGGACCTCGCCTGGGATTATCCCCTGATTGCCCAAGCCCGCTGCCCTAAAACCGGGCTGGATCGGTTTTTTAATATCACCTTGGACTCCAAATTTCTGGAACTCAAGGTGCTGGGGGACCCAGGGATTTTGACGGAAGCAGACCGGAATCGGCTCCTGGCTAACGTTACTGACCTGAAGGTATGGATGGAACTGATACCCCCGGAGAACTTTGAATTTCAGGGTTTTGGCGTTTTCCAGGCTGCGGATGTGACGGCTCATGAGATGTTATCGGCCCTGCAGGCAGATCTGTTCGAGAAGGAAGCCATTTTTCAGCGGGACGGTTTTGCCGGCCTGCAGGAAAAATTGCAGATCTACCTGCAAGAGCAGGACCTTTCCCTGGGCCTGGCCGCCATCCGGGGTGAACAGATTCTCATCTTACCGCATGCCCACAAACAGCCGGAAACCAGCTGCATTCTGGAGAATGCCACCCATTACCAAAGAAGTGAATTCAAGGGATCAATTTTTTCCCGGGCCATGGATCAGGGCGAGCCGCTGGTCGTTGAAGATCTGCAAAATTATCCTAAGAGCACCATCTTGGAAGGGCGCATGCTCGAGCACGGTTACCGGAGCGTTTATGTTGCTCCCCTCCTCTACCAGGATCGGCTCCTGGGAACTTTGACGCTCAAGTCAACCCGCCCCGGCGCGCTGAACGCCCTGAACACGGCCACCCTGCAGCCAGTCCTGCCGCTGTTCGCCGTGGCTTTGAATCGCAGCCTGGAGCAACTGAACCAAAAAATTCAAACCGTCATCAAAGAGGAGTTCACCGCGATCCACCCCTCGGTGGAATGGCGCTTTCAGCAGTCAGCCTTGCACTATATCCAGCATAAGGACGAAGGAGTGGCAGAGCTGGAACCCATTGTGTTCCATCAGGTTTATCCCCTTTTCGGTGTTTCGGACATCAGGATGTCCAGCGATCATCGCAACGCCGCGATCCAGGCCGATCTCATCGAACATTTCCGCCTGGCCCGAGAAATCCTGCAGCTCGCCTATCAACACCGGACCTTGCCGATCCTGGCGGCCTTCAGCCATCGCATCGACCAGCATATCAAAGGGCTGCAAGTCGGCCTGAACGCGGGGGACGAGGCTACCAAACCGCTTTTCATTCAGCAGGTGATCGAACCCATCTTTGACCAATTGGCCAACTTCGGCGCCCCGGTGGCCGAGAAGATAGCTGCTTACCGGGCCGCCCTGGATCCTCAGATGAAGACTATTTACCGGAGCCGGCGAGCCTTTGAAGAAAGTCTCAAGCTCATCAATGAAACTATTGCGACGTATCTGGATCAGGAGGAAGCCCAGGCACAGGAATATTTCCCCCACTATTTTGAAAAACTGAAGACCGACGGGGTGGAACACACCATATATATCGGGGCGAGCATGGTGGAGAACGGAAATTTCAATCCCATGTATCTGAAAAACCTGCGCCTGTGGCAGCTCATGGTTATCTGTGAAGTGGTGCGCCGCACTGAGGAAATCAAAGGCAGTCTGCCGGTGCCCCTGGAAACTACCCACCTGATTCTGGCCCAGGATTCACCGCTCTCCATCTTCTTCAGTCCGGATGAGCGGCACTTCGAAGTGGAGGGTGCTTACGATATCCGCCATGAGATCATTAAAAAGCGGATTGATAAGGCCTTGATCAAAGGGTCTGCCGAGCGCCTGACGCAACCGGGCAAAATTGCCATCGTCTACTCCCAAAGACAGGAACGCACGGAATACCTTGAATACATCGATTACCTCCAGGCTGCCGGATACCTGCAGGCGGAAACGGAGGAGGTGGATTTGGAGGATTTACAAGGGGCCCAGGGATTGAAGGCCCTGCGGGTCCAGGTAGATTGGCGCGCCTCCCGGGCGCAGGATCAGGCTCTTCCGGAAATCGTTACCACCGCAGTAAAGGCACTGCCCAGGATAGCCAACGCACCCTCCTGAAAAGCCTTCACCGCGGCAGCCGCCACTGACCCCATCTCCCGTTTGGTTTCCACTCTGAAGGGCGGTTCGAGAACCGCCCTTACCATAATGCGCCGGCGCCTGGCCCCTTATCTGCCATAATAGCCGGTGAGGGTGGCGCTGGCCAGGACCTTGCCCTCCATGGCCTGCTTGAATTCCCCCAGGCCGGCGGAAGGCTTCACCTCCAGCTTCGGCACGCTCAGCGCGTAGAGGGTGGCCACGTAGGGGTGGTCGCCGGTGCCCGGGGGAGGTTGGGGGCCGCCATAGCCCGGCGCGCCCCAGGAGTTCTTCAACTCCACCGCCCCAGGAGGCATCTTCCGGCCCGAGGCGCCCTCCTCCAAGGAGACCGCGGCCCCTGGAATGTCCTTCACCAGCCAGTGCACCCAATTCCGGGCCACCGGATGCGGATCGACGATGGACAGTGCGAAGGACTTGGCGCCCGCCGGGGCCCCGGACCAGGTGAGGGGCAGGGATAAATTTTTACCGCCGGCTGCCGTCATGACATAGGGCAGGGGAATCTTCCCGCCATCTGCAAAGGCGCTGGATGTAAGCTGCATGACTTGACCTCCTGAGCTGGAATGGAAACTGATGGCCAAAAACAGGGCCACCAGAAGACCTGAGAAACACCGGCTTTTCATAAGCGCCTCACGTTGGCGGATGGAGTTCGTGCAGACCATGGCCTCAGGCAGAGGTCTTGCCTTCCAAATAGAGTTTCAGGGCTGCCGCGGCGTTGTGGATCTCATCCCGGGAGCCATACACCAGGGTGAGGTTGCCTTCCCGGCCCTTTTCCCGGAGCCGCCCGATTTCCTGGCCTTTGTCAGCCAATTCGGCCCAATAACGCTGGCAAAACTTCTCCCATTTCCTGGGATCGTGGCCGAACCATTTGCGCAGCTCCGGGCTGGGCGCCACCTCCTTGAGCCAGAGGTCCACCGCCACCTCCGCTTTGCTTAGACCCCGGGGCCAGAGACGCTCCACCAGAACCCGGAAGCCGTCATCCGCGGTAGCGAGCAGATAGGCCCTTTTCGACTTGATCATGATTCACCTCGCTGGCTCCTGGGCGGGGGTGCGCCCCCACAGAAATAGCCGCCAGGGGCCGGGGGCCCCGCCGCGGGGAGCGCCGGCCCTGCCTTCGCCCTGAGAGCCGTCAGCCCGCGGCTGATGGCCTCCAGGTCAACAGGCTGCACTTCAATCCGCGCCCGCGGCTGATGGCCTCCAGGTCAACAGGCTGCACTTCAAGTAACCTTTCCAGATGGCCTTAATTGATCAACCACCTCCGGGGGCTCCGTGAGGGAATCGGAGATTATGGACCGGTTTATTAAAGGAAAATCTGAAACCTGCCCCAGGTGAACCGTCTAACCGCGCCATCTTTACAGGAAGATAGGCACGGTCCTCACCTGAGGCAAGAGGGAAGAGGAGATGCGGATGCTAACGGCTGGAAATTTTTTCGCGATTAGGCCGGCAGGATGGGTGCTGCAGGGAGGGTGAGGGCCGTGGCCCCCAGCTCCTCCCTGCCCCCCCGGTTCAATTGGTTCAACCCGGCGCCCCTTAAGAAAAAACCCGGCCGGCCTCCAGGGCTGCCAGGCGTTTTTTCAGCTCCTGTTCCCGCTGCCAGCGGACGGTGACGTCCCGCATGATGGCCGCGGCGCCCAAAATCCGGCCCTCCTCGTTGCGTATCAACGTAATGGTAAATTCCAGGGAGAGACGGCGGCCGTCCTTGGCCAGGCCCGGGACCGCCAGGAGTTCCTTGGCATATTTGCTGGCGCCGCTGGCCATAACCTGCCGATAGCCCTGGTTGTGCCGTTCCCTCAGGTTCTCAGGGATGATCAGGTCCAGGGGGCGGCCCAGGGCCTCGCAGGGTTGATAGCCGAACAACTCCGCGGCCCCGGTGTTCCAGAGGCGGATGACCCCTTCCGGATCAGCAAAGATGATGGCATCCCGACTGTCGGCCACCAGGCGGGCGCCTAGCCATTCCTGGGAAAATTCGCCCATCTCCCCGCTCCTCCTGCAGGCGCCGGGGGGGGCGCCGCCGGCCCTCGGCCGTAGATTTATCCGGGGTTGCCAGGGCAACCAAACCCCTCCAGCCGGGCCGCAGGGGTTTTGTTGGGAGAGAGCTCTCCATCCGGAGAAGGTCTTGCAAGGATGCTTCCCATTGCCAGCTATTGGGGCGCCCCTAGATTATTCTAAAAAGCACTCCAGCGGAGAAGACCTTACATGATTCTTCGGCGGTGGCGAGCCTACGGATGAATGGTGAGCACCGGACAAGGGGCGTTGGTTACCACCTCGTCGGCCACGCTGCCGAAGAAGACCCGCTCCAGGCCCTTGCGGCCGTGGGCGCCCATGATAATCAGATCAATTTTCTCTTTTTTGGCCAGCTCCAGGATCTTGGCGGCGGGATCACCCGTCAGAACCCGGGACTCCAGTTTGGGGAATTTCCGAAAAAATTCCTTGACCGTGGCGGCCATTTTCTTGTTGGCGGCCGCCTCCGCCTGCTCCTGGAAACTCTGGATGTTGCCGTGGGGCACGTGAAAGCTGGAAAAGCTCGACAGGTCCTGGGTGACGAACAGGACATAGAGGGTGGCGTCGAACTTGCCCACAAAGGTGGAGACCCAGGATAATAGGGTATCGTAGTTCTCGACAAAGTCGATGGGGAAAAGAATTTTTGCAATTGTCTTCATTAGTTATGCTCCCTTAGGCTATCTTCCCTTGTGATTGTGAAATATAGGGTAAACTAATTGCTGGCCCGGATATTGTCAAGTTAAAAACCGGCCGCGGCAGATAATGGCGGGGAGCAGGTGATGGAAACCAGGACTATCCGGGAGGAGGAAAAATCCCGGCCTCTGCCAAAGTGACTAGCCAGACAAAAAATCCTTGCCAAATGGATTTTAGGTTATTATATTTCCCAGCGTCTCCCTAGCAAAAAAAGCCAAAAAAGCTGGGATGGCTGAGATCATCAGGGATTGAGGTGAGCGCCATCGGCGAACTGCGCTTCGGTCGGGACCATGTGTGGGTACGGATGGATGATGAAACCCAGGCCACCATCGGCCTGACGGATTATCTCCAGGAGAAGCTGGGAGAGATTTACGGCATCCGGCTCCCCGAAGAAGGTGAGGAGTTCCTCAAAGATGAGTCCTTTACCAAGGTCGAGGCCAAAAACGGACGTCGTGACGTAAAGGCGCCGGTCTCCGGTGAGGTCCTCGAAGTCAATTACGAAGTCGTGGAAGAGCCGGAGATCATCAATGAGGACCCCTTGTCGGAAGGCTGGCTGGTCAAGGTGGAGTTGACTTCCAGCCAGGAGTTTGACGAACTCCTAACCGAAGAGGAATACAAAGACTACTTGAGCGAAGAAGAAGAGGACCTGGAAGAAGACTGAAGTAATAACCGCCTCACCGGTTTCTTCCTCCATTCCCCTGGATCTTCCCTGAAGCTCCGATCCCCCAGCCGCCTTGGCCGGAAAGTCCGAGGGCTGCACCTAAACCTATGTCCACCACCAAAAGGCAAGCCCAGCCGAAATCCCGGCTGTGGGGCTGGCTGACCTCCATTCGCCTCACGGTCTTCCTGCTGCTGATCCTGGCGGCCGTGGCCATCCTCGGCGCGGTGCTGCCTCAGGAGCAGCCGGCGGAGGTTTATCTTAGCCGCTTCGGGGAGATCTGGGGCGCAGTTATCTGGCGGAGCGGCCTAACCAATATTTACTTCACTATCTTCCCTCCCTGGTTCCTGGGCCCCGTTACCCTCCTGGCCCTGAATATCCTGGCCTGCCTGATCCGCGGCCTGCCCCGGGCCTGGCGCCGGTCATTTACGCCCCTCAGCGGCGAGGCAGCCCTCAACCTGCCGCCGCGTGCCAGCCTCCAATGGCCGCGGGGAACGGACCCGCGGGAGGCGGTGGCCGGTATTTGGCGCCGGGAATTGGGCCGCACCCGCCGCCGGGTCCTGCCGGGAAAAGAGGTCTTCTCTCATGAAACCGGCCGTTTCCGGCCCCTGGGGCCGTACCTGGTGCACCTGGCCCTGTTGTTCATCCTGGCCGGGGGCCTGATCGGCAAGTTCTGGGGGATCGAAGGCAGCCTGCCCCTGACGCAGGGGGAAACGGCCCAGAGCTTCCTGGTGGGGCGCAACGACACCGAGGCGCCTTTAGGTTTTCAGGTGCGCCTGGACCGCTTTCAGGTACAGTTTTATGAGGAAGGCGGCATCCCCAAAGAATTTCGCTCCGACCTCACATTTACAAAAAATATCAAGAATCTTCCAGGCGGCCGTGAGCTGCGGGCCACCTGCCGGGTGAACGAACCGGTGAGCTTCGGCGGCTTCACCTTTTACCAGGCATCCTACGGCACCCAACCCGAGGGCCAGGTGCGCTTGCAGGTTATCCAGGGGTCGCACCGGGAGAGCCTCCAGGCCCCCCTGCACCAGTTGCTGGCCCTGCCCGGCGGCGAGGCGCAAATCATGGTCATCAGGGTGGAAGGCAACCTCGAGGGTTATGGACCGGCGGCGCAGCTCGCCTATAAGAGCGGCCCGGAGCATCCCCTAATCTTCTGGGTCCTTAAAGATCATCCCGAGATGCAGGAGCCGATCGGGCCTTACCGGTTTGCCCTGGAATCGGCAAATTTTCAATTTTACTCGGTATTCCAGGTGAAGCGGGATCCAGGGGTACCCTGGGTTTACCTGGGCTTTCTCCTGTTTCTGCCGGGATTTTACCTGGCCTTCTTCCGGCCCCACCAGTGTTGGGCGCTGGTCCTGGAAAAATCTCCCCAGGGGGACTGGCAGGGACGCCTTCTGGGGTCGAGTCCACGAGCGCGGGAGGACTTCGACCTGCGCCAGACCCGCCTTCTGGAGGAACTCAAGAGGGGAACGCCATCATGAGTCAGTTACTGGGCGTGGCGATGTTGATCTATTTGGGGGTGGCCATCATCCTGGTCATGGCCGAGTTGTGGTCCTCCCCCTTGATGCAGCGGGCGGGGCGGGGGTTGTTGTGGGCCGGCCTGGCGCTGCACAGCGGGGCCCTCATCGGCCGCTGGTACACCTCTTACCGGATGGCCGCCGGGCCTACCCCGCCGCCGGTCTTCCTGGAGAAGCTCCGCCTGGTTATCTTCCAGGCGCCGTTGTCAAATTATTACGATTCCCTGGTATTTTTCTCCTGGTGCCTGCCGGCCATGGGTCTGCTGGCATTCCGCCGCCATTTACAGGGTTGGCTGGGCGCGATCGTCGCGATGGCGGCCTGCCTGCTCCTGGCCAAGGCCTCTTTCGGCGGGGTGGATGCCAACATTCAGCCCCTGATGCCGGCCCTGAAGAGCAACTGGCTCCTCATCCACGTGGTCGTTTGCTTTTTGGGCTATGCCGCCTTGACGGTGGCCTTCGGCGCCGCCCTCCTCTACCTGATCCAGGATTATAGTCCCAGGGAGGCCCTGCCGGCCCTGCCGTTGCTGGACCGGCTCATCTACCGGGCTGCGATCTTGGGGTTTTTCCTGCTCACCTTCGGCATCCTGACGGGAGCGGTGTGGGCCGAAACCGCCTGGGGCAAGTACTGGAGTTGGGACCCCAAGGAGGACGCCTCTTTGGTCATCTGGCTCATTTACGCCGCCATGCTGCACGCCCGTCTGCTGAAGGGCTGGCAGGGCCGCCGCATCGCCTGGCTGGCGGTCCTGGGCTTCCTGGCGGTGATCTTCACCTACTTCGGCGTCAACTACCTGCAAAGCTTGCACGCCTACATGACCTGACCTGAGGTTCCTTCTCAGGATCAAAAAAGGGGCACGGCCAACCGCGCCCCTTAATCGTCCTGAGTCAAACTCATCCGGCGACAGGGAGTCCAAAGGCTGCAGCGATGCTGCGGCGATGCGGCCGCGATTTCGCCCCCCAGAGCATCTACTTACTGATGAAAAGCGGGGTCACTTTGACGGCACACTGGCGGGTTCGCAGAGCAAATCCTCAGAAGTAGCCAGCCGGCCGCATTTGCTGCAGACAAACTTGATCTTTTCCAGCTTGCCCTTGCAATAATGCTTGGTGTGAGGGGCCTTCTCTCCGCAAAAGGCGCAGGTCATGGGGTCCATGTTGGGGTTGCACAGGTGTCCCGGCTCCTCAGCCAGGGCGCCGCAACTCTGACAGGTATAGACTTTTTTTGCCATGTTTGCCTCCCGACGATCTAGTCTATGGGAAGAAATAAGGTTCAAAAAGGCGATGTCAATGCGCCGGTCCAAATAAATTCCCCCGGAGGCGGAAGCGCGGCGGGCTTACCGGATTGGCCGGGAATTAGGGGCGCCGGCGCTCAGGCCGCAAGTGAGAGGCTGGCCGTACGGGAATCGAGGCGGGCCCGGGCCCCCAGGGGCAGGGTGTGGTTGTCCGGCTGGTGGCCCAGGGGAAGGCCGGCCAATACCGGCACCTTCAGGGGCTCCAAGGCTGCCGCGAAGACCTCCAGCAGGCCCTCATGGCTGCCGCAGCCGCTGAAGCCCCCCAGGACCACGCCCTGGACCCCGTCCAGGGCCCCGGCCAGCAGCAGGTGATGGATCATGCGGTCCAGGCGGTAAAGGGCCTCGCGGTGATCTTCCAGGAAGAGGAGATAGCCCCGCAATTGCGGGGCAAACGGGGTTCCCAGCAGATGGCACAGGGTGGTGAGGTTGCCGCCCGCCAGCGGGCCTTCGGCCACTCCGGGGCAAAGGACGGTCAGATCCGCAAAGGTGGCCGCCCGGGGCCCCGGGGCCGTCAGCCAGTCGAACAGGCTTTGCCGGGCGCCCTCCGTCATCTCCCCCAGTTGGGCCACGTTGGGGCCGTGGAAGGTCACCAGACCCAGGCGGTGGTGCAGGTGCCAGAGGAGATTGGTAAGGTCGCTGAAGCCCACCAGGCGCTTGGGGACCGCCCCCAGGGAAACCGGGTCCAGGTAGGGCAGGAGCTTCAGGGAGCCGTAGCCGCCCCGCACCCCCATGACCGCCTTGATTTCCGGGTCACACCAAAGCTCCTGGAAGCGCCGGGCCAACAGCCGGTCGGTCTCCCTTCCCGGGGCCCGGCTGGAGAAGACCTCCGGGCCGCACTTCACCCGAAAGCCCCAATCCCTCAGCACCCGCACCCCGGCCTCCCAGGCCTCCCGGGCCACGCAACTGGCCGGGGCCGCCAGGGCGATGGCCTCCCCGGGCGAGAGCGGCGGCGGCCAATTAAAACTGGCCGGGGGCCGGGGGCCGCCCCCCTCCCCTCCCCTATCCTGGAAATCGGGCCCCATGCGCTTTCCTTACCACATTTTCCCAACAATCGCTCATGAGCCTTCGGCTCACTCCAAAAACACGAAAAGTTTAATGCCGTTACCGATTTTTTTTATTATAATAATCAGAATAATATGACTGTCGCCAGTTTTTTAGCTAACCTGGGGCGGCGCCTGAGGTCCCCGGCGGTCGCGGCGCCATTGGTCCTGGCCCTGATTTGGGTCCTGGCGTTGGTCTTTCGCCTCAGCGACCTGGCGGCCCGGGACTTGTGGACCGACGAGGCCTGGGTTGCCCTGGCGGCCTTGAAATCCTCCGCAGCCGCGGCCCTGGCCGCGGGCCATTCCACCCCGCCCTGGTACCTCCTGGGCGTCTGGGCCGCGGCCAAGCTCCTGGGAGGCCAGGAATGGGGCCTGCGGTTGCTGTCCTTCGCCTTCGGGGTCGGCACCCTCCTGATCATCTGGCTGTTGGCCCGCAGACTTACCTCCCGGCCCGTCTCCTTGCTGACCCTGGCCATGGTGGCCGTCTCCCCGGTAATGGTTTACTACTCCAAGGAGTTGAAGCAGTATAGCGGCGACGCCTTCTTTGCGGTGCTGGTGTTTTACCTGGCGGAACGTCTCCGCGCCAGCCAGGGCCGTCGCGGCTGGGCCGCCCTGGCCCTGACCGGGGTGCTGGGAATGGGCTTTTCCCATCCCCTGGTCTTCAGCCTGCCGGTGGCGGGGCTCATCCTTTGGCGCGAGCTGCCCGCGGCCCGGACCCGCCTGGCCCTCCTGGGCGGCCTCTGGCTCCTGGCCTTCGGGGCCTATTATTTCCTGTTCTTCCGCCACGACGTGGACCCGGAGCTGGTGTCCTATTGGGCCAAGGACTATCCTGATTTTTCTGGGCCAGCTCAGTTTTTCCTCTGGCTGGGGGCCGCCCTGCACCGCTACTTCGGCTATTTCCTGGGAGAGTGGGGGGTGTTCTGGGGTCCGCCCCTGCTGATGGCCGGGGCCTACGCCCTGTGGCGCGCCGGCGGCGGCCGGGCGCTGGCCTACTGGGGCCTGCCCATCCTGCTGTCCCTGGGGGCCGCGGCGCTGCACCGCTACCCCTTTATGGGCGACTACGGCGGCAACCGGCTGATGCTGTTCACCGCGCCCCTGCTCTATCTGGTGCTGGCCGCCGGGGCCTGCCTGGCGCTCTCCTACCTGGGGCAAGGGCGGCGCCGCTGGCTGGCCGCGGGGTTGACCGCGGTCCTGATCCTCTCACTTAACCCCTGGAAAAACTTCCGGGAAAATCTCCACCCATCGATGAACCGGGAGGAGATCAGTCCCCTGGTAGCCCGCCTGCAGCAGAAACTTCGGCCCCGGGATGAGGTCTACGTCTACTACTTTGCCCAATGGCCGTTTGCCTATTATTACCGCGGGAACCAGGCGCGCCTCTGCATCGGCGAGTCATGCACCGAGACCGGGCTGAAACCGGAGTCCCAGGGGCAGGCGCCGAAGCGGCTCTGGCTCATCGCCTCCCACATTATCAACGTCCAGGACATGCGGGAATTCGCCGCCAAACTGCTGGGGCCGGCATGGCTGGAAAGCGCCTGCTACCAGGACGAAGGAGCGGTGCTCTTTTGCTTCCAGGGCGCCAATGAAACCAGGATCGCGGCTAATCGCCGGCGGGCGGCGCCAGGGCATTTCGCGCCAGGCCAGCAGGCGGGCGATGGCCCTTAATCGCTAACCCCCGTCTTTAAAAGTCTCCCACCCGGATACGCAGGTCCCGGACCTGGCCGGGCCCCAGGACCCTGGCCAGTTCCTCGAGGATTCTGGGTTTCAGAAATTGCAGTTCCTGGCCCCAGACGCCGTCCGGCACTTCCACCCAGAGCTCCCGCCGCCGGAGGTCCACCAGGCGGGCGTGTTCCCTAATGGGGGCGGGCGCCGCCCTCTCCCAGACCTGGCGGATGCGCTGGCGCAACTCCAGGCCATCCCGGTCCCCGGGCGAGAGCAAGTCCTGGAGCACGTTCTTGACGGCCAACGGCCGGGACAATGGAGGGCGTTTTGCCATATGCCAGTTATCGAGGGTTAGGGACCAGGCGTTATGGATCAGTTCAAAGGAAAGATTTCGTTTCTAAACCCTGAACCCTAATCCCTAATTCCTAACCTGCCCGCTCTCGGGCCCGGGCGAAGCCGGGGGCGGCGTTTTCGATCACCGTTTCCGGGGCGCAAAAGGCCAGGCGGAAATGGCCCGGCCGGCCGAAGCCCCGGCCCGGCACCGCCAGGATGTTCTCCTCCTTCAGGAGGGCCACGAAGGCCAGGTCGTCGCCCCCCGGGGCCTTGGGGAAGAGATAGAAGGCCCCTTTGGGTCTGAAAAATTCGTAACCGGCCTGCTCCAGCACCTGGCAAAAAATTTCCCGGCGCCGGGCATAGGGGGCAATATCCACCCAAACTTCCGTCAGGGGGGCCACCACTCGTTGCATCAGGGCCGGGGCGTTGACAAATCCCAGGATGCGGTTGGCCAGCACCAGGCCGCCCGCCAGCTCCAGGCGCCCCGGGGTCCGGGGGCTCACCGCCACATAGCCCAGGCGCTCCCCGGGGATGGAGAGATCCTTGGAAAAAGAGGTGGCCAGCAGGGTATCGGGATAGGCCGCGAAGACGCTGGGGACCTCGAGTCCATCGTAGACGATGCGGCGGTAAGGCTCATCCGCCACCAGATAGACCGGCCGGCCGCAGGCTGCCGCGTGCCGCCCCAGGAGTTGACCCAGCTCCAGCAGGGCCGCGGCCTCATAGACCTGGCCGCTGGGATTGTTGGGGGAATTGATCATCACCGCCCGGGTCCTGGGGCTCAAGACCGCGGCCAGGCGCTTCAGGTCAAGTTGAAAGTTCGCGGTGGTTTCCGCCACCCGGGCCACGCCCCCGTGGTTGTCGGCATAGGCCAGATATTCCACGAAATAGGGGGCCAACACGATCACCTCATCCCCGGGGTCCAGGATGGTCTTGAAGATGACGTTGAGGGCCCCGGCGGCGCCGCAGGTGAGGATCAGGTCGTCGGCCCTGAAGTCCAGTTGATGGACCCTGCCCAGGTGGGCGGCCAGGGCCTGGCGGGTCTCCGGCAATCCGGCGTTGGGCATATAGCCGTGGAGACCGGGGCGGGGGTCTTGCGCCGCGGCCACCAGTTCCTCTTTGAACCGGCGGGGCGGCTCCAGGTCGGGATTGCCCAGGGTGAAATCGAAGACCTGATCCGCGCCCAGCCGCGCCCGGAGCTCCCGGCCCTCTTCGAACATCCTCCGGATCCAGGAGGAGCTCTCCATCGCCGACTTGATGCGAAAGGCAATGCTCATAAAAGGCCCGTTTTCCGTTTTCCGTTTTTGGCTGGAAAACCTCTGTTAAGCCTCTTCTTCCACCTGGTAGCCCGCTTCCTGGAGGGCCTGGAGCACCGCCTGGCCATGCTCCAGGTTCCGGGTCTCCAAATTCAGCTTAACCCGGGTATAGTCCAGGGGCAATTCCCGGGCCAGGCGGTCATGGAACAGGTGGAGGATATTGGCCCCGGTTTGCCCCAGGAGGGTGGTGAGGCGCCCCAGAGACCCGGGATAATCTTCCAAGGCCACCCGCAAGGTCAGGAGGCGGCGGTTTTCCAGAAGGGCCCGGGTCAGCACCCGCTCCAGTAGGGGGATGTCGATATTGCCGCCACTCACCAGCAGGACCACCCGCCGGCCCAGGGGGCGGGAGGCCATTTGTCCCAAGAAGGCCGCGGTGGCCACGGCCCCGGCCCCTTCGGCCAGCACCTTTTTGCTTTCCAAGAGCAGCAGCAAGGCCTGGGCGATTTCCTGCTCCTCTACCAATACCAGGTCTTTCAGGTACTTGAAGAGGAAGGGATAGGGCCGGCTGCCGGTGAGGGGCACCCGGATGCCATCGGCCAGGGTGGGCAGGGCCGGCACCGCCGCCGGGGCCCCGTGCAGGAAGGCCGCCGCCAGGGAAGGCACTTGCACGGTCTGCGCCCCGATGATCCGGACCCCTGGTCGGGATTCGCTCAATGCCAGGGCGACGCCCGCCGCCAGACCGCCGCCCCCCACCGGCAGCACCACGGTGTCCACCTCCGGCAGGTCCTCCAGGATCTCCAACCCCAGGGTCCCCTGCCCGGCCATCACTTCCGGGTCGTCATAGGGATGGATGAGGCTATAGCCCGCGGCCTCCATGGCCCTGGCCTTCTCCAGGGACTGGGAGACGTCCTGGCCGGACAGGATGACCTGGGCCCCGTATCCCTCGGTGGCCATCTGTTTGGAAATGGAGGCCCCCTGGGGCATGACGATGGTGGCCGGGATTCCCAGATGGGCCGCCGCGAAGGCCACCCCCTGGCCATGGTTGCCCGCGGAGGCGGCCACCACCCTCCCACCTCCTTCGCCCCGCTCCTTCAGGAGGGAGAGGCGGTTCATTGCCCCCCGCAGCTTGAAGGAGCCGGTGGTCTGGAGATTCTCCAGCTTGAGATAGACCTCCCGGCCGCTAACCCGGCTCAAGGTCTGGGAATAGATCAGCGGGGTGTGCAACACCACCCCTTTAATCCGCTCTCTGGCTGCTTTGATGTCTCGGAGGGTCATCATCACATGCTCAGGTTTAGGAGAATCTTCCCGCTGCGGATGGCCTGGGCCTGGCGCCAACCCGCGGCTGGAGGCCGGCCACCCGGGCGATCCCTTCGGTTTTCACAGACTTGAGGTACAGCCATTGCCAGGGTCCGTTCAAGTTACTATTTTTCGGCTATAATGACAACATCTTAAAAGTGCGGGGGCGCGGCTCATGGAAATCATGGCGGCCTTGATAGCCAGGTTCAAAGGCCGCTTCGCCGGGGAATTGGGCCTGGAGGTCTCCTCCGGCCCCGAGGCGCGGCAGCAGTGGTTTCTGGCGACCATCTTCTACGGAGCCCGCATCTCCGGCCTCCTGGCCGCCCGTACCTTCCGGGTCTTCGCGGCGGCCGGGGTCACCTCACCCGAGGCCATTCTGGCCCGGGGCTGGGACGGACTGGTGGCCCTCCTGGACCAGGGCGGCTATACCCGCTATGACTTCAAGACGGCCACCAAGCTGCTCCGGGTGATGGCGTCTTTGCAAGAGCGCTATCAAGGCTCCCTGGAACGCCTGCACGAGGTGGCGGCGGACCCTGCGGACCTGGAGCGGCGGATCATGGAACTGGCCCCGGGGATCGGCCCCGCCACGGTCAACATCTTTCTCCGGGAATTGCGGGGGGTCTGGGTCAAGGCGGCGCCGCCCCTGAGCCCTTTGGCCCAGGCCGCCGCCGCAGAATCGGGGCTGACGCCCCGGGGGCTCAGCCCCCGGGAGGCCTTGGAGGAGCTTGGCCGCCACTGGCAGGCCCAGGCGCTGCCCGGCCATGACTTCGCCGACCTGGAAGCCGCCCTGGTGCGCCTGGGCCTGGAACTGCGCCGGGGAAGCCGAAAAAAGGTGGAGGTAGGGATTAGGGCAGATAGTGCGGGTAGTGTGGGGCGGCAGTAAAAATGGTGGGCAGTGCCCACCCTACATATTCACAGGCGGGACGCCTATGCTACCCGGATTTGGTAGCATAGGCCTCTGGCCTGTGTGAATTTAAAGTTTCAAATTAGCTTTACACAGGCGGGACGCCTATGCTACCTGCACTTGGTAGCATGGGCCTCTGGCCTGTGTAGTCAGTTATTAACGGAAGCATGGAAGGGGTGCCATCTTTATCCACTCTCCCTCTCGAGGGGGAGTGGGAAGCGTGAGGGGGAATTTAATCTCTCTCCGCTCCCATTAATACTTGGTGCGAAACTTGAGTTAAAACTAAAATAAAAACTCGAAACTGGGCGACCCCATCACCGGCTGGAAGCCGGTGCCACTGTCGCCCCTACGACTCGAAACTCAAAACTCAGAGGAACCCCATGCTAAACTGCATCTTCTGCCGGATCGCCTCAGGCCAGGCCCCGGCGGCGCGGGTCCTGGAGACCCCCGGGGTCCTGGCCTTCCTGGATATCGCCCCGGTGCACTATGGCCACACCCTGGTCATTCCCAAAGAGCATTATCCCACGCTGCTGGAGCTGCCCGACGACCTCTGGAGGGAGATGGGCATGGTGAGCCGCCGCGTGGCCCAGGCCCTGGGGACCACCCTTGAGGCCCAGGGCTTCAATATCGGCATGAATAATTTCGAAGCCGCCGGCCAGGCGGTGCCGCACGTCCACCTCCACGTCATCCCCCGCTATTTCCAGGACGGCCTGCAACTCTTTCCCCAACAGAGCTACCGGCCCGGGGATCTGGAAAAGACCGCGGACCAGTTGCGCCAGGCCCTGACGGGAGGTTGAGAGGAGTTCAAAGTTCAAAGTTCAAGGTTCAAGGTTCAAGCCCAGCTGCGCCGGGCATTGGCGAGAGGGGTAAAGCGTGGTTTGGTTAACCACGCGGCACTAATTACATGATTTCATAATTATAGAGCCTCTTGCAAAATTCATATTCAATAGCGAAATCAACGTCATTGACTTGTCCCCTCACCCTTGAGGGGGGAGGGTTGGGGAGGGGGTGGTGGAAGCAGTTACGCATTATCCAATAGTTACCAACGACTGACGCCCCCCTCCCCCCGTGGGGAGGGGGAAAAGACGACTTAACCGGTTTAACCTGAATTTTGCAAGACCCTCTATAGTAACGTTTTAAAAACCCCCCTCACCCCAGCCCTCTCCCCCCGCAAGCGGGGGGAGAGGGAGCAAAAAGCCGGTTTCCCCAGGTTTACTGAGAGGGTCAATGGGATTGTATCTTTATTCCCTACTCCCCCCCGAGGGGTAGAGGGTTAGGGTGAGGGGGAAATAAGCGTCTCTAGGTTAAGCGTTCAGGAGCGCCCGAAGCGCCTTCACCGCCGGGCTTCGGCCCAGAGGATTTGTTGCAGGAAATCGGACTTTTCGGAGATGGGAATCTCTTGACCGTCGATGGAGGCCACCGGCATCAGCCCCAGGAGGGCGTTGGCCAGCCAGACGCCCTCGGCCTGGCGCAACCGGGTAGGCTCGGTGGGGACCACTTCCAGCAACAGACCCAGGCGGGCCAGGGCCAGAGTTAAAACAGCCAGGGTGACCCCAGGCAAGGCGCTGGCTGCGGCCGGGGTGTAATAGACCCCGCGGCTGAGATAGACCAGGCTGGTGGCGGCGCCTTCGGACAGCAGGCCGTCGGCCTCCAGGATGAGGGCTTCCCTGGCCCCCCGTTCCAGGGCGTACTGCCGGGCCGCCAGGTAAAACAGGTAATTGAGGCTCTTGTGGCGACCGAGGAAGGTGGTGCGCCGCTCCGGAAAGGTGGCCACCGGCCAGCCCGCGGCATACTCCGCCGGCGGCGGCGGTTCATAGGGCTGGGCCCGGATCACCAAAGTGGGGCGGCTCGCCGCGGGCAAACCCGGCCCCGCCGCCTCCCCGCGGCTAAGCAAGATCTTCACCCGGGCCACAGCCCGGTCCAGACCGTTCACCGTCAGCAGCCTATTCAGGCGCGCCTCCCAGGGCAAGTCCCCGGGAAAGGGCAGGCGGAAGGCCTGGGCCGAAGCCCCCAGGCGGGTCAAATGTTCTCTGAGAAAATATAGTCTGCCGGCCTCGGCCCGGATGGTTTCGAAAAGGCCGTCCCCGTATTGAAAGCCCCGGTCATTCACGGACACCCGGGCCTGGTCCAGGGGAACCAGGTCATCATTGAGCCAGACAAATTCAGGTTGGTCCATCCTTACCTCTAATGTGATGCTTCATAATTGCTATGACATTTAAAACCCACGATTTTCTCCCCCCTTTGTAAAAGGGGGGCAGGGGGGATTTAAATTAACCTCCTGAAATCCCCCTAAATCCCCCTTTTTCAAAGGGGGACTTTTTATGCCCTGTTTGCTCAGTTTTTTGTTCTTGACTTAATATAATCTATTAACGAAGGGCCACACTACCCCAAATCCTGCTCAATCAGCCGGAACAGGGTGCGCCCCTTGTGGAGGGTCTCTTCATATTCATCCTGCTCCCGGGAATCGTACACCACCCCGCCGCCCACCGCAAAATGAGCCTGGCCGCCGGCGATGATGGCGGTGCGAATGGCCACGTTGAGGTCCAGGTTGCGGTGCAGCCCCAGGTAGCCGATGGCCCCGCAATAGACCTGGCGCACCTGGGGCTCCAGCTCGTCGATGATCTCCATGGCCCGGATCTTGGGGCAGCCGGTGATGGAGCCGCCGGGGAAGGTGGCCCGCAAGAGGTCGGCGGCCCCGACGCCGGGCCGCACCCGGCCGGTGATGATGGATACCAGATGATAGACGTTCTGGTAGGCCTCCAGGCGCTTGTGCTCGGCCACCCGAACGGTGCGGGGCTCGCAGACCTTGCCCAGGTCGTTGCGCAGCAGGTCGACAATCATGGAGAGCTCGGCGTCGTCCTTGGGGCTGTCCTGCAGTTCCCGGCGCAGGGCTGCGTCTTCCCCGGCGGTAGCGCCCCGGGGACGGGTCCCCTTGATGGGCCGGGTCTCCAGGTAATCCCCCCGGCGGCAGAGGAAGCGCTCCATGGAAGTGGAGAGCACCCGGAAATCGCCGCAGTTGAGGAAGGCGTAGAAAGGCGCCGGATTGAGCTGAAAAAGTCGCCGGAAGAGGGTGTAGGCCTCCCCGGCAAAGGGAAAGGAGAAGCGCTGGGCCAGGTTTACCTGGTAAACGTCTCCCTGGCGGATATAGTCCCGGATGCGCCTGATGGCCGCCAGGTAAGCCTCCCGGCTAAAGTTGCTGGTGAGCGTCCCCACCTGGTAAGGTCCCAAGGGCTCGGCCACTCCCCCCCAGGGAATGGCCTCATTTGCCCCCCCGGAACGCCGTCCCCGGCCGTCTTCGTGGATTACCCGGACTTCCCGGAATTGGCCG
This sequence comes from uncultured delta proteobacterium, assembly GCA_963812655.1. Lineage (GTDB taxonomy): Bacteria > Desulfobacterota > Desulfobaccia > Desulfobaccales > 0-14-0-80-60-11 > JAPLJC01. The sequence goes on along the minus strand of CAWEWX010000046.1, from coordinate 16,680 downwards.
CCCCGGCGGTCGTGCACCACCAGACGGCGGGGGAAGGCCAGCACCAGGTCCGGAAGATGCAGATCATCCGCCGCGGTCTGGGGCAGTATCTCCAAATGGTTTTTCAGGTCGTAGGCCAGAAACCCCAGGCCCCCGGCGGCCATGGGGTTAAGGGGCGTCTCCCCCGGCAGCTCCAGGGCAGCCAGGGCGTCTTCCAGGACGGTGAAGGGGTTGCCCCGGCACACCTGCCTGGAATCTGGAAGCGTCAAACTGACCTGATCCCCCTTGGCCTGCAACACCAGGAAGGGGTCCCAGCCCATGAGGGAATAGCCGGCGCAGTCCAGTTCGCCGCCGCTCAAAAGCAGCATGGCATAGGGGCGCCGGCGGATGGCGCCGAAGAGGTCCGCCAGGTCCTGCACCCCCGGCGGAGGCGCCAAAGGCCGCACCTCAATATCGACAATTCTGCCGAACCCAACATTGAGGGAGGGTCCGGGGGTAATCACTTCCCCCGCCCTCTCCTCAAGCTTTCCGGTTCACCCTCTGGATGGGGCGGAAAGGGGCTGAGGGAAGGTTTGGGTATTTTTTGCAATTCCGGTGGTTTTGGTTTTTTTCGTATTTTTGGTATTTTTCGTAAGGGCAGGGACCGGCGGCCCCCGGCGCTTTCCCAAAACTCCCCCCAACCACGATCCTGCCCCTCCCGCAAAAAATTCGCCGCCAGTTGCCGGCCGTAACGGGTGAGGAAGGACTCCGGGTGGAACTGGACCCCGTGCAGGGGATAGCGCCGGTGGCTCAGGCCCATGATCACTCCATCTTCACTGCGGGCGGTGACCTCCAGGTCCGGGGCGACGGAGGCCGCCATCAGAGAATGGTAGCGGGCCGCGGCAAACGGCGACGGCAGTCCGGCAAACAGGCCCCGACCCTGATGGAAGACCTGGGAGGTCTTACCGTGCACCGGCGCCGGGGCCTGGACCGTGGCGCCGCCGAAGACCTCGTTGATGGCCTGATGGCCCAGGCAGACCCCCAGGATGGGCAGGCGCCGATGGAAATGGGCGATGGCCGCCTTGCTGATCCCGGCCTGGGCTGGGGCCTTGGGGCCGGGGGAGATGCAGAGCCAGGCGGGCTTCAGGGCCTCGATCTCCGCCAGGGTCACCGCGTCATGGCGGAAGACCAGGACCTCCAGGTTAAACTCAGAGAAGAGCTGCACCAGGTTGTAAGTGAAAGAATCGTAATTATCGATCATCACCAGGCGCATCTGCCCTTCCCCATAAAAAAAAGCCGCCCCAGGAGTCTGGGTGGCTTTGGCCTGAACATAACTCTCAGTTTTTATATAGGGAGATTAACCGGCGATGTCAACGGTTTTCTCGGCCTGCTCAGGACCCGGAGGTAACCCGCAGGCGGATAAAATAGAGGGTGCCGAAGGCGCTGGCATTCAGGTGGTGCTGCCGGAGGTCGTAATGCGAAACATAGCCGGCGTCGTAGTCATCCCCTTCCGCCAGACTCATGGCCCGGTCCATATCGCCGTCAGTGGCCATAATCAGGGCCTGGAGGAAGACGGCGCCGCCGTTGCGGGCCGTGGGATCGTGGGCGAACACCGCCCCGCAGTCGCAGAATCCCCCGGCAAAATCGTACCACTGACCCTCCTGCAACTGCACCGGGCGCAACACCCCAGCGCCGCAAAAAGGGCAGCGTACCCGGCGGGTGTCGTCTGAAAACAGCTTCGGCATGAAAAAACCTCGCAAAGCATTGCTGGGCTGGGCTCACCTCGGAGCGGCGCCGCCGCCGGAGAAAATTGCCGTTGGTGGGGCGGGCCTCCGTGCCCGCCAGTTATGGCAGGCAGAGACGCCTGCCCCACCGTGCCGCCGCACTAACCTCCGAAACCCGGTTCAGGTCATTATCCACCATTTTTCCGTTTTCGGCAATTATCTCCACTTCTATTGACACCGCGGCTCCTTAGCCTTAAATTATTCTTCACTTCGCAGTCAAAGGAGAAGCAGCCATGGCTGACAAAATCATATCCTTTTCGGACCAGGAGCAGATGAAGCTCGAGGCCATCGTCATCGACAGAGACGGGGAAGAAGCCTTGCGCTACCTGGCGCAACTGGAGGACCGGTTAAATCCCCATTACGGCCACGCCTGCGGGCCGAAGCCCGCGGAAGGCCCCCAGGGGCGCGGCTGATAACCCCCTTTTTTTTTGACGAGAAAATCGACGGCTAATGGGGCTGGACCGGCCCCTGGGCGCCCGCCGCGACACCGCCCCCCCCCCTGAAAAACCGCCATCCGGGGAAGGCTCACCTGGCGGATGAGGACATTATGGCAGACAAAGAGATCGTCTTTTCGGATCAGGAGCAGCAGCAGATACAGGCCATAGTCATTGACAAGGACAAAGACGAGGCCATCCGTTATTTAGCCGGGCTGAGGGACCGCATCAAGGCGCATACCGGCCATGCTTGCGGCTTCAAGCCGGCCAGGGGGTAAAGAAGGCGATCAGCGCTCCTGACGGCGGGATGGACCGGCTGGCCCTGGTGTCCGACACCCACGCCTACCGGGCCGGCCTGCCCCCCTTGTTCGCCTTTCTCCGGCGCCAGGGCCTGCGTCACCTGGCCTGCCTGGGGGACTGCCAGCCGGAGCCTTTCCGGGATTGGCTGTCCATGGACCCCGGCCACCGCCTTTATTGGGTCTATGACGTCTTTGGCCCCCAGTTGCCGGAAGCCACCGCCTGCGGAGTGGTCCTGGAATTGGAGGCCAGGGTCTTTCTGGCCCATACCCGGGCTCTGATCTGGACCCATTACGATGAGCGCATCCGGGCTTACCGCCGCGGGGCCCACACCTGCCGCCCGCCCCTGCTGGCCTGCCATGGGCATACCCACGTGCCTTGCGTCACCCGCTTTACCCCACCTTTCAGCCGCCTGCTTTATATCAATGACACCATCCGGCCCGGGGAGTTCCAGCCGCGCCAGGCCTGCCTGCGCCTGGAGCCGGACACCGTTTATCTCATAGTCCCCGGGGCCTTCACCCTGGAGGAGGGGCGTCATCCCACCTTCAGTTTCGCGGTGCTGGACCTCCCTGCCTCACGGCTGGCCATGGTTTCCCTGCGGGACCTGGCCGCCCTGGATTCCTTGCACCTGTTCCCCCCGGAGTAAGTCTTCGGTTTCCGCGCCTCCTGACGCTTGGGAAGAAAAGTTTATATAACTTATTACAACTACTGGGAAAAATATGCGCGACGATTCGCGCCAGGCGAGAGCAAAATAATTTGAGATGAGATTGGACGCGGGGACGCCGGGGATAACCGGCATTAGCGGAGCGCATGCAGCATATCCGGAATCAGGTACACCTTTCCGGCCCGCAGTTCCCCGGCTACCAGGGCGTCGGTGGGAAAGGCCAGGGGCTGGGGCGGCTGGGCCACTGGAAAAAAGGCCACTTCGGTGAGATCATCTCCGGCCCTCAGGTCCCCTCCCACCACGCGGCCGGCAAACCAGAGGCCCACGGTGAGGCGCTCCGGGTCGTGGAAATTGGAGTGGGCCGCCAGCAGTTCCCCCACTTCCACCACCAGGCCCGTCTCCTCCTGGAACTCCCGGGCCGCGGCCTCCCTGACCTCTTCCCCCCACTCCAGGTAACCGCAGGGGAGACACCAGGCCCCGGGGGAGGGCCCGCCGGCCCGGCGCCCCCATAAAATCTGCTCTCCCCGGCGCACCACCACCGCCACCCCCACCGCGGGGTTGACGTACAAAATCCGGCGGCAGTCCCGGCAGGCCAGGCGGTCCCGCTCCCCCAGGGGACGCCTCTCCAATGGCCCGCCGCAGCAGGGGCAGAAGCGGAATGAGGGTGGATTGCAGGACATGTTAGTTTCGAGTTTCGAGTTTTGAGTTTTTGGTGGTTAATGGATTTTGTGGAGCCCTCGAATACCCCTTCTGTCTTTCTTTTAAACCGAAAAGCGAAAACTGAAAACCGAAAACTGTTTTTTAAGGTTGAAAGTGCCGGCAAATTCATTTAAAAAAATCGAGGTTCCCATTTTTTCGGAGAAGCCCCGTGTCCAGCCCCAGGCTCATGGCCATCCGCAACATCGGCATCATCGCCCACATCGACGCGGGGAAGACTACCCTCACGGAGCGCATCCTTTATTACACCGGCCGCACCCACAAGATGGGGGAAGTGCATAATGGCGCCGCGGTCATGGACTGGATGCCCGAAGAGCAGGAACGCGGCATCACCATCACCGCGGCGGTGACCACCTGCCAGTGGAAGGGCTGCGTCATCAATATCATCGACACCCCGGGACACGTGGACTTCACCATTGAAGTGGAGCGCTCCCTCCGGGTTCTGGACGGCGCCATCGGGGTCTTCGACGCGGTGAGCGGGGTGGAGCCCCAGTCGGAAACCGTCTGGCACCAGGCCGACAGATATCGGGTGCCGAAGTTGGCCTTCATCAACAAGATGGACCGCCTGGGCGCCAACTTCTGGGCCGCAGTGGCCTCCATGAAAGAGAAACTGGGGGCCCATCCCCTGGTGCTCACCATTCCCTGGGGGGAAGAGGACCAGTTCCAGGGGGTCATCGATCTTCTGGCCCTGAAGGCCCTGAAATGGCGGCAGGAGACCCTGGGGGTGGCCTTCGAGGAACTGGAGATCCCCCCGGACCAGGAGGCCGCGGCAGCCGCGGCCCGGGAAGCCCTGGTGGAGTCCCTGGCTGAGGTGGACGACGAAGTGATGGAGGCCTATCTGGCAGAACGCCCGCTGCCCCCGGAGGAGATCAAGGCCGGGGTGCGCCGCGCCAGCCTGGCCCTCAAAGGGGTGCCCACCTACTGCGGCTCCGCCCTGCGCAACAAAGGGGTCCAACCCCTGCTGGACGGCATCAAGGATTTCCTGCCCAATCCCATGGAAGTGCCTGCCATCCTGGGGCAACACCCCAAAACCGGGGCATCCGAACCGCGGCCGGCCCGGGACGACGCCCCCCTGGCGGCCCTGGCCTTCAAGATCATGGTGGACCAAAACCAGCGCCTCACCTATGTGCGCCTCTATTCCGGCACCCTGAAGGTGGGCCAGGAAATCTTTAATCCGGTCAAAGGCGTCTCCGAAAAGGTGGCCCGCATCCTGCGGATGCACGCCAACAAGCGGGAACCCCTGGAGGAGGCCCACGCCGGCAGCATCGTCGCCCTCCTGGGTCTGAAGGCCACCACCACCGGAGACACCCTGTGCAGCCGCGACCGCCCTATCGTCCTGGAGCCCATCTCCTCCTACCTGCCGGTAATTTCCCTGGCCATCGAACCGCTGACCCCGGACGATCAGGAGAAGCTGGAACAAGCCCTGGCCCGGGTGTCCGAAGAGGATCCCAGCCTTAGCATCCATACCGATGAAGACACCGGCCAGACCCTGCTCTCCGGCATGGGAGAACTGCACCTGGAAGTGATTATCCACCGCCTGCAGCGGGAGTTCCACGCCCAAGTTCGGGCCGGCCGCCCCCAGGTGGTCTATCGGGAAACCATCGCCTTGGCAGCCGAAGAGTCCGGGACCTTCGACCGGGAATTGGCCGGCAAACACCACTTCGCCGAAGTGCGCCTGAGCCTCTCCCCCCGTCCCCGGGGCTCAGGCAATTCCTTCGTCTCCCTGCTGGCCGCGGAACACCCGGCCCAGGGCTTTGTTGCCGTCATTGGCCGGTCGCTGCAAGAAGCCCTGGAAGCGGGGGTGGTTTACGGCCACCCCGGGGTGGATGTGGCCGTGGCCCTGACCGGGGCCGTGGTCAAAGAGGGCCTGGCCTCGGAGATGGCCTTCCGCATCGCCGCCATGGCCGCCCTGAGGCAAGGGTTTAATCAGGCCCAGCCCCAACTGTTGGAACCCATCATGAAGGTGGAGATCATCGCCCCGGAAGAGTTCACCGGGGAGGTCATGGGAGACTTCGCGGCCCGCAAGGGCAAGGTGGAACAGCTCCTCGCCAAGGGGCCGGTGCGCCTCATCACCGGCGCCGCCCCCCTGGCGGAGATGTTCGGCTATGCCACCGCCCTGCGCTCCCTGACCCAGGGGCGGGGCACCTTTACCCTGCAGTTCGACCACTACGGCTCCGTGGAACGCCGGGAGGAGAAGTGAGTGTAGGGGCGGCAGCGGCACAGGCTTCCAGCCTGTGATGGGACCGCCCGTGCAGGGTGGGCGCTGCCGGTCCTGCGTTACTAAAAAGGAGAGACTTTCAAAATGTCTAGCGAACAGACCTTATCCCTGATCAAACCCGACGGCGTGGCCCGGGGATTGATCGGCGAAGTCATCGGCCGCCTGGAGAAACGCGGCCTCAAGATCAAGGCGTTGAAGATGGTGCAGCTCAGCAAGGCCCAGGCCCTGAATTTTTACCAGGTCCATAAAGAGCGGCCCTTTTACCAGAGCCTCACCACCTTCATGAGTTCCGGCCCCATCGTGGCCATGATCCTGGAGGGGGACCAGGCCGTCCAGGTGTACCGGGAGCTGATGGGCGCCACCGACTACCGCCAGGCCGCCCCGGCACCATCCGGGCCGACTTTGCCCGGGAGATCGAGGCCAATATCGTCCACGGCTCCGACAGCCCGGAGAGCGCGGCCGGCGAAATCGCCTTCTTCTTCAACGCCCTGGAGCTGGTTTAGTATCGGGTTTCGGGAATATTTTGACTTACTGCGCTTCTGGAATCAGCAGGCGCTTCAGTTCTTCCGTCTCATAGACAACTTCTTGGCCGACCAGCCGCACCTGTCCGTGCACTACGTAGTTGAGGACCCGGGGTTGCCATTCATGTTCAGCACGATTCACCTTGGCAGCCAAGGTCTCCGGGGTATCGCCCGGCTCAATGGGCACCGGCAGCGCGAAAAGTATCGGGCCGCGGTCATAGATCGCATCGACAAAATGCATGGTGACCGCGCTGTGGATAATTTCCCCGCGGTGATAAGCTGCCATAACCGCTTCGTGAACATAGTGTCCGTAATTTTTCGGCCCGCCAAATCGCGGCAAAGGACCAGGATGGATATTAATCGTCCGCGCCGGGTCAAGGCCTGCCACTAGTTTCAGCCAGCCGGAGAGCATGACATAATCAGCGTTGAAATACTTTACAAAGTTTTGGTAGCCCCTGGCCAGATAGGGACCAACCCAGTATTCGCAAAGTATCCCGAGAGCTTTGGCGCTCTGCCAAACGCCGCCTGCAAAATGATTAGTGACCACCGCACAAATAGAGGCGTCCAGAATTGGCGGCCTGGTCCGGGTAGCTCTTACCATCGTCTCAAATCCGGATCCGCCACCGGTTTGGGTCCCGGAAGCAAAGACCAGAATATTTGGATTAGGTTTTTTCATAAGGCAATCACCTTTTATTGCCTGAAAAGCATTCCCGCATCATTGGTTTTTGCTTGCCAATCTTTAGACAGTATCCGAAATTAAAAGCACTATCAAGGATCATCATACTCCGTGAAGGGGTCCGGCATGTGGGGACGCAAGGGCCTGATAATTGCCGGTTTTTTTGGTATGCTACTCGTGGGAGCCCTCACGCTGGCCCTTTGGGGGTACGGCCGCGATCCGCTCTGGTCGCTTCCCCCGCCGGAACATGGGTTGCAGGCAGAGCGGACGACTCTTTCTGCGCCGGATCACCGTCTTTTTGAGCACATCACGCTCCCCGGGAAACTACTTGGCGATATCGCCTTCAACCTCAGCCTGCCCGATCCGCTGCCCCCTAAAAAACTGCCGGTCGTTCTGGTTCTAGGCGGCCTGGTCACGGGTGCAGACAGCATCCGCTACATCAAGGACGCCGGAGATAACGCCATCGCCAGCTACGCCTGGCCGGTACCGGTTCGCCTTCACGGCGTTAGCGCCTTTATGCTGCAAGCGCCCGGCCTCTACCATAACGTCATGACGATCCCAGGACAGGGGGCCTCAGTCTTGCATTGGCTGATGAGCCAGCCTTGGGCCGATGCGGAACGCATCAGCCTGCTTGGCTTTTCCCAGGGAGCCCTGGCCGCGCCTGCCGTGCAGGACATCGCCGCGCATGATGGAACCCGGGTCGGCTGGACTATCATCGCCTATGGCGGTGCGCCTCTTGGCGCGCTCCTGGCCGGCAACCCGCATATGAAACCGGCCTGGCTGGGCAAAGCCCTGGCGCCCTGGGTGGATCTGGTGTTCCATTCCCTGGAACCGACCGTCCATCTGCCGCGTTTATCCGGCAAATTTCTGGTCCTGGAAGGGCGGGACGACAGCCTGATCCCGGAAGCAGCTCGCAACCTCTTGCGTGAGGCGGTTCCGGAGCCGAAAACCGTCATCGCTTTTGAGGGCAATCATCTGGGTGTAGGGCCTGACAAGATGGCCCTGCTCCAGAAAATTATTGCAACCAGCAAACAGTGGCTGATCGAAAACGGCGCCATCAACCATGGCCACGATTGAGCCCGGGCGCAATCTGATCCTGTGCCGAAGTGAAGCAATCTTAGGGCCCGCCTGCTCCTGTTGCCATCCCCTTAGCATCACCTTGACAAGCCCCCGTTACGGCCCCATTTTAAGGTTGGCGCCGTCGCGGTGATGGCTAGATTTGCGTTGTCTGAGGGCTTGTCCCTGGAGAGGAGAATCAATCCCTTTGAAAACCATGGGCCAGGGGAAGGGCAGGTCTGACGGGCCGATTCTGGAAGAGGCAAAGGGAGCCACCGGAACCCCGGCCGAGGAAACCGGGGTCTTGGTTCGGGTCCGGGCCGCCCTGGAGGCCGCCCCGGAGCACCGGCGCCGCACCGGCCGTCCCCTGGTCACCTTGAGCTATGCCCAAAGCCTGGACGGTAGCATCGCCGCCCGCCCCGGCCGCCCTTTGACCCTGAGCGGCCCTCAGTCCCTGGTTTTGACCCACGGCCTGCGGTCCTTGCACGACGCCATTTTGGTGGGCATCGGCACGGTGCTGGCCGACAACCCCCGCCTCAACGTCCGCCTGGTGACCGGCCACAACCCCCAACCGGTGATCGTGGACAGCCGCCTGCGCTTCCCGCTCTACGCCAACCTGCTGGGGAACGGCCGCGCCCCCTGGATCGTGGCCCATGAAGGGGCCGAACCCGCCCGCCGGGAAGCCCTGGAAGCCGCCGGGGCCCGGATCTTTTGTCTCCCTTCCCGCAATGGCTGGGTGGACCTGGAAGCGCTTCTAAAGCGGCTGGGGGAATTGGAGGTCAACAGCCTCATGGTGGAGGGCGGCGCCCAGGTTATCACCAGTTTTCTGGCCGCCCGCCTGGTGGACCAGGTCATCCTGACTATCGCCCCCTTGCTGGTGGGGGGCCTGCGGGTAGGGGACGGCATGGGGCCCGCCAATCTCCGGTGGTTCCCCCGCCTCAGCAACCTCACCTATCAGCGTCTGGGGGAAGACCTGGTCCTCATGGGCGAACCCGAATGGAAGGCGTAAATGCAGCGGCGAACCCTCTATTTTACCGCACCCGGGCAGGTGGCCCTGCGACGGCAGGCCGTCGCCGCACCCTCCTTCGGCCAGGTGTTGGTGCAATCCATCGTCTCGGCCATCAGTCCCGGAACCGAAGGCCTCATCTACCAGGGCCAGGCCCCCCAGGAACTGGCCCGGGACGAGAGCATCGCCGCCCTGGCCGGCGACTTCTCCTTCCCCCTGAAATATGGTTATGCGGTGGTAGGCCAGGTGGTCTCCCTGGGGCCCGGGGTTTCCCCGGATTGGCAAGGCAAACAGGTCTTCGCCTTTCATCCCCACGAGAGCCACTTCCTGGCCACCCCCGATGAACTGCAGAGGTTGCCTGGCCACCTCACCCCGGAGGACGCGGTCTTCTTCCCCAACATGGAGACCGCAGTCACCTTTATGCTGGACGGCCAGCCCTTGATAGGGGAGCAGGTGGCCATCTTCGGCCAGGGGATCGTGGGACTGCTCCTCACCTCCCTGCTGGCCCGCTGGCCCTTAAGCTCCCTGGTGACCCTGGACCTCTATCCCAAACGGCGCCTGCTCTCCGAAAACCTGGGGGCCCACCTCAGCCTCGACCCCGCCGCGGCGAACCTGGAGGAACACTTGCTGGGGCGGCTGCAGGGAGCGGGGCCCTACCCCGGCGCCGACCTGACCTACGAGGTCTCCGGCAATCCCGAGGCCCTGAACCAGGCCATCGCCATCACCGGCTTCCACGGCCGGGTGGTCATCGGCTCCTGGTATGGCCGGAAGCGGAGCGACTTGAACCTGGGTGGCCGCTTCCACCGCAGCCGGCTGCGCCTGATCAGCAGCCAGGTGAGCAGCCTCCCCCCTGAACTCAGCGGCCGCTGGAGCAAATCCCGGCGCTATCAAATCACCTGGCAAATGCTGGACGAGATCAAGCCGGCCCGCTTCATTAGCCATCGGTTTCCCATCACCCAGGCCGCCCGGGCCTATGAGTTGCTCGACCGCAACCCCGGGGAGGCCATTCAGGTGATTTTCGATTACTGAGCTCTCAGTTTTGGGTTTTCACTCCGTCTAAACTCGAGGCTCAGGGCGGACCCATGGGTCCGCCCCTACAACTCCAAACTTGAAATCGGAACCGGGCGACCCAGCGGGTCGCCCCTACAGGAGCCGACCATGCACATGTTATACACCCTGGCGGTTAAGCGATCCTTCGTGGCCCGGCATTTCTTGGCGGGGGGTGATTGGGGCCGGGAAAACCAGCCCCACTGCCATCATTACCAGGTGGAGGCGCTGCTGGAGGGCAAGGTTCTCAATGCTCACGGCTTTCTGGTGGATATTGTGGACCTGGAGGCCCATCTGGATGAACTGGTAGCCTATTATCGGGATCAAACCCTGAACCAGCTGCCGGAATTCGCCGGGCTCAATCCCAGCATCGAGCATTTCGCCCGCATCCTCTGCCAGGAGCTCTTCAGCCGCCTCAAGGACCCGCTCCACGCCCTCACCGCCAAGGTTGGGGAGGATGACATCGCCTGGGCCGCCTGCCGGGAGGAGCGCTAGTTGCATCTGGGCCTGGTGCTTTATGGCGGACTTAACCTGGTCTCCGGCGGCTTTCTCTATGATCGGCAACTGGTCCAGCATTTCGTGAGCCGGGGGGACAAGGTGGAAGTCATCTCCATCCCCTGGCGCGCCTACGGCCGCGGTCTGTTGGACAACCTCTCGCCGGACCTCGGCGAACGCCTGCGGCGGGCTCACTTTGAGCTGCTGCTCCAGGATGAGCTGGCGCATCCCTCGCTGTTCCTTCTCAATCGTTGGCTGCGCCGCCGGGTTTCCTATCCCCTGGTAGCCATCGTTCACCATCTCCGGAGCTGCGAAGCCCGGGCCGCCTGGCAAAACCGGCTCTATCGGCGGGTGGAGCGCGCGTACCTGGCTTCGGTGGACGGCTTCATCTGCAACAGCCAGACCACCCGGGCCGAGGTGGAGTCCCTGGTGGGGGCGGGCCGGCCGGTGGTGGTGGCGCCGCCCGGTGGCGATCGCCTGCCCGGCAAATTCTCCGCGGCGCAAATTGCCGCCAAGGCCTTAGCCCCGGGACCCTTAAAGATCATCGCGGTGGCCAACCTGATCCCTCGGAAAGGAATCCATACCCTGATAACTGCCCTGGCCAGCCTGCCTCACCACCATTGGCAGCTCACGGTGGCAGGCAGTCTCGATCTGGATAGCCGCTACGTCGCCAGCCTTCGCCGCCAGGTCCAGCAGGAGCAGGTAAGTTCCAGGATAACCTGGCTGGGTTCGGTGTCCGACCAGGAGTTGGCCGTGCTGCTTCCCCAGCATCACTTGCTGGCCGTGCCCTCCTTTTACGAGGGTTTCGGCATTGTTTACCTGGAGGCCATGCGCTTCGGCCTGCCCGTCATTGCTGGAGCCGCGGGCGGAGTTCGGGAAATCGTCCGCCACGGGGTGGACGGCTTCCTGGCGCCCCCGGGTGACCCCGCGGCCCTGTCCCGGCGCCTCGCCTCACTGATGCAGGACCGGGACCTGCTGCGGCGCCTGAGCCTGGCGGCCCTGGCCCGGGCCGCGTCCCATCCCACCTGGGAGGCGAGCGCCGCCCAGGTGCGGGAATTTTTATGCGGGTTTAATTAAGCGCATCTGACGTTGGTTTTCTCCCGGTGCGAGAAATAGACGAAGGTTTCAGGATTTCTGTTTGAGGATAATTAACAGATACAGGGGACCATAAGGTCTAATTCAGCAAGGGCGACCTTTACAGCCGGGCCATAGGTTTCAGAATTGCCTAGCAGAGGGAATAAATAAGGGACCCCATAATGCTCCCCTTAATAAATAGAAAGGAGACCGAGAGATGTTGGTGAAAAAGATTCTGGCGGGCTCGTTCGCCCTGATTATTCTTTTAAAACTGGTGTTCGTGGTTACCAGCCCTCAGCAATGGATGGACTTTGCCGCGGGGTTCCTGGAACACTATGGGCTTGTTATGGCAATCTATCTAATTTTATCAGTAATAACCGGTTACTATATCTTTTCTAGCCTGAATCTGATGGATATAGCTCTGGTAATGTTCTTTACCTCATTACTTATGGGCCTGGCTTTTATCCCTTATTCAACCTTGTTCATCTCGCTAAATGAACAAATAATCGCCAGCGGCATGGGCAAGGCCTGGCTGTCGATGGTGATTTGGGGAGCCCTGGCTGTAGCCATACTTTTCAGGGTGTTCTCCAAGGACCGGGGGGCAGTTGATGAACCCCGGACCTGAGGAATACAGCTTCAGCCGCTATCTGGCCGCCAAAGCCGGGCTGGACGACCGCTCCCTGAACCGGCAGGTCCGGGAGGCCCTGGCCGGCCATTTCCGGGAGCAGGGGAAACCGTCGCCCTTCCGGGTGCTGGAGGTGGGCTGCGGCATCGGCACCATGCTGGAGCGCCTCCTGGATTGGCGGCTGCTGGATTTGTTTTTAGGAGACTCCGCCTACACCGGCATCGACCTGCAAGCCGGGCTCCTGGACGAAGCCCGGGCCCGTTATCAAAGCTATGTTACGGCCCGGGGGGGCGCTCCGGACCGGGAGGATGGCGATCTCCCGGGTCGCCCAAGGCCGCGGCCGCTTACAAAAATTTCTGTCACCTTCGAAGCCATCGACCTGTTCCGATTCCTCGCCCGGGAGCAAGACCGCCACCGCTGGGACCTCGTCGTCGCCCATGCCTTTTTAGACCTGGTGGACCTTGAGACCACGCTGCCCGGCCTGCTGGGTTTACTGGCGCCCGGGGGCTGCTTCTATTTTACCCTCAACTTCGACGGGGCTACCATCTTTGAGCCGGTTATCGACGCGGAACTGGACCGGCTCATCGAAACCCGGTACCACCGCGCCATGGACCAGCGCCGGGTCCAGGGCCGGCCCTCCGGCAGCAGCCACACCGGCCGCCGGCTCTTTGCCCAGCTCGCAGCGGCCGGGGGCACGGTGCTGGCCGCGGGCGCCTCCGATTGGCTGGTCTCTCCCGGCCCCAACGGCTATCCCGGGGACGAGGCCTACTTTCTCCGCTTCATCCTGCGCACCGTGCAGCAGGCCCTGGAAGGCGACCCCCTCCTGCCGGCCGCAGATTTCCAGGATTGGCTGGTCCGCCGCCGCCAGCAGCTAAAGCTGCAGGAACTGGTTTATCGAGCCCGCCAGCTCGATTTCTTTGGTCAAGTCTGAGTCTGAAGTTTCTAATCTTGTTGCTGGGCGCAGGTTTTGACAAAATCTAGGCGCAGGCGCCGGAACCCAAAAGATGGAATCGGTCCCTCTACGAAAAATCCGAAAAATCCGAAAGCCGGAAACCGAAAACCGGAAACCGTCCATCATCATTTATGACTGCGACGGGGTCCTCATTGATTCTCGCCGGGCCAACCATGCCTTTTTTAACCACATCCTGGCCCATTTCGGCCGGCCGCCCCTGACCCCGGAGCAGTTGGACCTGGTCCACGCCGCCACCGCCCAGGAAGCCATCCACTTTCTCTTCCGGGGCGCCGCCTGCCTAGCCCAGGCCCAGGATTACCAGCGCCACCTGGATAACGGCCCCTTCCTGTCCTTAATCGGCCTGGAGCCCCACATCCGTGAGGTCCTGGCGCAGTTGCGTCCTTCGACCCACCTCGCGGTGGCCAGCAACCGGGGCAAGAGCCTGGTCCCGGTCCTCCGGACCCTTGGCCTGGACGGCTTTTTCGAGCTGACGGTGGGCTCCTCTGAGGTCAGCCGACCCAAGCCGCACCCCGAATGCCTCCGGAAAATTTTGGCCCATTTCCGGGTTGGACCGGAGGAGGCCCTATACATCGGGGACTCCGAGGTGGACCGGCTGTTAGCCGAGGCGGCCGGGGTGCCGCTGGCGGCCTACAAGAACCCCAGCCTCCAGGCCCGTTATCATCTCCGGGATCATCTGGAGCTGCTCCCGTTGCTGGACTGACCGCCGCCTAAAGATGAGCCGGTAATCGAACCTCTGCGGTAGCTGACTGCCGGGGGCGGCGGTCAGCCCCCGGCTCATTATTCCTGGGGCGCGTTCCCCGCGGGAGCCTGGGAACGAGAACCGAATCCGCTCGCAATGCCGAATATTTTTTCCGATGGAGCCACTCCGCCGATACGCGGGCGCATTGACTTTAAAGAAATCATTTTTATCTTTATATTTAAAATCGCCCTTTGGGCCACGGAAGGAGGAGAGCGAGCATGAAGGCGGGCATTATTTTCACCGGTTCCGGTCCCATTCTGGTATTGACCTCCTATGCATCCTTTACCGGGGTAAAATTTGCCGAAAAGATGAAGGCCAAGGGAATTCAGAAGTATATGGGGTATGAGGTGCCCCTGGAATTATGCCGGCAGCGCTATGGCGAGCATTATCCGGTGGTCTTGGGTGACCTGCGCCAAACCGACGACCTGCGGGTGCTGGACTACGACGGCCACCACATTTTACTGACCTTCTCCTTTAAGGAATTGGGCAAGCAATTCATCTACGAGCCCTAGCCCGCCTCTGGCCAGCCGGCGGCCGGCGTCTCCGGAAGACTTCCAGCGGGCGTTTCGCCTCACCCCGGGAAGGCAGCCACCGGCCTGGCCACGGGCAGCAGGGCGGCCCCGGCGTGGAGCGCCGCCACCAGGATGAGGGCCGGCCAGATCCCCCAGACGGGGATAATGAAAAAGCTGAATCCCAGAGCGCCCAGGGTGGAGCCCAGCAGGTCGGCGGTATAGAGCCAGCCGCCCTTGGCGCTGGACTCGCCCTCCCCCCGGCCCCGCACCCAGAGACCGGCGCTGAGGGCAAAGATGCCGCCGCCCCCAAAACCGGCGGCTGCCAAAATCAGGGCGAAGCCCGCCTGGAGCAAATATTCCCGGGCCGCAAAGACCTCAAAGAGATCCCGGCTCAAGGAGAAGGCCAGGAGCAAGGCCAGGAAGGCCATCAGCCCTTGCAGGCCGGCCAGCCGGCGCCCCAGGCGGCCCCCTGCCGACCTCACCCAGTGGTTTCCCACCGCCGCCCCGCAACCCATGCCCGCCATAAAGGCGGCGATCAGCAAGCCCAATTGCCGGTACAGGAAGCCCAAGTGAATCTGGTAGAGGATCAGGATCAGAATCTCCAGGGCCATGGTCCCCAGGCCCATCACCGCCACCTGATAGAGGCAGCAGGGCCCCGGACGGGACCGGAAAACCGCGGCCGGGACCAGGATGGCCAGCCCCAGTAGAGCCCAGAGCAGATAGCCCGGCAGCCGTTTCAGGGCCAGCAAGGCCTGGGCCAGGGGCAGGTCCGGCTCCCGCAGTCCGCCCAGCACCAGTTCATAAAAATAACAGCCGGGAGTCAAGTCGGTGTTGATGGCCACCGGTTGCCGCTCCAGGGTTTGTCTCAGGCGGGCGACCCTGGAAGGCATGAGATCGTCCCGCAGGTAATAGTCCTGGACATACTGCAAAGGCAACCGCCGGGCTTTGATCCGGGAGGACAACAGCTCCGGATCGGCGCTGAGGATTCCGGGGGCAGCCGCGGCAAAGAACTGGGCCCGTTCTCCCGGATAGACCAAGACCTCCGGGAAGACCTGTTCCAAGGTGCGGTAAATCATGGCCAGGAAGGCGGCCCGCAGCGGGTGCAGAACGGCTTCCGAGGCCGGCAGGGAAAAGTTGAAGACGCCTCCCGGGGAGAGCCTGGCGGCCACCAGTCGGAAAAACTCCCGGCTATAGAAGCGGTTGAGCTGGGCGCTGCGGGGCTCCGGCAGGGCCATGAGGATTACGTCGTAGCACTCCAGGCTCCCCCCCAGAAAGTGCCGGGCGTCCTGGTAGATCAGGCGCACCCGCGGGTCCCGGGCCCATTCTTCACCCCCGGGGAGCAGCTCCCGGGCCAGTTCCACCAGGCGGGGGTCCAGCTCCACATAGTCCAGCCGGGTGATGCTATCGGTTTTGAGGATCTCCGGCACCAGGCCGAGGCCGCCTCCCAGGAGCAGTACCCGGCGAGGCCGCGGGTGGACCAGCAGACCCAACTGCACCTGGTGCTCGGCGGTTAACGGGTCCGGGTAGGTAAACTGCCAGAGGTTGTCGGCAAAGAAACTCACCTGACCGGCTTCCCGGCTGACGCTGAGAAAGGCGTAGGGACTTTCGGCGGTGGCGGCCAACAGGCGTCCCGGCGCCTGCCAGCTTCGGCTGAGGTTCTCCAGGGGTGGCAGCCAGATAAGGCCCCCGACCAGCGGCAACAGCGCCAGCCCCCGGGCGCCGCGGCGTCCCAGACCCCGGGGAAGGTCGGTCAGCCAGGCCGCCAGGACCAGAAAGAGGCCGGTAGCCAGGCTCAGACCCAGGCTGGGATAACGCCCCAGGAGAAAAAGCTGCACGATGATGACCCCCAGGGCGGCCCCCAGGGTCTCCAGGGAGTAAACCCGG
>CAWEWX010000045.1:0-53004 GCA_963812655.1 uncultured delta proteobacterium | reverse complement strand
CGCGGAGCTGCGGAGCGATCTGATGAATTACGCCGCCGAAAGCGACGACGCCTTGATCGAAAAATTTCTGGAAGAAGGGGAGCTCACCCCGGAGGAGATTTACCGCGGCCTGAAGCTGGGGGTCCTCAAGGGGGCCTTCGTCCCGGTGTTGTGCGGCGCGGCGGCCGCCAACCTGGGCCCCGGCCTGCTGTTGGACGCCATTAACCTCTTCCTTCCCGCCCCGGAGGAGAGAGGCGCGATCACGGGTAGCAAACCCGGCGCCGATGCCAGGCTGAATCTTTCGCCGGACCCGGACGGCCCCCTGGCGGCCCAGGTCTTCAAGACGGTGGCCGACCCATACGCCGGCCGCCTCTCCATCTTCCGCATCTATTGCGGCACCATGACCGCCGACTCCACCGTGTTCAACGTGAGCCGGGCCGTCCCGGAAAGATACGGCCAGCTCTTCCTGCTGGAAGGCAAGGGCCAGAAGGCGGTGACCAGCCTCGGCCCCGGGGCCTTCGCCGCGGTGGCCAAGCTCAAAGAGACGGTGACCGGCGACACCCTGGCCACCGAGGCCAACCCCATCCTGCTGCCGCCCCTGATGCCTTCCCAGACCATGGTCACCTTTGCGGTGGAGCCCAAGAAGCAGGGGGAGGAGGACAAGGTCTTCTCCTCCTTCTTCAAGTTGATCGAAGAGGATCCCTCCCTGTCCCTCAGCCGCAACGCCGAAACCAAGGAGATCCTCCTGTCCGGGGTGGGCGCGGTGCACATCGAGGCCACCGCCGAAAAGCTGAAGCGCAAATTCGGGGTGGAGGTCAACCTCAAGCCGCCCAAGGTCCCCTACCGGGAGACCATCAAGGGCACCGTCAGGATCCAGGGTAAATACAAACGCCAGTCCGGGGGCCGGGGCCAATACGGCGACACCTGGCTCGAGCTGCAACCTCTGCCCCGGGGCTCCGGCTTCGAATTCGTGGACAAGATCGTGGGAGGCGCCATCCCCAGGCAGTACATTCCCTCGGTGGAAAAGGGCATCACCGAGGCCAAACAGGAAGGCATCCTGGCCGGCTTTCCGGCGGTGGACTTCCGGGTCACCCTCTATGACGGCTCCTTCCACGAAGTGGACTCCTCCGACATGGCCTTCAAAATCGCCGGCTCCATGGGCTTCAAGAAGGGCTGCGAGCAGGCCCAGCCCACCCTGCTGGAGCCCATCATGAAGATGAGCGTCACCGTGCCGGAAGATAATATGGGGGACATCATCGGCGACCTCAACGGCCGCCGGGGACGGGTCCTGGGGGTGGAGGCCCAGGGCCGGCTGCAGGTGATCTCAGCCCACGTCCCCATGGCAGAGGTGCTTCTCTACGCCCCGGACCTGATCTCCAAAACCGGTGGCCGGGGCAGCTATACCGTGGAGTTCGACCACTACGAGGAGGTGCCGCCGCACCTGGCGGAAAAGGTCATCGCCGAAGCCCGGGCCGCCAGGGAGAAGGAGTAGGAAGGCAAGGATATTTGGGGGAGGGAGCCAGGGGCCGAGGCCCCAACCCCCCTCCCTCAACCCATATATTTTTGAAGTGGCACAGGCGTCCCGCCGGTGCCTTGATTTCCTGGTTCCCCAGCTTAGTACAGTTGTCCATAAAGACGGTAATGCTTTAATTAACCGCGGGAGCAAGTGATTAATTCCCCCTCACCCTAACCCTCTCCCCCTCGAGGGGGAGAGGGGATAAAAAGGAACTCCTGCAATACTCCCTCTCCCCCCGAGGGGGGGAGAGGGCTGGGGTGAGGGGGGGGCGACAAAAAACGTACCGTATTTAAGAAATAAAGTACTTAGCTTGGAAACCAGGGGGAGATCATCCCCGGCGTCTTGGCGTCTTTGCCTGAGATAACACCATGATATCCCCCCGCATCGCCCCAGGCCGGATTGTCGCCGTCTCCCTCAGCGACCGCAAAGGGGTAGTAAAGCACAACGTGCCGGCGGCCCGCCTGCTGGCGGAGCACGGCCTGGAAGGCGACGCCCACGCCGAAGGCGGCTGCCGCCAGGTGAGCCTGCTGTCCCTGGCCAGCATCCACAAGATGGTGGCCAGGGGCGCCGCGGTCGCCCCGGGGGATTTCGCCGAAAACCTGACGGTGGACGGCCTGGAAGTGATGTCCCTGCCGGTGGGGACCCGCCTCCGGGTGGGGGCGCAGGCGCGGCTGGAGATCACCCAGATCGGTAAGGTCTGCCATAAAGGCTGCGCCATCCGCGAGCAGGTGGGGGACTGCGTCATGCCCCGGGAAGGAGTCTTCGCCCGGGTGCTTAAAGAAGGCGTAGTAAAGGTGGGCGACGCCATCGAGGTGCTAAATGTTCCGGGTAGGGATTCTGACGGTCAGCGATAAGGGGCACGCCGGGGAGCGCCATGACGCCTCCGGGCCGGAGCTGGCCCGGTTGCTGCCGGCCGCAGATTTCCAAGTGGCCGCCACCGCCGTGGTCCCCGACGAGCTGGAGGCCATCACCGCCCAACTGCTGGCCTGGTGCGACCGGGAACGCCTGGACCTGATCCTCACCACCGGCGGCACTGGCCTGAGCCCCCGGGACCTCACCCCGGAGGCCACCCTGGCGGTGGCCCAGAGGCAGGTGCCGGGCCTGCCCGAGGCCATGCGGGCCGCCGGCCTGGCCCAGACCCCCCACGCCATGCTCTCCCGGGGGGTGGCGGTGCTCCGGGGCTGCACCCTGATCGTCAACCTCCCCGGCAGCCCCAAGGGGGCCCGGGAAAACCTGGCCGCCATCCTTCCCGCCCTGCCCCACGCCCTGGAGAAACTTGGCGGCAGCCCCGCGGAGTGCGGCGCCGCTTAAGGGCGTTTGCGGTTTTCGGAAACAATATAGGACCGGCTCAAGAGATTGCAATCGGCAAAGCGGCAAAATGGCAGTCCGGCTGAGGTGGCGTGGGAGAGGGCGATTTGGCGGCCGTTGCCAGTTGGTCTTTGCCAATAAGCCGAAAGCAGATAGCCTCAGCTAGAAGCTATTGCAAAACCTGATTTCACTGTCATCCTGAACGAAGTGAAGGATCTAAAATCACTAAAAATACGAGATTCTTCGCTTCGCTCAGAATGACATTTTGGGCAGCCCGGGGTTTTGCAATAGCTTCTAGTCCTCTGAGGTGGTCTCCAGGGTCTTGAGGATGGCGGGCAGGTGGCTCCCGGGCCAGAAGAGGCGCCGGCAACCGCGGCACTCGAAGAACCGGTCCTGGTAGTGGAAGACGTGCTCCGGCACCCGGCCCTGGGCCTGCTCCCGGGGGATGGGGCTGAGCCTCCGGTTGCAGCGGCTGCAGCGGCTCAGGGGTTTGAGCTGCCGGGGGGCGACCTTCAGAAGGGACAGCACTTCCTGGAGCTGGGCCTCGGGGGAGACGGCCCTGATGCACAGCAGGTCCGGGCGCTCCAGTTGTTTCAGGGGCTCCTGGCGCGTCAGGATAAAGGTGTCCGGGTCCGGCGGCGGCATGGAGCCGGAGCCAGGGGGCGCCAGGCGGCGGCAGTCGGCGTCGAAGCCGCAAAACCGCAGCCACTTGGCCAGGCCGCCCAGGGGCTGGTCCACCAGGAATTTCATGGCCCCGCAAACCCTCCCGGAAGTCAGCTCAGCCGCGCCGCCGGTTTTTGTTTTTTTGGTTTTTTGTAAGTGCCTGCGGCTGCATTTTCCCCAAGAAAAAAATCCTGGGGGGGCGGCCGTTCCTGCCGCCCAGCCGCAGGCGATCGCGGCAGCTTGCCCAACCAACCTTAAACCGGACGTCCACCGTCTCTTAAGGGAGTTGCACCACCGCGATCCCGGGAGGCGGCGCCAGGGTCAGATCAGCCGGAGTCAAGGGCGGGTTGAGGCGCAGTTCCTTATAGGCCAGGCGCAGTTCCATCTTGGGGGTCTCGGTTTGGATGATGATCTGGCCGGGCAAATCCGGCCCCGCCTCGCCGAACTTATCCAGCTTCAGGGTGAAACGCGGCTGGCTTTGGCCCAGGAAGTATTCCTCCTGCACCGGGTAAAGACCCTGGCCCGCCACCCAAAGGCGCTCCTGAAGCTTGCCGCCCTGGGCCCATTCCAGCAGGTAACGGTCGGTGGCGGGGTCGTAATCAAACCGGTCCGGGGGGCCCGGGCTCAGGGGCAGGGCCCCCGCCAGCAGCGGCACCACCTGGGACAGGGGTACCGCCGGGGGGATAAAGACCGCCAGATTTCGGGGGCTGGCCGGGCCAGCGAAAAGCTTCCCCTCATGGGGGGACAATACCTGGACCCGGCTGCCGTCGGTGGCAAAGCCCAAGAGGGTGCGTCCAAAAAGATCCAGGATATCCACCCGGAGGCTCTCCGGGCGGCGGGCCTTGATGAGGATGGTGCCGGAGTAGTTGCGCTCCGGGCTCAGGAAGGTGATGCGCCCCCGGGCCTGTAAAGATTCCAGGGCCTGTTGCCGGTTATGGAGCCGGGCCAGGACTGCCTCGGCGGGCAGGACCGCGGGCGGCGGCGCCGGGGGCAACGCGCGGCAGCCGGCCAGCCCCAGCCAGGCCAGGAGCGCCAGCACTAGCAGCCGGGCCATCCTGCCGGGTTTCACAGGACCGATCCCTGGAGCAAATGCTCCAGTTTGTCGATTTTCTTGCGCAGTTCCCCGGGATTGGCATCCTCCTGCCCCAGGGCCCGGCGGTAGAGCCGCAGCGCCTCCCGGTGGCGCTGCAGGCGCAAGTAGACGTCGGCCAGATGTTCAGTCACCGTGCCATCCTGGGGCATTAGCCGATGGGCCCGTTCCAGTTCCACCAGGGCCTTGTCCAACTGCCCTTTCTTGTAATAGACCCATCCCAGGCTGTCGATGATCTGGCCGCTGTCGGGCTTGGCTTGCAGGGCGGCCCGGATTAATCGTTCCGCCTCATCCAGGTTGATTCCTTGCTCGGCGTAAGTGTAGCCCAGAAAATTCTGGGCGTCGGGGTTATCCGGGTTAATCTCCAGGACCTTTTTAATATTGATGATGCTTTCGTTCCGCTCCTGCTTCTTATCGTAGAGCATCGCCAGCCGGAAATAGATTTCCTCGGGGTGCTCCGCCTTGTCCAGCCCTTGCTTGAGGACCTCGATGGCCCGGTCCCAAAGGCCTTCCTCTTCATAAAAGTAGGAACTGGTGAGATAGACCTCCTCCCGGTCCGGGGCCACTTTCTGGAGGTCCTCCAGGATTTGGCGAGCCCGCTCCTTGTCCCCCTGGTGATACTGCAGGTAGGCCATGCGAATGCGGGCCAGGATGAATTGCTCCGACTCGCGGCCCACCAATTGATATTCCCGGAGGGCTCCCCGGTTATCGCCCTTTTCCTCCAGGGCCAGGGCCAGATAATAGTGGGCCCGATCCTGGAAATGGGGATTGGCCAGCAGCGGCCGAAATTCCTTGATGGCGTCGTCCGGGAGTTTCTGTTCCAGGAAGATAACCCCGACATTGAAGCGGGCCGCGGGGTCGTTTTTCTCAAATCCCTTGACCGTGGCGAAGGCCTTCTGGGCCTCGCCGTAGCGGTTGAGGATCAGCAGCAGGCGGCCGATGTTGGCCCAGGCCCGGGGGTTGTTGGGCTGAGAGCGCAAGACTCGATGGTACATGGCCAGGGCCCGGGTGTACTGTTTTTCCTTTTCCAGGACCGCCGCCAGGTCGAAAATAGCCGGCACGAACTGGGGGTCCAGGCTCAGGGTCTTGTTGAGTTCCTGTTTCGCCTCCGCCAGGTGGTCGGTTGCCAGGAAGAAGCGGCCAAGGTAATAATGGCCCACCACCGATTTCGGCTCCAGGCGCAGGATCTCCTGAATGGTGCGGATGGCCTGGGGAAAGCGGCCCTGCTGGGCATAGAGGGTGGCCAGGAACAGACGGGCTTCCCGGTTTTCCGGGTCCAATACCAGGATATGTTCGTACTCCCGGATGGCCTCATCCAGTTGGTTGAGGCCCACGTGCAAGCCGGCCAGCAGGAAGTAGGCCTCCTGTTGTTGGGGGTCCAGCTTCAGGGCCTTTTCCACGTGAGCCAGGGCATTTTTGACGTCCCCCTGGCGCTGATAAAGGGAAGCCAGCTCCAGTTCCAGGCGGGCCGATCCGGGGTCTTGTTTGAGGGATTCCTCGTATTCCCGGATGGCCCCGGGTTCATCTTCCGCCAGCAGCATTTGTTGGGCCTGGAGATAGTGGTAATAGGCCAGGCCCTTGTTGGAGGTTTCCTGGTCCTCCGGGGAGGCTGCTCCCGGGCCCAGGCCAAGGCTGGCGCAGCCGCTCAAGCTCAAGGCCAGCCCGAGGCTCAGGATCGCCAGCCCGGCCCTGGCCCTAAAAGTTCGCCTGCGCTGGACTATACAGGTTTGACCAGTGGCTCTCGATGCCGCCAAACTATCTCCCCCCAGACCCCGGGGTCAATCACCCAAGGGATTGCGGTAATCTTCCCAATCGGAGATTTCTGACTTGAGGAATTGCCGCAGTCTTTTAATCAACCGGTCTTCGATCTGGCGCACCCGTTCCCGGGAGATCCGATGCCGGGCGCCGATCTCCTGCAAGGTCAAAGGCTTTTCCGCCAGCAGGCGCAAGTCCAGGATATCCAGCTCTTTGCCGTTGAGTTCCAGACGGAACTGGGAGAGCTTTTTCCGGAACAGGTCTTTCAGCTCCGCCTGGGCCAGGATCTCCTCCACCTGGGGCTCCGAAGCTGGGAGGAAGTTCTTGTGGTATTCGTCGGAGCCTTCCTTCAGGGGAGCGTCCAAAGAAAGCTCCCAGCCTCCCAGGCGTTGGTCCATTTCAATAACCTCTTCCTCCCGCACGTTGAGGGCGGCAGCCAGTAGCTTGGGACCGGGCTCGAAGCCCAGGGCCCGAAGCTTTTCCTTCTCCCGTTTCAGGTTGTAAAAGAGCTTGCGTTGCGACTGGGTAGTGCCGATCTTCACCAGCTTCCAGTTGTCCATGATGAATTTAAGGATATAGGCCTTGATCCAGAAAGAGGCGTAATAAGAGAGCTTAATGCCGCGGTAGGGATCGAACTTCTTGATGGCGTGCATCAGGCCGATGTTGCCTTCCTGGATCAGGTCCAGGAGGTTCTTCATCCAATATTGTTGAAACTCCAGGGCAATCTTGATCACCAGGCGGAGGTTGCTGGTGATTAAGTGGGAGCCGGCCTCCGGGTCCCCGGTCTCGCGAAACCGGCTGCTCAAGGTCTTTTCCTCCGCCGGGGTCAGGAGGGCAAAACGGTTCGCCTCCCTGATGTAACGCTGCACCAGGTCGAGATCCGCGGGGATGGGAAGGTCCGCCTCCGGCTCTTCCTTCTCCTCTATTTCCGGGGCTACCTCCGGTTCCAGGATCTCCGTCAGCTCTTCCGGACACTCAGAAATTTCCAGTTCGTACTGGTCGCTCACTGTTGGCTTCCCGGATCGCGGAAAGGCCGCCCGTTACCAGGCGAGCCTTACGGGGACCCCGCGCTTCTGGAGATATTGCTTGATTTCTTTGATGGTGTAATTCTCGTAATGGACCATGGAGGCAATGAGGGCCGCGTCGGCCCGGCCCTGGGTCAAGACTGTATAGAGATGCTCCGGGGTGCCGGCCCCGCCGGAGGCGATGACCGGGATGGACACGGCCTGGGAAATCATCCGGGTCAGGGTCAGCTCATATCCGGCCTGGGTGCCGTCGGCATCGATGGAATTGAGGCAAATCTCCCCGGCGCCCAGGCGTTCGCCTTCCTTGGCCCACCCCAGAGCGTCGAGGCCCGTGGGGGTGCGGCCCCCATGGCTCACCATCTCGTAGCCCGAAGGGATGGCCTCCGAGACCCCCACCTTTTTGACATCCATCCCCAAAACGACGCACTGCCTGCCGAAGGCCCGGGCCCCCTCGCTGATGAGCTGGGAATTCTCAATGGCCGCGGTGTTGACGCTCACCTTTTCCGCCCCGGCCAGGAGCACGGCCCGCATGTCGTTGAGGTTGCGGATGCCGCCGCCCACCGAGAAGGGAATGAAAATCTCGGCGGCCACCCGGCGCACCACCTCGATCATAATCTCCCGGCGGTCGCTGGACGCGGTAATGTCATAAAAGACCAGCTCGTCGGCTCCGGCTTCGTAATAGAACCGGGCCATGGCCACCGGATCGCCGACGTCCACGTTGTTGCGGAACTTGATGCCTTTGGTGGTGCGGCCATCCCTGACATCCAGGCAGGGAATGATCCTTTTACTCAGCATCGGCGCCGTCCCAGGCCAGGAAATTTTCCAGGATCTTCAGCCCAAAACGGCCGCTTTTTTCCGGGTGAAACTGGGTGGCCACCAGCGAGCGCCATCCCAGGACGCTGGGAAAGGGGAGGGCGTACTCGGTAACCCCCAGAACCATGGCCTTCTCTGCCGGCTCCGGATAGTAACTGTGGACAAAGTAATATTCGGCCTCCTCCGGCAACCCTTGAAACACCGGATGCGGCTTCAGGAAGCGGACGCGGTTCCAGCCCATGTGGGGAATCTTCAACCCTGGCTGCCCGGGCAGCACCCGGGTGCGGCCCGGGAGCAACCCCAGACAGGGGGTCTCGTTTTCCTGGCTGTATTCCAGGATGATCTGGGCTCCCAGGCAGATGCCCAGGATGGGAGTGCCTTTCCGGAAGCTCTCCTGCAAGGCCCGGTCCAGGCCCAGCTCCCGCAGGGTAGCCATGGCCTTGCCGGCCGCGCCCACCCCGGGTAACACCACCCGGTCGGCGGCCGCCACCTCCGCGGCATCCTGGGTCACCCGGCCATTCACCCCCAGGGCCTGGAAGGAGTTGACCACGCTGGTGAGATTGCCCGCCTGATAATCGATGATAACCAAAAACGATCCGTTACCTTATCTTAAAAATTTAACCAATCCGCCGCCCTGAGTCAATAAGCTTATCGGCCAGGCCAAAATTCCTCCAAAGATTAATTTTAACACCTTCAAGTAGATTTGTCATGGCCCTGGACCAAATCCATCCGGGCCGCGGTAGGGTCGTCCCCTCGCCGGTAGGTGGGGCGGGCCTCCGTGCCCGCCACCCAGGGCAGGCAGGGACGCCTGCCCCACCGAAACCCCGCCCCTACGGAGGGGAGAGGGGTTTGGTGAGCCTCGGTATCCTAGGTTGCCAGATAGTGTAAGCTTCTCCCTGCAATTTTGTGAGCCGGACTCCCCTGCCGGGCCGGAGGTTCCCAGGCCCCCTCCTCCTCACCCTGGCAATCCCCCCGCAGGTGTGTTATCTTAGCCGGTAAATTTCCTGATGAGGCGAGAGCCATGAAACTGCTCACTGCTGCCGAGATGCGGGAGCTGGATCGGCGAGCCATTGCCGAGGTGGGGATCCCCTCCCTGGTTTTGATGGAGAATGCCGGGCGCTCCATCTATCAGGTGCTCCGGCGGGAATTTCCCGAGCTAGCCGGCGAGGTCGCGGTGCTGGCCGGCCGGGGCAACAACGGCGGCGACGGCTTCGTGGTGGCTCGCTACCTGGCCAATGCCGGGACCCCGGTGGCCGTTTTCTTGCTGGGCCGGCGGGACCAGGTGGGGGGCGACGCCCGGGTGAACCTGGAGATCCTGGCCCACCAGGGGCTGGAGGTGGTGGAGGTCCTGGAGGAATCCCAGCTCCAGGCGGCCCTGGACCGCCTGGCCCGGGCCGGCCTGATCGTCGACGCCCTCCTGGGCACCGGTCTCAACTCCCCGGTGACCGGCCTGCTGGCCAGCCTCATCCACCGGGTCAATCACCTTAAACGGGCAGTCCTGGCGGTGGATCTCCCCAGCGGCTTGTCCGCCGACACCGGGGAGGTGCTGGGGGTGGCGGTCCAGGCCGACGTCACCGTGGCCTGCGGCTGGCCGAAAATCGGCCAGATCGTGGCCCCGGGGCGGGACTACGTGGGCCGCCTGTGGCGGGTGGACCTCGGCATCCCGCCGGACCTGGCCCGGGAGGCGAAGGTTTGCCTGGCCGAGGCCCGGGAATTGCGGGAACTGCTGCCCCCCCGCCCCTGGGACAGCCACAAGGGGACCTTCGGCCATCTCCTGGTGCTGGCCGGCTCGGAGGGCAAGACCGGGGCGGCAGCCCTGGCCTGCCAGGGGGGGCTGCGGGCCGGGGCCGGCCTGGTGACCTTAGGCGTCGCCCAGAGCCTCAACGACATTATGGAGGTGAAGATCACCGAGGCCATGACCCTGCCCCTGCCCCAGGCTGAGGGGGCCAGGGCCCTGGGGCGCCGGGCCCTGGAGCCTATTGAGGCCTTTGCCGGGGGTTGCGCCGCCCTGGCCCTGGGGCCGGGCCTGGGAACCCACCCGGAGACCCGGGAATTGGTGCGGACCCTGGTGCAGCGGTTGGATCGCCCCATGGTGGTGGACGCCGACGGGATCAACGCCCTGGCCGGGGACCAAGAAATGCCAAAGGAAAAAGGCCAAAGGAAAAACTTTTCTTTGGGGGTCGCCGGCCCTCGCATTCTCACCCCCCATCCCGGGGAACTGGCCCGCCTCTTGGGCTGCTCCCCTAAGGAGGTGCAGTCCCGGCGGCTGGCGCTGGCCCGGGAGGCCGCCGGCCAATACGGGGTGGTGCTGGTCCTCAAGGGGGCCCAGACCCTGGTGGCCGCCCCGGACGGCCGCCTCAGCCTTAACCCCACCGGCAACCCGGCCCTGGCCAGCGGCGGCACCGGCGACGTCCTCACCGGCCTCATCGGCGGTTTCCTGGCCCAGGGGCTCTCTGCCTGGGATGCAGCCCGCCTGGGGGTCTACCTCCACGGCCTCAGCGCCGACTGTTTCGCCGCCCAACACGGCCCCCGGGGCCTGGTGGCCGGAGATCTGCTTGCGCGGTTCCCCGAGGTCTTGGGCCAATTCGCCCGGGGCTTTATCCCCCTCGTTGAGGAAGGCATATGCTACAAGCGCGTGATATCATGACACAAGCGGTGCTCACCGTCTCCCCGGAGACCCTGGTGAGCGACTTGGCCAAGACCCTGGTGGGTAAAAAAATCAGCGGAGTGCCAGTGGTGGACGCCGACGGCCGCCTGGTGGGCATCGTCACCCAGAGCGACCTGGTGGAGCGGGCCCAGGAGTTGGAGTTGCCTCCGGCCCTTAATATCCTGGACTTCCACCTATATCTGCAGGTCC
The DNA here is from genome assembly GCA_963812655.1 of uncultured delta proteobacterium. Classification (GTDB taxonomy): domain Bacteria; phylum Desulfobacterota; class Desulfobaccia; order Desulfobaccales; family 0-14-0-80-60-11; genus JAPLJC01. The sequence continues at coordinate 41,998 of CAWEWX010000045.1, read as the reverse complement.
CGTCCCATCTCTTCCGCAAGCTGGAGAAGATGCTGGGCGCCACCGTGGGCGACATCATGAGCCCCAAGCCGGTGACCGTCTCCCCGGACACCCCGGTGTCCCGGATCGCCGCCCTGATGGCCAGGCAGAAGGTGCACACCCTGCCGGTGCTGGACGCGGGAAAGATCGTGGGAATTATCGGCAAGATGGACCTGGTCCGGGGCCTGGCCCGGGAGTGGGCCGCTGAGGGGGCCGGTGAGGCCCCTTGAGTATGTGACCAACTCACCCCGGGAGACCAGGAACCTGGCGGCCCGCTTGGCAGCCCGGCTGGCCCCGGGGGATATCATCGCCCTGAATGGCGAACTGGGCAGCGGTAAGACCGAGTTCGTCCATGGCCTGGCCCAGGGCCTGGGGGTGCCGGCCTCGGTGGCGGTGGCCTCCCCCAGCTTCACCCTGGTCCATGAGTACCCCGGCCGGGTGCCGCTGGCGCACCTGGACCTGTACCGCCTGGAGGACCTCCCCGCCGAGCTGCTGCCGGACCTGGAGGAGTATCTCTCCGGGGAGCGGGTGCTGGCGGTGGAATGGGCCCAGCGCCTGGCCGGGCTGCTTCCCCGGGACTACCTGGAAGTGCGGCTGGCCATCCTCAACGAGAGCCAGCGGCAACTCACCTTCCTGGGCCATGGCCGCCGGGGGCGGGAATTGTTGGAGAATCTGAAACAGAAAACCGAAAGCAGAAAACGGCAAACCGCCCCCTAGGAGAGCTTGATGGCCAAAATCAGCGCCCGGCGCCGCTCGCTGTTGGAAAATCCTGAAGAGGTCTTAAACCTGGCCCAACGCCTGCTGGAGCAGGGGAAACTCCGCTGGAAGTGGCTGGCCCTGGGTCTGGCGCTGGTGGCGCTGGTCCTGGCCGCCTGGGCCATCCACGCCGGCATTAAGGGGCGCCAGGAAAAGCAGGCGGGCGCCGCCCTGGCACAGCTCCGTCCCAAGCTGACCGGAGAGGCCGGGTCCGAGGCCGCCCAGGCCCTGGAGCGGGTGGTCCGGGACTACCCCGGCAGCCGCGGGGCTCGGGAGGCCCAGTTGCTGCGGGCCAATCTCCTTTATAACCTGAAAAACTACCCCGAGGCCGCCAATGCCTACGCCTCCCTGCTCCCTAGCGGCGACCCCGCCTGGGATGCCTTGCTCGACGAAAGCCTCAGTTACTGCTACGAGGGGCTGGGCGACTATAAAAAGGCGGCGGCAGCCTTGAAGGCCGCACATCCGCAGCTCCCCGGGCCCTTAAGCAGCGAGATCAGCCAGCGCCTGGCCTTACTCCTGGAGCAGGCCGGCGACTATCCGGCGGCCGCGGTTTACTGGAAAATGCTCCTGGATCACCCCGACTCGCCGCTGCTGGTTCCCTACCTGCAGGAAAGGCTGCGGGCCGACGAGGCCCGGGGGAAGAAATAGCCGCACTCCGTCCCCCTTCACTTCTGGGTCGCCAGCCTGGCCTTTACCATCTTGAGGTTCAATTCCACCAGGGGCGCCAGCTCCTGGTCGCCGTAAACCGCCGCGGCAGGGCGGAAGGCCAGGCAGAGGCCCTCTGCGCCGCACACCCGGTTCACCTTCACCCGGTAGCCCCGGGCCCGGGGCAGGGCCTGCTCCAGGTAGTTCAGGGCCTCCCCATACTTCTGCTCCTTCGCCATGACGGCCGCGAGATTGTTCAGGACCAGGGGGTTATTGGGGTCCTGCTGCAGGAGCTTTGCGAAGATGGACTTGGCCTGGTCCAGCTTGCCCGCCTCCAGCAGATCATAGCTCGAAACCAGCATCTGCTGGATCTTGGCCTGGTCACCCTGCCCCGGGGCAGCAGTGGCCCAGGCCAGGAGCAGGCTCACCAGGAGCGGCAGGACGGTTAGCCGGGGAAGCCTCATCTCTCTCCCTCACTTTCACGGGGACGTTCTTTAAAAATAAGGGGGCTGAGTGCCACTGTCAATCTCCCCAGCCACCAGCGCCCGCTTCCAGCCTTTGCCGAAAACCGACCCTCCCAAAAAAAAGGCCCCGGGAAGGGGCCAAAATGGGGCGGCAGTTGAAGGATCGTTTACCTAAGGCCCTTGCCGGGGATGGGGCTTGCTTCCATCATCCCTTTGACCATCTCGATGTTCATCTTGATTAAAGGGGCCAGATCCTGATTGCCCGTTTTTCCGGTGACCGGGCTGAGGGCGATGCAGATGTTGCCCACGGTGCACACCCGGTTGACCTCAACCATGTAGCCTTGGGCCTTGGGTAGGGCCTGATTCAAATAGGTATCGGCCTTATCGAATTTTTTCATGCCGACCATCACCGCGGCCAGGTTATTCAGGGCCAGAGGGTTGCCGGGATCCTTGGCCAGGACCCCATCCAACAGTTTCTGGGCCTGGGCGTATTTTCCTTGAGAGATCAGGTTATAGCTGTCACTCAAGGCCTTGCTTGCATCCGCGGCCAAGGCCATCCCCGCCCCGCACAGGGCCAGGACCAGCGCCAGGCAAATGACTTTCATCTGCGTCCGTTTCATATCGCTCTCCCTTAAAGGTTAAGATGTCGAATTTGGTAAGTGTGAGCCGCCCTTACATCGCAAGATAACTACTGTTCTCCGCTTGTCAAATAATATCCCCGGAAATTTTGGTCCTGAGGGCGGATTTTTCGGCAGCTCGCCCCTGGCGGCCCGAATTCCTCTGGGCCCCGCGAGGGGGTCACCCGGAGCAATGGATTATTTAAGGGGTTGGCAAACAAAGTCCGGCGCCCCGGAAATCAGTCCCGCAGGCGGGGGTCAATGGCCTCCCGGATGCCTTCGCCCAGGAGGTTGTAGCTCATCACCGTCACCAGGATCGCCAGGCCGGGAAAGACCGAGAGCCACCAGGCGATCTCGATGTTGTCCTTGCCCATGGTGAGCATGTTGCCCCAACTGGGGGTGGGGGGCTGCACCCCCAGGCCCAGGAAGCTCAGGGAGCTCTCCACCAGGATGGCCCCGGCCACCCCCAGGGTGGCGGAGACCATCACCGGGGTCAGGGCGTTGGGCAGCAGGTGCCGGCAGATGAGACGGGCGTCCGAGGCCCCCAGGGCCCTGGCCGCCACCACGAATTCCCGTTCCCGCAGGGAGAGAAACTCCGCCCGCACCAGCCGCGCCACCCCCATCCAACTGGTGAGGCCGATGACCGCCATGATGTTCCAGATGCTGGGCCCCAGCACCGCGATCACCGCCAGGATCAGGAAGATCGTGGGGAAACAGAGCATCAGGTCCACCAGGCGCATGAGGACCTGGTCCAGCACCCCGCCGTAGTAACCCGCCAGGGCCCCCACCAGCACGCCGATCAGGGTGGCGATCCCCACCGCCACAAAGCCCACCAGCAGCGAGACCCGGGCGCCGAAGATGATGCGGCTCAAGACATCCCGGCCCAGGGTGTCGGTGCCCAGCAGGTGGGCCGGGCTGGGGGGCATGAGCACCTGCTTCAGGTCAATAAAGTCGGGGTCGTAGGGGGCCAGCCAGTGGGCCAGCAGGGCCGCGGCGCATAGGCCCAGGACCAGGGCCAGGCCGCTGATGGCCAGGCGGTTGCGCCAGAGCCGCACCCAGGATTCGCTGATTCTCATGATCATCCCATCCTGATCCGCGGGTCCGCCAGTCCGTAAGCCAGGTCCGCCAGCAGGTTGCCCAGCAGGGTGAGGAAGGCCACGATGACCAGCTCTCCCATGATTACCGGATAATCCCGGGCCATCACCGCCCACCAAAGCAACTGCCCCATGCCGGGAATGGCGAAGATGGCCTCGAAGATGACGCTGCCGCCAATGAGGCCCGGCAGGCTGAACCCCAGGATGGTGATCACCGGCAGCAAGGCATTGCGCAGGGCGTGCTTGAAGATGACCACCCGCTCCGGCAGCCCTTTGGCCCGGGCGGTGGTGATGTAGTCCTGGCCGATCACCTCCAGCATGCTGCCCCGCATGTAGCGGGACACGCCGGCCAGGCCCATGAACGCGGACCCCAGCACCGGCAGGGTGACGTGGGCCCCCAGGTCGCTAAACCTTTCCCAGAAGGAAAGATGGGAGAAGCCCAGGGAGTGGAGCCCGGAGATGGGCAGCCAGTCCAGGTAGACCCCGAAGAACAGCATCAGCAGCAAGGCCAGCCAGAAGGAAGGCATGGCGAAGCCGAAAAAGACCAACAGGGTGGTGCCTTTGTCGAACCAGGAATGGGCGCGCTGGGCGGCCAGCACCCCCAGGGGCAGGGCCACCGCCAAAATGATCAGCAGGCTCAGGAGATTGAGACCCAGGGTGACGCCGATGCGCTCCCGGATCTTGTCCCACACCGGACGCCGATCCGGGGAGAAGGAGCGGCCGAAGTCCAGGCGGCTGACGCGTTTGAGCCAATCCCAGTACTGCACCTGCAAGGGCTGGTCCAGACCGTAGAGCTCCCGCAGGCGCTTCTGGGCCTCCACCGACGCCTTGGGGTTCATGGTGGTCTGCAACTCCGTGGGGGTGCCCGGGGCCAGGTGGATCACCAGGAAGGAGACCAGGGTGATGCCCAGGAGCATGGGAATCATCAACAGCAGTCTTTTGCTGAGATAGAGCCACATAACTGGGTTTCGCGCTTCGAGTTGTAGGGGCGACCCGCTGGGTCGCCCAGCAGTAAGGGCGACAGTGGCGCAGGCTTCCAGCCGGTGCTCGGGTCGCCCGGTTGTAGGGGCGACTCGCTGAGTCGCCCAGTTTTTAGTTTCAGATCTTGGTTAATATTTAGCCTGAATCCGCTATGGATGCAATGATTAGGAAAAATACGAGATTTTTCGCTTTATATGAAAATGTAGCGCCGGCGCCCTCGCCGGCGCTTAAAAATTAGCGCATTTGCGCCGCTGATGCAAGGAGAATGGCCGGGGCGGCCGGATATCTTCCCAGTCCGTAGGGGCGGGTGTTAAACCCGCCCCTACACGGCGAAGAACCCTGCCAGCGCGGCGGCCATCTCCTCCAGTTGCTCCGGGTGAAACCAGTTGATCTCCGGGTCGGCCCGGAACCAGGTGAGCTGGCGCTTGGCGTAGCGCCGGGTGTCCACCTCCAGGGCATTGATGGCCTCCTCCCAGGACCGCTCCCCCTGGAGGTATTGGCGCAAGTGCCGGTAGCCCAGGGACTGCAAGGGCTTCAGGTCCGGGGGATAACGCCGCGAGAGCTCCTCCACCTCCTGCAGAAATCCCTGGGCCAGCATGGCCTCCAGGCGCAGGGCGATCCTGGACTTGAGTTCCTCCCGGGGCAGCCTGAGGCCCAGCTTCAGGATGCGGTAGGGGCAGTCCCGGAAGCGATGGGCCTGGAAGAGTTCCGAGAGGGGCCGGCCGCTGGCCTCCATAACCTCCAGGGCCCGGAGGATCCGGTAGCGGTCGTGGGGGTGCAGGCGGTCCGCGGTGATGGGGTCCAGGGCCGCCAGGCGCTGGTGCAGGGGAAGGGGCCCCAGATCGGTAAGCTCCCGCTTCAGGCGCCGCCGGATTTCCGCCCGGGGCGAGCCCTCCTCCAAGAGGCCGTAGAGCAGGGCCTTGAGATAGAGGCCGCTCCCCCCCACCACCAGGGGCGGTATGCCCCGGGCGTGGAGGGCGGCCAGCACGGTCCGGCCCTCCCGGGAGTAGCGGGCCGCGTCATAAGGTTCCGGGGGGGCGGCCACGTCCACCAGGTGATGGGGCACCAGGAGGCGTTCCGCCGGGCTGGGTTTGGCGGTGCCGATATCCAGCTCGCGGTAGACCTGGAGGGAGTCGGCGTTGACGATCTCCGCCCCCAGCCGGCGCGCCAATTCCAGGGCGACCGCGGTCTTGCCCACCGCGGTGGGGCCTAATAAGACCGCCACCTTGTTATCATCAGAAACTGCCATTAAATGAATTATATCCGGCTTTTCCAAAACTTGGGGTAAAAGGGTAAAAGGGCAAAAGGGGAAAGGGGGGAAAGCTTAAATTTAGCCGAGGTTTTGAGCTTATCCTTTTCCCCTTTTTCCCTTTTCTCCTTTTCCCCTTTTATTTAGGGCGGCGGAAGCTCTGGTGGATGTCGCCGTAGGGGATCAGGCGCCACAGCGGGCGGCCATGGGGGCAGTGGGAGGATACCGGGATTTCATCCAATTGGGCCAGCAATGCCTGCACGGCCTCCTCTTTCATCGGGTCTCCCGCCTTGAGGGCCCCCCGGCAGGCCATGAACTGGCAGGCCTGCTCCCGGATCGCCTGGGGCGAGGCGCCGCCCTTCAAGGGGGACAAGACCTCCACCGCCTCGGCCACCACCGCCTCCAGGTCGGCGTGGCTGAGAAAGGCCGGGACCGCGGTGATCAGAAAGCTGGCCCCGCCAAAGTCCGAGAGGCCCAGGCCCGCCTGGGCCAGGACCTCCAGGTGCTCCCGGACCCAATCGGCCTGGGCCGCGGGAACCTCCACCACCTTGGGGAAGAGCAGCGCCTGGCGGGCGGCCCCCGGGCCCCTGGCCTTCAGGGATTCATAGAGCACGCGTTCGTGGGCCGCGTGCTGGTCGATTAGGACCAGGCCCTCCGGGGACTGGGCCAGGATATAGGTGTTCTTCAACTGGCCGATGACCTTGAGGTCCTGGAAGCGCCAGGCGCGGGGAGAGGACGACGGCGTCGCCCCCGGCGCCGGCGCCGGCGGCAGGGGCCAGGGGGCCGCCGCTCCCCAGGAGGTCGGGGACGGCGCCAGGAGCGAGGCCTCGGCCGCCCGCGGGAAGTCGGGCTGCACGGTCACCCGGTATCCGGGAGCCGCGCCGGAGAGTGGCCCCAAGGCCTGGCGCAGGGCCGCCAGCAGGAGGGCGTAGATCCGGCCCGGATCTTGAAAGCGCACCTCGGCCTTGGCCGGGTGGACGTTGACGTCCACATCCGGGGCGGGGAGCGTCAGGTGGAGCACCGCCGCCGGATGGCGCCCCCGGGGCAGCAGGCCGGCGAACACCTCTTTCAACACCGCCCCCAGAATGCGGTCCTGCACCACCCGGCGGTTCACCAGGAAGACCTGGAAGCGGGAGCTGGCCAGGGAAAAATCCGGGTCGCTGATGAGCCCGCTGACCCGCAAGGGGCTGGTCCCCAGGGACACCGGCAGCATCCGCGCCGCGGCCTCGGCGCCGTAGAGGGCCGCCACCCGGGCTGGCAGCTCCTGGGGGCCCGGGGCGGTTAGCAGCACCCGGGTGGGCGTCTTCAGGGTGAAATGGACCTCCGGATACCCCAGGGCCAGGTGGCGCACCACCTCCACGATGTAGGCCTGCTCCCCTTCTTTGCTCTTCAGGAACTTGCGCCGGGCCGGGGTATTGAAAAAGAGCTCCGCGACCTCCACCTGGGTGCCGCCCGCCGCGGCCCAGGGAGAGGATTCTTGCAATTCCCCGGCCAGGGCCACCAGCCGGAAGCCGGGGGCCGCCCCCGGCGGGCAGGTGACCAGGGTCAACCGGCTCACCGCGGCGATGCTGGGCAGGGCCTCGCCCCGGAACCCCAGGGTGGTGATGTTGAGGAGGTCGGCCTCATCCCTGAGCTTGCTGGTGGCGTGGCGCTCCAGGCTCAGGAGGGCCTCCTCCGGGGTCATGCCCCAGCCGTCGTCCACCACCCGCAGGCGCCGGCACCCCCCTTCCTCGATCTCCACCACCAGGGTCCGGGCCCCGGCGTCCAGGGAGTTTTCCACCAGCTCCTTGACCACCGCGGCGGGGCGCAGGATGACCTCCCCCGCGGCAATCTGGGCCGCCACCTGGGGCGACAGAATCCGGATGGCCCGCTCTCTTTTTACCTCTTGCCTTGGCCCAGTCACTGGTTTATCATTTCCCCTGGAGGAGGGCTGTGACCCGGTTCTTCTTAACCCGCCCCGCCGGCCATCAAGATGGCCTTCTTCTGGCCCGCGGGGCATTTTTTACGGGTCGCGAGTCAAGGGGCGACAGGGGCACAGGCTTCCAGCCGGTGCTGGGGTCGCCCGGAGTATCGAGTTTTGAGTTTCGAGATTGTCGGGTGGGCGCTGCCCACCAATTCCACTCGAAACTTGGAACTGCTCACTGTTCACTGCTAATATACCAAAAAATCGCCGCAGAAGGGAGCCTCACATGGGCCGGGAGCGACCCGCCTCAGCCCCCCTGCCGTCCCGGGAGGAACTGCTCCTGAAGGCGGCCAAGGAGATCGTGGTCAAGTTCATCGAGGTGGGCCGCGTCTCCCCCGCCTCCTTTAGCGACACCTTTAACCTGGTCATCGACACCTTGCGCCGATCCCTTAAGGATTAAGGGAAACAGGAGATAAAATGCGCCGCAGCGGCGGGCGGGCTCGGGACCGGCTCCGGCCGGTGAGCCTCACCCCGGGTTACCTCGATTTTGCCGAAGGCTCCTGCCTGATTACCTGGGGCCGCACCCGGGTGCTGTGCGCCGCCACGGTGCTGGAGACGGTGCCGCCCTTCCGCCTGGCCCGCGGCGGCGGCTGGGTCACCGCCGAATACGCCATGCTGCCCCGGGCGACCCATGGCCGCCAGGAGCGGGAGTCCCGCCGGGGTCAACTGGGGGGCCGGACCCAGGAGATCAGCCGCCTCATCGGGCGTTCCCTCCGGGCCGCGGTGGACCTTCAGGCCCTGGGACCCCGCACCGTCATCCTGGACTGCGACGTCCTGCAGGCCGACGGCGGCACCCGCACCGCCAGCATCACCGGGGCCTTCGTGGCCCTGAGCCTGGCCCTGGAAGGGTTGCGGCGCCAGGGCCTGCTGGCGGCCCTGCCCCTTTCCCAGCAGGTGGCCGGGGTGAGCGCCGGCGCCTGCCGGGGTGAACTGTTGCTGGACCTGGACTATGAAGAGGATTCCCAGGCCGCGGTGGACGCCAACTTCGTGGGCACCGGCCAGGGCGAACTCATCGAGGTGCAGCTCACCGGCGAGGGGGGACCCTTCCCGGCCCACCAGCTCCCGCAGTTGTTGGCCCTGGCCCAGGAGGGCCTCAAGGAGCTGTTCCACCTCCAGGAGGAGGCCCTGCGCCCATGGCTGCCCCTGTCCTGGTGATGGCCACCCGCTCCCCCGGCAAGCTCCGGGAGCTGCGGCAAATCCTGGCGGACCTGGAGCTGCGCCTCTTGGGGTTGGAGGATTTCCCGGGACTGCCGGAGATCCCCGAAGAGGGATCAACCTTCGCGGCCAACGCCGAGACCAAGGCCCGGGAAGTAGTGCGGCTCACCGGGTTTCCGGCCCTGGCGGACGACTCCGGTTTGGAGGTGGCGGCCCTTAAGGGGCGCCCCGGAGTCCATTCGGCCCGCTACGCCCGGGACCGCACCCGGCCGGCGGCCCCCGGCGACGCCGACAACTGGGGCAAACTCCTGGAGGAGATGCGGGAGATTCCCTGGGAGCAGCGCCAGGCCCGGTTCGTCTGCGAAATCGCCCTGGCCCTGCCGGACGGCCGCCTCTTCCGGACCCGGGGGGAGTGCCCCGGCCGCATCGCCCTGGCGCCCCGGGGGACCCAGGGGTTCGGCTACGATCCGGTCTTCTGGGTGGAGGAGTATGGGGCCACCATGGCCCAACTGGGCCCGGAGGTGAAAAACCGCATCAGCCACCGGGCCCGGGCCCTGGCCGCCTTGCCGCGGATCCTGGCCGGCCTCCGGGGGGAGTTGGCCCGCTTCAGTGAGAGTCGGGACGTGGCGCAGTCTGGTTCAGCGCGCCTGCTTTGGGAGCAGGAAGTCGGCGGTTCGAATCCGCCCGTCCCGACCAGTTCGTCCTTTGAGGCTAAGGTTTGCCATTGCTTTACCGGCCGCGGCCGCGGCCCTTAAAACCCTGTTCTCCTAAGTCCTTCTCTCCGCACCCGTTTCCGCAAATTAATCAAATATTAACCCAACCAAAATCCTATTTTTACTAACTCAGGGTAACCTACAGGCACATTCCCTTTCCCCTGCAGAAACGGCTGGGCTGATGGAGATCCCTTAATCCGGGGGCCTCATATTTCGCCCAGCCGTTTACTCTGGTGGCGGCAGGGACCAGCCAACCGCGGCCGCCGGCGGAAAAGACGCGGCTGTTCCAGGTGACCGGCAACCATTGACGCCGACCTCCGGGTTGGCCCGCGGGGGGAATCTCCGGCTCATCCTGGCGGGGGAGCGGTCCAGGGGCTCCAGTAGCATCCAGATGAACCGGAAGGGAGAGCGGATTGATGGATACCCGGGCTTGCCCCAGATGTGATGGCGCCGCCAGTAATCACCGAACTCTGTCCGCTGTGTCAGGGACAGCCGGAGAAGTACCCGGACGGCTGCCCGCTCTGCGAGAGCGAGGGTTGGCTGGAAAGCGAGTGTCCCCAATGTGACGGCACCGGGAGCCTGAGCCCCGGAGAGTGAGCCAACCTGGAAGAAATACCGATCAGCGCCAAGATGCAGCCAGGATTAAAGTTATTGTGGAGAACAGACGTTATGAATTAAATGCTAAACCGAGCGGCCCTCTTTTGCCATGATCATGCCAGAACAGATTGTCCGTGCTGCGGCAATGGGCCTCCAGCCCGTTTGCGGCGCAAGTTATGGATGCGTCTGCTTCCTGCCAGCCGGTATTATAAATGCGAGCGGTGCTGGACGAAATTCCTGGCCGTCGGGAGATGGACCATACGCTGGCGCTAGAGATTTAGAAAATTGTTACGCAAGGATGGCTCTGAATAAGCTGCAAGTGAAGAAAGGCCAACAAATATGGCTGCCGGCCGTCATGGGAGGCAGCCAATTTTTTTATGGGGGGGAGGGCTTCATGCCGGTCTAGGCAGATCAATGTGGGGATTGCCGGGGGGTGGACCAGAGAGTCGGGGGGCTGGATGACCAGACGGCCATTGGCGCTTCATGCGACAGTCTGATGCTGCGCCTGGATGAGGACCTTTTCCAGCCTTATTTCGATAACCGGGATAGATTACCCAAGGTCAGCGTGGCAGCTGAAGATGGAGCTTTGCTTGGAGAGAAAAGAATTTGTGGCCATGTTGATGGAAAGCCCCTTCTACTTCGATCTGCGGCCCCGGGAGCGGCTGTTGCTGGTGCAGCAGCACCATCAGCGATTTTCCCCAAAAGCTAAGGCAGGCAATGGGCCGCGGCCGCTAAAGGCGGCCCCGGAGCCTCCGCCGGAAGAGATGCCGGTAAAGTGACCCCCCTCTGGTAAGCAGGTTCTTCCCGCTTTGCCGTCAGTTTTAAGATTTTTAAAAAAAAGAGAATCCGGCCGGCGGCTGGGGCGCCGCGGCCATCATCCCCCTAGTGGCAGGAAATCTTAGTTACTGAGGCAATTGGCTACCAGGTGGCGCAGCCCCGGCCAGCCGAAGGGCTTGAAGTCATACCCCTCATCTTTGACCACGTAGGCGCCGACCGGGGACTTGACCTCGGGTCCGGGACGCAAAATGACCACCGCAATCTGCCGATTCAGCTCCCGGACCGCCTTCAGGAAGGGGCGGGTGTCGGTCCAACCATTGCTCAAGCAGGTGATGACCAGACGGAAATTGCCGGCCCGCAGGGACTGAAAGGCTTCCCGCGTTTCGCAAGTGGTCATGACCCGGTGGCCCGCTTTCGTTAAGAACCGGGCCAAAGGCGGAAAAATTTTAGAGCCGTCACTGATTAATAAAATGTCGCCGTGATGCATGGCTTGTCCTCCTGAATTCCAGGAGAGAGCCATCTCTCTCCTGAGGTTTTTCCAGGTGAGCCGGGGCCTCAGCCCTCTGCCCCTGATCCAATCCCGGAGTCGCCCTCTGCTGACCCGCACAGGCATAACTTTAAAGGGACTGGGTTAATATTGATTTAAGGTCTGGTTAATTTTTAGTGAATTTTTCCCGGGCGGTGGGGGGGTGAAGCGAGGCGATGGCGGCTTATCGGGTCATGGCTGGACCCAGCGACCCTAATTTAGGAAAGATTGGAATCTAGCCGGCCGGTTGCCGGTGGTCGGCCCTTTCCTCATACATCTTCCAGGAGGCCTGGAAGGCCGCGGCAAAGGAGCGCTGCTTGACGTGATCCCGAGCCGCCCGCCCCATCTCTTTTAACCTATCCGGATCGGCCAGCAACAGATTGATGGCCTTGAAGAGCTCTGCTTCATTATCCCCCGGAATGATGACGCCGGTTTCCCCATGGATGACGCTCTCTTGCGGCCCCCCGGAATCGGTGACCACCACCGGGAGGCCTGAAGCCTGCGCTTCCAGGACCACGTTGCCGAAGGTATCGGTGGTGCTGGGGAAGACAAACAGGTCACAGGAGGCGTAGACCTCGGCCAGTTCCTCCCCCGCCAGATAGCCGGTAAAGGCGCAAGCGGGGCCCGCCATCACCTGGCGCATCTCTGTAAGATACGGTCCGTCTCCCACGACGATCAATTTGAGCTCCGGGTGGCTGTGTAACAGGGTCTTGAAGACCGTGGCCAGGAGCGGCAAATTCTTCTCCTTGGAGATCCGGCCCACGTAAAGGAGCTTCAAGCCCTCCTTGACCTGATAGTGCTTTTCCAAGACGCCGTTGCGTTTGGACGGATGGAACCGCTCCACATCCACTCCCCGGGGATAGAGGCGGATCTTGCCCGGGTCGATGCCTTTCTGGTGCAATTCTTCGGCGGTGCTGCCGGAGGGCGCAAAGACCAGATCCATCTGATTGTAAAACCAGATGATGTACTTCCACATCATCTCCTCCATGGCGGTATCACCCGTTAAATATTGAGCATACTGGGGCAGGGCGGTGTGATAAGTGCCCCAGATGGGCAGGCGCAGCAGGCGGGCCACCCCCAAGGCCGTAAGTCCCATGGGGCCCGGAGTGGCGGTCTTGATGTGGGTAAAATTCTGTTGATAACAGTAGTTGAGGATTTCGAAAAAAGGTGGATGGAACAACCGCTGTTCGGGGTATTCCGGTAGATGAAAGACCCCGATGGGCGCGAAATGGCGAATCCCGGGCCGTTGCGGCCGGACCTCGGAATCACAGGTGACAATGGTGTATCTCTTCTGGGCGCTGACCGCGGCCTCCACCTGGCAGCGGAGAGTGAGTCCCACCCCGTTGACCTCATAAAAGGTGTCGGTAAAGTGCGCCAGGTTGAGCCGGTTCTTCCCATCCCCGGGGCCCGCAGAGGCCCGCGCGGAAAAACTGCGCAGGATTTCCGATCCCAGGCTCCGGTCCTTGGAGAAGGAAGAGAAGGCCGCCAGGTAAGGAGTCAACCCCAGATAAATTATCCCGGAAGAGGTAAGGGAGTTAACCAAATCCAGGAGATTGGCCCCGGTCACCGCCTGGCCGAAATGTTCGTGAAACTGCTTCAAGATGTTGGTGGAGATGTCATTGAGTATCTGGAACCACTGCAGCCCGGGCCGGTGCGGCGATTTCTGCGGAGCCTTGGTGGTTTCACTGATGATGAGAGACAGGATCGGGTCAGTTTGGCTGCCTCTCGCAGAACTCCTGAAAAAATATTTAATCTTGTCCCGATAGTATTGATACCTGGTGGGTAAATTTTTAGGTTCTGAGTCTGTCTGCAAAAATCTTTCGAAAAAATTGATGAAAATGCTGGAATCGGCATACTTGCCCAGGCCGTATTTCTTTCTATAGAACTGGTAGGCGATGCTATACAGATTGTAACCCAGGGTTAAGGGCGTGGAGGCCTGCCCCTGGGGCTCGGCCTGGCCGACATTGAGGCCGTGAAAGAAATGCCTCAAGGATAGAGCCCCCTCCACCTGGGTAAACATCCGGGCAATGTTGAGAGAACTATGGTCATCGGAACCGCCGGTAAGATTCTTCTGCCAGGGGTTATGAATGGAGGGCGCGATCCCATACTTCTCAGCCAAGGCGTCCAGGTCCGCCGGGGTGAGTTGGGACAACAAGGCCTTTAGCCAATCGTTCAACCGGGTATCCCGCGCCCCGTTCAGTTCGAAATTTTTGAAGAGCAGCAGAAATTTATCGAAATGGACCGGGGTCAAGCGATCGTTGACGGACCAGAAGGGATGGGCCAGGACGTGGGGAAGATGATTTTCTTGCAGATACTGCGCCAGGTCAAAGATATTTTCCCTGGCCTTTTGCAGCTCTTGATGCTGTTTCTCATTAATATCGTACACCAGGACGTGGGCCTTGCAGCGATCCTCCGGAAAATAGGTGGTCACTTCCTCGCTGATAAAGGTGTCGGGGAGGCCGGCGATTTCCAGGCAGCCGTCAATGACGTTGTGGTCCGTAATGGTTACCAGGGACATGCCTCGCTTTTTGGCAAGGCGGTATAGGGTCCGGGGCTCCGTATAACACTCCTGGCAGCCCAACTTTTGCAAAACCCATTGGGAGGGTCGCGTGGAGTATTTGGAGTGGACGTGCAGATCGATCCTCATAGTTCCCCCCTTGCTTGCAAGGATTAAGCGATTAAGACGGTCTCTCCGGCCCGGACCTTATCCCCCGGCTGGACCAGGATGCTCATCTCGGGCAGGAGCGGCGCCACCAGGTCCACTTGCGAGCCGATGCGGATCATGCCGAAGACCTCACCCTTGGTGACCTGCTCTCCCGGGTTAAAATAGCTCTCAATGCCTTTCACACTCTTCCCGGCGATTTGCACGACATAGTAAGAGAGCGCCTCTCCCTTAAATCTGCCCTCCATCTTGGTCACCAAGCGTTCATTGTGGATTATGTGCCGGGAATTCTCATAAAAGGGCGCCCGTTTCAGCAGGGTCCGCCAATGCATGGGAGCCATGCAGAAATTCTTCACCTTGGCGGGGTAGTGCCGGATAAAGTTGACCTTCCCGGGAAGCGGGGCCCGGTTGTAGTGGACGTTGAAGGGGCTCATAAAGATGCCGATCAGGATTTTGGGAGAGGCCAGGTCTTCCCGGACGATGTCGGTGAGGGTCGCCGGCAGCCCCTGCTTGATCATGATGACCTCTTGCCGGGGCGCCACCTTGGTGACATAGACTACGGTGCCGTCCGCGGGACTGACCAGGCTCTCTCCCGGCGGCGGGACCCGGGCGGGATTGCGAAAAAACCAGACATAGCGCCAGTATAGATACCCCGTAAGTATGGCCAGCAGAAGAGCTATGGTCAGGTAGCTCAATGGAGTCTCTTCCAGGCGGAGGGGTCCAGGACCCGGACCAGGGCGACCCCCGAGGAAAAGGGAAAATCGATTACCTCAAAAGATTCCTCCTCCCTCTTGATGAATTTCAACCATTTCTTCACCCCCGCATGCTTGACCAATTCCCGCAGGTAAATGTTGGTGTCGTGCAGAAAGATATAGGTATTCTTATGCGACTGCCCCAGGACCTTGATGAAATCGTATTTCACGTCTTTGTAGGCATGGCTGCCGTCAATGAAGGCCAGATTTATGGGAGGTAATTTCAGCTCCTGGAAACCGGGGAAAAACTCATCGCTCCGCATCTTATAATGAGTGACCAGGTTTTCTACCCCGAAGCGCCCGAAATGGGCCTTAACATAAGACTCATCGGTCCAGACGCCCCGGCCGCCCACGGTCATGAGGGGCCCATTTTTTAATAAAGAATAGGCCGGATCGACAAAACTCAACCGGCCCCGGCTGTTGTCTTTTAGCCCCAAGGCCAGGCAGACGACGCTGAAGCCATATCCTGATCCTATCACTAAGACATGATCCGGTCTTAAGGCCCTGACTATCCCATAATACATAAAGCCGAACCCTAGGTTCAGTTCCCTGGTCTTTTCGTTGTGGCCAAAAGGCTTGGCAACTTTTAGGATATCCTTGAGAAGATTAGTGCTTAAGCTAAAATCTCCCATCCCCGGAACCTCCTAAATTTTGTTTAAATGATGTAATAAGCAAAGCCTGTTAAATCCTCAGTGCAAATTGCGCAATTACTCTCACATTCGTATTACTAGCGTATTTCAAATAGGTTATTTTTTAGTTAATTCCAACTTGCGGCAAAAATACCCTACCTGAGCTTATTGCCTGAGCGGAAAGATTGCCTATAATTAAGTTTCTGCCAGGGGAGGATAAAGGGAGAGCTGGGTGGGATAACCGCTTAAATCCAAAGCCAGGGGAAAGAGGGGAGAGGCGGAAAGCCGGAAAAGCTAATCTGCATTCACCAGAGCTTCATCCGGCTCGCCGCCCAGGATCACCTCACGGACAATTTCTGCCGCTTCCTGGCGCGAGGCCTCCAGGCAGTCTTGCCCTTGCGGAGTAAGCTCATAATATTTGCGCGCCCGCCCCTTGAAGATCCTGACGTGGCAGCGCATGAGGTTGGCCTTTTCCATGCTATGCAGCATAGGGTACAGGCTTCCGGGGCTGATTCCGTAGCCCCGGCTGTGGAAATACTTACTCAGCCGGCCGCCGTAGACCGGCCCCAGATTCGCCTGGTGCAGGACGATGAGTTTCACCATTCCCTGCCGGAAGGCCTGGGAGATCTGTCTTTGGAAATCCATATATCGAATTTTGATATATATCTGTTAGGAAATTATTAAGGTCTCATTGATTTTTGGTTAAATAATCACTATTTTAAATTTTTAAAATTGCTGCCTTTGAAAAGGAGGAAGGACATGGCCGTTTTGGATAAAGGTCTGAAGGGCGCAGTTCCCAGCATTCTGGTGGTATTAGGGGTGGCCCTGGCGGCCCCCATCGTTCTTCCCGCCGTGGCGGCGGTGTCCCGCCCCCTGGCCAAGACCCTGATCAGAGGCTATCTGACCTTGTCGGACATGGCCAGGGAGTTCGCGGCCGAGGCCGGGGAGCAGATCAGCGACCTGATGGCCGAGGTCCAGTCCGAACGCGAGACCACCGCAGCAGCCGAGGCGGTAGCCACAGCAGCCGAGGCGGTAGCCACATCCAAAGTTAAACCACGCAGTTGACCCTTCTCGGAGCGGAGAATGGAACTCGAGGGCCTCAAAGTCGTCCATGCCCTGCCGGGGCGGGTGCGTCTCAAGGTCGCCAAGGTTAAGGGCAACCCGGCCCTGGCCCGCCAGGCCCAGGAAAAGCTCGCCAAGGTGCCGGGCATCCGCCAGGTCGAGGCCAAACCCGGCACCGGGAGCCTCTTGATCCATTACGACGTGGACCGATTATTCTCCCCGCCCTCCCTGGAAATCCTGTCGGAGACCTTGGGGGAACTCTTTCCCGGGATCGAAGTCCTCAGCCTGGCCGCCGGGTTGGCCTCCCTGGCGGAGAGTCCCGGCGCCGGGACCGGGACCGGCCCGCCGATTGCCGCCGGCTTGACCGGTTCCTTGCAGGCCGCCAATGCGCAGCTGGCCAAACTTACCGGGGGGCTGGACCTGAAACTCCTGGCGCCCCTCGCCCTGATCCTCTTCGGCTTGCGCCGGCTTTGGGCCGCCGAGACGGTGGCTTTCCCTTCCTGGTCCGACTATCTCTGGTTCGGCTTTGCCAGCTTTATCATGCTGAATCGCGGCCTGGTGGCAGGCGGCAGCGGCGCCGCGGCGGAAAAAAAAGCCTGATGGGGTCAGGTTAAGTTTCTTAGGGAAGGATTACCGGCAGGACCTGAACGAGGCTTAAAGACTAGGTAAGAGCCCAGGGAAAGGGCTATTTTCTGGGGTCGTTCCCGGAGGCGATGCTAAGGTCTGGCAGATTCGCAGAAAAATGGAGGGGAAAGCCCTCCCGGCGCCTCAGGGATATTCGAGATGTTCGGGGCCACAGTCCCGGCATTTCATCTCGATCAACCAATAGCGTCCCCAAAAACCCAGGACCCCCCCGATAATCAGGCTGATAACGTACCACATGATCCCCCTCCTGCGGAGCTGCTCAAATCAGGCCGCCGACCAACCGGCTCAGGGCGACCTCCATCAAGGTGGCGGCCACCATGGATGTCACTTTTTCCACCACCCCCTGCGGGGCGGATTGGGGGCTCACCCTGCCGCTGCCCGTCGCACCGGCTAGAGACAGATACCCCAAATCTTTCATGGATAAGATGATCTTCCACTGGTCGATGCGGTGGGGATTGTAAAGGACCAGCACGTTGCCGGTGGTAGGATTGGCGGAAACGGTTTCTATCCCGGTAAATTGCTGCAGGTGCTGCTCAAGTTCCTGGGCCTGGTCGGCCGCCCCTTTAATCTTGGGGATCTTGATCCGCAGCCTCCCTGCCAGGGCGTGTACGTATGCGGAATCCACAGTCATGGCAACCTCCCGATTTAATCAAGCTGTTTTGAGCTGAATTGTTACCCATGAAAGTTATGATTTAATATTTTTAATGTTAGAATTTGGTTAATTTTGTCTAATGCCTTAAACTATCAGGAAAATATCATTTATCCGTCCAGCTTCTCTTCCGGGAAAAACCCTTCCCAAAATAACCGGTATATGGGAAAATAGCAGCGAATGACTCGGTAGCTGCCAGAGGGGGCAAATGAAAAAAATCTATGTTTTGGATACCAACGTTTTATTGCACGATCCGGAATCCTTATTTGCTTTCGAAGACAACTCCATAGTTTTGCCGCTTTCGGTAATTGAGGAATTAGACCGCACCAAGAGGAGGGGGGATGAGGTGGGCAGAAATGCCCGGGACGCTTCCAGAAAGTTGGATGAATTGAGGTTGACGGGGCGGCTGGCGGAAGGGGTCAAACTCCCGGGAGGCGGCTCCATCCGCATTGAATTAAACGGCATTAAAACTTACGATCTGTTGAACGGGGTCGATTTGAACATCGTTGACAATAGAATCCTGGCCCTGGCCTATCATCTCAAGAACAGTGAAAAAAGCCCGCTGGTTTTGGTCACCAAGGATTTAAATCTGAGGATAAAAGCCGATGTTTTGGGGATTCCGACTGAAGATTTTTATAGCGATAAAGTAGATTATTGTAAGTTATATAACGGAGTGCAGGAATCGTTTCTCTCCCAGGCCGAAATAGACCGGTTCTATCAAGATGGGTCGCTGGACTCCAGCCAGGATAATCTTCATCCCAACCAATTCTGTATCATCAAGTCTCGGGAAATTCCCTCCATTTCAGCCCTGGCCAAATACTGTGATCATAAAATCCATCGGCTCACTTATGACGGCAAGGCGGCTTATGGCATCAAAGCCCTGAATAAGGAACAGAGATTTGCCCTGGAACTGCTGTTGGATGATCACATCCAGATCGTTACCTTAGTCGGCAAGGCCGGGACCGGTAAGACCATCCTGGCGTTGGCCGCCGGTCTGGAAAGAGTTTTTGAGGATAACGGCAAATTTAATCGCCTGCTCATCACCAGGCCAATTGTGCCCCTGGGCAACGATCTGGGATATCTTCCCGGGGATAAAGAAGACAAGATCCGCCCCTGGATGCAGCCCATATATGATAATTTGGAGTATCTCTGTAACGAGCATATCCGGCCCAACGGCTCCACCGAGTATTTGCTCGGTTGCGGCAAGATTGAATTGGAGGCCCTCACCTATATCCGGGGCCGCAGCATCCCTCGCCAGTTCATTATTTGCGATGAAAGCCAGAATCTCAGCCCCCATGTGATCAAGACCATCCTTACCCGGGTGGGCCGGGGCAGCAAGATCGTCTTCACCGGAGACCCGGAACAGATCGACCACCCGTATCTGGACGCCTCTTCCAATGGCTTGAGTTATTTGGTGGAAAGGATTAAAGACGAGAAGATCTCCGGCCATATAACCCTGATCAAGGGGGAAAGGTCCGGCGTCGCTGAATTGGGGGCCAGATTGTTATAAATGGCGGTTGGAAAATCAAGGTTCACTTTCCCACTTTGGCTTTTCAGGTTTTTTTTAGAAGTTGCTCCCCCCAGCATCGTCTCCCGATATATATCGCCGCCCCAGCGTTGTAGGTCTTGCATTGGTTATTATATTTTTAATACAATAAGCCATTTTGGGGTTAAACCGTTTTTTCTCTATCTCAGGGGTGACGGCTCTCCTAAAAGGGGGAAGAACTTGGAGGACATCGAGATCATCGTCTCCCGGCCGGGCCAGCTCAGTCTGGCTATCACCCGGGTTAAGGGCAATGAAGCTCTGGCGCGGGAGGTGCAGGACCGCTTTAGGGCTATCAGTGGGATTCACCAGGTGGAAGCGGACGCCGTCCAGGGGCTGGTGTCCATCGGCTATGACAGACAGCGGTTATCCTCCCTGATTTTTCTGTTGCAATTGAAGGAGGCCTTTTCCTCCCTATTTCCTGAAATCAGCGCCACCCAACTGGCTGCTTCGATAAGTCGCAGTCTTTGAAAGCCTTCCACTAAGCCGGCCATGGAGGGAGCCCTGCCGGCTCATCGCCGGAATGGCGTCACAGACCTGGAAATATATCTTTAAATTACTATCTTGTAGTTAACCAAAAATTTTGGAGGTCCATATGTCCCCCCAGGAAACCAAAGAGAGCAAGGGTATTAGGGAAATGCTGGGCGAAGCCGGCGCCACCATGAAAGACGGCCTGGTCGGCAGCCTCAAGGGGCTGAACGAGATTGAAGCCCAAATCGTCAGTCTGGCGAGAAACACCGTGACCGATGTCCTGAAGGGCACCGGCAGCGTGGCCAACGAGACCATCAATGTCAGCAAGGACGTCTTTAAAGGGGCGCTGAAGGCCACCGAAGAGGTGGGCGCCGGCCTGCTGGTGACCACCAAGGATGTGGCCAAGGGCATTCTCCTGGGCGTCACCGACGTGGGCGGAGATGTCGAAAAGGCCGCCGCCCAACTGGCCAAAGGCGCGGTCAAAGGGGCCGCGGAAGTCGGCGGCGACGTGGCCCAGGTGGCCAAAAGCGTGGTAACCGGCGTCATCGAGGCCACTGCCGAGATCGGCGGCAATGTGGGCGGGGCCGCCAAGGCGGCGGTGGGCGGCGCCATCGACGCCGCCGGCAGCCTGGGTCAGTCCGCGGTCAAGGCCGTCAGCGACATCCTGGTGGGTGCGGTCTCCGGCCTCAAGGACGTGGCTTGCGCCGCCTGGCCAAAATCCAAGGCGGGGTCCCCCACGGCCTCCAAGCCGGCTCCCGAAGCCCCTCCGGAAAAGAAGGCGAAGGGGTAAGCATCGCCGCAGGATCCCGATTAGCTAAACAGAGTCACATAGGCAAGGTTATCCGGCCCCAATGGTCGAGGCGATACATACCGCGGTGGCGGGCAGGGCGAGGTTTAAGGTTGAGGGCCTGTACCGCTCGAAATCCCTGGAGAAGCTCCTGGAGTCGCGACTGGCGCGGCTGCAGGATATTTCCCGGGCCTCGGCCAATGCCCTCACCGGCAATGTTCTGGTCTGCTACAATTCGGGTAACAATCCCCAAACCATTGCGGCCTTAATTGAAGAGATCGTCTCCGATTGCCTAACCTCACCTCAGCAGTGTTCCTTCCCTGTCCCCATTAAAGCCGGGACTGCCCTCGGGCCGGAAGATCAGGCCACCGTCCTAGACAGATTCAAAGGTCTCTTTGCCTATCCGGCAGAGCAGCAGGTGCAACCCTGGCACCGGCTGGAAGCCGAGGCGGTGTTGGCCGCCTGGCAGACCTCCAGGGAAATGGGGTTGTCCCTCAAGGCCGTCCAGATAAATCGCCAGAAATACGGGGCCAATCTCTTGCCGGAAGCCGAGCCCCGGTCCGGCTGGGAAATCTTCCTGGAGCAGTTTAATTCGCTCCCGGTAGCCCTCCTGGGCGTGGCCGCCGCTCTTTCCGTGGTCACCGGAGGGCTGGCCGACGCCGTGTTGATTTCCGGCGTAGTGGTCCTCAATGCCTTCATCGGCTACAAAACCGAAAGCGCCTCCGAAAAAATCATTCGCTCTCTGCAAACCCTGGTGCGGCCTGCCGCCCTGGTCTTACGGGAAGGACGGCTGAGCGAAATTCCCTCCGCAGAAGTGACCCCGGGAGACCTCCTGGTACTGCG
This sequence comes from uncultured delta proteobacterium, assembly GCA_963812655.1. Lineage (GTDB taxonomy): Bacteria > Desulfobacterota > Desulfobaccia > Desulfobaccales > 0-14-0-80-60-11 > JAPLJC01. Next base: position 20,400 of record CAWEWX010000045.1, on the reverse strand, counting down.
CCCCGGCAGTTACGTGGCCGCGGATGCGCGCCTGCTAGAGGCCAGCCACCTGTCCGTGGATGAGTCGGCCCTGACCGGGGAAAGCCTGCCGGTGACTAAAGATACCCGGCCCCTGGAAAGGGAGCAGATCCCCTTGGGAGACCGGATCAACCTGGTCTTCATGGGCACCCTGGTGACCGGCGGCGAAGGTTTGGCGGTGGTGGTGGCCACCGGGATTTATACCGAAATCGGCCTGATCCAGACTCTGATCGGCGAAGCCGCCAGCCCGGAAACTCCCTTGGAGCGGCAGCTCGGCCAGTTGGGGAATCAACTGGTCCTCCTCTGTTGTGGGGTCTGCGGGGTGGTGTTCGTCATGGGGTTCATGTGGGGCTTCGGTTGGGTGGAGATGCTGCGCATCTCCGTCTGCCTGGCGGCGGCGGCGGTGCCGGAAGGGCTGCCCACCGCGGCCACCACCACCCTGGCCCTGGGTATCCGGGACATGCGCAAGCACCATGTCTTGATCCGCCATCTCCACGCGGTGGAGACCCTGGGCTCGGTGCAGACCGTCTGTCTGGATAAGACCGGGACCATCACCCGCAACCAGATGTCCGTGCTCCAAATCTTTGCCGGCATGAGGACGATCAAGGTGGCGGACGGGCAATTCCTGGGGCCCGCGGGGCCGATTCCCCCCTTCGCCTGTGAGGAATTGGAGCAGCTCCTCAAGGTCTCGGTGCTGTGCAACGAAATCGAAATCTATCAGGAAGGCGGGGATTATGTACTGCGGGGGAGCCCCACGGAGGGCGCCCTGGTCCATCTGGCCATCCTGGTGGGCCTCGACGTCACCGACCTGAGGAGGCGCTATCCCCTATTAAAAATCAATCACCGTTCGGATAACCGCCTGTTTATGGGCACCTTGCACGATGATCCGCCCGCCGGCAAGCTTTTTGCCATCAAAGGCAGCCCCCTGGAAGTTCTGGCCCTCTGTTCCTGGCATCTCCAGGATGGCCGGAAATTGCCGCTTACCGAGGAAGACCGGCAGCGCCTCGAGGCGGAGAACGAGGAGATGGCGGGGGACGCCCTGCGGGTCCTGGGGCTGGCCTATGCCCTGGGTCCGGATGAGTCTGTGTTTGAGGAACCCGCTGACCTGGTCTGGCTGGGCATGGTGGGCATGGCCGATCCCATCCGGGAGGGGGTGGGCGAGGCGATTCGGGCCTTCCATCGGGCGGGGATCGAGACGGTGATGATCACCGGCGACCAGAGTCCCACCGCCTATGCCATCGGTCAGGAACTGGATCTGAGCCAGGGGGGCCCCTTGGAAATCCTGGACGCCACCCACCTGGCGGAGATCGAACCGGAGGTCTTGCGGGCCCTGGTCAAGAGGGCCCAGGTCTTTGCCCGGGTCAGCCCCTCCCATAAGCTTGAGATCGTCCAGGCCTTGCAGGCGGCCGGCAAGGTGGTGGCCATGACCGGCGACGGCATCAACGACGGCCCGGCCCTCAAGGCCGCGGACGTGGGCATCGCCATGGGCCGCACCGGCACCGATATCGCCCGGGAAGTGGCGGACGTGGTCCTGGAGAAGGATAATCTCGATACCTTGATCCTCGCCATCCGGGACGGCCGCACCATCTATATCAACATCCGCAAGTCGGTGCATTTCTTCCTGGCCACCAATCTCAGCGAAATCATGTTGACCTTTGTGGCCATGGCTGTCGGCCTGGGGTCTCCCCTCACCGCGGTCCAGCTTCTGTGGATCAATCTGATTTCCGATATCTTTCCCGGGTTGGCCCTGGCCATGGAAGCGCCGGAGCCCGATATCCTGGAGCGCCCGCCCCGGGATCCCGCCCGGCCGATCTTCACCCGTGGCGACTTTAAGAGGATGGCCTTCGAGTCCGGGGCCATCACCACCGGGGCTTTGGGAGCCTATGGCTATGGCCTGATGCGCTACGGCCTGGGGGCTCAAACCAGCACCTTGGCCTTTCACAGCCTCACCACCGGGCAGCTCCTGCACGCCATCAGTTGCCGTTCGGAAACCCACGGCATCTTTAGCCCGGGGAAATTGCCTCCCAACCGCTACCTGACCCTGGCCGTGGGGGGCTCGCTGGCGGTGCAATTCTTGACCCTGGTGGTCCCCGGACTGAGAAATCTGCTGGGTCTGGCCCCCATGGGCCTGCTGGACGGCCTGGTGATTTCCGGCAGCGCCCTGCTGCCCCTGGTGGTGAACGAAGCTACCAAGAAACCGCCGGCGGATGGCGTCAACGAAGTCCCGGAGCCGGCCCCGGAGTGAGCCGCAGCAGGCTTTGGGCGAGAAGGACGCAAGAGATGAAAAATGACTTTATCTTCATGTCGGAGTCGGTAACCGAGGGGCATCCGGATAAGATCTGCGATCAGATCAGCGATGCCATCGTGGATCATTTCCTGGCGCAAGACCCCCAGGCCCGGGTGCGGGCCGAATGCGCCGTGGCCACTTCCATCCTGTTCATTGCCGCCCGCTTTGTTTCCGAAATGAAAGTCGATATCCCCGGGGTGGCCCGCAAGCTCCTCGGCCAGCTCGGCTTTGTGAAATCTGACTTTGACGCCCCCAGCTGTAGCATTTTAACCAGCCTGCAAGAATATCCGCCGGATGCGGATCTCTTTTTCAACGAGAACCGGCTGACGGAAGCGGAAATGGAAAACATCCATGTGCGGCAGCAGGCCACCGTCTTCGGTTTTGCCTGCCGCCAGACCGCGGCCTTGATGCCCCTGCCCATTTGGTTGGCGCACCGATTGGCCCGGCAAATCGTCACCGCCCGGGTTCAGAATCTGGCGCCCTATCTGTCGCCGGACGGCAAGACCCAGGTGGGGGTGGAGTATAGAAACCGCCGGCCCTTCCGGATTCATAGCGTTACGGTCATCGCCGGCAGCACCAAGGCCGCCTGCCTGGAGATCCCCCAGGAGCGCTTGCACCACGATATCCGGGAAGCGGTGATCAAACCGGCCTTCGCCGCTGAAGAGCTTAAACCGGATGACCAAACCCTAATCTTCGTCAACCCTATGGAACACCTCATTTTAGGCGGCCCCGCGGTGCATTCCGGGCTCACGGGCCGCAAAAGCGACGTGGACACCTATGGCGAATATGCCCGGACCAGCGGCAACGCCTTGAGCGGCAAGGACCCCATGCGCATCGATCGGGTGGGGGCTTATGCGGCGCGCTATGCCGCCAAGAATGTGGTGGCGGCCGGACTGGCGGAGGAATGCGAGGTCCAGTTGAGCTATTCCATCGGCTTTGCCCGGCCGGTCAGCCTGCAGGTGGAAACCTTCGGCACCGGCAAGCTCTCGGATGAGGAACTGGCCAACCTGCTGGAGCGGCACTTCGATTTTCGCCTGGCCGCCATCCTGCGGGATTTCAACCTGAGGCACCTTCCCGCCCTGAATAAAGGACGCTTTTACCAGAAGTTGGCGGTCTATGGCCAGGTGGGGCGCCTCGACCTTAACCTGCCCTGGGAAGTTACCGACAAGGCCGAGTTGCTCAAGGAACGTTAAATGCAAACGCTACATCTGGCGACCATCTTGTTACTGTCATTATCCAGTAATCTTGACAATATCGGAGTGGGCGTTTCTTATGGCGTCAGGAAGATTAACATTCCCTTTACCTCCAACCTGCTCATTGCCCTGGTAACCTCCGCCGGCACCCTTTTGTCCGTACTCCTCGGTCAGAGCATCTATCTGTTCATCAGCCCTGAAATGGCTGCTTTATTGGGGGGAGGCATCATCATCGCCGCCGGGATCTGGGTAATCTTCCAGGAGAAATTCAGGCACCGGGGCCAAGAGCCCCGGGAAGAGAAACGACTGGTTGCCGAAACCGGTCTCTCCAGATTTGGTTTTCGTCAAATAATCTCGATTCTCGACAACCCGATTATTGCCGACTGGGATTTCTCCGGGCATATCGATCTGAGGGAAGCCATCGCCTTATCCCTGGGCCTGACTATCAATAATATCCCCAATGGCGTCGGGGCGGGGATGTTGGGCCTAAGTCCCATTTTCTTAACGATTTCCGTCTTCTGGTTCAGCATCATCACGATCTGGATTGGCATCTCAGGCGGTCTTTTCGGATTTCACCGGCTGGGCAAGTTAACCGGGGTGATCTCCGGCTTGATCCTCATTTGCGTCGGCGTCTACGAAATTTTCTTTTGACGCCGGCCGAGCCGAGCTTGCCTAGATAAGGCTTGCGGAGAAAACTTCCATGGAAAACCCCAAGGTCCTCTTCCTCTGCACCCATAATGCCGCCCGGAGCCAGATGGCCGAGGCCTTCCTGAAAAAGCTCGCCGGCGACCGCTTTGAGGTGTTCAGCGCCGGCTATGAACTGCAGGAAATCGCTCCCCAGGCCCAAAAAGTGATGGCGGAAGCGGGCCTTGATCTCAGTGAGCAGCGGTCCAAGAGCCTCAAAGAATTCATGGGCAAAATGACCGTTGATTATTTAATCATCGTTTGTCAGAAGACCGAGGAAAATTGTCCCATAACCTTTCCCGGCTTTGGTCATCGGCTGTACTGGCCCTTCGAAGATCCCGTGGCCTTTGTGGGCTCGGAAGAAGCCAAGCTGGCAAAATTCCGGGAAGTGCGGGATCAGATAGCGGCGCGGATCAAGTTGTGGCTACGTGAAAGCGAGTTGGATTGATATAATTTTCTCAAGATATCCAGGTCAGGGGTGCACTCTATTATTAGATAATGAGGATATATGGCCCACGAAAACATTTTAGCGGTGGAAGATGACGAGGACATCCTGGAACTCCTCAAGTACAACCTGGGCAAGGAGGGGTACCGGGTAACCGCAGTCACTACGGGGGAGGAAGGATTGCGCCTCGCCCGCTCGAGCACGCCGGACCTGATCTTGCTGGATCTGATGCTCCCGGGAGTGGACGGACTGGAGGTCTGCCGGAGTCTCAAGATGGACGCCAAGACCCGGCTGGCGTCGATTATTATGCTCACCGCCAAAGGAGAAGAGGCGGACATCGTCACCGGTCTGGAGATGGGAGCGGAGGACTACATCACCAAGCCTTTCAGCACCAGGGTCTTGCTGGCCCGGGTCCGGACGGTGCTGCGCCGCCGCCGCACCGCGCCGCCGGGTGAAGACGCGCTGCTCAAGATTCATGACCTGGTCATCGACCCCGGCCGCCACGAGGTTTTGGTCCAGGGGCAGCCTGTGGAGCTGACGGCCACCGAGTTTCGCCTCCTCCATCTGCTGGCGCGCCGCCCGGGCTGGGTCCTCACCCGGGCTCATATTGTCGAGGGCATTCACGGCGATGATTATCCGGTGACGGACCGGGCGGTGGATGTGAAAATCGTGGCGCTGCGCAAGAAACTGGGCCTCGCCGCCCAGTATATCGAAACCGTCCGGGGGGTGGGCTATCGTTTCAAGGGGTAACCTACCGAGCGACTTTACCTGAGATTTTCGGCCATTTCAGCCGCAGCCATTTCCCCCGGATAAGCACATAACCCAAAAGCAGGACGGCGATTAGCCCGCTGGCCCAGCGACAGTGGGCGCCAATCCTTTCCACCAGGAGGCCCGCCTCCTGACCCAAGAAATATCCCAATAAGACATAGAACAGGGACCAGGCCAGGACCCCCAAATAAGCAAACCCGGTGAAGCCTGCCAGCGGGAATTTGGTGATCCCCGGCGGCGATGACCACCCAGTGCCTTACCCCCGGGAGAAAGAATCCCAGGCATAATCTCCAGCCGCCGCCACGCTGCAGCCACTCCTGCAGGCCCTTAAACTTGTCGCGCCTGAGGCGGCAAAGAGGCCCCGGACTTCCAGATTAACCTGGCGCCTGCCGCCCTTCCCACCCAATAATCCAAAGTTACGCCCAGGACCGCGCCCGCGACAGCCACCGCCAGCGTCGGGATGAGCCGCAATTCTCCCCGCAGCGCCAGATAGCCGGTAAAGGTCAATAGTAATTCATCGGCGATGGGGACGCCGAAGGCCCCCGGCAGCAGTAAGAGAAATATTGCCAGATAGCCATAATTGGTGACGAAATAAGTTACGAATTCCATAATTAATCTTTAGATCATCATGGTCCCGTAAAACCAGCCTCTTCTTTAAAGAAATTGCCAAATAATAGCCGAGTTTTGTTAGGTTATATTTAATGATTGGTTATTTTTAGGTTTGGAGAAATAAGGCGGGGTGGGAAATAGGGAGGAGAGCACCCCTCCGGCGATGGTGACCTGGAGGTGAGACCTTTTCGGATCACTGCTAAAAATGCTGCAGAGATAGTTCAGGCTATCAATTATGAGGCCTTTGGGCCTTTAAACTAGTCAACATTTTTTGAGCAATAGGGTTATTAGGATTCTCTTTGAGAGCATTTTGAAAAATAATCATGGCTTGATCAATATTTCCTTGTTGCGCCAAAGCCAAGCCTAAATTGGTATAAGCCCCTGAGAAACTAGGTTTTAGTTGGATAGCTTTTTGGTAACTGGTAATGGCTGCCTCGATTTTTCCCTGTTTCGCCAGGGCCACCCCCAGGTTATTATGCGTCTCGGCAAGATCGGGATTAAGGCGCAGGGCCTCGGTATATTGGGCCACCGCCTCATCCAGCTTGCCCTGGGACGCCCAGGAAAGTCCCAGGTTGTTATGGGCCTCGGCATAATCGGGCTTAAGGCGCAGGGCCTCGGTATATTGGGCCATGGCCTGATCCAGCTTGCCCTGCGCCGTTAAGGCCAGTCCCAGGCTGTTATGGGCCTCGGCATAATCGGGCTCAAGGCGCAGGGCCTCGGCATAATGGGCCATGGCCTGATCCAGCTTGCCCTGGGCCGCCAGGGCCAGCCCCAGGTTGTTCTGGGCCTTGGCCAGATCGGGATTGAGACGCAGGGCCTCGGCATAATGAGCCACGGCCTGATCCAGCTTCCCCTGGGCCGCCAGGGCCAGCCCCAGATTGTTATGGGTCCCGGCATAAGCGGGATTAAGCCGGAGGGCCTCGGTATATTGGGCGATAGCCTCATCCAGCTTGCCCTGGGCCGCCAAGGCCAGCCCCAGGTTGTTATGGGCCCCGGCCAGATCGGGCTTCAGCCGCAGGGCCTCGGCATACTGGGCGATAGCCTGATCCAGCTTCCCCTGGGCCGCCAAGGCCAGCCCCAGGTTGTCATGGGCCTCGGCGTCACCGGCCCTCTCGGGCCAGTTATTTCCCTGCATCAGCCGCGGCAGGGGTTGATAATATGGCTCTTTTTTAAGCAGATTCCGCCATAAGAAGAATTCCGTATATGGGTAATCATCAGTAATTAAAACTCCATCCGCAGCAATGGACTTTATCTCATTACTATCCCAGAGAAACATTTGCTGCAGTTGTGTCTCGCTTATGCAAGAATCATCATACTCACTCAAATCTTTGATAATGGCAGGGTTGCCAAAGGCCTTCTCCATATTCTGCCGGACCTCACTTTCGGAAATCTCCTTCATGGTGCCGATAAAATAAAAGCCCCATCCATGTGGGCCGACGTACACTTTCATGTTGGGGAAAACCGAGTAAAAGGTTCTTATGAGGCTCTTTACTTCGGACTCCCGCCCCCCGGGGAACCAGAGGCACATGACGCCGTCCGGAGATAACCGCCCTTTGCAGAGTTGAAAAAATTCCCTGGTATAAAGATTGACAGTTCCAGCACTATATGTAGGGGGGGCGGGATCCACGGTAATTATGTCATATCGCTGGGGAGATAATAAAATGTAGTTGCGCCCGTCATTAACGACCGGGTGAACATTTTTCCTCTTTAGAATCTCTTCGGCATCCTTGTGATAGAATCCAAAGATTTTATATTCTTCCGGGACCAGTTCTACGGTAGTGATATTTAAATCTGCATAGACAGTCCCGGATTTAAGAACCGTCCCCATGCCGAAACAGATGATCAACATCTCTTTGGGAGGCTGGGGAGCATAGATGACCGGCAGGTGCGCCATCAATTTCGTTTCGGTGCACAAATAGGTCATCCCTATGCCATTAATCCATAAATACTTTTCATTATTTATCGCAAACGCCGTTACGGTTCCTTGGATCCCCTCTTTATTATAAAATATCCCAAATGGACAATCTTTTTCCTCACAACTAGTCTTGTTTAATTTTTTGAATTCTCTCGGACTAGGGTGGACAGGAAAGGATCTTTTGCTTTAACTTGAAAAATTAACAGAAACAAGAGGGGAATAACCGTTAAGTAGCCTATTTTAGTGCGCAGGGCGCCGCGACTATCCATCCATAAAAGCACGAGGCCCAAGCCCGCATTCAGCAAGGCCAGCAGCACCACCGCATTGGTAGAACCCCAGAAGGGAATTAACCAGAATCCCGCCAGCAATGCCCCGAAAATACTACCAATGGTATTGGCGCTATACAGCCCGCCCACCGCGGCCCCGGTTTTGGAAATATCTCTGGCATAGCAGACACTGGCGGTGGGAAAGATCATGCCGAAAAGAAAAGTCAAAGGAAAGACGATCATAACCGTGGCGGCCAGAGAAACCCAGATGCGGTCCACCACCGTATGAATGGAAAAGCCGTCAAAGACCGGAAACAGATAGAGATTGCTGAGGGATAAAAAACCGATCACTAACTCCAGGATGCCAAAAATCACCAGGGGACGGACCAATCTATCCGCCCTATTCCGCATAAAGATGCTGCCCAAAGCAATGCCGGTTAAAAAGACCGCCAGCATCCCGGAAAAAGCGTAAATTGAAGTTTGTAGAAATAAGATAAGCTGGCGGGTCCAGATAACCTCGTACGCCAGGGAGGTAAAACCACTGAGCATGAAGGCCAGCAATACCACCCGGCGGATTTTATCCGAGTAAGGAGAGATCTTGCGGAGCGTGGCCCCAGGCAACGCCTGGTCAAGGGCGGGGCCCTCCGGCGTTTTGACCTCCTTCTGATAAATAGTGTAGGCTAACCCGGCGACCAAGAAATTGAGAAACACCCCTAAAAGAATAGTCCTTAATTCACCAAAAAACTCCAGGGTTACGAAACCGCTGATCAATGCGCCAAATACCGCCCCCAGGGTATTAATCCCATACAAGAGACCAAAACTTTTGCCAAACAAATTGCCTCGTTTAACCAGCCAGCTGGTTAAGGTGGGCAGGGTGCCTCCCATTAATGTGGTGGGTAAAACTAAGGCAAAAAAACAGATAAACGTTCTCAGCACGGTAATCAGAAGTTGGTTTTCACCACTGGTTGCATAGAGATATCTATAAAGAGGTAGGGAAAGGGAAAATATGAGGGGAACCAGCAAAGCGCTGGCGCCGATCAATACTTCCAGGATGGCGTATACCCTTAAGGGGTCTTCCCGCTGGTCGATGAATCTCCCTAACAGAAAGCTTCCCAGGGCCAAACCTGCCATAAATGCTGCGACCACGGTGGAGGTGGCATAAATAGTCACCCCCATGATCCTGGCCAGCATCCTGAGCCAGACCACTTCGTAAATCAGGCCGCAAACGCCGCTACCGAAAAAAATGAAGCTGACGAGAAGGATAGCCCTGGCAGAGTCCCGATTATCTCCTTTTCGTTGCATCATCTCTCCCGTGGCTATTATTTTCCTGAACCGGGATTAGGCGGCCGCCTGGGCCACTGCCGTTAAAAAAACCCTCTGGGGGATTACTTGGCCAGAAGCAAACCTCGACAAAGCTTCCGTTCTTGACGCCGCATTTCCACCGTGACGCTGCGGTAGCCTATGGCCTCAAAGGAACTCTTGAAAAGTTTAGCAACTATGATAACCTGGGGCACCGGTTAGCCCCAGGTTTTTCTCCGAAGGAGCGCGCCTTTCTACAACCTTCGACCGTTATGAGCCGCCGGTCCTGGGCCGATAACCAAGCACCCTCGAACGGGCAGAAAGGAACAGCAGATGGCCATCATCACTATTTCCAGGGGATCCTACTTCCGGGGCAAAGAAGTAGCCGAAAAATTGGCGGAAAAGTTAGGCTATACCTGTATTTCCCGGGACATCCTGCTGGAGGCCTCCGAAGAATTCAATATCCCGGAGATTAAACTCATCCGGGCCATTCAGGACGCTCCCTCCATCCTGAACCGGCTCACGCGGCAAAAAGAAAGGTACGTGGCCTATATCCGCACCGCGCTCTTGAAATATGTGCAAAAAGACAACCTGGTGTACCATGGCTTATTTGGGCATTTCTTCCTGCAAGATATCCCCCACGTTCTCAAGGTGCGCATCGTGGGCGACCTGGAAGCCCGGGTGGCCGATGAGGTGAAGCGGGAGGGCATCTCGGCCGCCAGAGCCCGGGAGCTCATCATCAAGGATGACGAGGAGAGGCGCAAATGGGCCCTCACATTTATATGGGGCCGACTGGTGGGACGCCACCCTTTATGACCTGGTCATCCATCTGAAAACCATCACGGTGGATAATGCGGTCAGTCTCCTCTGCCAGGTGGTGCAACTGCCGGGTTTCCAAACCACCCCCGAATCCCAGGAGGCCATCAATAGCCTGGTGGAGGCGGCGCGCCTGGAGGCGGCCCCGGTGTGGTGGGAGGGGACTAAAAAGGTGAAATAACCGCCGCAGATCAAGCCCCTGGCGGATCATCGCAGCAATCCCGGGCAATATGGGCCATAAGCTCACAGAAAAGACGCATATCCTGGTCATCGGCGCCTTGGGGGTCGTCTTTGGCGACATCGGCACCAGCCCCCTTTACGCGGTTAAGGTATGTTTTACCGGCCATGCCGCCCTGGCCCCCACGCCCCCCAATATCCTGGGGTTGGTGTCCCTGATTTTTTGGTCGCTCATGCTGGTGGTGAGCATCAAGTATTTCTTGTTCATCATGCGCGCCGACGATGAGGGGGAAGGCGGCGTCTTTGCCATGCTGGCCTTGCTCCACAAGAACATGGGGCCCAACTTGGGGCGGGGGTTGGTCCTGGGCGGGCTCTTCGGCGCGGCCCTGCTCTATGGCGATGGACTTATCACTCCGGTCATTTCCGTCCTGTCCGCCCTGGAGGGCCTGGAAGTGGCTACCAACCAAGCCAAACCCCTGGTCCTGCCCTTAACCTGTATGGTCTTGTTGCTCCTTTTTGGGGCCCAAAGACATGGAACCGGCCGCATCGGCAAATTTTTCGGTCCGGTGATGATTCTCTGGTTTGTGGTCCTGGCCTGGCTGGGCCTCATGGCCATCGCCACCCGGCCCGAAATCCTGGCCGCGGTCAATCCCCTGTACGCCCTCCAATTTTTTCTCCACAATGGCCTGCATGGATTTTTCATCCTCGGCCTGGTGGTTCTCTGCATTACCGGATGTGAAGCTCTCTATGCGGATCTGGGGCATTTCGGAGCGAAAGCCATCCGCCTTTCCTGGTATTTCCTGGCGCTGCCGGCCCTTCTCTGCAATTATTTCGGCCAGGGAGCCCTCATTCTGGCCGATCCTCAAAGCGCCGCAGACTCTTTTTACCACCTGGTTCCCCAGATGCTCCTCTATCCCATGGTAGCCTTAGCCACGGTGGCCACCATTATCGCCTCCCAAGCGATTATTTCCGGCGTTTTTTCCTTGACCAGGCAGGCCATGCAATTGGGTTTCCTCCCCGGCCTGCGGGTCCTGCACACTTCCAAAATGGCCGAGGGCCAGGTGTATGCCCCGGATGTGAACGTCATGATGATGCTGGCCGCAATCGTGCTGGCTCTTTACTTCAAGGAGTCCGAAAATCTTGCCGCCGCTTACGGCATTGCGGTGACGGGCACCATGTTCATCACCTCGGTGTTGTTTTATTTCATCGCCAGGCGGATTTGGCGGTGGAGCCTGGTTAAGGCCCTGTCCCTCTGCCTCTTTTTTTGGGCTATGGACCTCACCTATTTCAGCGCCTGCCTGGGCAAATTCCTCTCGGGCGGGTGGTTCCCCATGGGCATGGCCCTGGTCATCATGTTCCTCATGGTCACCTGGTGGGACGGCTGGAAAACCTTGGCTTTGAAGGTGATTTCCATGACCGTCGCCAGAGAAAAGTTTATGGAAAAGATCGCGGCCGAAAACCCGCTGCGCCTGCCCGGGACCGGGGTTTTTCTCTCCACCTTCCACAAAGAAGTGCCGCCCATGTTGCTCCGCTATCTTACCCAGACCAGGGCTTTGCCCGAAAACCTGATAATCTTATCCGTCCTGACCAGTGATGTCCCGGAAGTTGAGGAACATAAGCGGGTGGAAACCCACCGGTTGGGGCATGGAGTATTCAGTGTTACCGGCCATATCGGGTTTATGGAAACTCCGGATGTCCCTGAATTACTGGCAAAAGCCCACAGACTGGGCGTGCCTATCGATCTTGACAATGTGACTTATTACCTGGGCCGCATAAACCTCGTTCCGGCCCGCAAAAGAAATATGACCAGGTGGCAAAGGTTTCTCTTCACCTTTATGCTCCGCAATGCGGTCAGCCGGTCCACCTATTTGAATATCTCTCCGGCCAAGGTCTTGGAAATCGGAGTGCAGATGGAGTTCTGAGGATAAGCTGGCATCAGGATCCATAACTTCGGTTAATTCCGTTTTCTTGCCTCCCCCGCCAGGGAGAAGTGAGAAGGGCCAAGAAATTTGTGCAAAGTGGTTCGCCAGCTGCCGGGACTGGGAACCTATCCAGCCCTGAAAACTTCCCTTATCCAGATCATATCCGCAATTTTTCCCGTCCCCCTGCCAGGCGCCGATCCCGGCAAGCCATCGGCTGCCGGCACCTTTTGGCCTTACTCGAGATTAATTGATTGACCGGATTCTGTCGATAACGCCTGGGAAAAACTGGCGCAGGTGGGGACCTAAGTTGGCGGGGCTTTTTTCCCAATCTGCCAAGTCTGCTAATTGGGGGGAGGGGGATATGGAAAGGGCTGGTTGGCATAAACCGGGATGCGGGCTTGGCTTTTTTCTAATCGCTTTATTTACTGCGACGGCTTTCTTCCCGGGTCCGGCCGCCGCCCAGGTGTCCCCGGTGCCGCCGGGGTTGGTCCTGCCCGTCGGCGCCACCCTCAAGATCTGGGAATCAGGGGCAACCGATTTTTCTCAAGCGGGGACGGTCAATAGAATATTGGCTTATAAAAATTCATATTTTAGTGAAGTGCCGCAAACCTATTATGCTCCCTTCCCCGCGAATCAGGGCATACCGGCGATTATGCCGTCGCAGCCTTTGTATTTTGTCCGGATGTATGCTCCGGGTGCGAATATCAATCAGGTAGGTGGCTGGGTCATGCGGGCCGATCAGGTCCGGGGTTTAACTCCCCAGCAAATCCAGAACCTTTTTGCTTTGCCGGCGGTGCCTACCATGATTACCTACGTGGTGGTGCCCGCCAACGTCGCGGCCCTGTGGACCGGTTATGCTGGGCCCATTTCAGGTTGGGGCCAGGGCGGCGGACAACAGACTTATATCATGAGCAAGCTGACCACTTATTATTATAACCAGGCCAACCCTGCCGTGCCCCTGACGGATTACACCAATAACGGCGGGCAATATTATAACTATATTTCCACCGCTAATTATCTGCACGGGCAAGCACTGGGGCCCCAGGCCCTCTTGTATAAGCCCACCGCCGGCGGCGGCAACCCCGGGCGGGTGGCGGCTTATCTGGATCAATTCATCCCCCGGCCGTACAGCGATATGGAAAACGTCTATACCCTGCTGGATTATCTGAACTATGCCGGTTACGGCCCCGGGCCGCTGCGGGCCGCCATGCAGCAGATCAGTCCCGAACGCTATGACGCGTTTTCCACCCTGGGGGTCAGGGCCAACCTCTTGTTCGGCGACGCCCTGATGCAGCGTAGCCAGGCCCTGCGCCTGGGCCTGGCCGGCGGCCCGGGGGAGTCGGCGGCCGCCGTGCCCGGAGATCTGGGCCGGCTGGCCCAACTGGCCTACGTCTGCGGCTACAGCGACCCCCGGATGGTTGCTCCCGGCATGTTGCCGGCCCAGGTCGGATACCGGGGCATCGGCATCTGGGCCCGGGGGGTGGGGGAGTTCGGGAGCCAGGGGAGCTCCGGCGACCGCGCCGGCTTTGCTTACAACACCGGCGGCTTTGTGGGCGGGGTGGATTGGCAACCCCGCCCGGACGTCATCCTGGGATTTGGAGCCGCCTACCTGGGGACCGGCCTTAACTGGGATCAGAGCGGCGGCAACGCGACCGTCAACTACGGCAAGTTCGGCCTCTACGGCAGCTATTTCACCCCTCGCTGGTTCATGGACGGCGTCTTCTCCGGCGGGGTCGACTGGGCCGGGGCGACCCGCAATATCCTGATCGTGAGCGACAGCTCGTTGATGCCCATGGTCAACCGCCAGGCCACCAGCAGCCAGACGGGGCATGACTTCACGGCGCAATGGCGCAGCGGCGTCAACTTCTCCCTCCGGAACTGGTTCCTGACCCCCATGGCCGGGCTGGCTTATATCTACCTCCACCAGAATCCTTTCACTGAAACTGGGGCCGACGACCTGGACCTCAGCGTCCGGGCCAACGAGGCCCAGACCTTGCGCAGCACCCTGGGGGCGCGCCTGGCCAGGACCTTTGGCGCCCCCGCCGGGTACCAGATCACTCCGGAGGTCCAGGTGGGCTGGGCCCACGATTTTGCCCTGGATAACCGGGTGATCAACGCCAGCCTCAGTGAATTGGGGGGAGCCTTCGCCACCAACGGCTTCAACGGCGACACCGACAGCTTGCTGGTGGGGGCCGGGGTCACGGCCCAACTGACCAACGGCCTGGCGCTCACGGGCCGCTACAACGCCGAAATTGGCCGCAGTTTCACCTCCCACATGGTCAACTTGGGGGTGCGCTTTGATTTTTAGGGCGCCCTAATAAAAAAGACCTCCCACCATCCCTGGCCGCATTTCCAGACCTGCGATCTTTTGCTATCCTAATAATTGGCAACTCGAGACCGTGCCCAGCCCAAACGCCAACCCTTTGGCGTCTGCCTGGCCGAACCCCGGAGGTGGTGAGCCCCAACCTCACCCAAAGGAAGGAAAGATGGACCTAGCGGAATTGCGGGAACATGCCAAAGAAAAATTAAAGGGCTATTGCCGGGTCTGCCCGGTTTGCAACGGCCGGGCCTGCGCCGGCGAAGTGCCCGGCATGGGCGGCGTCGGTACCGGCAGTGCTTTTTCAGCCAACCTGGAAGCCTTAGGCCGGTATCGCTTCAATATGCGCACCTTACATGAGGTCAAGGCGCCGGATACTTCCTTCGAGCTGTGGGGCGAAAAGCTCTCCATGCCCATCCTGGCCGCGCCCATGACCGGCGCCTCCCACAATATGGGCGGCAAAATTTCGGAAGAGGGTTTCCTCCAGGAGATTATCGCCGGGTCCCTGTTGGCCGGCACCCTGGGCATGTGCGGCGACGGCCCTGATCCGCAGATGTATGCCGGCGGTCTGAAGGCCATCGCCGATCATCACGGCAAAGGCATTCCCGTTGCTAAACCCCGAGCCCAGGAGGAGGCCCGCAAATATCTCCAGGCGGCCGCAGCCGCGGGCGCCCTGGCGGTGGGCATGGATATGGACGGGGCCGGTTTGATTACTATGGCCCTCAGAGGCCAACCCGTCGGCCCCAAAAGCTTCGAGGAAATCAAAGAATTGATCGGCGCGACGCGGCTGCCCTTTATCCTCAAGGGCATCATGACCCCTGAGGAAGCCGAGATTGCCCTGGCCGCCGGCGCCGGGGCCATCGTGGTCTCCAACCATGGGGGGCGAGTTCTCGATCACACCCCGGGGGCGGCCGAGGTCCTTCCCGCCATTGTGGCCCGGGTCAAAGGCCGGCTGCTGATTTTTGCCGACGGTGGGGTGCGTTCCGGCAGCGATGTTCTCAAGCTGCTGGCCCTGGGGGCCGATGCGGTTCTCGTGGGCCGGCCACTGGTTATCGGGGTTATGGGCGGCGGCCGCGAAGGGGTGGCCTTTTTGCTCCATAAAATGAAAAGCGAGCTTATTCAGGCTATGCTCTTAACCGGAACCGCGGAGGTCAAATCGGTGCCCCGGGCCATTCTGTATGGCTCCCGGTAGTCTGGTGAGGGAATAGTGGGCCGGGTCGTCGGGGCGGGATGAAAAACCGCCCCGAAGTCGTTTCTAGGGGAGGCGCTGGATAACTGCCCGGATTAATAATACTGCTGGAGATTGCCGATATCTCGTCGATGCCTCAAGGTCCGGATCAGATGGCTCAGGGGAATGATCAGGACATAATAGGGAATCATATAAAGGGCGGCCATCACCGAGCTGAGAGGATCATTGAAATAACTGCCTATAACAATGACCAGGACATTATTGATCCAGCCCAGAGCGCCGGCCGCCGCGATCCTTTCGGGTGGCGGGCTGGACCGGAACAGGATCATCCCGGTGCTCGCCAGCAACGCCGCGAGACCGAAGCCCAGCAACACGGCGAAAGCTACCTGAGCCCGATGAGCTCTCAAGAACGGCGCATAGAGACCAAAGGCGCCCAGGTTCAGGGCCGCGAACAGGACCAGGGAGATGGGGTAGGAGTGCTCCTCCATCCAGTCCGACAGCTTCGGCGACACTCGCCGGCAGAGCCACGAGGTGAGAAAAGGCACGAAGATCATGGCCGCCAATAATCCGGCCAGGCCCGCCAGGTGGACATGCAGTTCCCGGCCAATCAGGACTTTGACGATCAGCGGCAGGGTTACCGGCAACAACAACGTGGTCACCACGGTCATGGCCAGCACCAGTGGAATGTTGGCCCCGACCATACCGGCAAAAAAGGGGGCAGACAAACCCGTGCAGGCCCCGGCCAGCAGGAACACACTTAGGGCGTAGGCCGGGATAAGTTTTACCACCGCCAGGTAAAGGATGCAGGGCAGCAGGATCAACTTGGCCAAGATCAACATGGCCAGCTTTACGGGATAGCGCCGCAGGGTCTTCCAAATGGCCGGCGGAGACACCTTCAGAAAGGCCAAAAACAGCAAACCCATCAGCATCCACGACAGGTAGGCGCCTAATAACCGGGTCTCGGCGGGCCAGGCCACCCCTGCCGCCATACTGCCGAAGACCACCAGCAACAGCACGATATCTTTAATTCTATAGATCAATGGGATTACTATTGAATATTATTAAAAAATAGGTTGTTTTGACTGCCTCTGCCACCGGGCCGGCCAATATTTCTCCTGCCTAAGCATAAATTCTCATATTCCCCTCACCGGTGAAACACGATCCCCTGCCGCTTATCTCTTGAGCAGGATATCATAGTTGAGAAAATCTTACCCCCTCAGATGGCTCAGACTTCCTATCGGAAATCGAATGGGCAAAAAATTAGGGCGGGTATAACACCCGCCCCAGGTTTCTGGGGAACGGCGAGGGTCTTAGGGAATCCCTCTTATCCCCCTCCCAGCCAGCGATCTTCCCGCAGTCTAAGAAACAGCCACTGCCCCGGATTTCGTGGCTGCTTCCGCCTCCTCCCCAACCACGGGGGCCGCCACCACCCGGTCCCGGCCCTCCTCCTTGGCTCGGTAGAGAGCTTTATCCACTGTCTGGATCAGGGTCTTGGGGGTGATCCCATGTTCCGGAAAGGCGGCCACCCCCAAAGAGATGGTGGTCCGGCCCAGGATCCGTCCCTGGTACACGATGGTGAGGCGTCTGAACTTTTCCCGCAATTGCTCGGCTTTGTTGACCGCCGCCGTCAGGGTGGTTTCCGGCAGGATCACCAAGAATTCTTCCCCGCCGTAGCGGCAGACAAAGTCGGGTTGGCGAGTCCTGGCCATGAGAAACTTACCCAGCTCCCGCAGTAGCTCATCGCCGGCATCGTGGCCGAATCGGTCGTTGAACTGCTTAAAATGATCCACATCCAGCATAATGAGCGCCAGGGAGCATTGATGGCGTTCGGCCCGGTAGATCTCCCGCTCCATGGCCTCTTCCAGGTAGCGGCGGTTGTACAAACCAGTGAGGGGATCGCGGATGGACTGGTGGTGCAGGGTCTCCCGCAGCAGCAGATTGGCCAGGGCCAGGGTGGTATGCTCCGCCACGGTCACAGCCAACTGCCTCTTGGATTCATCCAGGCAAGGGTTGCTCCGGCATTGAAGGCGCAACACTCCCAAGGCATCGCCCTGGGCCACCATCGGCAGGCAGAGAAATTCGACTCCCTGGGGGGCATCGGGGTGGTGGCAAAGACCGGCGTGGCGCTCGCTGGTTCCCAAAATCCTCCCGGTGCGCAGCGCCCAGCACTCCTCTTTGGGAAAGACCTCCTGGGTGATGGGGATGCCCCCCCAGACAGCCACGACCTTCAATAATTTGCTGCCCCCATCGATTATTGAGAGGGCCCCGGCATCTTCAGGGAAGATTTGCTGGAGGAAGTTGCCGATGACCCCGTGGGCCTCCGCGGCGCTGGCGCAGCTCTGCAGCATGTCGCCCATTTCGCTGAGCAGAGTGAGTTCGTAATTGCGCTTCTCCAGCGCCTGGACCGTGGAGGTCAATTCCTCCTTGGAACTTCGCAAGGCATTTTCGGTCTGCCGGCGATCGGTGATATCGAAAAAGACCCCGCTGATGTAATCGATTTTCCCCTGCTGGTTCAAGACTACCTGGCTGCGTTCCTGGATCCAGATCAGCCGGTCATCCCGATGTCTGACCCGATACT
This sequence comes from uncultured delta proteobacterium, assembly GCA_963812655.1. Lineage (GTDB taxonomy): Bacteria > Desulfobacterota > Desulfobaccia > Desulfobaccales > 0-14-0-80-60-11 > JAPLJC01. Next base: position 1,917 of record CAWEWX010000045.1, on the reverse strand, counting down.
CCCGCACGTAAAACCCATTGGTTGTCAGGGCGTGGCGCAATATCGCCTTGGCCGGTTCCAGGTCTTCCTGATGAATGAGGTCGGTCCATTTGCGGTGGCCACTGTTGAAGGCTTCCTTTTCATAGCCCACCACCTCCGCCACTTTATCATCGAAGAACTCCACCGCGCCGTCGCGGTATCCCCGAAAAACCACCGCCGGGATGGTTCCCGCCAGTAGGCGATATTTCTTCTCACTCTCCATGAGGCTTTCGTCGGAGCGGCGTTTAAGCCCGAGAAACAGAGGGCCGATCAAGGCGAGCCCCAGAAGCAGGAAACCGGAGGAAACCACGCCAAAGATCTCGGTGGCCAGGACGGCGGGGGTAAACATCGGCCCCTGGGTGAGCCAATCATACAAGGTGGCGCCGCGGCGGGCGGCCATCAGGGTGATGCCCCCGGCCACAAAGATCCAGGCCACAATTTTATCGGTGATCCACACCAGGCGCAGGGCCAGGACGGCGGCCGCCACTTGCAGCAGGATCGAGATTATCAGGATAAGATAGGCAGAAGTTCCCATCTGGTTAACGCCCCTTTGCCAAAGAAGCCCCCTATGATTATGGCCCCGATAATATACCCTCGTAGAGTATTCATTTTCTATTGCCTGGTAATATTGAAACCCTGGGGGCCGATGTTCAACTGCACCCCTGCTGCACCGCATATAGATTGATAATAACGCCACTTTAGGAGCTGCCGAAGCTAAATCCTTTTTCGCGGAACAGCCGCAGGCAGGCATCCACCACCTCGCCATCATAGAGCACGCCTCGATTCTTGGAGATTTCTTCCAGGGTGGCGCTCAATTCCAGGGCCGGCCGGTAAGGGCGATGGGAGCACATGGCTTCCACCACATCGGCCACCGCCAGGATCCTGGCCTCCAACCGAATCATCGGCCCCTTAAGTCCCAGGGGATACCCCGAACCGTTAACCCTTTCATGGTGCTGGAGGACCATTTCGGCGAGAGGCCAGGGAAATTCGATGGTATTCAAGATGTCAAAACCTACCCGGCAATGAACCTTAATCAGGCTCATTTCGACTGGGGTCAATTTTCCCGGTTTGGCCAGAAGTTCGGCGGGGATTCCCACCTTGCCGATATCGTGGACGAAGGCGGCCAGGCGCAGGGCCTCGACTCGTTCTTCCGGGAGCCCCATTTCCCGGGCGATGGCGCAGGCCAAGTCGCCGACGCGATTCTGGTGCCCGGCGGTATATGGATCTCTCTGTTCCAGGGTGGAAGCCAGGGCCCCCACCGTGTCCTCAAAGAGTTTTTTGACCCTGGCTAAGCTCTGTTGAAGTTGCTGTAGGATGTCCTTTTCTTGCTGAATCCGGCAAATCTTAGCTTTCAATTCCCCCAGGGAGAAGGGCTTGGCAATGAAGTCGCTGGCCCCGGCATTAATAATGGCTTCATAGGAATATTCGGGGGCATAACCGGTCATCATAATGAAAGGCACCTGGGGATAAGTCTGGTGAGCCTCTTGCATCAACTCCACCCCATCCATGCCTTCCATTTTCAGGTCGCTGACCACCAGGTCGATCCGCTCCTTAGCCAGGATTTTCAGGGCTTCGGGGGCATTGGCGGCGCCTCTGCCGGCACAGCGGATTACCTTCAGATAGTTCAGGAGAATCTTGCGGTACTGGTCATCGTCATCGACGACCAGGACGGACGGCAAGACATCCGGGTAGGGGGCGCCATCCGGGCGGCTGGGGGTATAATGCAACTCCATTCCAGGGTTCGGGGACGATAACCCTTCGACCGGGTCTGGCATCCGTGTCTCCTTTACTAGGGTTGGCCGGGAATAGCCGCGGCAAAGGTTTTGGCAGGTATTGATCCAAGGATCATGCCAAGGTAGGCCAGGAAAATAATTCCTGAAATTACCGATGGTTAGCCTA
>CAWEWX010000044.1:0-32056 GCA_963812655.1 uncultured delta proteobacterium | reverse complement strand
TACGGGCGGGACACCAAAGCTCGCGGCAAAGGATTTTTCTAAAAGGGAAGGGCGGCAAATGACCATTCAAGACGATCTTCCGGAAATTAAGGCCTTCTGCGATATCCTGGGCCTGCGGGAAGAACCCCTGGGCCTGTACTACACCCCCGTGGCCCCCCGGGAGGCCATCTCCCCCCAGGCCGCGGTGCTGCCCAGCGCGGAGCAGGAGAGGGCCGGCGAGTTGGATTGGGAAGCGACCTTCGCCAATTTCTCCTGCGTCATCGGGGTGCTCTGGCGGGCCCGAAGGCTGAAGCGCCCCGCCTGCTTCGACCAGACCCGCTTCGGCTGCCTGGGGGGCGCCTTCTATTTGGGGTTCCTGAAGCCCCAGTTGGAGCGCATCGTCCATTACGTCTCCACTGGCCAGCCTGGGGTTTTCGAAGGCGAATGCTACCTGGACTCACCCGCGGCGGTGCGCCGCTTCTTCGAGGTCATGGACCCCAGGCCGGCCCCGGAGCAGTTCTGCGTTTTCAAACAACTCAGTCAATTCAGCCCTGACGAAACCCCCGAGGTGGTGATCTTTTTCGGCCGGGCCGAAACCATCTCCGGCCTCCATCAACTGGCCACCTTCGTCACCAACGACTTTGAGGTGGTGCAATCCCCCTTCGGCGCGGGCTGCACCAACATCGTCGCCTGGCCCCTGAAGTACCTGGAGCGGGGCCAGCTCAAAGCGGTGCTCGGCGGCTGGGACCCCTCGGACCGCAAGTTCCTCAAGCCCGATGAGATCACCCTGGCGCTGCCCTACGAGTTGTTCGCGCGCATGGTGCAGCGCTGGCGGGAGTCCTTCTTCACCAAGGAGGCCTGGAAAACGGTGCGCCAGAAGATCGAGCTGAGCCGCAAGACCTGGAAGGAGCAGTAGCAGAGCAGAGACCTCTGCTAAAAGTCATTTTGTCATCCTGAGCGAAGCGAAGGATCTCGTATTTGCTTGTAAATTATGAGATTCTTCGGTAGCTTCGCTCCCTCAGAATGACAGGTGAAGGGACCTTCACAGAGTTCTCGAGTAGTCAGAAGCCAGTAAAAATAGTGGCGCCGGCCTCCGGCCTGTGAATGGAAGGTTGTTAGTTTCTAATAAAACGAAGCTTCGAAAATCAAACCGGGAAGGGCAAAATGAACCACCAGTGTGATGTCAAACTTTATGCATTGAGTACCTGCATTCATTGCAGAGATACCAAGGAATTTTTGAGTCAGTGCGGGATTGCGTATAAATGTATAGACGTTGATAAGTTAGCTCCAGAAGAAAGAAAGAAGGCTCTGATGGAACTTAAGGAATTAAGTCCGGAGTGCGCTTTCCCTACCATCGTTATCGGCGATCGCGTCATTGTTGGCCTGCAAAAAAAAGAAATCAAGGAGATACTCGGAATCAAATGAAGGCTGAACAACTTTACGATGGTCTAAAGAAAAGCCAAGAGGCCAAGGGCTACTATTTTAATAAAAATAAAAAGAGGGTTTTTGATCTCTTGGAAGGGTTGTTGATCAACCAAAAACGCTATGGCTACATGTGCTGTCCTTGCCGGCTGGCCGCGGAGGATCGGCAATGGGATCAGGACATTATCTGTCCGTGTGTGTATCGGGGGCCGGATGTGGCTGCATATGGGAGTTGCTACTGCAATCTTTATGTGTCCCGGGAATGGAACGAGGGAAAGCTGCCCCATGCCTATGTGCCTGAGCGCCGCCCTGCGGAGAAGAGATTTCGGCTGTAGTCCTTACCTGAAAGCGGCAGGCATCTAAAGCCACCCGCTCCCCAAAATATCTTGGAGCATCTAGAGATCATCTCGGCAATTTTTGCCTCTCTGAGTATATGTGCGCAGTTTGGCAAGATAGTCTTTATCCCTATCTTCTGATTTGCGAGTTTAATTTTGCTGGTTAAAGTTTAGATTTAAATTCAGTATTTTCAGTGATATATTTGATGCACGGAGGAAATGATGTCATGCTAGATGAAATGAACTTAAAAGCCAGTGAATCCCAAGCACCAAAGCCCGATGGAGTATGCATCAAATATCTAAAAAATATTTGGCTAAATGTGCTTATTTATTCTCTCTTTGACATTATAACAGCTTTTATATTTATTGTAATATTAAATGTGTTCATACGAATTATCTTTTCATTAACTAAATCAGTTATTGGCATAACCATTCAGCAAATAAATACAGCCTTTTATATTCTAGGGCTTATTTATATATTGTCAATATTCATCACTACTTGGTGGCGGCACATTTCTTTTATAAGGGCAAATTTCAAATCCCTCCGCTCCAATAATTTAAAAAAATCAGAAACGACGCAGGAATAATAGTTAATGATTGATTATATAAGACAATTAATGGAAAGAGACGCTGCAACAAAAGCCAGCGAACAAATTCCTAAGGCTCACTATTACCGCGAAATAAGTATTACATTCTATTCTATAGCTTTATCGGTTGCCTTTTTATCATATATTGTATTATTATGTTCATGTTATCTATCCACTCTTTATGCGGATTATAGCATTATAACTTATATATTCCCTATAGTTTTTATTACTTTTCTGGTTATTTCTAGTGAAATTCTTAAGAGACAAACTATTTTTTTAAATAGGGTAATTAACTTAAAAAGAATAATAAGTTCATATATAATCAAAAAAAAGCAAATTGATTTTTTCTATGTCCATTTCTGGTTAGTTCTATTGTTAATATACCTCCCATTTGCCTTTACAATTATTATTGTATACTTATTGCATTCTCCCTGGACAGAAATATCGTCAAATTTAAACGACCCCACCATCCAATCTCTTAGCCACTTAATACCACTTGCTGCCGCTATAATAGCAGGGCAAATTGCCCTTTTTACATTCATGCTGGGTCAATTACTTGCTAAATATTCTAGCTCGATTGCTATGACGATAATTAAACATAGGACTATTTTATCATTATGGGTATCCTCTATTTGTAGCCTTTTTGTTACTTATTGCTGTTTAATGTTCGGTTACCCAAGTGTCCTAAAAAACATAATAGTGCCATTCCTATTTATGCTCAATATCTTTTGCTTAGCTATTACAATAACAGTTGCTAATACCGGTATTCAAACTGACAAAGCATTCATTTATGCCGGAATGAGTCTTAGCAGGAAAATTAGAAGAATATTTAAACCTTCAATTTTGCCACCAAATGGGAAACCCAGTCGTTTTTGGCATGTGCTTAGCTTTTTGGGGTTGGATTGGCGGGACCCTGAGCGTATGAATTTATTTACTCCGCCTAATAAGGGGATAGCTATTACTATTTCATCTCTCAGAAGTTTATTCAATGCAGCCAATAAAGCCATTGAAGAAAATCAGCAAGAACTCCTCTTAGCTATTTTATCTGCTATAATAGAGATAACTGTCGCGTACACTAATATTCGTGCAAGTTATTATGGAAGCGAAGATGAGGTTTATTCATTCCTTAATAACCAAATGGCCCCTTTGCTAAAGAGTGCATCAAAATCTCCGAACGAATATATGATTACAGACCTTGTGAGGGTTAGTGGAATTTTAGGCATACGTTCGTTAGACATTGCCGGCCTTCCAGAATCAATCGGAGCACAAAAAGAGTACCCAGGAATGAAGAAGAGTCACAGCCTTTCGACATTTTGGATAAATTTATTAGAGGAGGCATTTGAGCTATGCTTCACTCTTCTGCGTACCACCGCTCCTACTGAAGCAATTCAACAATTAAAGAACATTGCATTTGTAGCCTACCAAAAGGGATATACCGATGTAATCCCCGTTAGCTACATTCCTGCCATTCGAAAGATACACACTAATTGCCTGGTATCACCGGAATTTTATCATTTATTTATAGCTGGTTATTCTTTGCAATCAGTATTAAAGCTTTGGGCCATCGCATGCGTATCGGTGGGCAGAGGAATAGGTATATTTAATGTCAATAAGGAATTAGGAGATACAATACTTGAATTAGCGAAAAATCAGTTTATTTCTGAGAAATTGCCATCCTTTAATTTTTATGATGCAACTAATATATTATTGAGTAAACTAAAAAGAAGTGAATTTATTATTCAAGATATATTTGTTATCATCTTATATCGCAAATTTTCTGAACAATTGGAACAGCGAGTAACTATCGAAGATCTTTCGAGAATAATAAGCATTGTCACCGAATTGGCTAAAACATCAGTTAATCAAGGGATTAGTAATCCGGCACATTATGTAGAGGCATTATATGAAACCGGGTACTTTATCCTTAGGGGATTGCCTGAGCAATATACTCCAATTAAAGACAAAACTGAAGAAGAGTTCCCAGAGGATAGCGATTTATTTACGAATAATCGAAAGCCTTGGCAAGCGGTCCTGGAAGACAAATTGTTTGATGCATGGTACAACTTATTACCATTGTTTTTTAAAGCTGAAAGGCATATAGGAGTATATTGGCAACAACCATTCTTTGCCATATTAGGGATGGGAATGATTGCTTATAAAGAAAGACAAAGTGATTTTATAAAAGAGCAGTTGCTAAAATGCGCTATGCAATATTATCAGTTAATACTTCAAGAAAATGCAGACCCAAATAAAAGGGTTGGCGATGACGCATGGGACTATCTCCAATTACTTGGGTCTTGGTTAAAATATTTTTTGAAAGAAGATGACTTTGCAGAGCGAATCGCCAGGTTAGTTGGAGAAGGTCGTCCATTTAGAAATGGTTTTTATGGAAGCTCGTCTAGTGGAAGATATGGATATTTAGGTTATCCTGGTATAATGCACGACGACTTCTTCTTACCTTGGCTCAGAAATTTACAACCCCAAGAATATTTAAATGAAGAAGATTGGAAAAAGTTTCGTTCTTGGCAAAATGAATTAATATGCGATGATGTTCTAATCCCTTTTCATAAATTAATAGAAGGAACGCGAAAGCCACTTAGGGAAAAGTTTTATGAAAATCTCAGGAAAAGAAAACAACAGAAAAAAGAACAAGGCTAAACATTAAATCTTTTATTTTCATTAGGTTATGGGTGAATGTTAATGAAACCCCCTTCGAATAGCTGCTATATCTACGCAGCTTCAATCAAAATTAGCGCCTGTCGATCCAGTTTTCATACCTGAATTTCCAGCTCATCCGGTTTTTTCGCGCCCAGGCTGGATGGTTTCGCCCCCACCTCCCCCAAAATTTCTTGCAATGACCGCGCCAAACCGATAAATTTTAATAGATATCGATTCCGGCAGTGTCTCTCTTGCCCTGTCGCCTCGCTTCCTGGTAAATCGCCTTAATAAGGAGTCTTTGGATATGGATGAAAAATGCCCTTCGGGCGCGGACCCCAAGACCTGCGGGGCGGAGCCCCAATCCTGTTCGGGGTGCAGCCCCTCCCATCACTCTGAATCGTCCCCGGAAGAGAAGAATCTCACCCGGGCCCTGAAACGCATCCGCCACAAACTGGTGGTGATGAGCGGCAAGGGCGGGGTGGGCAAAAGCAGCGTGGCCGTCTCCCTGGCCGTGTCCCTGGCCCGGCGGGGCCACAAGGTGGGCCTGATGGACGTGGACCTGCACGGCCCCAACGTCCTGAGGATGCTGGGCCTCAAAGAACCCCTGGACCTCCAGCACGGCCAGTTCCCCCTGCCAGCGGACCTGTTCGACACCCTGCGGGTCATCTCCATCGAGATGCTGATGCGCGACCGGGACATGGCGATCATCTGGCGGGGCCCCCTGAAGCACCAACTGATCCGCCAGTTCCTTACCGAGGTGCAATGGGACGACCTGGACTACCTGGTGGTGGACTGCCCGCCGGGCACCGGGGATGAGCCCATGAGCGTGGCCCAGACGATCATCGACGCCAAGGCCGTCATCGTTACCACGCCCCAGGAGATCTCCCTGGCCGACGTGCGCAAATCCATCAATTTTTGCCAGAAGATCGATATGGAGGTCCTGGGGATCATCGAGAATATGAGCGGCTACCGCTGCCCCCACTGCGGCGGGGATCTCCCCCTGTTCAAGCAGGGCGGCGGCCAGGTCATCGCCCGGGAGGCCAAGGTTCCCTTCCTGGGGGCCCTGCCCTTCGACCCTCAGGTGGTGGAGGCGGCCGACCAGGGGCGACTCCTGGAGATCAAGGACAGCCCCTTTTTCCAGGCCCTGGCCCCCATAGTGGAATGGCTGCTGGCGGCCTTACCTCTCTCGGTGAGCCGCCGGCAGCCGGGGGCCTTAAAATTCGCCCTGCCGGTGAGCGGCGGCAAGCTCTCCGACAAGTTCGGAGCCGCCTCGCAGTTCGCCCTGCTGACCGCCAGCAACGGCAACCTCCAGGCCCAGGAGCTGGTGCCCGCGCCTCCCCATGAGCCCGGGGGCATCCCCGAGTGGCTGGACGAGCTGGGGGTGACCCACGTCATCGCCGCCGGCCTGGGAGCCAAGGCCCAGAAGCTGCTGGCCCACAAGGGCATCGAAGTTATCGCCGGCGCCCCCCAGGGGGACCCGCGAGAACTGGTGAAGCAATACCTGGAAAAGACCCGGAGCTCCGGCACCGGCTGCGGTTCCCAGTGCAACACCGTTTAAAGCGAGGGGGAAAAGGGAAAGAGGGTAAAAGGGTAAAAGGTAAAAAACTTTTCTCTGCCTTTCCTTTCCTTTTCTCCCTTTTCGCCTTTCCCCCTTTTTCCCCATTCTTTACGCTTCCCACTCCAGCACCAGCAGAATGGCGTCTTCCTGGGTATCTTCGTAATACCTGGGACGGCGCCCCACTTCTTTAAAGCCGAAGGAGCCATACAAGGCCAGAGCCGGGGTATTGGAGGGCCGCACCTCCAGCCAGGCCGCCTTAGCCCCCAGGGCCCGGGAGCGGCGCAGGGCCTCCTGGAGCAGGACCCGGGCCACGCCCCGGCGCCGCTGCTCAGGGTGCACCGCCAGGTTGAGGACGTGCATCTCGTCGACTACCAGCCAATAGATGATATAGCCCCAGAGTTGCCAGGGCTGGGGAAGAGGGGGGCCGGCCACCAGGAAGTGGCCCAGCGGCTGGGTTAGCTCCGCTAGAAAGGTCCAGCGGGACCAGGGGGTGGGAAAGGACTCTTTTTCTATGGCAAAGACGGATTTAAGATCCGTCAGGCCGGCCTCGCGGATGGTGAGTCCGGGGGTCATTTCTTGCGGCGCAGCACTTCGCTGGCCACGGTGATCCCGGTCTGGCCGGACTGCTTCAAGGCCTGGGCCGCCTCCTGCAAATCGACCTTCTGGCGAATCTGGGGCAATTTCATCAGCATGGGCAGGTTCACCCCGGTAACCACCTCCACCTTGCCCTCCTTGAGGAAGGGCAGGGCCAGGTTGGAGGCGGTGCCGCCCAGCATGTCGGTGAGGATGATGGCTCCGGTGCCGTTGTTGATCTGGGCCAGGCCTCGCTGAATCATCTGGCGGGAGACTTCCGGGGGATCGTTGGGGTCCAGGGAGACGGCCTGCACCCCTTCACCGCGCCCCAGGATCAGATCCCAGACGCTCATCAGGGCCTCGGCCAGTTCCTTGTGGGTGACGATTAAAATACCGATCATTAATGATCTCCTAAGATCCGCGGTAGGTCGCGATGGCTGAGGGTAAAGGGAAAATTCCCCTGGGTCAGGTGCTCCGCCAGGAGGTTGACCATGACCACCGAACGGTGCTGGCCGCCGGTGCAGCCCACCGCCAGGGTGAGGTGGGCCTTGCCTTCCTTCTGGTAGCAGGGCAGCAGGTAATCCACGAAACTGAACAGGTGCTTTAGGAAGGTCTGGGTTTCCGCTTGCTTCAGGACATAATCCCGGACCGGGGAGTCCTCGCCGGTGAGGGCGGTCAGGCCCTCCACAAAGTAGGGGTTGGGCAGAAAGCGGACGTCCAAAACCAGGTCGGCTCCCGGGGGGATGCCGTTTTTGTAAGCAAAGGAAACCAGATGGAGCCAGAGGCGCTGCTGGAAGGGGATCTGGGAATACTCTTTTTGGATCAGCTCCCGCAGTTGATGGGGGGTGTAAGAGGAGCTGTCGATGAGGCGCTGCGCCAGGCGCCGCAGGCCGGCCAGGGCTTCCCGTTCCGCCCCCAGGGCCTGGGAGATGGATTCCCGGTCCGCCAGGGGGTGCTGGCGCCGGGTCTGGCTGAACCGCCGGATGAGGGATTCTTCATCGGCCTCCAGGAAGATGAGGTGGAGTTTGAACCCCTGGCCCTCCAGGCGGCGGGAGACCCGGGTATAATTCTGCAAAAACCCCTGGGTACGCACGTCCATCACCAGGGCGATCTTGCGGCTGTCCCGGGAGGCGCCGGTTTGCATGTGCAGGAACCGCGGCAGCAGGCCCAAGGGGAGGTTGTCGACACAGAAATAGCCGACGTCCTCCAGGGCGTGCAACACCGTGCTCTTCCCCGAGCCCGACAGCCCGGTAATGATCAGCACTGGGGCAGCCAGCGGCGGTAGCTCCGGCCGCCCCGGGGTTTCGGTCTCAGGCGCCATGTCTCAGAGTTGCCCTCCTGCCTGGGAAAACCGGGAAACGCAACGCAGTAGCGGAGATTAACCTAAAATTCCGCATCTCTCTCGGCGATTAGACGGTAAATCTCGTCGGCTCCCTGGGCCTTCATGAGGCTGTCCCTGAAGGGCTGGCTCATGAGCATCCGGGAGATCTTGGCCAGGGTCTTGAGGTGCAGGCCCGCGGCATCGACCGGAGCCAGCAGTAGAAAGAAGAGGTGGGACGGTTTGCCGTCCATGGAGTCGAAGTCCACTCCTTTGAGGCTGCGGCCGAAGGCCAGCTTCAACTGGGAGAGCTGGGGCAGCTTGCCGTGGGGGATGGCAATGTGGTCGCCGATGCCGGTGCTTCCCAGGCGCTCCCGATCCAGCAGCACTTCCACGACGCTTTTCAGGCTCAGCCCGTCGGAGCCGTCCGTTATGGTCCTGGCCAGCTCCTCCAGGGCCCCCCGCTTGTTGCTGGCCTGCAGGTCCGGCATGATCCTTTCCGGCGGCAGGATCTCGAGGATTTTCATAGGACCGCCGCCTCTCCTATTGCAAATCGGGTTCCACCAGGACGAAGGAGCCATCCTGACGCCGGTACAAGATGCTCAAACCGCCATTGGCCACGTTAGTGAACACCACCAGGTCTTCCCCCCCGGTTTGCATCATCTCCACGGCATCGTCCACCCGCAGGGACGGCACCTCCACCCGCTTGCGGCGCACCGCCGGCAGGGTCGGAAACTCCTCGGCCTCCACTGCCACTGCCGCCGCCGACCTGGCGGTGCGGTCCCCTTTGGGCCCCCGCTGTTTATCCCGGAATTTCTTCAACTGCATAGCGATCTTGTCCATCACCAGGTCGATGGCCGCGTACATGTCGGTATTTTCTTCTTTGCCTTTGAAAACCCGGCCATTATTGTCAATGGTGACGTCGGCCAGGTGGCGGAATTTCTCCAAACCCAGGACCACGTGGGCCTCCACCGGTTCTTCCAGATAACGGTTAAACTTGCCCAAACGGTCGGTGACGTAGTTCTTCAGGGCCTCGGAGGGCTCAATTTGCCGGAAAGTGACGGATATTTGCATATGCTCCTCCCGTGGGATGGCCTTGGGCCGCGGCGGGATTAAGGGGCCTGATTCTCGGGCGCGCCTTTGCGCCGGAATCCGGGCTTCTTGCGTTTACTGGAGGAGAGCACCCCCAGCATGCCGCGGTATTTGGCAACGGTGCGCCGAGCGATGAGGATGTCCTGCCGGCGCAACAGGTCGGCGATCTCCTGGTCGCTCCAGGGGTTTTCGTGGTTTTCGGAGTGCACGAGCTGCCGGATCTTATCCTTGACGCTCTCCGAAGCGATCTGCTCCCCCAGGTTCATATTGATGCCGCTGTTAAAAAAGAACTTCAGATCGAAGATCCCCTGGGGGGTGTGGACGTACTTATGGGTGGTCACCCGGCTGATGGTGGATTCGTGCATCTGCACGTCCTCGGCCACCTGGCGCAGGGTCAGGGGTCTGAGACGCGACAGGCCGTGATCCAGAAACTCCTGCTGGTAGCGGACGATGCTCTCAGTCACCTTGTACAGGGTCTTCTGACGCTGGTGAATGCTGCGGATGAACCACAGGGCATTGTCCAGGTGTTTCTGGATGTAGCTGCGCACCCCCTCCGGCAACTGGCCGGGAGCCCGCATAGCCTCCAGGTAGAAGGAATTGATCCGCAGCCTGGGCAGGCCGTCTTCGTTCAAGCGGATGACGTAGTCGTTGCCCACCTTCTCCACGTGGACGTCGGGGGTGATGTAGTCGACATCCTCGCTGTCGAAGCCCCGGCCGGGTTTGGGTTCCAACTGCATGATGACTTCGCTGGCCCGGCCTACCTTTTCCAGGGAGACTTTCAGCTCCCGGGCGATGGCCTGGTAATTTTTATTGGCCAGATTGTTCAGATGGCCGTCGATGATGGCCAGCACCAGGGGATCCGGGTTCCCCAGCACCCGGACCTGAAGTTGCAGGCACTCTTTCGGTCCCGGGCCGCCACTCCCGGCGGATCGAAGCCCTGGACCACTGCCAGGACCTCTTCCACCCGGGCCGGTTCGACTCCCAACTCCCCGGCGACCTCCGCAACTTCGGTCCGCAGGTAGCCGTCCCTATCCAGATTGCCGATGATCAGGGCGCCGATGGTCTCGCCTTCCTGGTCCAGTTCGGCCATGTGCAACTGCCACATGAGGTGGGATTTCAGGGTGGTTTTTTGGGGGTTGAGGCTCTCGAAGGGCAGGGCCTCCCGCTCTTCGTATTCGCCCATGGGCGGCGGCATGAGCCGGTCTTGCAAGAAGCCTTCCCAGTCCCATTCTTCCTTTGATGACTTGGCTTCTTCGTTTTCGCCGGCCCCTTCCTGGGACGGCTCGCTCTCCCCGGAAAAACCCGGAGCCTCCGGCAAAAGGTCCCCCCCGGGCTTCTCTTGAGACTGGGTTTCGGAGTCTTCCAGGACCGGATTGCTTTCCAGGACTTGCTGGATTTCGCCCTCTAACTCCAGACGGGAGAGCTGCAGCAGCTTGATGGCTTGCTGCAGCTTTTGGGTCATGATCAGCGACTGAGTCAGCTTGAGATTCTGGCGAAGCTCTAAGGGCATTGATCAATCTTCGAGTTGCGATGAGATGCGATTTACTCCCAAATTATAACTTAAAGGTTTCTCCCAAGTAAATTCTTTTGGCCAGTTCGCTGTTCACCAGCATCGAAGGCGTCCCTTCCTCCAGGACCACCCCTTCGTTGAGGATATAGGCCCGGTCGCAGACCCCCAGGGCCTCCCGGACGTTGTGATCCGAAATCAGCACTCCCAAGCCCCGTTCCTTCAACTGCCGGATGATGTTCTGGATATCGGTGACCGCCATGGGTTCGATGCCGGCAAAGGGCTCATCCAGGATGATGAAATGGGGCGCGGTGACCAGGGCCCGGGTGATCTCCACGCGGCGGCGTTCTCCGCCGGAAAGCGACGAGGCCTTCTGCTGGGCCAGGTGGCCGATGCGCAACTCGGCCAGGAGTTGTTCCAGGCGCTCCTGGCGCACCAGGGGGTCCGGTTCCAGGGTCTCCAGGATGGCCATGATGTTCTCGGCCACCGTGAGCTTGCGGAACACCGAGGGCTCCTGGGGCAGATATTGCAATCCCTGGCGGGCCCGGCGGTAAATGGGCAGGGTGGAGATATCCTGGCCGTCCAGGTAGATCCGGCCGCTGTCGGGCTGCAGCAGCCCCAGGATCATGTAAAAGGTGCTGGTCTTGCCGGCGCCGTTGGGACCCAGCAGGCCCACTACTTCCCCGCTGTTAACCTCCAGGCAGACCTGGTCGACTACCTTGTGGCCGTTATAACTCTTGGTAAGGGTCTGGATGCGGAGGCGGTGCATACCTTAAGGCCGGCGATCCTTCCGAGGTTTGGCCGGCAAGGGCGCCACTTCCTGGCCGCCGGCCCCCGGTTGTTTGGCGGGGTAGAGATTGGCCTCCACCCGCTTCTGGTGGGAGCTCTCGGCCCGCATGGTGTTATCCGTGAGGTTGAAGATGATCCGCTCCCCCTTCAGGGTATTTTCTTTCTGCCATACCTGGGGGTTGCCCACCAGCACCACTTCGTTCTTATTCTTATAATAAGTGGCCTCCTGACCGGTGGCCACCCGGTCTTCCTGGACATAGCGCACCTGGCCGGTGGCCACGATGTGGTCAATCTGGTCGCCTCCCAGCTCATCCAGGGGTGAGGCGCCGGCCTTCTCGCCGGCGGCCGCCTCGGGGGCGGTCCCGGCCGCGGCCCCTTTCCCTCCGCTGGCCCGGGCCCCAGCCTGCTTGGGTACGAAATAGACCTTCAGTTGATCGGCATACAAGATGGATTCCCCATAGGTGGCCTTCACTTGCCCAGTGAAGGTGGCGATCCCGGCATTCTGGTCCGCTTCCAACTTGCTGGCGACGATGTGCAGGGGAAATTCTTCGGCGGGTTTAACCGCCGGCGGCGCCCCCTGGACCGCCCCGGCAGCCGGGCCAAGCCAGGCCACCAGCATCATGAGGGCCAGAGTCAGGTAATCTCTCAATGTTTCCATACCCCTTCTTGCACCTTGACTTCCGTTAAGCGATGTTGGGAGAGGACCATCCTTTTTTCCGCCAGCCACACCCGCAGCCCCTTGCCCTGAATCCGGAGGGTCGGTTCGGTCAGGAGCACATCTTCCGGGGACACCAGGACGCGACCGTTGGGGTCGTAAGTGGCGACGCTGGTTTTAACCAGCAGGTCCCCCTGCTCCATCTCCACGTTGCCGGTTAGGGTTAAAATCCGGGTCTTGGTATGGAACAGGCCTTCGTCCGCCTTGACCTTAAGGTGTTCCCCCGGTCCGAAGAATTCCACCCTTACCCCGCTGAGGTTCACCCGTTCCTGGTCTTTGCTGATGTCCGCCTTCTTCCCTTCTAACACCCAGCGTTTGTCGCCTTCCTGGATCTCGGTGAGGGACAGGGTTTCCATACGGGACGGGGTCTCCGCGGGCGGGGGTTTGGGCGGCGGCGGGGCTGGGCGGTTCAGCTCCCCCAGGCCCCAGGCGCCCAATCCCACCAGCAGCACCAGGAGGGCCAGCCACCTCCATCTCGGAAGTCTCCCGGCGCCGGTACCGTTCTTGGGGGCCCAAATTTTCATGCCAACTTAGTCGTCTTTTTAAGGGAATTATATTAACCCCAGGGAGAAGTGTAAAGGCTAATCTGGCGCGGCGGGGGCGGGCAGGGGGGGGCGCCGGGGCGGGGAAAACGTGGCACAGCCGTCCCCGACAGCGACTTTTCAAAGTATTTTCAGGAGCGGCGCCCGGCCGCCTTATCCGGCGGGTCCGGCCCTGTCTAGATGCTCCCGGCCATCTCCGGGCTCACCGCCTCGGGCCATTTTCCCTGGGCCTTGAGGAGCAGGTCGCAGACCTCCCGGACCGCGCCGCGGCCCCCCGGAGCCTGGGTGACCCAATGGGCCGCGGCGGCCACCTCCGGGGCGGCGTCGGCCACCGCCACTGCCAGCCCGGCCCGGGCCATGAGGGGCAGGTCCACCAGGTCGTCGGCCACAACCGCCACCTGGGGGGCGGAAATCTTCAGGTCGGCCTCCAGCTCTCGCATCACCGTCAGCTTGTCCCGCAGGCCCTCAAAAAACCGGCTGATCCCCAACTCCCTGGCCCGATGGTAGGCGGCATCGGAACGGCGCCCCGACAAAAAGGCTACTTCAATCCCGGCCCCCTGCGCCATCTTGAGGCCGTGGCCGTCCCGGACGTGGAAGACCTTGTGGGTCTCCCCCTGGGGCCCGAAGTAGAGGCGCCCGTCGGTGAGCACCCCGTCCACGTCCAGGAGCAGCAGGCGGATGGCCTGGGCCCGCCGCCGGATATCTTCCGGATAGTCCTGAAAATTCATGCGGCCTCCCTTGAGTTACCGCGGCAGGGGAGAATATGTAACCAGATCCTACTGTGATGTCCCACAATTACCTTAACAAAAGATTTGAGATAAACTCCCTCTCCCTTGAGGGGAAGGTGGCAACATATGGTAATTGAAAAAAAAGTTACCACCCCCACCCGGTGTCGCCCCCTCAAGGGGGAGGAAAAAAGGCAAAGCATTCAGGCAACGTTTCCGTGGGACGCAATACTACTGTCGTGTTTAATAAATATCTTAAAAAATATCTGGGGCTTAGGTAGCCGCAGGCTTTAGCCTGCGCTCTCGTTTTTTCTTATTCTTTCGCAAGCTAAAGCTTGCGGCTACATTTTAAATGCTTAGGGATGATGGAATTATTTAATCAAGGTACATCTGAAACACGCTCCTACCGCGCCGCTGCCGCCCAAGAACACGAAACTCGAAACTCGAAACTGGGCGACCCGATCACAGGCTGGAAGCCTGTGCCACTGTCGTCCCTACTCGGACAGCCGCAGCAGGATGCCGCCCCGGAAGGCGGACCGCAAAGTGTAATGCAGCAGTCCGTAGCTGCTAAGCAAGTATACCATACTCAAAGAAAAGCCGTAAAGCAGGGGCCGGCTGGAGTGCAGCGGAAAGCCGTAAAAGTGGCGGAAGTACTCCAGGAAATAGGTGAGCGGGATGAAGCGGGCCAGCGCCTGGGCCCACGCCGGCAGCACGCTGACCGGATAATAGAGCCCGCACAACAGGAGCATCAGGTAGGAGAAGGCCCAGGCCGCCACTTCGGCCCGCTGGCCGAAGCGCAGCACCAGGGCCAGGACCAGCGCCCCGATGATGGCGGCATTGATGAACATCCCCGCCAGGAATACCGCCAGGCCCCC
Source organism: uncultured delta proteobacterium (assembly GCA_963812655.1). Taxonomy (GTDB): domain Bacteria; phylum Desulfobacterota; class Desulfobaccia; order Desulfobaccales; family 0-14-0-80-60-11; genus JAPLJC01. The sequence continues at coordinate 17,381 of CAWEWX010000044.1, read as the reverse complement.
CGGCCCGGGGCGGTCCAGTTCCATATGGAAGAGCCAGACGCTCAAGACGGCCATGCCCACAAAGACCAGGAAGCCCCGGATCAGCCCCACCAAGCCGCAGCCCAACAAGATGTGGATCAGGCGGATGGGGGCGATGAATTCGTGCTTCAGGCTCTTGGACCAGACGGAATAGAGCAGGGCGTAGGACAGGTCCAATTGGGCGATTTGCACCGTATTCATGGAGATGGCGCCGATGAGGATGAAGCTCACCGTCTCTCCGGAAAGATTGAGGAAGCGGGTGAGCAGCCCCACCGAGAAGATGCCGATGGCCGGCCAGAAGAGCATCTCGAAGGCCGCGAAGACGTTGCGCCGGTTCACCAGGCCGCTGCGCACCGAAAAGGCCCAGATTTTCTGAAAACTAGTGGGTAATTTCACGGTAGATCTCTTCCAGGTCCATGGGCTTGAGCTTCACCTGGGCCAACTCCCCACCGCCGTGGGAGACGGCCTCCAGGATCGCCGCCAGGCGGACTTCAGCCCGGTCCAGCACCAGGTCCACCCGGGCGTCCTGAACCCGGTGAGTCAGGACGCCGGGCAGCCGCGCGTACTCCAGGGCCGCCGGGGCCCCCCGGAAAATCAGGCTCAAATGGTCTCCCAACCCCAAGCGCTGCTGCAACTCGGCAATGCTGCCCCGGGCCGCCAGTCGCCCTTCTTTCAGGAAGGCCACCTCGCTGCACAGCATCTCGGCCTCCCGCAAGTTGTGGGTGGTGAGCAGGATGGTGAGCCCGGTCTCCCGGTTGAGGCGCAGGATTTCTTCCCGGATATGCTGGGCCATCTCCTGGTCCAGGCCCGAGGTGGGTTCGTCCATAAACAGGAGTTCCGGGTCGTTGATCAGGGCCTTGGCCAGCATCAGGCGCTGTTTGAGGCCGGTGGACAGGCGTTCGAAGACCACCCGGCGCTGGTCTGTCAACTGGAATAGGTCGAGGAGGCCCTCCACCTTGGCGGTTAGGGCCCGGCCGCCCAGCCCGTAGAGACGGCCGTAAAAACGCAGGTTCTCTTCGGCGGTGAGGCACCAGAGGAAATGGGCCCCGGCGGCCGCCAGGTTGATTCGCTGCCGCAGCCTCCCCGCCTCCCGCACCACGTCCAGGCCCAGCACCCTGGCGCGGCCATGGTCCGGGTGCAGTAAGGTGGCCAGGATGGAGATGAGGGTGGTCTTGCCGGCGCCATTGGGCCCCAGGACCCCGAAGATGGCCCCGGGGGCCACTTCCAGGTCCACCTGACTGAGCACCGTCTTCCAGAGACCGAACCTCCGCTCCCGGAACGACTTGCTGATACCCTGGGCTGAGATGGCAGTTTCCATGGTGGTTGGGGCAGGGAGTTTGAGGAGGGGGCAGGGCCAGTGGCCAGGCGTCCTCGTCTGTGTAAGGTCCTGGCCCTCTCCCTCAAATATATTTAGTCTATCAAACCCGGCCCCGGGGGCCAAGGGGGGCGGCTTGCAAATCTGCCCGGGGTGCGATAAATTAAGGACAATGGACCAGGAAGAGCGCATCGTCAATCCCCGGCCCCAGGTGGAAGACCTGGGTCTGGAGGCGGGGCTGCGGCCCCGCACTCTGGCGGAGTTTGTGGGGCAGGAGGAATTGCGCCGCAACCTGGAAATCGCCCTGACCGCGGCCAGGGCCAGGGGCGAGGCGGTGGATCACATCCTGGTGCACGGCCCCCCGGGCCTGGGGAAGACCACCCTGGCCCATATCATCGCCCAGGAGATGGGGGCCGGCATCAAGGCTACCGCCGGGCCAGTGGTGGAGCGGGCCGGGGACCTGGCGGCCTTGCTCACCAACCTTCAGGCCATGGACGTCCTGTTCATCGACGAAGTGCACCGCCTGCCCACGGTGGTGGAGGAGATTCTCTACCCGGCCATGGAGGACTTCAACCTGGACCTGATCATCGGCCAGGGGCCCGGGGCCCGCTCCGTGAAGCTGGAACTGCCCCATTTCACCCTGGTGGGGGCCACCACCCGGGCCGGCCTGCTTACCCCGGCCCTGCGGGACCGCTTCGGCTTGATGCTGCGGTTGGACTTCTATAAGGTGGAGGACATCGCCAAGATTGTCCGCCGGGCCGCCCAGGTGCTGGATATCGAACTGGAGGCCGAGGGCGCCTGGGAGATCGCCCGCCGTTCCCGGGGCACCCCCCGCATCGCCAACCGCCTCCTGAAGCGGGTGCGGGACTACGCCCAGGTGCGGGGCGACGGCCGCATCAACCGGGAATCGGCCGACGCCGCCCTCACCCTCCTGAGCATCGACACCCTGGGGCTGGACCGCATGGACCGCCTGATCCTCCTCACCATCCTGGAAACCTACGACGGCGGGCCGGTGGGCCTGGGCACGCTGGCCGCGGCTCTGTGCGAGGAGGAAGGCACCCTGGAAGACGTTTACGAACCCTACCTGATCCAATCCGGCTTCCTGCAGCGCACCCCCCGGGGCCGCGTGGCCACTGGCCGGGCCGCCGAGTATTTTGCCAAGATACCGGGAAAGGGACCACATCCCAAGCTTTTTTAACGAGACCGCCTTCCCGGCCTGCTGAGGTTTTGCCAGGAGTGCAGGGGTGAGCCGATCACCGGCTGGAAGCCTGCGCCACGGTCGCCCCCAGGTGTTGAGAAGCCCTCCCCAGGGCTGAGGCGGGGCGCTCCAGACCTTTCTTGACATCCGCAGAAGCTGGGTATATTAAGGAACCTGTGAAAACCAAACTGATCTTTATCACCGGCGGGGTGTTGTCTTCCCTGGGCAAGGGAGTGGCGGCCGCGGCCATCGGCGCCCTTTTGGAGTCCCGGGGCCTGCGCATCACCTTCCAGAAGCTGGACCCATACATCAACGTGGACCCCGGCACCATGAACCCCTTCCAGCACGGCGAGGTCTACGTCACCGAAGACGGGGCCGAGACCGACCTGGACCTGGGGCATTACGAGCGCTACACCACGGTGACCCTGGGCCAGGAAAACAACTTCACCTCGGGCCGCATCTACCATAACGTCATCACCAAGGAGCGCCGGGGAGACTACCTGGGGGGCACGGTCCAGGTCATCCCCCACATCACCGACGAAATCAAGCAGGCCATCCTCCAGGTGGCGCCCGCGGTGGACGTGGCTATCATCGAGATCGGCGGCACCGTGGGCGACATCGAGAGCCTGCCTTTTCTGGAAGCCATCCGCCAGCTCAAGGGCGACCTGGGCAAGGACAGCGTCTGCTACATCCACCTCACCCTGGTGCCCTTCATCAAGAGCGCCGGCGAGGTCAAGACCAAGCCCACCCAGCACAGCGTCAAGGAACTGCGCTCCATCGGCATCCAGCCCCACCTGCTGCTGTGCCGCACCGAAAAGCTCCTGAGCAAGGAGATCAAGGCCAAGATCGCCCTCTTCTGCAACGTGGAGCCAGAGGGGGTGATCACCGCCCAGGACGTGGACAACATTTACGAGATTCCGCTGCTCCTACACCAGGAAGGGTTGGATCAGCAACTGGTGGATATCCTGAACATCTGGACCCGGGCCCCCCAGTTGGAACCCTGGCAGGAGCTGCAGCAGCGCATCAAGCACCCCAAGGACCGGGTGGAGATCGGCATCGTCGGCAAGTACGTGGACCTGCGGGAGTCCTATAAGAGCCTGCACGAGGCCCTGGTGCACGGCGGCTTGGCCAACGAGGTCCAGGTGGCCCTTACCTACATCGATTCGGAGAAGGTGGAGCGGGAAGGAACCGAGGGCTTGCTGGGACACTTGCACGGCATCCTGGTGCCCGGCGGCTTCGGGGTGCGGGGGGTGGAAGGCAAGATCCAGGCCATCCGCTACGCCCGGGAACACCGCATCCCCTACTTCGGCATCTGCTTCGGCATGCAGTTGGCGGTCATCGAGTTCGCCCGGCACATGGCCGGCCTACCCGAGGCCACCAGCGAGGAGTTCGACGCCGAGGCGGCCGAGCCGGTCATCTACCTGATGCGGGAATGGTACGACTACCGCCGGGACGCCATCATCCACCGGGACCGGGAATCGGTGAAGGGCGGCACCATGCGCCTGGGAGCCTACCCCTGCGTCCTCAAAGAGACCTCCCTGGCCGGCCGGGACTACGGCCAGACCCAGATCATGGAACGCCACCGCCACCGCTACGAGTTTAACAACTCTTACCGGGAAAAACTGAGCGCCGCCGGTCTGGCGATCACCGGCACCTCCCCCAACGGCGAACTGGTGGAGATTGTCGAACTCCCGGACCATCCCTGGTTCCTGGGCTGCCAGTTCCATCCGGAGTTCAAATCCGGTCCCATGGACCCCCACCCCCTGTTCCGGGGCTATATCCGGGCCGCCCTGGAATATAAGCAGCGCCACGTCAAACCTGACGAAGAGATCTGAAGACAGTTGCCAGTAGTCAGTATACAGTAGTCAGTGATCAATTTTGTTTAATCCGCCTCACTCCCAATTATTCTTTAAATAAGGAAAATTCAAATGGCCGTTTGGGAAATTGCTATTCTTATGTGCGTAAGAGATATTGGAAAGGAAGCAATGTTGCCACAAATATACCGCAATATAGGAAATTACATAGAATTAGGCCCTAACCATTTAGAAGGAACACCGTATGGCGGCAGACCGGCATTTCAACATGAGGTAAGAAGTTTTATCTCCAATTTGTGCAAATTAGGTTACCTTGTGAGAGAGGATCGAGGTTGCTATTCAATGACAGATAAAGGCAGAAAACGAATAGACTTGGATTTTGAAGATCTTGATATTTAAGGCGGGCTGTGTGGCCGCCGCTAAATGGCGGCCACAGGCCGCCCTAAACTGGCTACTGGCTACTATTATAAGCAGCGCCACGTCAAACCTGACAAAGAGATCTGAACCGCAGGGCCAAGGGGGACCCGGTGGACACGCAACGATGGTTGACGGCCCTAATTCTGCTGCCGCTCCTGGTGCTGGGGCTGCTTAAGGGCGGGCTGGTTTTCTTCGTGGTGGTGATCCTGGTGGCCAACGCCTTGGGCCACTGGGAGTTCCTGGGGATGTTCCAGGCAGAGGCGGATAAACCCCGGCGCTTTAAGGCGGTGTTGCTGGGTTCCCTCATCCTGCTGAGCTTTTGCACCGTCCATCCCACCCACCAGTGGGGCGCTCCCTCCGGCATCTTGTTCTGCAACCCCGGCATCGTCCTGTTCGCTCTTTTCTGGTGCCTGTTCCTCCTGTTTCTCTTCTACCTGGTGAGCTACGAGCACATTGCGCAGGTAAGCCAAAATTTGGCGATCAACACCCTGGGCCTCCTCTATCTGCCCTTCCTGTTGGGGCACCTCATCTGGCTGCGGTTCCTCGTGGATGGGGAATGGTGGGTCCTGTGGTTCCTCATGGTGATCTTTACCGGGGACACCGCGGCCTATTATGTGGGCCGGACCCTGGGAGAGACCAAGCTCTACCCCGCGGTGAGCCCGGGGAAGACCTGGGCCGGGGTGGTGGGCGGCCTGGCCGCCAGCCTGGTGGTGGGGGTGGCGGCGGGGAAATGGCTGCTCCCGGGGCTGGCGACGCCGGCCCTGGCCGCTCTGGCCGTGGTCCTGACGGTGGCGGGGCTCCTGGGGGACCTGTTCGAATCAATGCTGAAGCGCCAGGCCCAGGTGAAGGATGCCTCCAAACTGCTCCCCGGCCACGGCGGGATGTTGGACCGCCTGGACAGCATTCTGTTCAGTGCCCCGTTGCTGGTCTACGCCCGCCTGTTCTTCATCGGCCGCTGAAGGATTATCCCGCGGCCGCTCCTGCATTATCTAAATTCGCAGCCGTAAAAGGCGCGCCCGGCGCGCCTTTTTTTTGGGGGGGGGGTGTGAGGTATGCGCCAGGGCGAGTCAGGCACAGGCTGGAAACCTGTGCCACTGTCGCCCTGGCCGCGGATTATGGGGCGGCCCGTGGCCGCCGGACCTCAGGCGGCGCCTAGGGCGCGCCCCAGGCGCCCGGGGCAGACGTAGGGCGCGTCTTACGCTCCATTATTAAACCCGCGGCGCCATTAAGGCTCCCAGCCGGCGCTCCTGGCTAAAGCCCTTATTTGGGGGCCGGGAGGCTCGCCGCTTTGATGGCGGGACCCTCGGACGGCAGCTTCCTGCGGTAGGCCCCGGTGGCTTTGTCCAACTGGGCCACCGACAGGTTGTACTGATAAAGGGCCATCAGGTAGTCGCCCCGGAAGACCCCGTACCGTTCAAAGGCCTGAAAGATGTCATCCATCTTGCCCAGGCCCATGTCGAAATTGTTGAAGGAGGTAACCAGCCAGCGCCGGGAGCTGACGTAGGCCTTTTCCAGGCCCAGCGAAGACCGGTAATATTGCCGCACCTCCCCGTAGTTTTTAGCCACTTCCACCGGGATGCCCATCAGGGCAGCTCTTTGCGTTTCCTGCAACTGCTCCAGTTCCGCCTTGGCCTGGCCGACCTTGGCCTTCAGGATGCCGAAGTCGAAGTGCCATTTGGCCCCCACCATGGGCAGGGCCCCATTGTCGTTGAAATAATCGTTGATATAGGGGTCCGGGTTATAGCGGCGGCCCGGGGCGCCGGCCAGTTGGCCCACCACCGCAAAGAAGAAGGAGGGCAGGCGGTCAGCCTTGGCGGCGTCCACCAGGAGTTGCCGGGCCGCCAGCCCCTCTTTTAACTCCTTGAATTCCGGGCGCAGTTCTATGGAGGTTTGGATATAGGTATCCAGGGTGCCGGCAGGGGCGCTGGGTGGGGGCAGGTCCTGGGGAACCTTGAAATCCTGGCCCTCGCCATAGCCGATGAGGGCCTTCAGGGCTCGATAGGCCGTCTTGGAGCCCTCTTCCGCTTCGGCGCTGGATTTTTCCAAGGCCCCTTCATAGGCGTCCAGGCGGTATCGGTCGGTTTCCTTGGCATTGGGGGAGTTCATGGCGAGGAGCCGGTCGACGCGCTGGCGGGTCTCGCTCAGGTAAGATTTGGCCTCCTTCACCGCCTCTTTGCCCTGATCCGCCAGGATCAGTCCATAGTAAGCCTGGGAGACCTGGACGACGATTTCCCCCTGTTGCGCGGCCACCGCTTCTTCCTTCACCTTGACGTTATGGGCGGCGGCCTCCTCCCGGAAAGCGATCTTGCCGAAGGTGTACAAGGGCTGGATCACAGTAAAATCCAGGTGGCCGAAGATATTGACCCCGTGAATCTTGTCTATGGGGTCGGGATAGAAGATACGGCCCGGCACCGCAAGGACTTGGCCCAAGTGGGCGTTGGGCACCACCCCGGCAGTAACGGTAGTGTCCAGTTGTGGCCAGCGGTAACCATGCGCCTCATTCTTTTGTTCCTGGGCAAACTTGACCTCACTGCGGCTGGCCTTGACCATAGGACTATATTTTAGCGCCATTTCCTCCAGTTTAGGCAGATCCAGTACCGGCTCCGCACCTTTTGCCGGCTCTGCGGCTTTTGCCGGCGCCGCCGGCGCCAGCAGGATCGCCAAACCCAGGATCAGGCCACCTAAACGGGCCCGTGCAAACATAGCTCCCCCTCCTTTTTGAGATCAATTACTTTGTACATTAGGGGTTCTATGCGTAATGTCAAGCAGGATTTCCGCGGCCAATGCTATTATTCTTTATCCCCTTGGAAAAAACCTGACTGAGGCCGGACTGAAAGATTGCCTTGGCGGCTCCGGATTAGATATGATGAAGGCGAGGTAATCGAGGATGCCGGGACCGAAAAAGATTTTGCTCACGGGCGGGGCTGGCTTCATCGGCTCCCATCTGGCTGAGGCCTTTCTCAGGCAGGGCCATGAAGTGGCGGTGGTGGACAATCTCAGCAGCGGCCGGCGGGAGCAGGTGCCGGCGGGGGCCCAATTCTACCCGTACGATATCCAATCCCAGGAGACCTTCGACCTCATTGGCCGCTGGCGGCCCCAGGTGTTGGCGCACCACGCCGCCCAGATGAGCGTGCGCCTTTCGGTGGAGGATCCGGTAATGGACGCCCGGGAGAACATCCTGGGGTCGCTGAATCTCTTCCAGGCCGCGGCCGGGGTAGGGATGGAAAAAATCCTCTTCGCCTCCACCGGCGGCGCCATGTATGGAGATCAGGCCCCGGTGCCGGCCCGGGAGGAAGACCGGGCCCTGCCGGAATGCCCCTACGGGGTTGCCAAGCTGGCGGTGGAACACTACCTCCACTTTTATCAGCGGGAATACGGCATCACCCCCGTCTGCCTGCGCTACGCCAACGTCTTTGGGCCCCGGCAGAACGGCCTGGGTGAGGCGGGGGTGGTGGCCATCTTTATTGAAAAGTTCCTGGCCGGGGAGCAGCCCCTGATCAACGGCGACGGCCTCCAGACCCGGGATTTCGTTTGCGTGGAGGACGTGGTGGCGGCCAACCTGGCGGCCCTGGATTATCCCCGGGCCGGGGTCTTTAATATCGGCACCGGGCGGGAGACGGACATCCTGACGGTCTATCGCCAGCTTCAGGGGATCATCGGCTCTCCCCGGGGGCCGGCGCATGGCCCGGCCAAGCCCGGGGAACAGCGCCGCAGCGCCCTGGACAGCACCCGGGCCAGGGAACTGCTGGACTGGCAACCCCGCCTGACCCTGGCCGCAGGGCTGGCGCGCACCGTGGCCGCCTTTCGGGAGCGGGGTTAACCACGGCTCATTATCTTTTTGGGCGGGCCCTGCCCACCCTTAAAATCTGACCCAATTTTCGGATCGCATCCTCCCTGACTTTTAGCTAGTGGGCCATTTTCAATTTTGCGGTTGGTCGCCTTTGGCAAGGGATTTGCAGTTTATCAAGTCGATTATTTTGGGAAGGAATTTTTGTCCTTGATTTCTGGAGTGAATGATTATATAAGGAACCTCTTGCCGAAAATTGTAGGCAGAGGGTTGACAAGCATAAAACGCTTACCTAAAATTAATTTGACATATGTCCTGGGCTTGTGTAAACCTTAACAAAGGCCAAATTTGCGGGGTTTTCCGATGACAAATTTATTTCTTTTCGCGGACTTTGGCTTTTTTGAAGGCTGGGGAAGGGTTCTTGATTTAACAGGCACCATGGTGGGCTATAATAGTTCTCCAACAAGAGAACAAGCTGACAAGCGTGCTTTAAATTCTGATTGGGAAATTATTGGCAATGACTTGAGAAACGCCATAAACTCCTATGCCGAGAGTCAAAAGACCGAAGACTAAAAAACCAAGGAATTTTATTCCATCTTTGTCTAAGCGGAATCTGCCCTCACCCCAAGTTACCCAAGTATCCCAGGTATCAGTTAGTCGTTCAGCCCCCTTGCCCCATCCCTCAGAATTGGAAAGGTATGAGAGCATCTTGCCCGGTGCGGCCGAAAGAATCTTTGCCCTGGCAGAAAACCAATCGAACCATAGGAGGGATTGGAAAATAGAGCACTATCTCTAGAAAGCAGAAATAGTTTATTTGGACTTATTACAGGCGGGCTTATCGGGATTATTGGTCTTTGTATAGCGGGCTTTTGTATTTATACTGGGCATGATAAGGCTGGCATGGCCTTGGGTGGAGGTACGCTAGTCGCTTTAGTGGGGCCATTTGTTTATGGGACTCGCGAACGGCGAATCGAAAGAGAACAGAAATATCTGGCCTATGCCCAATCTAAGAAACAGCGATAATTCCTAGATTAATCCGCTAAAGCTGCAATTTCTTCCAAACTCCAAACATGATCTGAAACTCCCGCCTCCGACCCTTATCTCCCCTTGTCAGACCCAAAAAACAGATTTAAAATCATAAATTGTTTGCCATCCTGTAAGGTCGACAGTGGCACCGGTCCAGCCGGTGATGGGGCCGCCCGGGTAGAGTGGGCCCTGCCGCGGCCTAAGGTTTGCAATCCAAAAGAAGTCTTGAGCGGATGGGAAAGGCATGGAAATGATGATCGAAGTCCGGGACCTGACCAAATATTACGGCCCGCTGCTGGCCGTCGAACACCTCGACTTTCAGGTGGCGGCCGGGGAGATCGTGGGGTTCCTGGGTCCCAACGGCGCGGGCAAGACCACCACCCTGAAAATGCTGGCGGGTTATCTGGCGCCCACCTCCGGCACCGCCCGGATCAACGGCTTCGACTGCGTCGAGCAATCCCTGGAGGTGCGGCGTTCCCTGGGGTATCTGCCGGAGAACGTCTCCCTCTATCCGGACCTGACGGTGGTCCAGTTCCTGCGGTTTGCCGCCCAGGCCAAGGGGGTAGAGGCTGCGGGACAGGCGGCGGAGATCCGCCGGGTCATGGCCTCCTGCGGCCTGGAGGAAGTGGCAGGCAAGCTGGTGGCCGCCCTGTCCAAGGGCTTCCGGCAGCGCCTGGGGCTGGCCCAGGCCCTGCTGCACCAGCCCCCGGTGCTCATCCTGGATGAACCCACCATTGGCCTGGACCCCTTTCAGATCGTGGAGATTCGCAGCCTCATCAAAAATCTGGAGGGCGCCCACACGGTGATCCTGAGCAGCCACATCCTGCCGGAGGTGGCCCAGTTGTGCCACCGGGTGATCATCATCAACCGGGGCCGGATCGTGGCCAGCGATACCCCGGAGAATCTCTCCAGGCAATTGGGCCAGGGCGCGCGCATCAGTCTGGCGGTGCAGGGCCCGGAGGCCCAGGTTACCGCGGCCCTGCAGGCGGTCCCGGGGGTGGCCCGGGTGAATAGCCGCGGAGAGGGCCGCTACCTGGTGGAAGCCGGCAATGACCGGGACTTAAGACCGGAATTGGCCCGGTTGCTGGTGCAGCAGGGCTTCGGCCTGCTGGAGTTGAAAGCCCAGGAATTCACCCTGGAGGAGGTTTTCCTCGACCTGGTGACTGAGGAGAAGACCGAGGCGGAGTCATGAAAAATTTCAGCGGTTTTGCGGCATTGCTCAAAAAGGAACTCATCATCTATTTCGCCGGTCCCATCTTCTACATCACCGGCTTCTTCTTCCTGGTGCTGACCGGATATTTTTTTTATGCCAACACGGTCTACTATGGGATTACCAGCCTGGCGGCGGCGGCGCAGGCCACCAACCCCGAGGTGGCGGCGCAACTGAATCCCCAGAACATGGTTTACCAGCCTCTGTTCATGGTGCTGGCCATCGTCTTGATGTTTTTGGTGCCCCTGCTCACCATGCGCCTGTTAGCCGAAGAGAAGCGGTCCGGGACCGCCGAACTCTTGTTTACCTATCCCCTGGCGGACTGGTCCATCATCCTGGGTAAGTTCGCGGCCGCCTTCCTGATCTTCCTCATCTTCCTGGCCTTCACCGCCAGCTACTCCCTGGCTCTCTGCTTCATGACCCGGGTGGATTTAGGCGCCCTGGCCGCCGGCTACTTGGGGGCGGCGCTGCTGGGGGCTGCTTTTCTGGCCCTGGGCCTGTTCGCCTCCAGTCTCACGGAAAATCAGATCATCGCCGGGGTGATAGGCTTTGCCCTGCTCCTGCTGTTCTGGGTCATTGGCTGGGCGCAGGAGTTGGGGGGGGGAGGCGCCCTGGGCAGGGTTATGCAGTTTTTGTCGCTGACGGAGCATTACGAGAATTTCAGCAAAGGGGTGATCAATACCCGGGATCTGGTATATTGCGCCAGCTTCATCTTTTTCTTCCTCTTCCTCACCAAGAGGCAACTCGAATCCCGGCGCTGGAGAGCATAACAGTGAACCCACTGGACGGATTAAAGAATCGAAAAGCAGTTTACGGCGCCGGCTCCCTGGCCTCGGTGCTGCTGGTGGCGGGAGTTCTCGTCGTGGCGGCCTTGTTGGCCGATTGGCACCAGGTGCGCTGGGACCTGACCCGGGGCCAGAGCCAGTCTCTTACCCCGGTCACCCGGAACCTGCTGAAGCAGGTGGACCGCCCCCTGGCCATGATCGCCTTTATCCCCGAGGGCTCCCCCGGGCGGGAACCCATTAGGGACCTGCTCCAAAGGTATGCTTACTACAACCCGAAGGTGAGTTGGCAATTACTGGACCCGGAGCGGGAACCCCTCAAGGCCAAGGAGGCGGGCTACCGCTTTACCGGCAATGTCCTCCTGGAATATGAGGGCCGGCGCCAGATGGCGGACCGCCCCGACGAGGACAACCTCAGCAACGCCCTGCGCCGCGTTTTGCAACCGCGGCGCAAGAAGGTCTATCTCCTCAGCGGGCATGGCGAGCGGGATCTGGCCGACCAAGAGCCCAGCGGCCTGCAAACGGCCAACCGGGCCCTGGATAACGAGGGCTATGAGGTTGGCAGCCTCAACCTGGTGGCGCAGCCCGAGGTGCCCCAGGATGCCGCGGCGGTCATCGTGGCCTCTCCCCACAAGCCACTCCTGAGCGGCGAGGTGGAGGCCCTGAAGGGCTACCTGAACCGGGGCGGTCGCCTGCTGGTGATGCTGGAGCCCTTCCAGGATGCAGGGCTGCAAGGTTTCCTGGCCGGCTACGGCATCGTCCTGGATGACGGCCTTATCCTGGATGTCAACCAGGTCAGCCAATCCCTGCGCCTTAGCGCGGTCATGCCCCTGGCGGTGCACTATGGTCCCACCCGGATAACCCGGGATTTTAAGAACACCCTGACCATTTACCCCATGGCCCGCCCCCTGGCCCTGGGCAAGAATGTGAAAGGGGTGGTCTTGCAGACCCTGGTGAACAGTATGGCCAGCAGCTACGAGAAAATAGGCCAACAATGGCTGAAGAGCGGCAAAGGGAACTTCGATCCCAAGACGGACAAGAAGGGACCCTTCATCATCGGGGCCCTGGCAGAAATCAAGCCGGAGGGGAAGCCCGGACTTTCCGCAAAAGAGCAGCAACCGGGCGGCAAGCAGCCGGAGGAAAAGAACCAGGGCTACCTGGCGGTTTACGGCAGTGTGGATTTTGCCTCGAACGCCTACTTCAATCTGTTGGGCAACGGCGACCTGTTTTTGAATACCGTAAACTTTCTGGCCGCGGAAGAGCAGCAGATCATGGTGCGGCAAGCCTCGAAGGCCCAGTTTCTGGTGTTAACGGGCCGTCAGCTCTGGATCCTGCTCCTGGCCAGCATGGTGTGGGCCCCGCTGGTGATGCTGCTGGCGGGGATCCGGGCCTATCGGCTCCGGAGGTCCAGGAAGTGAATCCCCGCCGGCTGATTCCCTATGCCGTGGTCTTCCTGGTTCTGGTGGCGACCTACGTGGGCCTGTGGTGGTATCAGGTCCATCGGGAGGTCCGGGAGATCAAGGCCAAACAGGTGTTTGCTTTCAAGACCGGCGAAATCAGCGCCATTACCCTGAAAAGGCTTGGCGGGGAGATTCAGTTGGCCCGACAGGGAAAGGACTGGGAGATCACCCAACCCCAGCAGGCCAAGGCCGACGCCGCCACGGTGGAGGAGATGTTGCGGCAGTTGGCCAACCTCGAGATGGTGCGGGACCTGGGGCCCGGGGATCTCAAAGTCTTCGGCCTGGACCAGCCGGCGTTGCAGGTCTCCTTCATCGCCCAGGGGGAGCAGCACCGCCTGGCCTTGGGGGAAGCGGTCCCGGCGAGCCAGGGCTTCTATGCCCGGAAGGACGAGGCCCCCGGCGTCTTCATCATCGCCGCCGGAGCCCGGGATTCCCTGAACCAGCAACTGTTTGCCCTGCGGGATAAGAACCTCTGGGCCTTTAATCCGGACCAGGTTAAGTCCCTCAGGATTCGCAACGATCAGAACCAGGTGGATCTGGAGAAGGGCAACGGCAATACCTGGGGCTGGGTAGGACGGCCCGAGATGCGGTTGAGCTCTCCGCGGCTGGAGCAGTTGCTGCAGGAGCTTTCCGGGGTCCAGGTCACCGAGTTCCCGGCGGCCCCTCCCCAGGACTTGCAGGCCGCGGGCCTGGCCCCCCAGGCCAGGATGGAAGTTACCATCGTGAGCCCCCAGGGGAGCGAAAGTCTAGATTTGGGGGCCCAGACCCCTAATGGAGTTTATGCCCGGCTGGGGGCCCAGGGCCCGGTGGTGATGGTGGCCCGGAATCTTCCGGAGAAGATTCAGCGAGGGGTGGCCAACCTGGAAGACCGGCGGCTCTGGACCGGTCTGATCCCGGAAGTGGGCCAGGTGGCCTGGGGCCCCCCAGGGCAAACCTGGACCGCGCGGCGCGAACGGGAGGGCTGGAAGATCACCGGGCCGAACCGGGCCGAAGTGCAGCAACCCGCAAACCTTTTCGAGATGGCCCTGGTTAACTTGCAGAAGCTGGAATCCTCTCGGCTGGTCAACTTGCCCCAGGCCGGCGTCCCGGCCGCCCCGGTCTTCGTGGTGGAGATCTACGACCAGGCCGGCAAGCCTCTCTTCCGTCTGGAGCAGTTGGGTAATTTGGCAAAGGGCCAGGCGGAGACGGAAGTCCGCGCTACCTCCGGAGGAACCACGGTGACCGCGGTCATCCCCCAAGATGCCTTCACCCGGTGGCAGGAGGAGATGACCCGGCTAACCGCGCTACCGCCAGCCGCAAGATGATCCGGTAGATCGAGATAAGCTTAAAGATCGGGCCGGGCGCAGCTGTGGCGGCGCCGCGGCCTTTTACCCGGGCAAATTTCCCGGGCCGGCGCCGCCCCTCCTAAAGCCAAAACATGCTATAATTTAACCTATGATTCTGCTGACCAATGACGACGGCATTTACGCCCCGGGCCTGTGGGCCCTTTATCAGGAATTGCGCCAATTGGGAGAGGTGTCGGTGGTGGCCCCGGAAAGCGAACAGAGCGCCGTCGGCCACGCCATCAGCCTGATTACCCCCCTGCGGGTCAAAAAAGTCAGCCTGGACGGCGGGGTCCAGGGTTGGGCGGTGAGCGGCACCCCGGCGGATTGCGTCAAGATCGCCCTGTCGGAGCTGCTGCCGGAGCCCCCGCAAATGGTGGTCTCGGGCCTCAACCTGGGTCCCAACGTCGGGATCAACGTCCTTTATTCCGGCACCGTCTCCGCGGCCACCGAGGCCTCCATCCTGGGGGTGCGGGCCATGGCAGTGTCACTCAATTCTTATAAGGACGAGGCGGATTTCGCCGCCGCCGCCCGGCTGGCCCGGGAGACGGTGGCCCGGCTCCGCTCCTGGCCCGGCTGGAAGAAAGGGGTCTGCCTCAATATCAACCTGCCGGCCCTACCGCCGGACCGGGTCCTGGGGCTCAAATTCACCCGGCAGGACGTAAGTCCCCTGGTGGAGCACTTCCAGCGCCGGGTAGATCCCCGGGAACACGTCTATTATTGGCTGGCGGAGATCAATGAACGCCGCCCCCCGGACCCGGAGACGGACTACGGGGCCCTGGCCGCCGGCTTCATCTCCGTTACCCCCATTCACCACGACCTCACCGATTACCGCACCCTGGAAGCCCTCAAGACCCATAAGTGGCAGTGAGGATTTTTTCGGGGGGGCCACCTGACGGACCCGCGGCCGCGGCTGCAGGCCCGGGGACTCATTCCCTAATTTTGCGGATTTCGTTGCGGAGGGTTATAGGCCGGGTTCCCGCGCCTCCATCTCCGGGAACTCTCCTGGGGAGTTCTAGCTTTGCGGTCTGCAAGAAGAACTAACTTATATCTGCAACTCCTTAGTAATCCTTAATTTTAGATAACCGCCAAACGGAAACTGCACAACGGTGAAAAGGGCGGCGCCGCCCGGCGCCATTCCTTTACCACTTGGCGTCAAAGAGCTTGGCGACGGGGGCAAAGAAGCCGCCTTCGGGCACCTTTCCGGGGCTGGCCAGGATCTTCTGGCACTCGGCGATGCGCTTCTGAACTTCGATTTTCTTGGGGAGATCGGGATATTCATCGGCCACGGTCTGGTAACGTTGCAGGGCCGCTTGATAACGTTTGGTCTTGAAGTAGAACTGCGCCACGTAAAACTCATGCTCCCCCAAGTCCCGGTGGCACTGGGCCATGAATCCTTCCGCCTTAGGGACGAATTCACTTTGGGGGTACTTCTTTTTCAAGCGGCTAAATTCTTCCATGGCCTTGGTGGTGAAGGTCTGGTCCCGGTCGATGGTGGAGCGCTGCCGGTAGAAACAGAGACCCTCCCGATAGACGCAATAGGCCACGGCCTTGTTGGTGGGATGCAGCTTTTCGAATTCCTTGTAGGCCTGGAGGGCCTCGTCGTATTTCTTCTTGTAAAAATAGGCGTCCGCCAGTTTGATCTGGGCCAGCATGGCTTGGTCGCTGTAAGGATAACGATCCCGCACCTTCTCGAAGGTTTCGATGGCATCTTCGTACTTCTTCTTTTGCAAATCCTTGATGCCTTCGGTGGCCATCACATCCGCCGAGCCGTCGGGTTTCTTGCTCGAGAACCAGCCCTTGACGGTGGAGCAGCCAAAGGTGAAGGAGAGGAATACCAGGGGCAGAAGCAGCCTGGCAACGCGGGGGGCCAAAGTCTTACTCTTCATATCTCACCAAGCCTTCCAGTTAGTTTGCCGCAGTCTGGGCGGCTCCTGCCGCCCCCGGGGTTTCTCCATCTGGCTGCCGCTGGTGATCGAGCGATGGTACCAAGAAGACATGGGCGCTGCAGCTTATAGGGCTTTTTTCAGGGCATTCTCGATGATGGAACGGGAAACCGCGCCGGTGATCTGGTCCACCACCTGCCCGTTTTTGAAGATGATCAAGGTGGGGATGGCCCGGATGCCATATTTGGCAGGAGTCTTGGAATCTTCGTCGACGTTCATCTTGGCCACCTTGACCTTGCCCGCGTAATCCCGCGCCAGTTCTTCCACCACCGGGGCGATGGCCCGGCAAGGACCGCACCAAGCCGCCCAAAAGTCCACCATGGCCGGAATATCCGACTTCAAGATTTCCTGTTCGAAATCGGCATCGCTCACCTGCAGAAGTTCGGACATCTTACTCTCCTGAGTTGGATTGGCCGCATTGCTCAAATTTTATATGTTAACCGCTTTTTGTCAACGACTTTTAGAACCGCCGGGGAGCCGCGGGTCCACCTTAAGAAAAAAAGAAAAAAAGCCCGGTCCGGGGACCAGGCTTCGGCGGGCGGGAACCGCCCCACTTTTCCATCTGGGCGGCGATTACTGCGGCCCGCCTGACCATTCCTTTTATTTAGGTGTTAATCGGCTTCCACCTTGGGCCGGGGCAGCAAGCCGGCGGCCTCGACGATCTCCGGGACGTGGTCTTCCCATTCAATGGCCATCAGATGGATGCCGGAGACGCCCTTGAGGGACAGGCACTCGTGGATCTGCTCCACTGCGATCTTGATGCCTTCCGCGGCCACCTTATCCTTGGGTATCCCCTTGAGCCGGGTGATGTAGTGATCGGGCACATCCAGGCCGGGGACGAATTTCTTCATATAGTTGGCCATGCCCACGGATTTCAGCGGGGTGATGCCGGCCATGATAAAGGTCTTTTCCGTGAGGCCCATGTCATTAGCCGCCTCCATGAACTTCCGGAAGCGCTCCATGTTGTAAATGCACTGGGTCTGGATGAACTGGGCCCCGGCCGCGATCTTCTTGCCCATGCGCACCACCCGGAACTCCTGGGGATCGGCGAAAGGGTTGGCGGCGGCGCCTAAGAACATGCGGGGC
>CAWEWX010000043.1:0-94707 GCA_963812655.1 uncultured delta proteobacterium | reverse complement strand
AGCCGCTTTACCGCAGCCTAAAACCCCTTTCTGGAACTCAAGATAAATACGAAAATAGGATTATCCATATTAAGTCCGCAATTATCCGGAAAAGTCCCAGTTCCTCCCACCAGTAGCTGGCTCATTGAGCGCCTTTCCGGCTGGATCGCTTTTTTTGCTTTTTAGCTAGGGATAATCGGCGCCGCCAGGACGCCCGGCTTTTTTATCTCGGTTTCCGGCCGGCCCTGATGTTAAAATCGGCTCATGAATGACCTGTTATCCTCCATCAAGGCGCAAGCCCAGGAATTGGCCGGAGAGCTGGCCGCCCTGCGCCGGGATTTCCATCAGCACCCGGAACTCTCCCACCAGGAAGAGCGCACCGCCGGGGTGGTGGCCGACTACCTGAGAGGGCTGGGTCTTAAGGTGCGCACCGGCATCGCCGGCCACGGGGTGGCCGCGGACCTGCAGGGCTCCCGGCCCGGGCGGACCGTGGCTTACCGGGCCGAGATGGACGCCCTGCCCATCCAAGAGAAGATTCAGGTCCCCTGGCGTTCCCGGGTGCAGGGGGTGATGCACGCCTGCGGCCACGATTTTCACCTGAGCATCGCCCTGGCCGCCGCTAAATTGTTAAGTCAACTTAAAGACCGCCTGGCCGGGCAGTTCCGCTTCATCTTCCAGCCAGCCGAAGAATGGCCGCTCCTTAAGGGCGCCAGCGGCGCCAAGGGCATGGTGGAGGCGGGCGTCTTAGAGGCCGAGCCGCCCTTGACGGCCATCATCGCCCTGCACGTGGCCCCCAACCTGGAGGCCGGCCTGATCCGCTACGGCTCCGGGACGGTGAAGGCCGGAGCCGACCATCTGCTCCTCACCATCGTCGGCAAGGCGGCCCACGGCGCCACCCCGCACCGCGGGGTGGACCCGATTCTCATTAGCGCTCTGCTGTTGAACCATCTGCAGGCCTTCCTGGCCCAGCAGGTGGATGCCCGGACCCCCAAAATCCTCACCTTCGGGCGCATTGCCGGGGGCAATCGTTTCAACGTCCTGGCGGATAAAGTGACCCTGGAAGGGAGCCTCCGCTACCTGCAGGAGGCCACCCGCACCGAATTGCTGAACGGCCTGCGGCATCTCCTGGAGGGGTTGGCCCGGACCACCGGGGCTGAAATCGATCTGGAGGCCACCCCTATCTACCCGGTGTTAAATAATGACCCGGAGCTGAGCCCAAAGGCGGTTAAGGCGCTGGAAACCATCATGGGTTCCCAACGCCTCAAGGTTCTGCGGCCTGCCATGGGCAGCGAAGATTTTTCGTATTTCGCCGCCAAGGCGCCGGCCTTTTACTTCTTCCTGGGGGTGCGTGCCCCCGGGGGACGGAGCCAGACCCTGCACTCCCCGGAGTTCAACCCCGCTGAGTCCGCCCTCCCCTGGGGCCTCACCGCGGCCGCCGGCCTGCTGGCCGCCCTGAGTGAGCCGGATGGGTAGAATATGTTTTCTGTTTTCCGTTTTCCGTTTTCCGTTTTCCGTGAAATGCAAAATCAAAGTCAAAGGCCCTTTAGGAGAAACAGAAAACAGGAAACTAATCTTTCCCAGGCGGCCGCGGCCGCTGCACCCACTCCGGGGTGGCCGCTTCCGGAATCGAGTCCCCCTGGGGAATATAAGGCTTCAGGTCAATGAGGGGGCTGCCGTCCCTGGCGTCCAGGCCGGCCACTTCCAGGAGGTTGCCGGTAATCTTGAGGAGGCGGCAGGCGGTGAGGCCGAGGGGGTTGGGGCGCTCCGGGGACCGGCAGGCGAAGACCCCGGTGAGAGGATTGGCCAGGTCCCGGCGGGGATGCACCTGGAGGACGGCCCGGGCTGCCGGCCGGTCGTTTTCATGGAACCAGTAAAGCACCCAGAGGTGCGTGAAGCCTTCCAGGCCCAGAAGGGCCGGGGCGAACTGCGGCAGGACCTCCAGGTAAGCCTTGTCTGCCTCTTTTTTGATATAGCCGAGGGGCGTTAACCGGAAAGAATCAAATGGCGTCATCCCAAAGGCCCTCGCCTCTCCCCAAAATTTGATCCAAAACCTCGGTTACCATCTGCAGGGGCACATCTGCCGCGACCACCGCCTCCCCCAGGCGGCGCAGCAGCACGAAGGGCACCCCGCTTTCCAGGCGTTTCTTATCCCGGGCCAGGGCGGCCAGGACGGCCCCGGGGTCCAAAGGCGGCAGGGGCCGGCGGGTGAGCCCCAGGTGGTGGAGGAGCCCGCGGCCGCGGCTGGCCTCCTCCGCGGGCAAACCCGCCAGTCTTTCGGAAAGCTTGAGCGCCGCCAGCATCCCCCAGGCCACCGCCCGGCCGTGGGCCAGCCTGAAAGACGAAGCCTGCTCCAGCCCGTGGCCCAGGGTGTGGCCGAAGTTGAGGAGGCGGCGCAGACCGCCCTCCCGCTCATCCTGGGCCACCACCGCGGCCTTGATGGCCGCGGCCCGATAGATCACCTCGAGCAATGCCTCCGGATTCCGGAGCAGCCCGGCCGGCCCCTTAACCAAAAAAACTTCCAGTCGCGCCAGCAACTCGCGGTCCCGAATCAAGGCGGCCTTGACCACTTCCGCCAGGCCGTTGAGGAATTCGGCCCGGGGCAGGGTCTGCAGGAATTCCGGGTCGATGGCCACCAGGCGGGGCTGGTGGAAGGTGCCCAGAAGGTTTTTGCCCTCCGGAAGATTAATGGCGGTCTTGCCGCCGATGGCCGCGTCCACCATGGCCAGCAAGGTGGTGGGCACCTGGATGAAAGGCAGGCCCCGCATGAAGATGGAGGCCAGGAAGCCGGTGAGGTCCCCCACCACCCCGCCCCCCAGGGCCAGGAGCAGGGAGCCCCGGTGGGCGCCGCCCTCCAGGAGTTCCCGGGCCAGACGTTGGACCACCGGCCAGTTTTTGACCCGTTCCCCGTTGGGCACGGTGAGTAGCGCCGGCTCCAGGCCGGCCTCCTTAAGGGCCTGCGCCACCTGAGCCCCGTACAGACGGGCCACCCGGCGGTCGGAGACCAGGAACAGCCTCTTGGCCTGGTTAAGATGGGTCAATAAGGAGCCCAGGCGGGAGCGCAACCCCGGTTCCAGGATAATCCGATAGCTCTGATCCCGGCCCGGCAGCGGTAGAAGTATCTCTAACAAAAAACTCACTTCCAGCCCCCGGGGCGCAAGGTCTGGATCTCCTGCATCAGGGCGGCGAACTGGTCCGGGTAAAGGGACTGGGCCCCGTCGGAGATGGCCTTTTCCGGCTCATGGTGCACTTCGATGAGGAGGCCGTCGCAGCCGGCGGCCACCGCGGCCCGGGCCAGGGGAGGCACCAGTTCCCGCCGGCCGGCGGCGTGGCTGGGGTCCACCACGATGGGGAGATGGGTCTCCCGGCGAACCACCGGCACCGCCGCCAGGTCCAGGAGATTGCGGACATGCTCGCCGATGGCTCGAATCCCCCGTTCGCAGAGGATAATCTGGGAATTGCCCTCAGCCATGATGTACTCGGCGGCCATCAGCCATTCTTCCAGGATGGCGTTCATGCCCCGCTTCAGGAGGACCGGCTTGCCGCAGCGTCCGGCCTGGCGCAGCAGGGAAAAATTCTGCATGTTGCGGGCCCCGATCTGGACGATGTCGGCATATTCCGTTACCAGTTTCAAAGAATCCTCGTCCATGGCCTCAGTGACGATGAGCAGTCCGGTCTCGTCCCGCACCTTTTTCAAGATCTTCAGGCCGGGCTTGCCCAGTCCCTGGTGGCTGTAAGGCGAGGTGCGGGGCTTAAAGGCGCCGCCGCGAAAGATCCGGGCTCCGGCGGCCTTCACCCTGGCGGCGATGGTCAGGGCCTGGAGCTCGCTCTCCACCGCACAAGGACCGGCCATCACTACAAAGCGGCCCCGGCCCAACTCCAGGCCCGGCAGCGAGATGATGGTGTCTTCCCGCTGTACTTCCCGGCTCACCAGTTTGTAGGCCCGGGTGACGGGAATGGCCTGCACCACTCCAGGCAGGTCTAAGAACAGGGCCGGGTCCACCGGTCCGGGGTTCCGCAGCACCGCGATTGCCACCCGCTCGCCCCCGGGCATTGCTTGGGCCAGGCAGCCCAGGGCTTCGATCTTGCGCACCACCACCCCGATTTGTGCCGGGGTGGCCTCCTTGTCCATGACAATGAGCATTTTTCATCTCCAGCAACAGGCTCGGGAGATTTTTTAAATCGCGGCCTGGAAAATACCCCAAGAGCGCCGGGGGCCAGCCTGAGCTCAATTTTCCCCTAATCCTATTTATCAGGGATCCCCGACAAAATCAACCGCAGCGGGAGGTTGCCAGGGGTCACGCTCCGGGAGGTCTCCTTGGACCGGCACGGACCGCGGCGCTGGGGCCCGGAAATCCGGGCGCGCTTCGGGATCACCTTGTGAATTGTTTTGTTTTTTTTGTAAAGGTCTGGGGGAAAAGACCCTTGAGCCGCGGGCCTTTGAGAAGCCAGCCGCTCAACCCTGGACTTATCTGTTAAAATGCCGCAACCAATTCTTGACATTGGAAAATTAAGCCTTAAACTAAATTCGCATAGCAACGGGGCGGATTTCACTTCCAACTCAAACAAGGAGAAAGATGATGCAACATACCCGTAAATTCATGTTAATCGCGATGATCCTGGCGCTTGCTTTGGCCTGCGCCATCCCTGTCTTCGCCCAGAAGGAGGGTACTCCCCCGAATGCCCCGGCCACCGGTGTGGGGCCAGGCGCGGGATATCCGGCAGCGCCGGGCGGCACCATTAGAGGCGGCGCCTTGATGCCGTCAGATGTATATACCCCCATACACAAGGGTTATATCCTTGTCCGCGAGGGCAACTATGCGGGTGCCAAAAATGAATTCGAGATCGCGGCCAAACTCGACGAATTAAACCCCTTTGCCCTTAACAACATGGGAGTCTTGGATGAACGGGACGGCAAGCTGAATGACGCCCTGGCCCATTTTAAGGATGCCACCATCCATGCCGCCCAATATAGAGACAAGGTTGCCCAGACCTGCTTCGTGGGCGGTAGCTGCATGGCGGTCGAACCCCAACGGAAGCTGGCGGCCAACAGTGAAATCCTCCCCATCATTCAGGAAAATATCGCGAAGTTGGAGGCTAAGATTGCCAGCACCAAGACGCCTCCGCCGGCAGGGAACCCTCCCCCGATAATGCCTGCGCCTAAAACGAAGTAATTCCCAGGGGCCTTCGGGCCCCCGCCCCGTTCCTCGCTTTAGGTCAGGCCAGGGGTTACGAGAGCAGGATAATGAGTCACCCCCGCTCAAGACATCTCATTTGGGGGCCAGAGGGGCTTATCCCCCTGGCCCTTTTTTTCAAGTCTAAACGGGGCTAAGGCCGGGAGAGCAGGAACTGCAGATCCTGGAGCCCTGGTTGGGCGAGGCGCAGGGACTTCCGTATCTGTTGCGGCTGGGGGACGTGAGGGGGCAGCAAGGCCCGCGGCGGCGGGCGGCACAGGCATCTGAGGGCCGGTCTGCATTTGGCTCAGATAGAAGCTCAGTTCCCGGATCAAATTGACAAAATAAGCCTTAAACTAAATTCGCCTAGCAACGGGGCGGATTTCACTTCCAACTCAAACAAGGAGAGAGATGATGCGACATACCCGTAAATTCATATTAATCGCGATGGTCCTGGCGCTTGCTTTGGCCTGCGCCATCCCCGTCTTCGCCCAGAAGGAAGGTTCTCCCCCGATGACCCCGACCACCGGTGCTGGCCAAGGCGAGCTGAACAAGGAGCAGCCGGCGCCAATGGCCCCGGCCACCGGTGTGGGGCCAGGCGCGGGATATAAGGCAGCGCCGGGCGGCACCATCAGGGGCGGCTCTTTGATGCCGACAGACGTGTACACCCCTATAAGAAGGGGTTATACCTTTGTCCGGGAGGGCAACTATGCGGCCGCCAAACATGAATTTGAGATGGCGGCCAAACTCGATGAATTAAACCCCTTTGCCCTTAACAACCTGGCGGTCTTGGATGAACGGGATGGCAGGCTGAATGACGCTCTGGCCCATCTGAAGGATGCCACCATCCATGCCGCTCAATATAGAGACAAGGTTGCCCAGACCTGTTTCGTGGGCGGCAGCTGCATGGCGGTCGAACCCCAACGGAAGCAGGCGGCCAACAGTGAAATCCTCCCCATCATTCAGGAAAATATCTCTAAGTTGGAGGCTAAGATTGCCGCGACCCAGACGCCTCCGCCGGCAGAGACGCCTCCCCCGATGATGCCTCAGCCTAAAGCGAAGTAATTCCCAGGGGCCTTCGGGCCCCCGCTCCGTTCCTCGCTTTAGGTCAGGCCAGGGGTTTCCAGAGCGGGATAACGAATCACCCCCGCTCAAGACATCTCATTTGGGGGCCAGAGGGGCTTATCCCCCTGGCCCTTTTTTTTCGAGTCTAAACCGGGACTAAGGCCGGGAGAGCAGGAAATGCAGATCCTGGAGCCCTTGTTGGGCGAGGCGCAGGGACTTCCGTATCTGTTGCGGCTGGGGGACGTGAGGGGGCAGCAAGGCCCGCGGCGGCACAGGCATCTGGGGGCCAGTCTGCAATTGGCTCAGCAAGAAGCTCAGTTCCCGGATCAAGTGGATATAAACTGCGCCCAGGGGTTCGGCAGTTTCCCGGGCGGCCGCGGCACCCCCGCCGGACGCCTCCGACTGCTCCACCAGAGCCAGGGTTAACGGGAGCCTGGCAAGCTTGGTCGTCTTGCCGGCAAGCTGTCTCTTTTTTCCCATATCTCCAAGAATTCGAGGGTTAGCTGTAGATAGTCCTGGGCCCCGGAACTCCTGGGCTCATAATCGAAGATGGCCTTCTGGGCAATCTGGGCCTGATTCAAGGCCTCGTTTTTCATGATCATGGCCTTGAAGGTCTTCTCCCGGAAGGGCGCCAGTTGTTCCAAGATATAATCATTGGTGATCCGATTCCGTTTGTCATACATGGTGAGGAGGACGCGGAAGAAGTCCCCCTGAAACAACTCCTCCATGGTGAGGTCCTTGACCGTCTCCACAGTGGTGAGCAAATCCGCCAGGCCGTCCAGGGAATAGCGGGAAATCTGGCAAGGGATGATGATGAAGTCGCAGGCGAACAGGGAATTGGTGGTGAGCACCCCCAGGGACGGCGGGCAGTCGATGAGCACGAAGTCATAGTCCGCGTCTTTCAGGGCCTGGGCCAGGATGGCCTCCCGAAAGACCCGGCTGTAAACCTGCTCCGCCGCCCGGGCCAGATGGATTTGGGCTGGCGCCACCTCCAGCCCCAGAATATAGGTGGGCAGGGCCACCTTATTGATGCCGGTGCGCGGGACGGTCATCACCTCCGCCATGGAGGCGGTGATGGTGTCCGGGTCCACCCCGATGCCGATGGTGGTATGGCCCTGGGGGTCCAGGTCAACGATCAGGGTACGGTAACCCTGGTAAGCCAGGCCGGCTCCTAGATTCAGGGCGGTGGTGGTCTTGCCGGTGCCGCCCTTCTGATTGATAACCGCTACTACGTGGGACATGATGGGGCCTTCTCACCCTTGGGCCATTGGTCAGCATGGCCCTGGCGCAAATGATAAAGGAAGGGGAAAGTTGCGTCAAGGAATATCTGGATCAGGAAAGTGGCCCATTTATATGAAAATTTTCTCGCTAATGGCACCGCCCCTGGAAAAGTTCGATTAATTACCGAATTATGGGGGCGTAGACCAGATGGTCTCCTCCCTGGAAAGAAGGCGCTTCGGCCGTTTCATCGTCCCGGAAACCTCTCCTTTGCCGCCCCTTGACCTTTCTGTTATCTTAACCTGATGGAACAAGTCATGTTCAGTTACGTGAACCTTAGGTCAATGGCGGCGGTCATTCTTTATGGGCTGAAAATATTGAAGCCATCAGAGTCGTTACCCATACAGGAATCGCCACTGAGAAAGCCCTATGCCCGAGCCTGACCACCGGGTAGCCGTAGCTTTGAGCGGCGGGGTGGACAGCGCCGTGGCCGCGGCCTTGCTCAGCCAACAAGGGCAGCGGCCGCGGGCGGTCCACCTGCTCCTCAGCGACGGCGGCCCTCCGGCCGCACATCTGGCGGCCCTGGCGCTGAAGTTGAATCTTGCCCTTACCCGGGTGGACCTTCGGGAGGAATTTGCCCGGCAGGTGGTGGACTATTTCGTCAGCGAATACTCCCGGGGCCGCACTCCCAATCCCTGCGTGCAGTGTAACGCGGCCATCAAGTTCGGCCGCCTGTGGCAGTTGCTCCAGGCCCAGGGGCTTACCCGCCTGGCCACCGGGCACTATGCCCGGCTGCTTCCAGGGGCTGACGGGACCCTGGGACTGTTCCGGGCCGCGGACCGGGGCAAGGACCAGTCCTATTTCCTCAGCCGCCTGCCCCGGGAGCTGCTGGGCAACCTCCTCTTTCCCGTGGGAGACCTGACCAAGGCGGAGGTGCGCCGCCGTTACCGGGAGCTGGGCTTGCCGGTCGATGCACAGTGTCCCGAGAGCATGGAACTCTGCTTTATCCCCCGGGGCCACTACCAGGACCTCATCCGGGCCCGCCGCGGCCCGGGAACCCCGGGGGAACTGGTGGACCTTAGGGGGCGGCTCTTGGGAAGGCACCGGGGTCTGGAGCATTACACCGTGGGCCAGCGCCGGGGCCTGGGGATTCCCGCCGAGGAACCTTATTACGTGGCGGAGATCCACCCCGAGAGCAACCGGGTGGTATTGGGCCGGCGCCAGGAGATCCTCTGCCGCGGCCTGCGAGCCGGCCGGGTCAACTGGCTCATCCAGCCACCCAGCGGCGATCTGGAGGCCCAGGCGGTCATCCGCTACCGCCACCCGGGAGTGGCGGCCCGCATCCGCCCCCTGGGCGCCGCGGCGGTGGAGGTGGTCTTCGCCGCGCCCCAATCAGCCGTGGCCCCCGGCCAGGCCGTGGTCTTCTATGAAGACGACCGGGTCCTGGGCGGCGCCTGGATCGAGGAACCGATCAAGTGAAGGGATAGTTTTCAGTTATCAGTTGCCAGTTGCCAGTAAAGGCAACGGCAGGAAAAGATAACTGGAAACTGGGAACTGAAGGTCAAGGGATAGTCTGAAAATCTCTCCAACTAAGGGGGGCTTCCTGCATTTCCTTCGCCAGGGTGAAATAACCGCGCAGACCTGTTAAAATCGGTTGCATGCCCGCCGCAAACCGCCCACCGTCAATCGCCCGCCGCTTTTTCCGCATCCTTACCTTCGGCTGCAAGGTGAACCAGTGTGACACCGCGGGGATGAGCCAGGAGCTGGCCGGCCGGGGCTGGCTCAGCGCCACCCCGGGGTTGATGGCGGACCTGCACCTGGTGAACACCTGTACGGTCACCGGCCGCGCCGACCAGCAGGCCCGCCAGGCCATCCGCCGGCTATTCCGGGAATATCCGGCAACCCCCATCTGGGTCACCGGCTGTTACGCCCAGCGGGCTCCGGCGGAGCTGGCGGCCCTGCCCGGGGTCCAGGCCGTGTTGGGCAACCGGGAAAAGGGCGAGCTGGCGGAATTATGGGATAAGTTTGCCCCCGGCGCCCACCCGAAGCTTTGGGTCGCTAGCTGCCCGGGCCGCCAACCCTTCCAGCCCTGGCGGCTGCGGGGCTTTCCCGGGCACACCCGGGCCTGGCTCAAGATCCAGGAGGGCTGCAGCCACAGTTGCAGCTACTGTATCGTCCCCCAGGTGCGGGGGCCCCGGCGCAGCTGGCCGCCGGCCGGGGTTGCCGCGGCCCTGGGAGAACTGGCCGCCGCGGGTTACCAGGAGGTGGTCCTCACCGGCATCGACCTCGGTCAATATGGCCAGGACCTGGACCCCCCATTCAGCCTGGCCGGGCTGGTGCGGCGCCTGAAGGAAGAGGGCGCGCCCTTGCGGGTGCGTCTCAGCTCCTTGGAACCCCAGGAGATAACCGGGGAACTCCTCACCGAGCTGGCTTCCTGGCGGGATTTCTGCCCTCATTTCCACCTCCCCCTCCAGAGCGGCTCGCCCCCCATCCTCAGGGCCATGAACCGGCCTTACCACCCTGGAGAATTCCGGGACCTGGTCCTGGAGATCGCCCGCCTTTTTCCGGAGGCGGCCCTGGGGCTGGACGTGCTGGTGGGCTTTCCCGGGGAAAGCGCCGCCGACTTCGAAGCCAGCCAAAACCTGGTGGCCTCTTTGCCGGTGACCTACCTGCACGTCTTTCCTTTCTCCGCCCGTCCCGGGACTCCGGCGGCGCGGCTAAAGGTGGTGCCCGGCCAGGAGCTGCGGCGCCGCGCCGGCATCATCCGGGAGTTGGGAAGAGAGAAGAGGCTGGCATTTATGCGGGGACAAACCCAGCGGCTGCGTGAGGTCCTGGTGGAAGGGCCGGCCCCGCAACCGGGCTGGCTGCAGGGTTTGACCGACAATTACCTGCGAGTCGTCTTTCCCGGCCCGGCCGCCTGGCGCAATCGCCGCCTCCTGGTGCGCTTTCTCGGGCTTCAGGAGGAACGGCTGCTGGGCGAGGCGCTGGCGGGACCAAATGAACCCGGCGAGAATCCCTCCTGCGGGATTAATTCTTAAGTGAGCCGGGGGAAAAGCTGGGGCGGCATGTACGCACCGCCTCCGGGCGTGATAAGAAACCCTGGGGCCCGCTTTGAATTTTAGGTGATCAGTTTATCAATCCCGGCCTCTGTCAGCTCGTAGATGCCGCGGCCCGCTATCCACGTATTCGCTGGACAATTCTACTGCCAAAGGGAAATTTGTCGGGGCTAAACTCGGTTAGAGCGCTCCGAAAACCGCCTTTTGACCATGCTGGCCGAGTCTGCCGCACAGTCTTGAGAAAGTAGGGGAATTCCCCCTTAAGAAACAGGGATTCCCCGATTTACAAGGCTAAAGAAATCCACCAAGCTAAGGGCAAAATCTTTTCGACTGCGGGGCCCAGGCGGGCGCAGAATCTCGGTTAATCATTGCAGATTTATTTAGTGAGGGGAATTGGTGCAATATGAGGCGAAATCGACCCGGCAAGCGACATTTGCAGCAGGATCCCGAGGGTGGGGCGGCGGCGGTGGAATTTGCCCTGGTTATTCCGCTCTTACTCTTGATTCTCTGTGGGATCTTCGACTTTGGAAATTTATATTTTCAATGGGATGTTGCTAACAATGCGGCGCGGCAAGGGGCGCGGTTATATGCTGTTAATGCGCAGACCTCTCAGCAAATTACCACAGCGCTTCAGAGCAGCTATGGCAACCAGTTAACTGTTGTGGTAACCCCCCAAACAGTGGGAACTTTGACTAACGTTCTGGTCACAGTCACCAGCAGCGTAACCATCATGACCCCATTAATTAGCGCCTTCTTCCCAAAAAATCCCTACCCGGTAGTAGGGACGTGCACTATGTTAGTGGAACAATAAGGAGGGCCTTTTTATGATAAAAAGATTGCGGAAAAACCAGGAAGGTAGCGTGGCGGTAATGGTAGGAGTAATGTTGCCGGTCCTGGTGGGCTTTCTGGGACTGGCCCTGGACGTGGGACATCTGGTAATCGTCAGGACCCAAATGCAAAACGCCGTGGACGCCGCGGTCTGTGCCGGCAGCTTACAATTATCGCTGCCCATACCGACAGGCCAGACCCAGGCGACCACTGAGGCAAATGCTATCCTCACCGCCAATAACTTCTTGCCGGCCAACGCAACGGTGACTTTTACTCAAGATACCGTTAAAAATCCATCTAATGCGCCCGAAACTAACTGCACCCTGACCAATAATGTGCCCACATATTTCATGAAGGTGTTGGGCATTTCCACTGTCAACCTGGCGGCATACGCGGAAGCCATAGTGGAGAGTAAGCAGGTGAGTTATCCCGGCGGGCCTTTTAATTATACCGTTTTCTCAAATAAAGACTTATTACTTAACGGATCTCAAGCAATTGATGATTCCGTACATACAAACGGTGTATTAACTGGGAATGGAAGTTTGACTATTACAGGAGTGGCCGAAGGTGTGGGGGGGGTAAATTTAAATGGCTCCTATACCGTAGGTTCGGTTAACGCTGGCCCGGGGCAGAATATAAGCGAGAATGGTTCTGGTAATAACCCACCGAAATCTTATAATGCAACAAATATTCCCATGCCTGACTATACTCAGAAGATATTATCTATTCCCGGTCTTACGCAGTATTCTACGAGTCAAACCTTTAATGGGACTGTGAATTTAACTAACCCTATATATGTAAATGGTAACGTAACATTAAACGGTTCGATTTCTGATACTGGAGCAATTTTGGCGACCGGCAATATAACCGTAAATGGCACGGCAACTATTAGCGGTACCACCCAACTTTTTCTCTATTCGTCAGGTGGCAATATTACAATTAATGGCTCGTCTAACTTTGCGAGCGGTAATTCAAGTGTAGTCATATATGCTCCTAATGCTACTAACGGTAACATAATCATTAATGGATCCTCTACTATAAATGGATATGTAATAGGAAACAGTATTACATCTAATGGGTCAGAAGACTTTGATCAAACAGTTTCTGGAAAACCTTTTCCGATAACGTCTATAAACTTAGGTACTCATTCGAAATTAATAAGTTAGACTCTTTACTACCTCTTAGAATCTCCGCGGGAGATCGTCCCCAAGCCGCCCGGAGCCGCTCCGGATTCAAGCCTCCTGCATCTAACTGATTTACCAATGCGCTCGCGTACTTAGGTGGACCCAATTTTGCCCCGTATTAATGGGTCCATTAACGGGGTTCCAGCTTTATGCCCGCGCCGGGGTTCGTTGCCTGACCATCTCCCCCAGTGGGTTAGTTGCAGGGTGGGTGAGGGCCGCAGAGCAACAGGCCCCGGAGGAGAAGGCCTCTCAAGAATTAGGAAAAGCAGGAGAAACTCGAGAAATTGCCGCGCCCAACCGGCAGCAAACCCAAGTCCTGGCAGGTCTTGAACCGGTGGGGTTTGAGGGCGTTCAGGGGGACTTGGATATTGGTGGCGGGGGACGGAATCGAACCGCCGACACGGGGATTTTCAGTCCCCTGCTCTACCGACTGAGCTACCCCGCCGACCGTTGAGTTGTTTATCTTGCCCCCGGGATTTTGTCAAGACCTTAGACAGGCATTGGTGCGGGGGCCATAAACCGAATTTTTTTTAGCGGCCGGTTAAAGCCCTCGCCGCAGGAAATTCCGCGGATTTGCCGTCCTGGCCGGGTGTGCCGGCCGCCTCCCCAACTCGTCCCGAAGTTCAATGGTGAGCAGCGCCCATCCTACAACTGCGCAAAGTCGGTTTTGAATCGGTTTTGAAATAGATGGTAATAGATAATTCCGGACAAGAGTGTCCGGCAACAAAATTACATGAAGAAACTTGCAGTATCTGGCAGTTAATCTGGGCCATTTTAATTTCAACGAAATCAAGATATTATAACAATGCAACCAAATCCCCGCTTCCCTGCGAGGGGAGTGAAAAAGATTGTAAATTCCATAAAATGAGGACCTGGCGGAGCGCTATCCCCAAGCCCGGGCCCTGAGTGAGGACCTGTTGCGCCATTTCCCCCACTACGGCGCCCAGAGTGGCAGGTGGCCATGGATCCAGTGACCCACGTGGCCGTGGGGGCGCTGCTGTCGCAACTGCTTCCCAGCCCCTCCCCGGTTTGGAGCGCGGTGGCCGGGATGTCCTTCACCCTGCTGCCGGATTGCGACTATTTCTTAATATATTCCGATCGGCTGGCCTTTATCCGTCACCACCGGGCCTTTTCCCATTCCCTGACGGCCCTGCCGCTGTTTGCCCTGTTGGCAGCCGGGGTGGCCTGGGTCTTGGGCGGCCCCCGCTGGTTCCAACCGATCTTCTTCCTGGGTCTGGCAGTGCTGGCGAGCCATCTTCTGGCATTGGACCTGGCCACTTCCTATGGCACCCAACTCCTGTTTCCCTTCTCCCGGGAGCGCTTCGCCCTGGACTGGCTCTTCATTATCGACCCTTACCTCACCGTCCTGCTGCTGGCCGGGGCCGTGGCCGCTCCTATCCCCGGTTGGGGCCACCGGGCCGGGCTCGCCTTTCTGGCGGCGGCCGGTGGTTATCTTCTCCTGTGCGGCTGTTATCACCGCCAAGCCCTGGCCCTGGCCCGGCAGGTGTTTCACCCCTCAACCGCCAACCCGGGGCCGCTCTCCGCCGGGGGCCTAAGGGTGGCCGCGCTGCCCCAGCCCTTTTCCTGCCGCCGCTGGCTGCTCCTGGCCAGCAATGGCCGGGAAGTGGCGCAGGCCTTGGTGCAGCTGCCGTACCTGGCCCCCTTGGGGTTATGGCGCCCTCCGGCGCCGCCGGCGGTGACCCGCCGGCCGCTCAACTGCCGGGCGCCGGCTGCGGTTTACCCGGCCCCGCAGGACCTGCGCCTCCAGGTCTTCAGGGGGCTGCCCATGCCGGAGCTGGACCTTGACCCGGAAGCCCGGGAAATCCGGGACCGTTACCTGGAATTCGCCCGCTTCCCCCTGTTGCACCGGGTACAAGTCCTGGAAGACGGATTGGCGCTGGAGTGGTTGGACCTGCGCTTCTCCGTGCCGGGAAGGGTCTTCCCCTTTGCCCTGGGAATGCGCCTGGACCCGCAAGGGCGGGTGCGGCAATGGCGCCTGGGCCCTGCGAGCCAGGGGTGAATACCGCTTGACCCTTTAGTAGAGACAGAAAACCGGAAACCGGAAACAGTTTCTACAAGGACGAGGGACAACAACATGATAAAATCCAGGCAAACCTAAAAAACTCCAGGAATATTCATGACGCCTAAACGATTTTTCGGAAAAGTCCACCAGGACCCAGGTGAGGCCCTGGCCAAGGGCTCCCGGGAGGTGATGGCCTCCATTTGGGAAGAGTACCTGGCGGCGATCCTGCAAGTCTCCGCCACCAGTGGCCGCTTCCAGATCCTGCGCCGCCAGATAGAGAACGCCGCGGGTTTCAAAGAGGTCTGCGAGAATTGGAACACCCTGCCCTTGCCGGCCCGGGGGGCGGCCTGGCGCCGTCTGATGACCGCGGCCCAGGAGAAATATGAGGCCGAGCTCGACCGTTGTAGCCGCTGCGGCGAGTGCTGCCAGTTAGGCAGCCCTACCCTCCTCCACCAGGACCTGCCCCTGTTCCAGCAAGAGATCCTCACCTGGAACGAGGTCTACACCCTGCGCCGCGGGGAGCGGGTGAGCAGCCGCGCCGGCCGGGTGGAGCCCCTGCAGGAGGAGCGCCTGAAACTCCGGGAGCTGCCCGGCAGCCGGCAATGCTGGTTTTTCCAGGCGGCCAACAATTCCTGCCGCATCTATGAAAACCGCCCGGAGCAGTGCCGCCGGCAAAACTGTTGGCGGGAGCCGCCCCCGCCCCCGGATGAGGACCAGTTGCTCATCCGGCAACACCTGTTCGCCGGGGTGCCGGAAATCTGGGAACTGATCAGGGAGCATCAGGAGCGCTGCGACTATGGGCAGGTGGCTCGAGCCCTGGGGGAGCTGGACGCCGGCCGGGAAGAGGCTGGCGAGGCCCTGTTCGAGGCCCTGCACTTTGACCATTACTTGCGCCGGATGCTCATCGACGAATGGGAGCTGCCCCCGGCAGCCACGGAATTGCTCCTGGGCCGGCCCGTGACCGAATTCCTGAAGACCCAGGGGGTGGACGCCATCCTCACCCCGGAGGGGGTCTTCAGGTTGGCGCCTCGACAGGATACCGGGCCATAAGTGCGGATGCAAACCTGCCAGCCGAGCGAGGGACCGTAGGGGCGACAGTGGCACAGGCTTCCAGCCTGTGATCGGGTCGCCCTGGTGATGATGGTTCGCTCCGGGTGACAGAAAAAGGGGGGTGGCATTGATTTGCAGTAACCCATTCTCTGGAGGTGTGCCATGATAACGGAACTTATCAAGGGAAATCGCAGCTATCGCCGTTTCCACCAGGAGGTCCCGGTGTCCCTGGAGGCCCTGAAGGGGCTGGTGGACCTGGCCCGGTGGTCCGCCTCCGCGGCCAACCTCCAGCCCCTGAAATATCTCCTTTCCTGCGAGCCCGCGGGGAATGCCGCCATCTTCTCCTGCCTGGCCTGGGCCGGCTACCTCAAGGACTGGCCGGGGCCGGCGGAGGGGGAGCGGCCGGCCGCCTACATCGTCATCCTGGGGGACACGGAGATCTCCAAAAACTTCGGCTGCGACCACGGCATCGCGGCCCAGTCCATCCTGCTGGGGGCCCGGGCCCAGGAGCTGGGGGGCTGCATGTTGGGCTCGATTCAGCGGGACCGCCTGCGCCAGGTGCTCAAGATTCCGGAAAATCTGGAAATTCTCCTGGTGATCGCCCTGGGCCGGCCCAAAGAGACCGTGGTCCTGGAAGAGGTGGCCCCTGGCGGCAGCATCAAGTACTGGCGGGACGCGGCGGGGATCCACCACGTGCCCAAGCGGCGGCTGGAGGATATTATCCTCTAGGGCGGACCTGGTCCGCCCTAGAGGGCGCCAGGCGTAGGGCGTCACGCGCCCTGCCTGTGGGGCGGGCGTCCCCTTGGGCCTGGGGGAACCTTCGTCAGCCGCCCAGGGACCTAAGGAGCCGCGCCCAGAGATCTTCCCGGCCCTCGCGGCTCAGGGCCGAAAACCAGATGAATTCTCCGGGGGCCACCCCCAGGGGGGCCAGGGTTTCGGCCAGATGTTGCAACTGCCGGCGGCGCTCCCCCTGCTTCAACTTGTCCGCCTTGGTGAGCACCGGAATCACCAGCCTGTTCCGGTCCCGGAGATACTCCCAGAGAAACAGCTCCTCCTGGCCCAGCCGGCGGCGGCCGTCCTGGAGGAAGACCACCGCGGACAAAACCTGGCGGCTCCCCAGATAGTCCAGCACCAGTTGCCCCCACTTGGCCTTGAGTTCTTTGGAAACCGCGGCATAGCCGAACCCCGGCAGATCTACGAAGTGCCAGCGCTGGTTGACCAGGAAGAAGTTGAGGGCCCGGGTGCAGCCCGGCTGGGCGCTGGTGCGCACCAGTTTTTTACGCCCCAGCAGGACGTTGATCAGGGAGGATTTGCCCACGTTGGAGCGGCCCAGGAAGGCTACTTCGGGCAGCTCCCCGCCGGGCAACTGCTCGATCCGGTGGACGCTGAGGAGGTAGTCGGCGGAGATGATCTTGGGGATGGCCATGGTTTAATAAAGTTTTCGGTTTTCGGTTTTAGATTTTCGGTAAAATAAATCCGGCTTTAGTGACTTGGGGCATTAGTGTCCGGCCGTCCCTACCCCCCTCTCCCGGCCCTCTCCCCCAAGGGAAAGAGGGAAAAAGCTGGTGAACCGAAATTATCAGGCATGGGGCCTGCCTGAGTTCAAACAGACCTCTGCTGCCTGCATTTTAGCATAAACCTTGCCGGACACTACCGGACTTGGGGTAATTTATCCCAGCCTTCCGGAAAATACCATGATCCTGGCCCTCCCCACAGGGCTCGGAACCGTCGGGGTCGGACGCTCCTGGCCCTTTTCAGAGGTCTTACGGCTTACATTTCAGGCGCTAGGAAAACCGGAGATCTGTAGATGCTATTGACAGACAGCCGGCTAAGGCTTGACGCCCCCAGGTTTTCCGGGTAGATTCTGGTAGCTTGACGGAGGAGGACGCGCACCTGGTGGCCTGGGGGTTGTGGTTTAATTTCTGGTTGGGGGTTATCACCCTGTTTGCCGGCTCGATGGTGGTGTTGTTGGCCCCCATCGACCGGGAGGGCAGATTAATCCAATTCACCGCCAGATGGTGGGGCCGGACCTTGCTGCGGATGGCCCATATCCCCGTAGAGGTGCGGGGGCTGGAACACCTGGCCCCGAACCAGGCCTACGTCTTTGCCGCCAACCATCGCTCCAATTTCGATATCTTCACCCTGATCGCCATCCTGCCGGGCCGACTCATGTTCGTCGCCAAGAAATCCCTCTTCCGGATCCCCATCTTCGGCCAGGCCTTGATTCGTATGGGCTCCGTGCCCCTGGACCGGAGCAACCTCAAACAGGCCGTCAAGAGCCTGGACCGGGCCGCGGCCCGGGTGAAGGCCGGGGCCTCGATGATCATCTTTCCGGAAGGCACCCGGGTAGCCACCCCGGAGCTCAGTCCCTTTAAGAAAGGGGTCTTCATCATGGCCGCCAAAGCCGGGCAGCCCATCGTGCCGGTGAGCCTCAGCGGCACCCGTTTTATCCAAGCCCCGCACAGCCTACGGATGCGGCCCGGGCCGGTGCGGGTGGTAATTTCGCCTCCCATCCATCCCCAGGATTTTCGGCGCAAGGAAGACCTGATGGCCGCGGTCTTCCAGGCCATCGCCGCCAACTATGACCCCGACTTCCCCTATGGTCCCCACAGCAGCCACTCATAACTGGGTGGATCTCACCTTCCTGGGAGGGGTGGGGGAGATCGGCCTCAACATGATGACCCTGGAGACCGCCGACCACTTGGTGGTGGTGGACGCGGGGCTCATGTTTCCCGAGGACCCCATACTGGGGATAGACATCGTCATCCCCGATTTCACCTATCTGCGGGAGCGCCGGGACAAGCTTACGGCCCTGGTCCTGACTCACGGCCATGAGGACCACATCGGCGCGGCCCCCTTTTTTCTCAAGGAATTCGCCGTCCCCGTCTACGGCACCCCCCTGACCCTGGCCCTGTTGCGGGAGAAGCTCAGGGAACACGGCCTGCTGGCGCAGACCGACCTCAGGGAGATCCGGCCATCGGAACCCCTGGCCCTGGGACCCTTCGAATTCGAATTCATCCGGGTGTGCCACTCCATCGTGGACGGGGTGGGCTTTGTGGTGCGCACCCCTCAGGGCTACCTGGCCCATTCCGGCGACTTCAAGATCGACCAGACCCCGGTGGCCGGCGCCACCATGGACCTGAACCGCTTTGCCCATTACGGCGAGCAGGGGGTGCTGGCGCTGCTCTCCGACTCCACCAACGCCGAGCGCCCCGGCTACACTATGTCCGAGCGGCAGATCGGCATTACCCTGGAGGGGCTGGTGCGGGAGGCCCCGGGCCGGGTGATCGTGGCGGTCTTCGCCTCCCACATCCACCGGATGCAGCAGATCCTCGACATTGCCGCCAAGTACGGGCGCAAGGTGCTGTTCAACGGCAAGTCCATGGTGACCAACTCCCGAATAGCCAAGGAGTTGGACATCCTCTCGGTCCCCCCGGAACTGGAGATCAACGTGGGGGACCTGGAGCGGCTGCCGCCGGCCCAAACCATTGTCATCACCACCGGCAGCCAGGGGGAGCCCCTGAGCGCCCTGGCTCGCATGGCCCTGGAGGCCCACAAGCAGATCCACATTCGCCGGGGCGACCTGGTGATCCTCTCCTCCAAGTTCATCCCGGGCAACGAAAGGGCCATCACCACGGTAATCAACAACCTCTATCGCCTGGGGGCGGAGGTGGCCTACCAGGAGGTGGCCGATATCCACGTTTCGGGCCATGCCTCCCAGGAAGAATTGAAGATGCTGATGAATCTGACCCGGCCCCGCTATTTCATCCCCATTCACGGGGAGATGCGCCACCTCATCAAGCACGGCCACCTGGCCCGGGCGGTGGGCATCCCGGAGGAGCGGGTTCTGTTGGCCGGCAACGGCGATCAGGTGCGCTTCGATTCCCGGGGGGCGAGCCTCCAGGGCCGGGTGGACACCGGCCGGGTCTTCGTGGACGGCAAGGGAGTGGGGGACGTCAGCCGCATCGTCCTCAGGGACCGGCGCCACCTGGCCGCCGACGGCCTGGTGATCGCCTATGTAGCGGTGGACCCGGGGGCCCGCCGCATCGTTACCGAACCGGAACTCATCACCCGGGGCTTCACCCTGGAGGAAGAGCAGGCGCCCCTGCTGGAGCAGGCCCGCAAGGTCTTCCAGGAGATCGTCCTCCGGGCCTTGAGCGAACCCACCCAGGACTGGCTGGAGATCCAGACCCAGGCCAGTAAGGCCATGCGCAAACTCTTCTTCAAACACCTGGAGCGCCGCCCCATGATCCTGCCGTTGATTCTGACCTTGTAAGGAAATGGTGGGCAGTGCCCGGTAGTGTCCGGCAACAAAATTGCATGGATGAAGATTACACTATCTCGCAGTTAAACTCTAGACCATCGCAATTTCAGCGATATCAACATATTATACCGATGCAACTAAATCCCCTCTCCCCTGCGAGGGGAGAGGGGTGGCTTCATCGGCCGTTCCATACCCCCCCCCCTCACCCTGCCCTCTCCCCCCCCAAGGGGGAGAGGGAAATAGCTTGTAAATTCCATGAATTGCTTTGCTAGTGGGCATGCCTAGTTCAAACAATTCCCTACTGCCTGCCTCATAGCAAAAACCTTGCCGGACACTGCTGGGGCAGTGCCCGCCCTGCATCCTTTTTTTGCCTGGCCAGACGTGAACCTGATTATGAAATGGCCGAATTGGCAGGGCTGAACGAGATCTGCCACCATGGAAAAAAATTCTTGCCATTTATTAAGCGCTTGATATCCTAGATTGTATGAAAAGGAGCGCCGCCTATCGCTGCCTGGCAGTGGCCGTAATCATCGGCACGGTTCTCTTTTTCTCCCTGTCCGGGGGCCTGGTGGCCGCTACGGGCGGCTCGCCGTGCTGCGGCCAGTATGGCCCCGGCCTGGTGCCCGGGTGCTGCTGCCAGGAGGCCGGGATGCCCGGCCATTGCGGGGGCTGTGGCCAAGACTGCGGCTGCGCTTACTGCATAGGTTCCGGCCCTTCGGCCTTAAGCTCGCCGGGCGCTGCCTTAGGGACCCCCACCTGGCAGAGTTCCCCCCTGGCCCTGACCCTGTTTATGGCTATTAAAACCTTCCCCACCACCATTTTTCATCCCCCCCATTTTAATCAGTCCTGACCCAAACCTGGTTCTTGCTCACATTTTGAGTTTCGCGGCGCTTTAAGGTCCTGTAGGGTGCGCACTGCGCACCATTAGACCATAGGAAGCAGCGATATCCGCTTACATCTTGCGGCGCCGGCCAATGGTCCCTTGTCTCATAAAGTCGGGGCGGGGGGGCGAGGTTCGGCCTCGCCTCAATAAAAAAATAGGAGAAGTATCATGTTGAAAAATAGCAAATTTTCGATTTGGGTTGCCCTGATGTTGGCGGTAATCTTGATGGGGTCCTTCCACCCCGCCAGAGCGCTGGCGCAGTGCGGTGGCGGCGATTACCAAAGTATGCACCAGCAGCATATGGGTTCCTCGGGCCAGATGGGCATGGGCTCGGGTCAGATGGGCATGGGCTCGGGTCAGATGGGAATGTCCGGCCAGTCCGGCCAGATGGGGATGGGCTCGGGCCAAATGGGGATGACCAACCCCCAGGCCCCCGCTCAGGTGGACCCCAACGCCGCCGCCCTCGGAGTGACACCGGGGTCTATCGCCCCGCAGGAAACCAGCGGCTCCGGGCAGATGACCGGGATGGACCACAGCGGCCACCAACACTAACGGATGCGAGAGGCAGGGCGGTTCAGGTCCGCCCTGCATGATCTAAAGGAGCCTATCCGGTCGCCCGATATTTTGTCAGGGTCGGCAACCGCGGCTGAGGTCGGGGGCCTGGAAACGGGGAGACCTGGCAGAGACTGGACGGCATTACTTGCCACAGCCGCATTAAATGATTAAAAAAGGGTATTCCGTGGAGAAAGCAGGTTTTAGATCAATGTTTGCCTTCAAAACCCTGGAGCGCCGACTAATAGTCCTGCTGGTCGTCCCGGTAACCCTGTTTTTACTGGACCTGGGGGTGGCCGGCTACCGCTTCACCAGTGGCCTGTTATTCAAAGAATGGCAGGATACCGCCATTCTGCGCCTGGAGCGGGCCGCCCACCAGATGGATATGCGGCTCCAGGGGCAGATCAACTGGATGGAGGAATTCGCCCGGGCCGGGCAGGACCCCCGGGGGCAGGGAATCCAGTCTTGGCTCTTGCGCCAGGAAAAGACCCAGGCCGGCGTCGTCCAGGTCAACCTGGCCTGGAAGAAGGCGGCCGAGCCCCAAAGCCCCAAGGTCATACCGGAGCGCTCCGCAGAAATCTCTGCCGTCGGGTACTCCTACCCGCCGGACGGTAAAACCGTGGGGATGGGGGTGGAACTCCTGGACGCGGGCGGTAAGCCCTTGGGCCGGCTTGAAGTGATCTTGAGCTATGACTACCTGATGCAGGACATCCTCCAGGAGGGCTGGTTGGTGGCTCAAATGGCCTGCCTGGTAAGCCTGGATGGCTGCTACCTGGCCCACAGCTCTCCGGCCATGCAAGCCCGGCACTGTCTGGGGGAGACCCGGGACCCTCTGGAGCTGGCCATGCTCAAGGCCATGAAGGGAAAGCCTTCCGGCACCCTCATGGGAAAAGAGCTGGTGATCGGGTATCACCAGCTCCACGCCGCCCCGTGGGTCATCATGCTGCACGCCCGGGGCAGCCAAATCCTGGCCCCCATTATACGCTTTCGCCTGTACTACCTGGTGGGCGGAATTCTTTGTCTTATCGTTATTCTGGTGCTTATCCGCCTGGGGGTGCAACCGGTGGTCAAGGCCATCCGCGGCATCGCGGTCAAGGCCACCCAGGTAGCCCGGGGAAATTACGGCGAACTTTTGCCGGTGGCCAGACGGGATGAAATCGGCCAATTGACCTCGGCTTTCAATGACATGGTGGCGGGCCTGAAAGAGCGGGACTTCATCAGCGATACCTTCGGGCGCTACATGGACCGGGAGATCGCCCGGGATTTGCTCAGCCGGCCGGAGGCCAGCCGCATGGGTGGGGTGAAGCGGGAGGTCGTCATCCTGTTCGCGGATATCCGGGGTTTCACCCCCCTGGCCGAATTCCTTACTCCCGAAGCCACCATTTCCCTGATAAACCGCCACTTCTCGCGGATGATCGAGGTTATCCAGGCGCACCGGGGCATCATCGTGGATTTTGTCGGAGACGCCATCCTGGCCTTTTTTGATCCCCTGGATGACCCCCTGGAAGCGGTGGTGCGGCGGGCCATCGGCTGCGCCTTAGAGATGCAGACGGGTATGGCTGCCGAAAACCTGGCCAAACCGTGGTTGCCCCCCCTGCACCAGGGCATCGGCCTGCATGCGGGGGAGGTGGTGGTGGGGAACATCGGCTCCGAAATCCGGACCAAGTACGGGATCATCGGCGCCGCGGTGAACCTGACCCACCGCATCCAGGGACAGGCCAAGGGCGGCGAGGTGGTGGTTTCCGAGATGGTCTTCCAGCATTGCCAGGAGACCCTGGCAGTAAAAAGAACCTTTGAGACCGCGCTCAAGGGCATCGCCCAACCGGTGGCGCTCTATGTGGTGGAAGGCATGAAGGAAGAGCCATAAATGCCAGCTTCCGCCTGGCAGGGCTGGCTGGCGGGGGAACGGCAGAGGAGAAGCTTGAAAAATTGCGCTTTCAAGCCTATGATTTCCACGAGGCTGATGACATCCAGATTTCATAAAGGTAGATGTGAGAGATGATACACCCACGGCGATCTTCCCGCGTCCCGCTGCTGCTGGTCCTGTGCCTGGCCGGGGCCCTGAGCCTGCCGGCGCCATCCCTGGCCCAGGGTAACGGCTCGTTACCCCCTGATTTGGCGGCCCTCATCGGCGAGGCCCTCAAGGCCAACGCCGAAGTGAGGCAGATGCGGGCCTCGGCCCGGGCCTCCAAGGAGACGATCCGCTCCGCCGGGGCCCTGGACGACCCGGATGCCGCCTTCGAAATCAACAACCTGCCCACCGACACCTGGAGTTTCCACACGGATCCAATGACCCAAAAGATGTTCGAGCTGTCCCAAAAATTCCCGTTTCCCGGGAAGCGGCGCCTCCGTTCCGAAGCAGCCGCGGAGCAGTTCCACTCGGACGATTACTCCTATCAGGACAAGGTCAACGAGGTGCGCGCCAAGGTATTGGAGGCCTATTGGGCCCTGTCCATGGCCTACAGCAATTACGAGCTGACCCGGAAAAACCAGCAGGCCTGGGAGGGGGTGGTCAAGGTGGCGGAGACCCGCTACGGCGTGGGCCAGGGCATGCAGGCCGACGTCCTCCAGGCCCAGGTGGAGCTGGGCAATTACCTGGACCGCCTCTTTCAGTGGACCCAGAAACAGGAATCCTTACTGGCGGATTTGAACGCCTTGCGCTCTAAACCGCCCCATACCCCCATATCCCGGCCCCAGCCCTTGAAGCCCCGGCCCTTCACCCTGAAGCTAGACGAGTTGCTGGCCCAGGCCGAGGCCCGGCCTCAACTCCAGGCCCTGAAGGCGCTGATCGCCAAACAGGAAAAGTCGGTGGACCTGGCCAAGAAGGAATATTTTCCGGACTTTACCGTCGGGGTCAACTACGCCCTCCGGGAAGACCTCGGGGCGTTGAAACAATCCGACATGTTCGGTGGCAAGTTCATGGTCAATCTGCCCATCTGGCAGGCCTCCAAGATCAAGCCCCGGATCCGGGAGGAGGAGGCCAAAGAGGAGGCGGCCAAAGAGGCCCACCAATCCGCCCGGAACCAACTGGCGGCGGCCATCAAGGACCGCGTCGCCAAACTCCAGCGCCTGGGCAAGCAGACCGCCTTGTTTGACCAGGGGATCATTCCCCAGGCCCGGCAGGCCGCCGCCGCCTCCCTGACCGCCTACCAGGTGGGCTCCCTGTCCTTTAACCAGCTCTATCAAAGCGAGATTGCGGTATATAACGCCGAAATGCAATTGCAGGAATATCTCAACGATTTTGAAGATAACTGGGCGGAATTGGAATGGCTGGTGGGGGCCGAACTCCCCCGGACGGCCGGAGGCAAAAAATGAGCCGGGCGCGTGCTGGCAAGGTTTTGTGGGGGCTGGGGATACTGGTCCTGGCGGCCCTGGTATTCTCCTATTTTTCCGGGGCGCTGCCCTGGGGCAGGGGCCAGGCGGAGAAGAAGGCGCTCTGCTGGGTCTCCCCCAAGAACCCCAATTACATTAAAGAGGCGCCGGGCCAGGACCAGGAGGGGAATGATCTGGTGCCGGTCTATGCCACCCCCTCCGGGGCAGGGAAGGCTGGCGGGCCGGCGGCGGCCACCTCCCAGGGGGCGCGCAAAATCAAGTACTGGGTCTCTTCCATGAACCCCGCCGAAATCCATGATAAGCCTGGCAAGGATTCTATGGGCATGGACCTGGCGCCGGTCTATGAAGAAGCCCCGGCCGCCCCAGCCGGCGTCCAGGCAGCCGCGGCGGCGCCCGGCGCCCAGAAAGGGCGCAAGGTCAAATACTGGGTCGATCCCATGGACCCGACCTACGTCCGGGATAAGCCGGGGAAGGCCCCCTGCGGCATGGACCTGGTGCCGGTTTACGAGCAGGAGGGCGGGGCGGCGGCCGCCCCCGGCGCCATCGCGGTTTCCCCCGCCACCGTCCAATCCATGGGGGTGCGGACCGCCAAGGTGGAGGTCAGGCCCCTGACCCACGATACCTGGACGGTGGGCCTGGTAACCTTTAACGAACGGAGTCTCTCCCAGATCAACACCAAGGTGAACGGCTGGGTGGAGCGCCTCTATGTCAACGCCACCGGCGACCCGGTGCGCCGGGGCCAGGCCCTTCTCAGCATCTACAGCCCCGACCTGGTGTCCGCCGAGGAGGAGTACCTCCTGGCGTTGCGAAATCTGAAGGAACTGGAGAAGAGTCCCATCCCGGAAATGGCGGCAGGGGCCCGCCGGCTGGCGGAGGCCTCCAGGCGGCGCCTGGAGTATTTCGACATCAGCGCCGCCCAGATCGAGGCCCTGAAGAGCAGCGGCCAGGTGAAGAAGCATCTGGTCCTGGCCTCGCCGGTCAAGGGCATCGTCACCAAGCGCCTGGTGACCCAGGGCGCCTATGTGCAGGCAGGCATGCCTCTGCTGGAAGTGGCCGACCTCTCCACCATCTGGGTGGATACCGATATCTATCAATACGAGCTGCCCTGGATCAAGGTGGGGCAGAAGGTGGAGATGAGCCTGGCCTACCTGCCGGGGGAGACCTTTGCCGGCCAGATCGATTACATCTACCCGTTCCTGAACGGCGCCACCCGCACGGTGAGGGTGCGCCTGCGGTTCCCCAACCCCCAGCTCAAGCTGAAACCGGAGATGTTCGCCCAGGTGCAGATCAAGTCGCCGGTCACTAAAGAAGTGGTGGTGGTGCCCTCCGAGGCGGTGCTGGACACCGGCCTCAAGCAGCGCGTCTTCATCGCCCTGGGCAATGGGCAGTTCGAACCCCGGGAAGTAAAACTGGGGGTCTATGGCGACGGCAACCAATACCGGGAGGTGCTGGCCGGTCTCCAGGGCGGCGAAGAGGTGGTCACTTCGGCCCAATTTATGCTGGATTCCGAATCCCGCTTCCAGGAAGCCAGACAGATGATGTTGGCCCCCCAGCCCCAGGAGTCCAAGGAAGGGGCAGCTCCCGGGGCTCCGGCCGCCCCCGCGGCGCCGCTGCCCCCTATGCCGCCGGAGCATAAGCATTAACCGGGAAAAGGTCAGTGGTGTCCGGCAAAGTTTTTGATATGAGGCAGGCAGTAGGGATTTGTTTGAACTTGGGTATGCCCACTAGCCAATCAATTCATGGAATTTACAAGCTATTTCCCTCTCCCCTCGCAGGGGAGAGGGGATTTAGTTGCATCGACATAATATGTTGATATCGTTGAAATTACAATGATATAGAGTTTAACTGCGAGATAGTTTAATCTTCCCATTGCAATTTTGTTGCCGGACACTACTGGGGAAAGGTAAGCCTGGGCCCAGTTCGGCCTGGCTCATTATGGGAGAGAGAAAACCTAGGGTGGGCGCTGCCCACCAATTCCTTAGGATAAAAATGCCCACTAACCTGAGATCCC
Organism: uncultured delta proteobacterium; assembly: GCA_963812655.1. Lineage (GTDB taxonomy): Bacteria > Desulfobacterota > Desulfobaccia > Desulfobaccales > 0-14-0-80-60-11 > JAPLJC01. The sequence continues at coordinate 68,090 of CAWEWX010000043.1, read as the reverse complement.
AAAGGTCGGGCGGCAGGAAATCCCATGATTGCTCGCCTCATTGACTACGTCGTCCATAACCGCTTCCTGGTGGTGCTGATCAGCGTCATCATCACCCTCTTTTCCCTTTATGCCTCGTATAATCTGCCGGTGGACGCCATTCCCGACCTCTCCGACGTCCAGGTCATTGTCTACACCGAGTTTCCGGGACAGGCGCCGGAGACCGTGGAAGACCAGGTAACCTACCCACTGGCCACCGCCATGCTGGCGGTGCCCCGGGCCAAGGTGGTGCGGGGGCTCTCCCAGTTCGGCGTCTCCTTCGTCTACATCATCTTCGAAGACGGCACCGACATCTACTGGGCCCGCTCCCGGGTCCTGGAATACCTCAACTATGTCGCGGGGAAATTGCCGCCCGGCATCACCCCTTCCCTGGGCCCCGACGCCACCGGAGTAGGCTGGGTTTACGAGTACGTGGTGGAAGACCCCACCGGCCAGCACGATCTGGCCCAATTGCGCTCCATCCAGGACTGGTACCTCCGCTATCAGTTGCAAAAAGTGCCGGGGGTTTCCGAAGTGGCCTCGGTGGGCGGTTTTGTCAAACAGTACCAGGTGGTGGTCAACCCCAATACCCTGGCCTCTTATGGCATTCCCCTCTCCAAGGTGAAGCAGGCCATCCAGAGGTCCAACCAGGACGTCGGCGGCCGGGTGGTGGAACAGGCCGAAACCGAGTACATGGTGCGGGGCCTCGGCTATATCAAGGGCATCCGGGACGTGGAAGACATCGTGGTGGGAGCGGACAAGAACGGCGTCCCCGTCCTGCTCAAGGATGTGGCCCTGGTGCGGCTGGGTCCGGAAATGCGTCGCGGCCTCACCGAAGCCAACGGTGAAGGCGAGGTGGTGGGCGGCATCGTGGTGGCTCGGTTCGGGGCCAACGCCCGGACGGTGATCGACGGCGTCAAGGAAAAGCTGGAGGAACTCAAGGCCGGGCTGCCCCCGGGAGTACGCCTGGTTACGACTTATGACCGCAGCGCCCTGATCAACCGGGCGGTGGGGAACCTGAAAGAGAAGCTCCTGGAAGAGATAGCAGTGGTGGCCCTGGTGTGCATCATCTTCTTGATGCACTTTAGCAGCTCCCTGGTGGCCATCGTCACCCTGCCCTTGGGGGTGCTGATCTCCCTGGCCATCATGTACCAGGCCGGCATCAGCGCCAACATCATGAGCCTGGGCGGCATCGCCCTGGCCATTGGGGTGATGGTGGACGCCGCGGTGATCATGATTGAGAACGCGCACAAGCACATCGAACACGCTTCGCCGGACGCCCCCCGGCAGTCCGTGATCCTGGAGGCCGCCAAAGAAGTGGGGCCATCCCTGTTCTTCTCCCTGCTGGTGATCACCGTCTCCTTCCTCCCCATCTTCGCCTTGACCGGCCAATCCGGGCGTCTCTTCAAACCCCTGGCCTACACCAAGACCTTCGCCATGGCCGCGGCCTCCATCCTGGCGGTGACCCTGGTGCCGATCATGATGACCACCTTCCTCCGGGGCCGGATTCCGGCGGAGTCCAGGAATCCGCTGAACCGGCTCACCATGTCCCTCTATCACCCCGCCCTGAAGGCGGTGCTGCGCATCCCGGTCATGGCCATCATCCTGGCGGTGGTTCTGGTGGGCCTCACCCTCTATCCCTTCTCCAAGCTGGGCTCGGAATTCATGCCCCCCATTAATGAAGGAGACTTGCTCTACATGCCCACCACCATGCCGGGCCTCTCCGTCACCGAAGCCAAGAACATCCTGCAACAGACGGACCGGATCATCCGTAAATTCCCGGAGGTGAAGTATGTCTTCGGCAAGGCCGGCCGGGCTGAGACCGCCACCGATCCGGCGCCCCTGAGTATGATCGAGACCACCATCCGCCTCAAGGACCCGGAAGAATGGCCTCCCGGCATGACCATGGAAGGCCTCATCCAGGAGATGGATCAGGCGGTGAGATTCCCGGGCCTGGCCAATTCCTGGGGCTATCCCATCAAGATCCGCATCGACATGCTGTCCACCGGCATCAAGACCCCGGTGGGCTTTAAGATCATGGGCCCCGACCTGGAGGTGCTCAACCGCCTGGCCACCGACGCGGAAGCCATTTTCAAGAGCCTGCCGGAGACCGCCAGCGCCTTTGCGGAGCGGGTCACCGGCGGTTATTATCTCGATTTCGCCATTAACCGCCGGGAAGCGGCCCGCTACGGTCTCACCGTGGGGGAGGTCCAGGACGTCATCGCCACCGCCCTGGGAGGGGAGAATATCACCCAGACGGTGGAGGGGCTGGAGCGCTACCCCGTCAACCTGCGCTATTTCGAGAATTACCGGGAAAACCTCCCGGCCCTGCGCCGCATCCTCATCCCCACCATGAGCGGCTCGCAGGTGCCCATGGACCAGGTGGCGGACATCAAGGTCCACCAGGGCGCCGACATGATCCGCAGTGAAAACGCCCGGCGTTCCGCCTGGATCTATGTGGACATCCGGGACATTGACGTGGGCAGTTACATCGCCAAGGCCAAAAAAGCCATCAGCGACCGGCTGAAGCTGCCTCCGGGCTACAATTACATCTGGAGCGGCCAGTTCGAATACATGGAGCAGGCCCGGCAGCGCCTGCAAATCATCATCCCCATCACCCTGGCCGTCATTTTTTTCATTCTTTACGTAAACACCGCCTCCATCGCCAAGGTCTTCATCGTGCTCCTGGCGGTGCCCTTCTCCCTGGTGGGGGCCATCTGGCTGCTCTACCTGTTGCACTACCACCTGAGCCTGGCGGTGGTGGTGGGGCTCATCGCCCTGGCCGGATTGGACGCCGAAACGGGGGTGGTGATGCTCCTCTACCTGGATCTTGCCTATCACCGCCACGAGCGCGAGGGCAGGCTTAACTCCTACCAGGACCTGGAGGACGCGGTCATGGAAGGGGCGGTGCAGCGGTTGCGCCCCAAGCTGATGACGGTGATGGCCATCCTCTGTGGCCTGCTCCCCTTGATGTACGGCCACGGCGCCGGCTCCGAGGCCATGAAACGCATCGCCGCTCCCATGGTGGGAGGAGTCGTCACCTCATTTTTCTTGGAACTGTTCATCTACCCTTCCATTTACGTGCTCTGGAAATGGCATACCGATTTACGCCACCTGAAAAAAGCCGCTTTAACCAAAGGACTCCTTAATTAAGGCCGGGGCGGACCTGGAGGTCCGCTCGGAGGTTGGGGCGCCGGCCCCGGTCAGGCCCTGGGGCCTCAAGCCGGAGCTCCGGCCGTTGGCCCAGGAAGTGGAGGCCACCCTGATCCGCATCATGCAGGATTTGGTCTAAATGAGCGCGGTTCAGAAAATGACGAATTTTTAAAGATGACCTGAGGGTGAGACGGGTCCCTGAAGAACCTGGCGGGTAATACCTCTAACCCGGGGAAAGGGTTGAATTTCAGCTCAAAAAGTGGGTAGAGATATAGTTCTCGCCTGCCCTCAGGGAAGTGATGGCAGGCAACAGCTCATCTCCGGCTTGCTCTTTGAGCAGGTAGCCTTCGGCCCCGGCGGATAAGGCTCGCTCCACGTACTCTTTATATTTGTGGATGGAGAGCATCAGGACCTTGACCTCCGGGTGGCCCTCCTTGACCCTCCGGGCGGCCTCTAAACCGCTCATGAAAGGCATGGAAATATCCAGGATCACCATCTGCGCCGAAGAGGTCTCCAAGAATTGCATGAGCGCCGAGCCATCGCTTAATTCGCCCACCACCAGAAATTCCGGGTTGGCTTCGATAAGGGACTTCACTATCCGGCGCACCGGCGGATAGTCATCTACCAGAAGAATTTTATATTGACGGGAATTTCCCGATACCATCAAGCCCTCTCCTTTCTCCGAGGGGTGGCTGCCAGGCCTGCCGACTTGTTATTACTATAATCATCTTTTCGCTTAAAGCTATATCGGTAAAACTACTCATTTCGGGGCCGGTATTATTGCCTAGTTGCGTAGCATCGCTTATTGGCTCAAGTTTCGCACCCTGAATAGAGCGCCGCGGCGGGACGCCTAGGCTGCCTGAACATGGCAGTCTGGGCCTCTGGCCTGGGTAGTCAGTTATTAACGGGAGCCGGAAAGGGGTTCCAACTTTATCCCCTCTCCCCCTCGAGGGGTGGGTGGACCGGGGAGATGGGTGACAAACGTTCGGGGGGCTGGGTAGCACATTTTTAGTTCGAATCTCTTTTCCGCTCCCCTTAATACTTGGTGCGAAACTCGACTTATTGAATTAGACTCCATCATTAATAGGACAATTAAATATTGATCCCCGGTAATTTGCGCCCCACGGCCGTGGCGAATGATGGCGGCCACCGGCCGCCCGCTTTTTGAGCGAAACCACATGAGCGAGCCCCAGACCCCTGCTATTGTCCTTTCGGTGCGCGATTACGGGGAAGCCGATCTGCTGGTGACCTTCCTTACCCCCGGGCAGGGACGCCTCACCGGCATCGCCAAACACGCCAGGAAAAGCCGGCGCCGTTTTGCCCACTGTCTGGAGCCCTTGAGCCGGGTAGTCTTCTTCTTATCTTCCCGGCCCCGCGGGGATCTGGAGTTCTTGCAGAAAGGTGAACTGTTGCGGTCGTTTCCCTTGCTGCGCCGGGATCTGCCCCGCCTGGGGGCGGCTGCGGTGCTATCCGAGGTGGCGGGGTGGCTGGCCGGGCCCCCGGAGGCCATCGGCGAGATCTTTGCCACCCTGGAGGCAGCCTTAGACCTGCTGAATCAGGGCGACTTACCTGCGGATTCGCTGCTGCCCGCCTTCCTGCTGCGTCTCATCACCCTGGGGGGCTACGGCCCCCGCCTGGGCCAGTGTCTGGGTTGCGGCCGGGAGCCGGCCCCGCCGCTTAACTTCAGCATCCCCCGGGGCGGGGTCCTGTGCGGCGCTTGCCGCCCCGGGGCCCCCGGTCCCTTGCTCCCCATGAGCCCGGGGACCTGGAAACTGCTGCGGCTGGCCCAGGGGATGGATCGGGAAAAGTTGTCCCGTCTCCGCTTTCCCCGGCTGCAACGGGACCAGAGCCTGGCCGTCTTCAAGGCCTTCCTGCTCCATTACCTGGGACGGCCCATAAAATCCTGGTCCTTCTGGGAGAAGGTGACGGCCCCGAGCCGGCAGCAGCCCTGAGTACCCCCGGTCGCCCGGACGCCTGGGAGTGGGGGCCGGTCTTGCGTAAAGACCTCAGGGGTAAACCCGGGGGGATTTTTTTACCGGATCGGAGGATGGATCTGCCCATGCCCATCTCCAAGTGGTTCACCGCCTTGATGGTGCTAGTTTTTGCGCTGCTGTTGGTCCTGGAGAGCTGGCGTCCCCTGCGCCGCCGCAAACGCTGGCGCGGGCAACGGTTCCCGGTCAACTGCTGCCTCACCGCCCTGGGCTTTGCCGCCGGGACCTTAACCGTCATGCCCGCGGCCCTGGCCCTGGCGTTTTGGGCCCAGGACCATTCCCTCGGACTGCTACCCCTCCTCTTGCCTCGGTCCCCCTGGGCGCAGGGAGCGCTGGGGATCCTCTGGCTGGATCTCACCTTCTACTATTGGCACCGCTTCAACCACCTCCGCCCCCTCCTGTGGCGTTTTCACAACGTTCACCACGTGGACCCGGATCTGGACGTGACCACTTCCTTCCGCTTCCATTTTGGAGAAGTCCTCTATTCCACCCCCTTCCGGCTCTTGCAGGTGGGCCTGTTCGGGGTTTCACCCGCCACTTTTCTTCTCTATGAGTTCCTCTTCAACTGCGCCACCATGTTTCACCACAGCAATGTCCGCCTGCCCCTGGCCCTGGAGCGGCTGCTGAATAAGGTTCTGGTCACCCCGCGCATGCACGGCATCCACCACTCGGCCGTCGGCCCCGAGACCAACTCCAACTATTCCGTGGTCTTCAGTTGCTGGGATCGCCTCAACGCGAGCCTCCGGCTCAATGTCCCGCAGGCTGAGGTGGTTATCGGGGTGCCCGCTTACCTGCGGCCCGCGGATAACGGCCTGGCCCACCTGCTGCAACTGCCCCTTTTGCGCCAACGCTCCTACTGGCGCTTCCCCAGCGGCAAGGCGGCCCGGCGGCGGTATTCCCCGGAAATCCCCACCAGCGCCATGCTGGAATAACGGCCTACCCCAAACCGCATCAGATGGGGCGGGCTTACCACCCGCCACGGCGACCTTGCGCCCCTCCCGGCCCGCCCTTATCTTAACTGGCAGATCTTTCGGAACTGCAAGGAGGACAGGTTATGCCGCAAGCCAACCGGTTGCAGGGCCAGCACGTCGCCGTCCTGGCCGAGGACCTTTATGAAGACCTGGAGCTATGGTACCCCTTGCTGCGAGTGCGGGAAGCCGGGGGCGAGGCGGTGGTGGTGGGGCCCGGCCCCGGCAGGACCCATACCAGCAAACACGGCTACCCGGTGGAGGTGGACCGGTTGGTGGGGGAGGTGGACCCCACCGGCTTCGACGCGGTCATCATTCCCGGGGGCTACGCCCCGGACCGTATGCGCCGCCATCCCGCCATGGTGGCCCTGGTGCGGCAGGCGGTCTTGAACCACAAGGTGGTGGCCGCCATCTGCCATGGCGGCTGGATGCTGGCCTCCGCCGAGGTGCTTCAGGGCAGGAACGTCACCTGCTTCCACGCCATCAAGGATGACCTGATCCACGCCGGGGCCCGCTATCGGGACGAAGAAGTGGTGGTGGACGGCAATATCATCACCTCCCGGCAACCCAGCGACCTGCCGGCCTTCTGCCGCGCCATCCTCGCCGCCCTGGCCGGCGCGGGGCGCTGACCCGCCTGCCAGAAGGCGCGCCACCGCGGCCCAGCCCGGGGCTAGGGGACTGTTTTCGGTTTTCGGCTTTCTGTTTTCCGTAAAAGGCAAAGTCAAAAGCATTAGTGTCCGGCAACAAAATTGCAAGCGGAAGATTACACTATCTATCAGCTAAACTCTAGACCATTGTAATTTCAACGATATCAACATATTATACCGATGCAACTAAATCCCCTCTCCCCTGCGAGGGGAGAGGGTTAGGGTGAGGGGTGGCTTCAGCGGACGTTGCATACCCCCCTCACCCTGCCCTCTCCCCCCAAGGGGGGAGAGGGAAATAGCTTGTAAATTCCGTGAATTGATTGGCTAGTGGGCATACCTAAGTTCAAACAAATCCCTACTGCCTGCCTCAAAGCATAAATCTTGCCCGACACTACTGAGTCAAAGGGCCGTAGGGTGGGCACTGCCCACCAAACAGAGACAGGAAACAGAAAACCGCCTTACCGGGACACGACCCCGGCGGGTACCAGGACAGGTTATGGGACACCGCGCCTCAAGGAGGGAGTCCTCGTCAATACTTCCAGAATAATTATCGCAGGTTAGCCATTTAGTCTCCTGGCCCGCATCTTGCTCCCCTGAAGAGTCCTAGCCGCAGGCTGCATCGTCTCTGAGAAACCGCAAGTTGGGGGGAGGGTGGCGGCCTAGAAAAAAACCCTGCCGGCTAACGGGGCTGGTAGATGGAGCCGGGCTATCGGACGACCCCTTCCATGCGCGGCGGTCAAAATTGGGCGCTCCCGGAAGGAGAGAAGCTGGAGCGGGCCATGCTGGCCGGCCTGATGCTGGAGGTAGTCCTGGAGACCACGCCCTGGTCCGGCGATCCCCAAGACCGTCGCCAATTCATCAAGCTCCGGGTGAGGGATTCCCTGGTGGCGCTTTTGGGCGGGCGCATCACCCTGGACCGCTTCCGGGCCCTGCTGCACCGCCTGGACCAGTGGTTCCCCTTCTATTATCCCCTGATGCCAGCCCCAACGCCGCCGCCGGAAAAGCTGCGGCCCTCTCCCCCGGGCAGCGGACCGGGCGCCGCCTGTACCTCTTCCCAAACCCTGGTGCGCCAGCGCGGCCTCAAGGAGTGGCTGGAGAAGACGGGCCGCGAGATCCTGCCCCGGCGGCCGCAACGCAAACTCCATCCGGAGGGCCTGCAAGATTTTCTGCAACGCACCCGGGGCCGCTGGTTTCGGGTGAAGGAAATGGCCCAAGACTTCGACATCGATGGCAAAACCGCCTGGGAATACCTGCAGAAATTGCAGCAGGCCGGGTTATTGCTCCATAACGGCAGAAGGTCCGCGGCGGTGCGCTACCGCCTGGCGGATTCCTTCCTGAAGGTGAGGCTGGCGGCCTTGGAGCGCCGGGTGGCCCTGGCCCTGGCCCCGGCCGGGCTCCCCGGGTCCCGGATCGAGCAACTGGTCGAATGGCTGGCGGCCACCGCCGGGGAGCCCTTCTGGGAGGAGAGCTGGCCCCATATATCCGCGGCGCGTCGCCCAGAGATCATCAATCATCTGAAAAACGCTGCGGTCCTGGAGGTGGTCCACCAGTCGGGCCAGCAAACCCTGCTGCGCCTCCGGCGCCAATGGCTGCAAGAATAGTTTTCTGTTTTCTGTTTTCTTAGATGGGCACTGCCTGCCATCAAGGCGGCGATTACTGCGGCCCGCCCCACCGATGCTTGCACGGCCAAGCCGGAGCTGGGGAACGAGAGAAAGGATCAGTTTTTGGCGGGTAGGTCGGCGGCGCTCTCTTCTTTTTTTCCAAAGATCCAACCAGTGGCAAAAGTCAAAAAGGTGCTGATCAACAAAAGCCAGGTCCATCCCAGCGGAAATATTCTCTTCTCGGAAAGAATCAACAGAACCAGCATTCCCAGGGCGGACAGAGCCATGGCGGCGACATTGACCCGGTTGCCTCGCCTTTTGGTCAGAAGACCGAGGAGGAAAACTCCCAGTAAAGATCCGTAGGTGACCCCGCCAATTTTAAAGGCGAGCCAGAGGATTTTTTCAAAATGGCTGAAAAAGTAGGCGATGAACGCCAGGATAATGCCAAACATAACCACACAACCTCTTGAAATTAAAAGATAGTGGCGTTCATTTCCCGATTTAAAAATCACCGGACGATAGATGTCCGTTACAAAAGAAGTGGTCAGGGAACCTAAAGGCGTGTCCAGGCTCGCCATCACCAGCGCCGCGAGCATCAGCCCTCGCATCACGGGGGGCATGGTCTGCGCGATGAAATGCGGAAAAATTTTGTCCAATTTTGCCGGCAAAGGCATCCCGGGATGCTGGGCATAGAAGGCATACAGGCAAGCGCCCACAGAGAGGAAGATGAGCATCATCAGAATACTGCCGATGGGGGTCAGCAGCATCGATTTTTGGCTTTCTTTTCTCGTTTTCACGGTCAGAAGTCTCTGCATGGACTCCTGATCCGTCCCAAAGGCCGCCATGGATCCGAAAAACCCGTTCAAAGTCGCCAGCATAAAGATATTGGGGTCCGAGAACAGGCTCTTCAGGAATGCCGCGGATCCGAATTTCGCCAGGGCCGGCCCCCAGTTGAAGATTTTCAGTTTTCCAGCCGCGCCGGCAATCGCGACCACGGCCGCGGCGCCTCCGTCAATGCGGCTGAGCAGGAAGCCGATGGCGACCACTCCCGCAAATACGTAAGTCAGGCCTTGAACCACATTGGTCCAGACTATCGCCTTGATCCCGCCCCAGGCGACATAGAGAATGCAGATGACGGAAAACAGCAGGATGGTGGGCAGAATAGGCCAGCCGATCAAGATGCTCACCGCCAAACAAGCTGCCATCAGCCGGACGCCGGAAGCAAAAAGACGCGTAATGAAAAACAGCAGGGAGCCGGCGATTTGGGTTTCCGGCCCGAACCGATATCTTAAAAATTCATAAATAGAGGTGCAATTATACCGGTAAAAAGCCGGGATAAATAGAAAGGCGATGGCGACCCGCGCCAGAAAATCGCCGATAAAAAACTGGGCATATTCCCAGTTTTCCATATAAGCGATGGCGGGGACCGCGATCAGGGTTAAGGCGCTGGTTTCCGCCGCCACAAACGCAAAACCAGCCGCCCACCACGGAATTTTTCTCCCCCCCAGGAAAAAGTCAGCGGTGGATTTTTCTCCTCTGCCAAAGTAAAAGCCGACAAAAATCACCAGAAGGAGAACCGCCAACAGGACCAAGTAATCCTGCCAGGTCAGATTGCTGCCGCCGGGAAAAAGGTTGTGGATTTCCATAAGAACCAAACTATCGTATCAAAAAAATATTTGTATGGTTAGAATGATCTCACCATGGAACTGGCAGAACTTGTGGGAGAACGGTTGGTCATCGGCATTCCCGGAACCAGAGTCACTCCGGAGATTGTCCGTCATTTTCAGGAACTGCATGCGGGGGGGCTGATTCTCTACCGGATCAATTTTGACTCTCCGCAGCAGATTAAGAAACTGATTGCCGATCTGGAAGAGGCTCTCGGCCGCAGGCTGCTGGTGACCGCAGACCATGAAGGCGGGCGGGTCATCATGTTCAGGGAGGGCATTACCGTTTTCCCGGATAATCTGGCGGTGGGAGGCGCCGGAAACCTCGAATATGCCAGGAAGCAGGGCGAGATCGAGGCGAAAGAACTGAGAAGACTGGGGCTGGACGTGAATCTGGCGCCGGTGCTCGATGTCTTGACCGAGGCTTACAGCCCCAATATCGGGATACGTTCTTACGGCAAGGACTGGAGATTGGTGGCTAAGCTGGGCGCGGCGCGCATATCCGGAATGCAACAGGGCGGCCTTTCAGCCTGCGCCAAGCATTTTCCCGGCAAGGGTCATGCACCCGTAGATGCCCATCTGGGACTGCCGGTCATCCAATCCACCTGGCAAGAGATGAGAGAGGTGCACCTGCAGCCTTTCGTGAACGCGATGCAAACCGGCGTTGATCTGCTGATGTCTTCTCATCCCTATTATCCCCGACTCGATCCTGGTCCCAAAAAAATCGCCACCTTTTCCAGAAGAATTATTTACGATTGCCTCCGCAACGAGCTCAACTTCCAGGGCGTCATTGCCAGCGACGATCTGGAAATGGGGGCGATCAAAGCGCTCTGCCCTATCGGCGAAGCGGGGATTTTAGCAGCGGGAGCGGGGCATGATCTGCTTCTGGTCTGTCATGACCTCCAGGCCCAGAAAGAGGTTTACTATCAACTTCTCGAGGCCTATAAAAGCAAACGGCTTCCCCTGACAGAACTGGAGGAGAGCGCCGCGCGGATCGACAGATTGAAATTAAAGAGAGAAAAAAGATTTGCGGGGGGAGAACCCTGCGCCGAAAAAGATGGCTCCATCCTGGCTGCAAGGATCTGCCGTGAATCTGTCCAGGTTCTCCAGGATGAGAGAAAATTATTACCGCTGCGGACCGGGAAAAAAGGGATCGCCGTTATTTTTCCTCAATTTTCCTTTTTCGATGCCAACATCATGATTGAAAAGGAAGTCTTGCAGGAGCAGGAGTTCGTCCGGAAGGAGTTTGAGAAATTCGGCCTGGATCCCGATATTCAAATTGTCTCCATCGAGCCGGCGGCTGAAGAGATTCAGAGGGCGGTGCGCCTTGCCAAAAACTCAGACCTGACCATCCTCTTCTGCTTTGACGCGCATCTCTACCGCTCCAATAAAAGACTGCTGGAGGCGCTCCGGGATTCCGCCCAAGAGCTGGTGGTGGACCTGTTGCGCGACCCTTATGACGCGGACTATATCCAGGAAGGCGTTGCCTGCCTGACCGCTTTCGGCTGGAGGGCCTGCCAGATCAGGGCCGCCATTGAAAAAATTTTGCTCTTTTAATAACTTATATCCTTGCTACCCCTCAATTTTGCTTATCTCCCGCTGCAGTATCCGGCGCCTAATAGGGTCCTTCACACCTTTGGGGGTTATGCGGATGAGAAAATGCCTCAATCCCTAAGGAAGCGCACCTTGAGGTTCATCATCGAAGGGGGATTTTGCATTGCAAGGGGTGCCATTGTGAGAGCAGGTCTGACAAAGTGGCAGCCCCACCCTGCCGGTAGAAGCTAATCGGGTGCGGTAGCGGCGAAAATTCTCGGAATCCCAAATCTCTTCCAAACGCTGCGCGGCCACTTGGCCCATCACCACATCGGTATACATGTCGGAACAGCACAAAACAACCTCTCCGGTGGAACGAATCGCCAGATTTTTAAAGGGACGCAGGCAGGGCAGCTTCAGGCGAAAGGGGAAGGAGGCCCGCTTGATTTCGCCGCCGCGGTTTTCAACCTGGTCTTCCGGCCGGTAGCGATAATCGAAGAGGCGCACCTTGGGATAATTGCCATACGCCTGAAGGCGCTGCCATGCCGCCTCATCATAAACTGACAACCCTATGCCGTCCAACCCGGCCACCATCAGAGATTGATACAGCTCTGGCGTCAGCAAATCCCCATTGCTGTATATGCTGATGAAGGCCCGGGGGCACTTGGCGCGGAACAGGCGGATAATATCTAGCATCCTGGGGTCCATGAGAGGCTCGTTGATGCCAAACGGTGAAATGCGGCCCCGGTAGTCCAGGTCTTTAAGGTTGTCAGCTATCTTTTCGATAAGCGCATCCGGCAGGCGGGTGATGGATGGATCTCGCCGCTTCTGGCCGAATTTGCAGTACCAACACTTGCGGGTGCAAAGATTTTGTGTCTCAATATGAATGACGTTGAACAAGTGGATAACGTCTCCGCAATTATTCTTCACGAATGCCGCATTTACTTCAACTTTAACAGTAAATAATAACAAAAAACCGGGTGCTGATACGACCTTTCATTGGAGACGCCATTTTTATTATATAATCTTATGTAACCTTAATATGTTATTTTTAAGAGCTACCCATTGACGGAGACAAAATTGTGGGACATTCTGCAAAAACTTCCTTACTTGAGATTATGCGTATCAAGGCCACTGGGGTTAATAAATAGCTTTAGAGACCTCTCGTCCCAAATTTAATCCCGGGGTTTTCACTATTGTTAGTCTATTGTCTTAAGGAAGATATGATAGCATCAATTTTGTTGAAAAGTAACTCTTCCCTTGATGGCTGGATTATGCCCAATAACTAGTACCTTGCCAAGTCCGGCAATTATCCCCAAACCGGAAAAAGTTGCAGATATGATCCGGATAGTGGAACACTTCCAGACCCTCTTGATGAGCGCATTAATAGCAGTAATCCTCCCAGGAGGATTACTGCTATTTTGAGCTGAAAGATCAAAAAAAACAGCGGTGTGTAACGCACCGCTGTTCCCTATTTATCCGAGGGATTATTACTTGCCTTCTTTGGGGACTTCCTTTTCCTTCTTGCCGCGTTCGCTCTCCTCGGGCACGGCTTCCTCTGCAACCGGGGCCTCTACAATAATCTCCTCTTTCTTGGGCGCGGCAGCAATGGCGATGACCTCGTCCAGGTCGGCCAGGATTTTCACCTTGTCTGAAAGGACGATATCGCGCACGCGCACGCCGTCGCCGATTTCGGCCAGGCCGGAGATGTCGACTACGATGCGCTCCGGCAGGTCCTGCGGCATGCACTCGACCTCTATCCCAGTCAGGCCGGTGTGGATCACGGCGTTGAAGTTCTTGACCGCCGGGGCCGCGCCGGCCAGCTCGATGCCGACCTTGGCGTGCATCTTCTCAGTGAGCAAGACGATCTGGAAGTCCACATGCACCAGGCGGTTCTTGATAAAATCGCGCTGCTTCTCTCGCACCTGCGCCAAGTGCCGCTTCCCATCCAGGTCGATGGTCACCAGGCTGGACGAGGTCAGGCGGGACAACGTCTGCGACCCCTCATAGGCATCCAGCAGGATCGGAGTCGTCTCGATGCCGTGCCCGTACAGCACGGCCGGGAGTTTCCCTTGGCGGCGCAAGGCGCCCACCTGCTTGCCAACCACGTCACGTTTGGTAGCTTTCAGAACAATTTTCTCCATCTTGATTACTCCTCGAGCGCCTCTCACCCAACTGACCACGACGGACTCAATTAGTTGGATTACCTTCGCTCTTCTCTTGGTTTTGCAGAGACAGCCGCTTGGGGCTGCTCAGGAAAGCCTGGTGGTATCCGGCAAAACAGGAAAATGGCCTCAGGTTTGGTCTCTCAACAGGAAAGGCGGCCCACAAGCCGCCTCTTGACCACCGGGAAATCAGGCGGCGAGAAGTGTATGCTACCCACTTGCGGCCGCCTGAGCCCCGTTAATTTCGGTAACCGCCACCGCCAAATCCGGCTTTTTGTTGCGGCTTGGCTTCGTTGACTGTCAGAGGGCGCCCGTCTAAATCCCGGCCGTTGAGCATGGAAATGGCATTCTCGCCTTCCAGCTTGGTTTCCATCTCCACAAAGCCGAAGCCCCGGGGCTGACCTGTTTGGCGGTCAGTGATGATCTTGGCCGAGGTCACTTCACCGGCCTCGGAAAATAGAGTCTGCAGCTGTGTTTCGGTCGTCTCGTGGGACAGATTGCCCACATACAATCTTGTACTCATCTCTTCTCCTCGTTGGTCTTGCCGGGATGGACCTGCCGGAGTCTTTTGCCGGCAGGTCTTTCCCAAGTCATTGGGGCAAAAAATGCCGGAACTCCATGATCCAGAGACCACTGGAGTTCCGATAATCAGCGGTTTTGCCTAGAGCTTTATCACGTTTTGGGCCTGAGGGCCCTTGGGACCCTGGGTTACTTCAAATTCCACCGACTGTTCTTCCGCCAGGGAGTGAAAGCCCTCGCCCTGGATGGCGCTGTGATGCACGAAGACATCGGGGCCTTCTTCCCGGGAGATGAAGCCAAAACCCTTGGAGTCGTTAAACCATTTTACCGTACCAGTTTCCTTCATTGTGAAACCTCCTGCAGATACTGCAATGATATCCCGCCAAAAAAGCAGGGCGCACAGCAGTCAGGCAAAAAAATCGGCCGGGAGACTTAGCACTCCCGTCCGATCATTGTCCAGGACTCGCGGCCCGGCTCTCAGTCTGACATGCTAAACTTTCGGTATTTTACAAGAAAATTTTTCAATGTCAAGCTAATTAAAATAAAATTGGACCTCTCATAAATTATAAAGATTTTAAGTTAGGATTAGCAAATAGAAATAAAGGAATGATGGCAGTAGATATTCGTGTTTTTGTGGAAATAATAGCCAAGATCGTGAAAAATTATTATTTTACAAATAACTAAAATTGGCGCCGTTAAAAAGATACTAGTAATAGCAATTATCCGCTACCTGAAATGCCTTTTCTAATGACAAAATAATATTTTTGGGTTAAATTTAACGACGGAGCAGAATAGGGGAAATGGATTTTGCCCAGTTGATAAAGTTGTGACTCCGAGCGGCAGCGGCGGCTGCCGCTAAGGTCACATTCCTTCTGATTGCCGCGGCGAAGCAGCAAAAACCTGCCCCCTTCACCCCAGGACAGACATCAGCCATAGTCTTAGGGATCTTATTAGCCGCCTTTCACCACAACTCAAGAGTCTTTCGTCAGATTTCGGTTTAGTCGGCCGAGTAGCCCATATAAAAAGGAGACCTCAAGAATGGCGGTGAGCAGCAAGAGCCTTCGTGAGCCCTTGTCCCGCCTGAGGTCCTTTCTCCCGGGAGGCGGCTTGGCGCGCAGGTACGCCGGCGACGAGCCCCCGCTGCGATCGGAGTTGTTCAGCGCCGATCAGATGGAGCAGCATGGCAAGACCCTGGCGGGCTCGCACCAGTTGAGCCCGGGACGTCCTCAGGGCCGGCTGCTGAAGCGGCTGGCTGAAAATAGAGCCGTCCTCATCGGAGTCCGCAACCTGCTGACTGAGGCGGTTAAGGCAAACCGCCGGATTACCCCGGCCGGGGAATGGCTGCTCGACAACTTTTATCTGATCGAAGAGCAGATTCGCACCGCCAAGAGGCATTTGCCCAAGGGTTACAGCCGAGAACTACCGCGCTTGCTGACCGGCCCATCGGCCGGACTCCCGCGGGTATATGACCTGGCGCTGGAGACGATCTCCCACGGCGATGGACGGGTGGATCCGGAAGCTCTCAGCAGTTTCATTGCCGCCTACCAGACCGTCACAGACCTGAATTTGGGTGAATTGTGGGCCATCCCCATCATGCTGCGCCTTGCCCTGATCGAAAATCTCCGACGCGTTGCCGCCCGGATTGCCACCGACAGGATCGACCGAAACCTTGCCGACTATTGGGCGGACCAGATGACGGAGATCGCCGAAAGGGACCCGAAAAGCCTGATTCTGGTGATCGCAGATATGGCGCGGTCGAATCCGCCGCTGGTGAGCTCGTTTGTGGCGGAACTGACGCGCCGGTTGCAGGGGCAGGGGCCCGGCCTGGCATTGCCGCTCACCTGGATCGAGCAGCGACTTGCCGAAGGTGGGTGGACGATCAAGGAGTTGGTGCAGTCGGAAAACCAACAACAGGCCGCCGATCAGGTCTCCTTGAGCAACAGCATCGGCAGCCTCCGTTTCCTGGGGGCGATGGATTGGCGCGTTTTCGTCGAGACGCTGAGCGTGGTCGAGCAGACCCTGCGTCAGGATCCTGGTGGCGGCTACAGCAAGATGGATTTTCCCACCCGTGACCGCTACCGCCATGTCGTCGAGGAAATCGCCAAGAGCAGCCGGCACTCCGAAAACCAGGTGGCGCGCCAAGCGATCCAATTGGCCCGCGAGGGCACGGCCAGGCAAGGCGGCGGCGACCGCGCGGCACATGTCGGCTTTTATCTGATCGATAAGGGATTGGCGCAACTCGAGGGGACAGTAGAACGACGCCGCTCCCCTTTTGAGGCGCTTTGCAGAGTGAGCCGCCGGTTTCCTTTGCTGCTGTACGTCGGCACGATCATGTTGTTTGCGGCAATCACTACCCGTAGCTTCCTGGCGAAGGCGCAGGCCGATGGGCTATCCGGTTGGATACTCGGGCTGATCGGGATCCTCTCGCTTTTAGGCGCCAGTCATCTGGCGATAGCCCTGGTAAACTGGCTGGCGACGTTGCTGGTGAGGCCGCAGCCGCTGCCGCGCCTGGACTTCTCCGAAGGAATTCCGCTGGAATCTAGCACCCTCGTGGTGGTTCCGACTATGCTCACGAGTCCTCAGGACATCGCGGCTCTGATCGAGGCGCTGGAAGTCCGGTTCCTGGCAAATCGGGACGCGAACCTGTACTTCGGCCTGCTCACTGATTTTCGGGATGCGCACGCAGAGACGTTGCCGGAGGACGAGCCGCTGGTGAATCTGGCCCGGCAGGGCATCGAAGAGTTGAATGAAAAGTACCGGAGCATCAAAGGCGATATTTTCTTCCTCTTTCATCGCCCGCGCCGATGGAATCCAAGTGAGCGGATTTGGATGGGTTACGAGCGCAAGCGAGGCAAGCTCGCGGAACTGAATGCCTTTTTGCGCGGCGGCTCCAGGGATTGCTTCTCAGTCGTCGTCGGTGCGATGGCAGTCTTAGCGGGCGTGAAGTACGTGATCACCCTGGACACCGACACGCAACTGCCCCGCGACTCGGCGTGGCAGCTGGTGGGAGCCATGGCGCACCCCTTGAACCGGGCGCGGTTCGACGAGGACAAGCAGCGTGTCTGTGAGGGGTACGGCATCCTGCAGCCACGCGTGGCCGTGAGCCTCCCCGGCACGAACCGGTCGCGGTATGCGCGACTCTGGGGGAGTGATCCCGGCATCGATCCATATACGCACGCCGTCTCTGATGTTTACCAGGATCTGTTCCATGAAGGCTCGTTCATCGGCAAGGGAATCTATGAGGTCGATGCGTTCGAGCGGGCGCTCAAGGGGCGCTTCCCCGAAAACCGGATTCTCAGCCACGATCTTCTGGAAGGGTGCTACGCCCGGGCAGGGCTATTGAGTGATGTGCAGTTATACGAGGAATACCCCTCTCGCTATCGCGCCGACGTAAGCCGCCGATACCGTTGGATTCGCGGGGATTGGCACATTGCCCGGTGGCTGCTGCCAGGTGTTCCCGGCCCTGGCCCACACCTTCAAAAGAATCCGCTCTCGGGGCTATCCCGATGGAAGATCTTCGACAACCTGCGCCGTAGTCTCGTGTCCGCGGCGTTGACTCTCCTGTTGCTCCTGGGCTGGACGGTCTTGTCGTCAGCCTGGTTTTGGACCTTGGCGGTGATCGGTATTATCCTGATTCCGCCTTTGTTTGCCTCTCTGCTGGAAATGTTCCAGAAGCCGGGCGATGTGCTTCTGGGCCAGCACCTCACTGCCATAAGGCACTCGGCTGATCGACACTTCGCTCAGGCTGCATTTAAGCTCGTATGTCTCCCCTATGAGGCATTTTTCAGTCTGGATGCGATCATCCGCACGGGCGTCCGGATACTGATTACCCACAAGCGACTTCTCGAATGGAATCCGTCGGGCGCTGGGGAGCGCCCTGGCCGCTCGGACCTTGTCGCCTCCTTTCAGGCGATGTGGATCGCCCCCCTTATCGCTTTAGCCGCGGCGATCTACCTGGCGTCTTCGAAGCCAGCCGTGTTATCGGTGGCTGGGCCCATACTGGGCCTCTGGTTTGCCTCCCCGGCTATCGCCTGGTGGATCAGTCGACCGCTCACTCGCCGCGCCGCAAGATTGACGGCCGCCCAGACCCGCTTCCTCCAGAAGATTTCCCGAAAGACCTGGGCGTTCTTCGAGACCTTCGTCGGCCCGGAAGATCATTGGCTACCGCCGGATTACTATCAGGAGTATCCCGTGGCCGGGGTCGCTCATCACACCTCGCCGACCAACATGGGACTCGCTCTCCTGGCGAATTTAGCCGCCTACGACTTCGGCTACATTTCAGCCGGACGACTCGTTGAACGCACCGCGAATGCACTCTACACGATGGCAGCTTTGGAGCGCTACCGAGGCCACTTCTACAACTGGTACGACACGCAGTCTCTGCAGCCACTGTTACCCATCTACATTTCGACAGTGGACAGTGGAAACCTGGCGGGCCATCTGCTGACCTTGCGGGCCGGTCTGCTCGCCCTTCCCGATCACCAGATCCTGGGGGCGCGCTGGTTTGATGGACTGAGTGACACCCTAAGGATTGTCGTGGACGCGGCGGGAGGGGTCACTCCGGCCCCGCTGGCGCAACTTCAGAAGGATCTGGCGTCTGCATGTGATTCCCGGCCAACCACGCTGGCGGCGGCGCGGCTGTGCCTCGACCGGCTGGCGACGTCCGCCGAGCATGTGGTCCGCAGCCTCGACGCCGATCCCGAGAGCCAATTGCGGTGGTGGGCGCATAGCCTATTCCGGCAGTGCCGGGATGCCCTCGATGAGCTGACGTTTCTCGCTCCGTGGACCTTATTGCGGGCTTCCCTGGATAAACTCGGCGAGTTTCCGGATATCGGCGAAATCCCGACGCTGCGCCAATTGGCCAACTGTGAGGTGGATCTGCTGCCGGCCATCGAGGATCGGCTCGGATTGGAGGTGACTCCCGAGGAAAAAGCGCGGCTTGATAAGCTGCGACAGCTCATCACGAAGGCAAGCCAGCGGGCCGGAACCAGGATTGCGGCTATCGAACGGCTGGCCCTGCAATCAGGCGAACTCGCCCGGATGGAGTATGATTTTCTGTTCGATAAGGCGCGTCACCTATTGGCTATCGGCTACAACGTAAGCGAGCGTCGGCTGGACTCGAGTTACTACGATCTGCTGGCTTCGGAAGCGAGATTTTCCAGTTTCGTGGCGATTGCTCAAGGAGAGTTGCCGCAGGAGAGCTGGTTTGCCCTGGGACGTCTCCTCACTAGCGTCGGGGGAGAATCGCTTCTCATTTCGTGGAGCGGGTCGATGTTCGAATACCTCATGCCGCTCCTGGTAATGCCGACCTACGAAAACACCTTGCTCGACCAGAGTTGCAAGGCGGCGGTGGAGAGGCAGATCGAGTATGGCAAGAAGCGCGCCGTGCCGTGGGGCATTTCAGAATCCGGTTACAATGCCATCGATATTCATCTCAACTACCAGTACCGGGCCTTCGGCGTGCCCGGCTTGGGATTCCAGCGCGGACTGGCCGAGGATTTGGTCATTGCCCCGTATGCCTCAGCGCTGGCGCTGATGGTGGCGCCCGAGAAGGCCTGCTTGAATCTCGAGCAACTGACCGCGGCAGGGTTTGAGGGAAAATTCGGCTTCTATGAAGCAATCGACTATACTCCTTCGCGCCTGTTACGCGGACAATCGAGCGCCGTGGTTCGGTCCTTCATGAGCCATCACCAGGGCATGATCTTCCTCTCCCTGGCCTATCTCCTCCTGGACCGGCCGATGCAGAAGCGATTCGAGTCGGACCCTCTGTTCCAGGCGACCATGTTGTTGCTCCAGGAGCGCATCCCCAAAGCCACGACGTTCTATGTGCACGCCGACGAGATCACCGGATCACAACCGATCCCCAGTGTTCCGGAGACACCGGTGCGAGTTTTCAACAGCCCCGATACGCTGATACCAGAAGTGCAGTTGTTGTCGAACGGCAGATATCATGTGATGATCACCAACGCGGGCGGCGGTTACAGTCGCTGGAAGGACCTCGCCGTCACCCGCTGGCGCGAAGACGGTACCTGCGACAACTGGGGCACCTTCTGTTACCTCCGCGATGTGGCGAGCGGGGAGTTCTGGTCCACCGCATATCAGCCAACCCTCAAGCGATCTGGGAATTTTGAGGCGATTTTCACGGAAGGGCGAGCCGAGTTCCGCTGCCGCCAACAGGACTTTGACGCATATACGGAGATCACGGTTTCGCCCGAAGACGATATCGAGTTGCGCCGTATTACCATTACCAATCGCGCTCGGACACCGAGAGAGATCGACGTCACGAGTTACGCGGAAGTAGTCCTGGCGCCACCTGCCGCGGAGGCACTGCATCAGGCCTTCAGCAATCTCTTTGTTCAGACCGAGATCATCCGCCAGCGGCAGGCGATCCTCTGCACTCGCCGGCCCCGCTCGCGCGACGAGCAGGCGCCATGGATGTTTCACCTGATGGCGGTGCATGGGGCGGAGATTGGAGAGATTTCCTACGAGACTGACCGCCTGCAGTTCATCGGCCGCGGCAGGACCGCCGCCGATCCACAAGCGATGCGCGGTCCCGCGGCGCTCTCGGGCCGCGAGGGCTCAGTGCTGGATCCGATTGTCGCCATCCGCTATCGGCTAGTGCTCGATCCGGAAAAATCGGTAACGATCAATATTGTCTCCGGCATCGGCGAAACCCGCGAGGCGTGCCTGGGTCTGGTGGAGAAATACCAGGATCGGCGTCTGGCGGACCGCGTCTTTGATCTAGCCTGGACGCATAGCCAGGTGGCCCTGCGGCAGATCAATGCCACAGAATCCGACGCGCAGCTCTACTGTCGCCTGGCGAGCTCGGTAATCTACGCCAATGCTTCGCTACGAGCCGACCCGAGCGTCCTCATCAAGAACCGCCGGGGGCAATCCAGTCTTTGGGGCTACTCCATCTCCGGCGATATACCCATTGTGCTGCTGCAGATTGAAGATCCGGCCAATATCGGTCTGGTGCGCCAACTCATCCAGGCCCATGCGTATTGGCGCTTAAGAGGACTGGCGGTGGACCTGGTGATCTGGAACGAAGATCACGCCGGCTACCGGCAACTTCTACATGACCAGATCATGGGACTAATTGCCGCAGGGGTCGAAGCCAGCGAGATAGATCAGCCAGGCGGCATTTTCGTAAGACCTGGGGACCAGATATCGGAGGAGGACCGCATTCTGTTCCAAACGGTGGCTCGCGCCATCATCACCGACAGCCGGGGGGAGCTGGGGGACCAGCTCAACCGTCGGGGCCAGGTGGAAGTTATAGTACCGCCCCTGACGCCGACCCGAACCCACCGCGCCGCCCCCCCGGGGACGGCCGAGTTGTCCCGCGGCGATCTGATGTTCTTCAACGGGCTGGGTGGATTCACCCCGGACGGACGCGAATATGTCATTACAACCACGGACCAGCAGGTGACTCCGGCCCCCTGGGTAAATGTGCTGGCCAACCCGCACTTCGGAACCGTCATCTCAGAGAGCGGCATGGCCTATACCTGGAGCGAGAATGCCCACGAGTTCCGCCTCACTCCCTGGGGGAACGATCCCGTGAGCGATTCGAGCGGAGAAGCCTTTTACCTCCGTGACGAAGAGACCGGCCACTTCTGGTCCCCCCTGCCGCTGCCCAGCCGTAGCGCGGTGCCTTACGTCAGCCGCCACGGATTCGGCTACAGCGTTTTCGAGCACACCGAGGACGGCATTAGCTCAGAGGTGTGGGTTTACGTGGCCCGGGACGCACCGATCAAGTTCACGGTGCTCAAAGTGCGGAATGTGTCAGGCCGATCGCGCCGGCTCTCCGCCACGGGCTACTTAGAATGGGTTATGGGAGATCAGCGGTCGAAATCCTCCATGCACGTTTTCACTGAAGTTGACCCGAATAGCGGCGCGCTCTTGGCGCGCAACCCCTATAACACGGAGTTCAGCGATCGGGTTGCCTTCTTCAAGGTGGACGCTATGCCCCGGACCTTAAGCGGCGACCGGACCGAATTCCTGGGACGTAACGGGACGCTGCGCAGTCCTGCCGCTATGTCCCGGTTGCGGCTTTCTGGAAAGGTGGGAGCAGGTTTGGACCCCTGTGCCGCGCTTCAGGTTCCTTTCGAGTTGGCCGACGGGCAGGAGCGTGAGGTCGTTTTCACGCTCGGCGTAGGGCGAGACGTCGATGACGCCAGGGACCTCGTGCAGCGCTTTCGAGGCTCAACGGAGGCGCGTGGCGCCCTCGATGCGGTGTGGCAGTACTGGAATCATACTCTCGGGGCCGTGCAAGTGGAAACACCCGACCAGTCCCTCAACCTGCTCACGAACGGCTGGCTTTTATACCAGACTCTGGCGTGCCGCCTTTGGGCGCGCAGCGGCTTCTACCAGTCGGGGGGCGCCTTCGGTTTCCGCGATCAGTTGCAGGACGTGATGGCGCTGATCTACGCCGAGCCGCAACTGGTGCGAGAGCACTTGCTCCTTTGCGCCTCCCGCCAGTTCCCGGAAGGAGATGTCCAGCATTGGTGGCACCCCCCCTGGGGCCGGGGCGTACGTACCCATTGCTCCGATGATTACCTCTGGCTGCCGCTGGCGACGTGCCGCTACGTCCTGAACACCGGGGACACCGGCGTGTTGGATGAGCCTATCCACTTCGTCCAGGGCCGCCCGGTAAACGCGGAGGAGGACTCGTATTACGATCTGCCCAATCGGTCTCAGGAAGCGGCCAGTTTGTATGACCACTGTGTGCGAGCCATCCTGCAGGGCCTCAGATTTGGTAAGCACGGCTTGCCGCTCATGGGCTCCGGCGACTGGAATGACGGCATGAACCTGGTGGGCGAACACGGCAAAGGGGAAAGCGTCTGGTTGGGCTTTTTCCTTTATGAAGTGCTCACGCGGTTCACCGAGGTGGCCCGTAAGCATGGTGATGTCTCCTTCGCCGAGCGTTGCGCCAGGGAGGCGGCTGGGCTGCGCCGCAAGATCGAGCAGCATGGCTGGGACGGCGAGTGGTATCGCCGCGCCTACTTCGACGACGGTTCACCGCTGGGGTCGGCGTCCAACCCCGAGTGCCGGATCGATTCGATTTCGCAGAGCTGGGCCGTGCTATCCGGTGCGGGAGATCCGGCGCGGGCGCGCCTGGCCATGGAAGCAGTGGATCAGCGCCTCGTTCACCGGGAGCAGGCGCTCATCCAGCTCCTGGATCCGCCCTTTGACAAGTCGGATTTGAATCCCGGCTACATCAAAGGGTACGTCCCCGGGGTGAGAGAGAACGGCGGGCAATACACTCACGCGGCGATCTGGGCGACGATGGCCTTCGCGGCCTTGGGCGATAGGGCGCGCGCCTGGGAACTACTGGCAATGATCAACCCGGTCAACCATGCCAGATCTCCCGAGGAGATCGCCATCTACAAAGTAGAACCCTACGTCGTTACGGCCGACGTCTATGCGCTCTCGCCTCATACTGGCCGCGGTGGCTGGACGTGGTACACGGGGTCTGCCGGCTGGATGTACCGGCTTATCGTGGAATCACTCCTGGGACTGAGCCTTGAGGTGGACAAGCTGCGGTTCACGCCGTGTCTCCCGGCGGATTGGCCAGGCTTCACGATGCACTACCGGTATCGGGAGACGGTCTACCACATCGCGGTCCAGCGCCCGCCGGCCGAAAAGGGCGAGGCGCGGGTGACCCTTGATGGGGTTGACCAACACGATAACACTATTCCCCTGGTTGACGACCATCAGGAACACTATGTCACTGTGTGGCTTTTGCCTTGAGTGAAAAATGAGGAGGTGCTCTATGCGCAAGCGCATTATCGGTCATGGCCCTCATGAGGTCGCAGCCGCCGAGCCGGGCTGGCTAGACCTTGAACGCCTGGCACAGGTCGAAATCACGTCCGAAGCTGCCGGCTACCCGATTGAAGCGGCGCTGATTCCGGGTATGGGCTCGGGTTGGCGGGCCGCGCAGCCTGGGGAGCAGACGCTCCGCCTGCTGTTTGCTGAGCCGCTGAGACTCAAACTGATCCGCCTGGCGTTCCATGAAGATGAGCAGGAGCGCACCCAGGAATTCGTTTTAGGGTGGTCCCCGGACGGCGGTCAGTCGTACCGGGAGATTTTGCGCCAGCAATACAACTTCAGTCCGGCGGACGCCGGGCGCGAGGTTGAAGACTACAACCTCGATCTCGACGGGGTAACGGCGCTGGAATTAAAAATTGTTCCGGACATCAGCGGTGGCAGCGCCCGGGCATCGCTGGCGCAACTGCGCCTTGCCTAGTTATCAGACTGACTTCGGCCATTAGTGCAAGGCGGCCTAGCCTAACAATGCGCGGCAGCCGACGCGCCGGGTCAAAGGAGAAGTGAGATGAACGAACAGGAAGCCAAAAAGGAGATAGCGCAAGCAAAAGAGGAACTCCTGAAAGCGAAAGCCAAACTAAAAGAATTAACCGCTAAACTAATGGAGCTCTCGGAGGTGATGGAAAAAATAGAAGCAGCGCAGGGCCGGCTGCAAAAAGTCGAAGAAAAACTGTTTCTCGAAGGTTTTAGCAAAAAATCGTTTTTCGACCGCCTGGATAATGGAAAAGATTAGCAGGGCTTGAAAAGCGGCGTAACCCTGGCCCAGGCCTTCACTATCCTTTATCCTGGATCGCGCCGGGAGAAGAGGGTTCCGAGGGGGCGTCCGATAACCCGCCCCGGAGCGCCGCGGGAACCTCTATCTGCCGCTCCTGCATGATGGCCGTGGCCTTTTCCCGCACTATCTCTCTCATATCGAAAAGGTCCTCTCCCTCGACGCAGGTCACGAAATATTGCTTGAACCTTGTCGGGTTTTGTCTCCACATCCCGAGCAATTGGGTCCAGACCTGACGCCGGTACGGCGGCCGCAATCCTTGCCACCAGAGGATTTTGAAAAAAGACTTGACTTCGATTAATATCCTGCGCAACGTCAATCCCTGGCCGGGGACGCGGCCCTTTGGCAAGGTGTCCCCGGCGCCGACTGCCTGGGTCCGGCGAACCGGCCGCATGGCCAGATAATAGCGGTAGGCCCTGGCCAGGTAACGGGATGGTTCATACAGGTAGTCCCAGGCCTCGACGTATTCCTGCATGATCTCGGCTTCCGGTCGATCCGGTTCGTAGTTCAAGGCTGAAAAGGTCCCTGAGTCATCTCCCACATCCCGGCGCAGCCGCCCTTCTCTCTCCAGTCGATGCCACAGGCTGGTATGCGGCGAGGCCTGCAGGACCCCAAGCATGGTCACGGGTATGTCAGTCTGTTCTATAAAGGCGCAGATGCGCTCGCCGGCCCCTTTGGTTTCCCCGTCCAGACCGATGATGAAACTGCCAATAACCTCCATGCCATTCTTTTTGAGGTTGTGCAGCGATTCCAGGAGCGGGTTCTTGATGTTGTGATATTTGTGGCTGGTGTGCAGGACCTTCTCATCCGGAGACTCGATCCCGATAAAAACTTCCCTGAGGTTGGCCGCGGTCATGAGGTCGATCATTTCCGGATCCTGCCCCAGGTTCACCGAGGCCTGCGTCAAGAACCGGTAAGGTTCACCCCGGCTCCTCAACCAAGGGGTGAGTTCTTGCAGGAAGGCCCGGGCGTGCTTCTTACTGCCGATGAAGTTGTCATCGCAAATGAACACGGATCCCCTGGCCCCGAGCCGGTGGAGGGTTTCCAGTTCGGCGATGACCTGCTTCGGGGTCTTGTAACGGGGCGTGCGTCCGAAAAGGTTTACCACATCGCAAAATTCACAGTCAAACGGGCAGCCCCGGGAAGTCTGAATCGTACAGGTGACGTAATCTTGCAGTTGCAACAGATCAAACCGCGGGATCGGCGAGGTCGCCAGGTCCGGCTTCTCGCCGTTTTCAATTATCCCGGTCTTTCCGTGTCTCATCGCCTCCAAAAGCAGAGGAATCGTATTCTCGCCCTCGCCCCGCACCACAAAATCACATCCTGCCTCCAGGACGGCCTCAGGGAGCGAAGTGGGATGGGGTCCTCCGGCTACGACGGTTTTGCCGCGGCGCTTGGCTTCTCTCACCAGGGCCAACAAGCCCGCCCTTTGAATGTACATGGCCGATATCAAAACCAGATCGGCCCACTGCCAATCCTCCTCCGTCAGGCGTCTGGTGTTGAGATCGGCCAGACGCAGTTCCCATTCCGCGGGCAGCAAGGCTGCCACCGTAAGCAAACCCAAGGGTGGATTAACCGTTTTTGCACCCAGGAGCCGGCAAGATTTCTGGAAACTCCAAAAGGAAGGGGGAAATTCGGGACATACCAATAAAGCCCGCATAGCTGTAAATCTCCTCACCAAGCGCTAGTCGGCGGCAACCAGGCGCTGGCTGCCTTAACTAAGGTGATTTGAACTATTTTTCGAACTTCGCTACCGTTGTCTTGGCGAGAGCACCCCACTCACGAGAAGCATGATATCACAAAACTTCCCCGAAACCTCTATCCGCCGTATTTAGAAGATAGAGAAGATCAGTCCAGATGAGTTCCCCCTCTACCTAACCCTCTCCCCTCGCCGGTAGGGGCGGCGTCTTAGTGGCACAGGCCTCTGGCCTGTGGGTTTGCCCGGGCGGGGAAACCCCGCCCCTACGGCGGGGGGAGGGGGAATTTAATGAAACCTCCATTGAATCAATTTCCCGCCCTGAGTAATAAATGGAGTGATTGGAAAAGTCCCGGTCTTTTAACGGGAAACCGTCTTTATCCCGCCGAGGTTTTGTGTTATGGTGGGCGAATGCCTGATAGGGAGGTGTGAGAGGCCCCGATGATCCGAGACGTGCAACACGAAACCATGCCCCGGGAGGCCCTGGAGGCCTTGCAGCTTAAACGCCTGCAGGCGGTGGTGGAGCGGGTCTACCACCTGGTGGACTTCTATCGCCGGCGCATGGACCAGATGGGAGTAAAACCGGAACATATCCGCACCCTGGCCGACCTCAAAGAATTGCCCTTCACCACCAAGCAGGACCTGCGGGACAATTACCCCTACGGCATGTTCGCGGTGCCCATGGAGCAGGTGGTGCGGATCCACGCCTCCTCCGGCACCACCGGCAAACCCACCCCGGTGGCCTACACCCAACGGGACCTGGATACCTGGTCGGAGCTGATGGCCAGGACCCTGGCGGCCGCGGGGGCCCACCGGGGCGACATCATCCATAATGCTTACGGCTACGGCCTGTTCACCGGGGGGCTGGGGGCCCACTACGGGGCCGAGCGGTTGGGCGCGGCGGTGATCCCGGTCTCCGGCGGCCAGACCCGGCGTCAGATTATGCTCATCCAGGATTTCGGCCCTACCGTCATCTGCTGCACCCCCTCTTTTGCCCTGTATCTGGCGGAGGTGGGCCAGGAGATGGGAGTGGAGTTTGCCCAGACCAAGCTCAGGATAGGGATATTTGGGGCCGAGCCCTGGACCGAAGGCATGCGACAGGAGATCGAGAAGCGCCTTCACCTTGATGCATTGGACATTTATGGACTGTCCGAGATCCTCGGCCCGGGGGTGGCCATCGAGTGCCTCGAGGCCAAGAGCGGCCTGCACATCTTTGAAGACCATTTTCTCCCGGAGATCATCAATCCAGCCACCTTGGAACCCCAGCCCGTCGGTGCGACGGGGGAACTGGTCATCACCACCCTCACCAAAGAAGCCTTCCCATTGCTGCGTTATCGCACCCGGGACGTCACCTCCCTGAACTACGCCCCCTGCAAATGCGGGCGCACCATCGCCCGCATCAGCCGTTTTCAGGGCCGCTCCGACGATATGCTCATCATCCGGGGGGTCAACGTCTTCCCCTCCCAGATCGAATCAGTGCTCATGGAGACCCCGGGTTTGGCGCCCCATTACCAGCTCATCGTGGACCGGCAAGGGCAATTGGACACCCTGGAGGTCCAGGTGGAGGTGGATGAGGCCACCTTCTCCGATGAGGTCAAGCAGTTGCAGGCCCTGGCCCAGACCATCCAGAAGAAGATCAAGGATTACTTTACCGTCTCGGTCAAGGTAAAGCTGGTGGAGCCACAAAGCATCCCGAGAAGCGAGGGCAAGGCCAAACGGGTTATTGATAAAAGGCAGTCATAGTAGCCAGTAGCCAGTAGCCAGTAGTCAGTAGTCAGTCGAAGAAAAGGGTTGCTTGGATGAGCCAGTGCGGTCCTATCAGGATTTGATAGCCTGGCAGAAGGCCACGGATTGATGATGAAGTTGCAAATTCTCTTTTGAATCTCTCGGCAGAGGTAGGACGGATTCTAAACGGACTTCTGGCTTCGCTCAGAAATAAGAAATAGAAGTTGGACATTGTGAGAAAATCTGGAGCAAGATTTCTCCGGGTTTTTTCTACTGGCTACTGGCTACTGGCTACTGGCAACTGAGGGGGTACCCTAATGAAAGTCGAACAGATCTCGGTATTCCTGGAGAACAAGGCGGGGCGCCTGGCCGAAGTCACCCGGGTCCTGGGGGAAGCCGGCATCAACATCCGGGCCCTGTCTTTGGCCGACACCACCGACTTCGGCATCCTGCGCCTCATCGTCGACCGATACGATAAGGCCCGGGAGGTCCTGAAGGCCAAGGGCTTTACGGTGGGCAAGACCGAAGTGGTGGCGGTGGAGGTTCCAGACCGCCCCGGCGGCCTGGCCCTGGTGCTGGAAATCCTGGCCAAGTCCGGAGTCAACGTGGAATACATGTACGCCTTTGTGCAGCACAGCGGCAAGAACGCGGTGATCATCTTCCGCTTCGACAACCTGGAGCACGCCATCAGCCTCTTGCAGCAGGAAGGCATCCATATTTACAAGGGGGAGGAAGTCTACCGCCTGTAATGATCCGGCCGCGCCGGCGAACCGGGGTGTATTCTTAAGGGGAGCGGAAAAGAGATTAAATTCCCCCTCACCCTAGCCCTCTCCCCCATCGGGGGAGAGGGGAGAATAAGGGACCCCATAATGCTGCCATTAATAATTTAGATTAGCACTAATGCTATTCACTTAAGCACCAAGATGATACAAGGTCATTTCTGGTCATTCTGAGGGAGCCGGAGGCGGCCGAAGAATCTCTAAATACGAGATGCTTCGCGGCGCTCAGCATGACAAGAAAATGAGAAAATCTAGGGTGGGCACTGCCCACCATTTCCTTAGAACCTCTTTAAATGAAGCGTATTGCGATTAGGACTTCTAAAAACGGAGTAATACCTCAAGGCATCCGGCTCGGCAAGTCTGGAAAGCCATTGCCGAGGTACCTCAATAGAAAGTAAGCGGAAGGAGGGTTTATGAGAACCAAGACCTGGTTGGTTGGCTGGGCTTTGGCCATGGCCGGCCTGATCCTGGCCCCGGGCTGCGGCCCGGGCAGCAAGTCTGAGCCTTACGTTATCGGCGGCATCTTTTCCATCACCGGCCCCCAATCCTACCTGGGGGAACCGGAGCGCAATTCCATGGAGATGGTGGCCGAGGCAATCAATGCCAAGGGCGGTCTCAACGGCCACCCCCTGAAGCTGGTGATTTACGATGACGAAGGCGACGTTACCAAGGCCCGCCTCGATGCGGAAAAGCTCCTGGAAAAGGACCAGGCCCTGGCCATCATCGGACCCAGCCTCACCCCCACCTCCATGACGGTGCTGGAGATTACCCAGAAGGCCAAAGTGCCCCTGATCTCGTGCGCGGCCGCGGCTTCCATCACCTCCCCGGCCAATGAACGCGCCTGGGTCTTCAAGACGGCCCAGACGGACCAGATGGCGGTGAGCCGCATTTACCAGTATTGTCAGAAACATGGGATTGCCAAGGTTGCCATCCTCACCATGTCCACCGGCTTTGGGGTGGCGGGCAAGGAGCAGCTTCTCTCCCAGGCGGCCAAGTACGGCATCGAGGTGCTGGCCCAGGAGGTCTTCGGGGAAAAAGACACGGACATGAGCCCGCAGCTCACCAAGATTAGGGGAACGGCGGCCCAGGCGGTGATCTGTTGGGGCACCGGTCCGGCCCCGGCCCTGGTGGCCAAGAACCTGAAGCAGTTGGGCCTGACCCTGCCCCTGATCCAGAGCCACGGCGCCGCCTCGAAAAAGTTCATCGAACTGGCCGGCGAGGCCGCGGAAGGCGTCATCATGCCCGCCGGCAAGTTGGCGATCTACCAGCAATTGCCTGACTCCGACCCGCAAAAGGCCGTGTGTAAAGAATACGCCGAAAAATACCAGGCCAGGTTCAAGGCGCCGGAATCCAGCTTCGGCGGCTATGCCTATGACGCCCAGAGGATGCTGGACCAGGTCCTGGAAAAGGCGGGCCGCGACCAGGCAAAGATCCGGGACGCCCTGGAAGGCGTCAAAAACTTCGCGGGGGTCAGCGGCGTCTTCAACATGAGTCCCGAAGACCACAACGGCCTAACCCCCGACGCCTTTGTGATGGTGAAGATTGAGAAGGGCCAGTTCACCTTGACCGATTAACGGATAGTGGTCAGTGGTCAGGGGCGGGAAAGATCGAGCCCTTGACCACTGGTCACCTCACTGATTACTCCCTTGCCAATCCTTGCCCCACTGCTGCAATACTTCATCTCCGGCCTGACCAACGGCGCCATTTACGCCCTCATTGCCCTGGGGTTCGGCATCATCTTTAATACCACCACCATCATTAACTTCGCCCAGGGCGAGATGGTGATGCTGGGGGCCATGTGCGCCATCAGCATCTACCACCTGGTTCCTTCCCTGCCCCTGGCCTTTCTGGGCGGAGTCATCATCGTCTCCCTGGTGGGCCTGGCCTTTGAGCGTCTGGCCTTGCGCCCGGTGGGCGAGGCTTCCCCCCTCACCCTGATCATCATCACCGTGGGCGCCGGAGTCTTCTTCAAAGGGGTGGCCATGCTCCTGTGGGGCAAAGAGTCCTATACCCTGCCGCCCTTTTCCGGAGAGGCCCCGCTGCACCTGGGTCCGGCCACCATTCTGCCGCAGAACCTCTGGATCCTGGGGCTGACGCTGGTCCTGGTGCTGGCCCTGGAGGCCTTTTTCCGCCTCACCCTGATGGGCAAGGCCATGCGGGCCTGCGCCTATAATCCCCGGGCCGCCCGCCTGGTGGGCATCGCCGCGAGCCGCATGGTGCAGCTCTCCTTTGTCCTTTCCGCCCTCCTGGGGGCCGGAGCCGGCATCCTCATCGCCCCCCTCACCCTGGGGGTCTACGACATGGGCACCATGCTGGGACTCAAAGGATTTGCCGCGGCCATCATCGGGGGCCTGGGCAGCCTCCTGGGCGGAGTCCTGGGGGGCCTGCTCCTGGGTCTGGCAGAATCCTTCACCTCCGGGCTCATCTCCTCGGGCTACCGGGACGCGGTGGCCTTTCTGCTGCTCCTGGTGGTCCTCTTTCTGCGGCCCCGGGGTCTGCTGGGAGGCCGGCAATGAACCTTGCCAGGCACGGGAACCGCTGGGTGCTGTTCGCCCTGGTGGCGCTGGCCATCGCCGCCGGCCTGGATAACGAATACTATTTCACCCTGCTCAATTTCATCGGCATCCACACCCTGCTGGTAGTGGGGCTCAACCTGCTGCTGGGGTACGCCGGACAGATCTCCCTGGGTCATGCCGCCTTCTTCGGCCTGGGCGCCTATACCTCCGGCATCCTCACCGCCACCTGCGGAGTCAACCCCTGGCTGGCGCTGCTGGCCGGGCTGGCGCTCTCCGGGAGCGCGGCGGTTCTCATCGGCGTCCCGGCCCTGAAGCTCCGGGGCTATTACCTGGCCATGGCCACCCTGGGCTTCGGCATCATCGTCTCCATCATCCTGAACCAGGCCCAGCCACTCACCGGCGGCCCCTCGGGCCTTTCGGGGATCCCGCCCCTGACCCTGGCGGGTTTTCCCCTGAACACGGCCCGGCGCCTCTATCCGTTGATCTGGCTGGCGGTGGGGGTGATCCTGGCCCTGAGCGCCAACCTGGTGGACTCCCGGACCGGCCGGGCCTTGCGCGCCCTGCACGACTCCGAAGCCGCCGCCGCCTCCCTGGGGGTGGACACCGCCCGCCTGAAGCTCAAGATCTTTGTCTGGAGCGCCCTGTACGCCTCCCTGGCGGGGAGTCTCTATGCCCACAGCCTCAACTTCATCGCCCCCGCCTCCTTCGGCTTCATGTTCTCCATCAAACTGGTGGCCATGGTGGTGCTGGGGGGGATGGCCAGTATCTGGGGCTCGCTTCTGGGGGCCGGGGTGCTGACGGTGCTGCCGGAGCTGCTCACCGTGTTCCACGATTTCGAAGTGGTCATCTTCGGGGCCATTCTCATGGTGGTGATGATTTTCCTGCCCCGGGGCCTGGTGCGGGGCCTTCTGGACCTCAGGGAATTCCGCCGCTACAAACGGAAAGGGAGCTATATTCCCTGAAATCCCGCACCCGGAGACTGGGAGGACCCGGATAAATTTCCGGGCTCCCTCAGTGGTGTCCGCCAACAAAATTGCATGGAGAAGATTACACTATCTCGGAGTTAAACTCTATGCCATTGTAATTTCAGCAATATCAACATATTATACCGATGCAAGTAAATCCCCTCTCTGCTGCGAGGGGACGACACCGGGTGAGGGGTGGCTTCATTGGCCGTTGCCTACCCCCCTCACCCTGCCCTCTCCCCCCAAGGGGGGGAGAGGGGAATAGCTTGTAAATTCCATTGGATGTGTAGGGGCGACCCGCTGGGTCGCCCGTAGCCGAGAAGAGAGGGAAAAGGCTCGTAAATGTCATGAAATAATTAGCTAGTGGGCATGCCTAAGTTCAAACAATTCTTTACTGCCGGCCTCATAGTAAAAACCTTGCCGGACACTACTGGGGCTCCCTGGGTCCCGGTGCTTAACCCCTGGTTATGATGAGTTCTCCATCCAGCCAAACCCTGTTGGAATTACAGGAGGTGAGCCTGGCCTTCGGCGGCCTGCAGGCGGTGGAGCGCGTCAGCCTCCGGGTGAACCGGGGCGCGGTCAAGGCGATCATCGGTCCCAACGGCGCCGGCAAGACCACCCTGTTTCACCTGGTGAGCGGCTATTTAACTCCCCAGCAGGGCCGGGTCCTCCTTAACGGAGAAGAGATCCAGGGCCTGCCGGCCCACGCCATCGCCCGGCGGGGGGTGGCCCGCACCTTCCAATTGGTGCAGCTCTTTGACCAGATGACGGTCCTGGAAAACGCCATGGTGGGCCGCCATCGCCTGAGCCGCGCCGGCCTTCTGGCCGGGGCCCTGCAGCTCCCCCGGACCCGGGCCGAGGAACGGGAGATCCGCGCCAGGGCCATGGAGGTCCTGGAGTTCGTGGGCCTGGACTCCCGGGCCCACCAGTCCGCGGCCGTCCTGCCTTTGGGTCTCAAGAGGCTGCTGGAGCTGGCCCGGGCCTTGGCGATGGCCCCTACCCTGCTGCTCCTGGACGAACCGGCCTCGGGCCTGGACGGCGCCGAAACCGAGAAACTCCAGGAGATGATCCTGGACCTCAAGGAAGGGGGCCTGACCACCCTCCTGGTGGAGCACGACATGGGCCTCACCATGGAAGTAGCCGACGAGATCGCGGTGCTTAACTACGGCCGCCTCATCGCCGAGGGCCCGCCCCGGGCCATTCAGAAGAATCCGGAGGTGATCGCCGCCTATCTGGGGACGGATTGGCAGGCGTGAGAAACCGTTTTCTGTTTTCTGTTTTCTGTTTTCTGTAAAAAGACCTGGTGGCACAGGCGTCTCGCCTGTGCGGAACCAGATTGATCATGGCCTTTAAAATGTAGCCGCAGGCTTTAGCCTGCGCTTTCTGGGAAAATTTATTTAGGGGCGCACCCAGGTGTGCGCCCACCCTAGGGCGGACATGCGGGTCCGCCCCTACACAGGACTTGAAAGCAGTAAGCGCAGGCTAAAGCCTGCGGCTACAAAAAAATTCATCGGGAACTGGTAACTGGTAACTGGGAACTGACAACTAAAATGCTAAAAATCCGCAACCTCTACGCCTACTACGGCTCGGTGACCGCGCTCCGCGGGGTCAGCTGCCACGTACGGCCAGGAGAGGTGGTCTGCCTCATCGGCGCCAACGGCGCGGGCAAGACCACCCTGCTCAACGCCGTCTGCGGGCTGGTGCGCCGGGAGGGGCAGATAGTCTTCGACGGCCGCCCCCTCACCGGGCTCACCCCGGAGGCCATCGTGGCCCGGGGGATTTCCCAGGTGCCCGAAGGCCGCCAGCTCTTCGCACCCATGACGGTGGCGGAAAATCTGGAACTGGGCGCCTACCTGCGCCACCGCCGCTCCCCTAAGGAGGAGATCCGCCGGGACCTGGAGCGGGTCTTCGATCTGTTCCCCCGCCTCCGGGATCGCCTGGGCCAACGGGCCGGGACCATGAGCGGCGGCGAGCAGCAGATGCTGGCCATCGGCCGGGCCCTGATGGCCCGCCCCCGGCTGCTGCTGATGGACGAGCCCTCTCTGGGTCTGGCTCCCAAGGTGGTGGAGGATATCCTGGCCACCCTTTTGCGGCTGCGCCGGGAAGGAGGCCTGACTATCCTCCTGGTGGAGCAAAACGCCCGGGCCGCCCTGAAGGTGGCGGATCGGGGTTACGTCCTGGAAACCGGACGCATCATCCTGGGCGGTCCCGCCGCGGACCTGCTCCAGGACCGCCAGGTGACCCGGGCCTACCTGGGCCGGGATTACAAAGAGTTTACCGAAGGCAGGTGAATAGTGAGTAGTCAGTAGTCAGTAGTCAGTAGTCAGTAGTCAGTAGTCAGTAGTCAGTTTTTTTGATAATAGGCAGACACTGGGAGAATTTAGATTATGACAAGATATTATATGGATTTGATCGGCTGGCAAAAGGCTATGGATTTGGTAACGGAGATTTATCGCCTGACCAAAAAATTGCCTAAGGAAGAGATGTTTGGTCTCACCAGCCAGCTCCGTCGAGCCGCGGTTTCTATTCCCAGTAATATTGCTGAAGGCCAGGGACGTTTATCCAAGGGAGAATTTCGGGTATTTTTGGGAAATGCCAGAGGATCATTATCAGAACTGGAAACCCAAATTATGATAGCCAAGAATCTTGAATATATTGATGCACCAGAGGCTATAGTATTACTTGAGATGGCTTCGGAAGTAGGACGCATTTTAAATGGGCTTATAGCTTCGATGAAAAAATAGGTGGGGTATTTTACTGACTACTGACTACTGACTACTGGCTACTGGGAAATGCCAGAGGATCATTATCAGAACTGGAAACCCAAATTATGATAGCCAAGAATCTTGAATATATTGATGCACCAGAGGCTATAGTATTACTTGAGATGGCTTCGGAAGTAGGACGCATTTTAAATGGGCTTATAGCTTCGATGAAAAAATAGGTGGGGTATTTTACTGACTACTGACTACTGGCTACTGGCTACTGGGAAATGCCAGAGGATCATTATCAGAACTGGAAACCCAAATTATGATAGCCAAGAATCTTGAATATATTGATGCACCAGAGGCTATAGTATTACTTGAGATGGCTTCGGAAGTAGGACGCATTTTAAATGGGCTTATAGCTTCGATGAAAAAATAGGTGGGGTATTTTACTGGCTACTGGCTACTGGAGGAAACATGCGCCAGCCCGAATTCGAGGCCATGGACCGGGAAGAGCTGGAACTGCTGCAGTTGGAGCGGCTCCAGTCCACTTTGACCCGGGCTTACCGACAGGTGAAATTCTACCGCCACCAGTTCGACCGCCTGGGACTGCGCCCCGAGGCGGTTCGCAGTCCCGCCGACTTGAGCCGCCTGCCGTTCACCACCCGGGACGACCTTTCGGAGAATTATCCTTACGGCATGTTCGCCGTGCCCTTGCGGGACATCGTCCGCATCCAGTCCTCCCCCGGCACTACGCAGCGGCCCCTGGTGGTGGGCTACGCCTCCCAGGACGTGAAACTCTGGCTGGGGCTCCTGGCTCGCCTATACGCCGCCTGCGGGGTGACGCCGGAGGATATCTTGCAAATAGTCCTGCCACCGGGTCTGGCCAACTGGCGCCGGGACCTGCAGGCCGGGGCGGAGCACCTGGGGGCCTCGGTGATCCCCGCGGCCAGCCTCAGCTTCGCCAAGCAGCTCATGGTGATGCGGGATTACAAGACCTCGATCCTGGTCACCACCCCCTCCCTGGCCCGGCACCTGCTGACGGTGATGGAGCGCATGGACCTCACTGCCGCGGAATTGAGCCTGCGGGCCGCCCTGCTGGTAGCCGCACCCCTGGCCCGGGAGGTGCGCCGGGAAATAGAGGCCGGCTTTCAGATCCGGTTGGCCACCGCCTACGGCATCACCGAAGTGATGGGACCGGGACTGGCCTTTAGCTGCGGCCAGGGGGAGGGTCTGCACCTCTCCGAGGACCACTTCTACCCCGAGATCATCGACCCGGAGAGCCGCGTCCCGGTTCCCACCGGCGCTCCCGGCGAGCTGGTGATCACTACCCTGAGCACCGTGGCCTTTCCCCTGGTGCGCTTTCGCAGCGGCGACTTGACTTCGCTGCTCACCGGTCCCTGCCCCTGCGGCCGCAGCCTGGTGCGCCTGGGGGAGATCACCGGGCGCACCGACCCCATCTTTTCAGTGGGCGGCATCAAGGTGCACCCGGACCAGATCGAAGCGCTCCTCCAGGAAGTCATGGAGGGCTTTCTGCCCCAGTACCGCCGCCGGGTGGTGGCGGAGGAGGGGCTGGAGGTCCTGGAAATCGACCTGATCGTGGCGGAGATCTTTTTTTCCGATGAGATCAAGGCCCTGGAGGGTCTGTGCCGCCGGGCGCGGCGCCACCTCCAGGAAAACCTGGGCATCGATGCCCGAATTACCTTGAAAGAGATGGCAGATATGCGGTAAGTATGGAAAGGTCTCATCTTGGCGGCGGCGCCGCTAGCCAAAATAATTAGGAAAATCATCGAGGAGGAGATAGAAATGGCAAAGGTTCGCGGGATTCTGGTTGTTGGCCTGGCAATTTTACTGCTGATCGCCCTTTCGGCATGTGGACGAGCCAAAAAAACCCTCAGAAT
The DNA here is from genome assembly GCA_963812655.1 of uncultured delta proteobacterium. Taxonomy (GTDB): domain Bacteria; phylum Desulfobacterota; class Desulfobaccia; order Desulfobaccales; family 0-14-0-80-60-11; genus JAPLJC01. The sequence goes on along the minus strand of CAWEWX010000043.1, from coordinate 30,947 downwards.
GGGCTCGGTGATGCGCCTGTCCATTGGCGGCGAGCAAGGCATTCCCTGCCGCCGCGGGGTGGAGATGGCGGTGGCGGAGGTGAACCAGGCCGGCGGCATCAATGGCCAGAAGGTGGAACTGATAACGGAAGATGAGAAAGATTCCCCCGCGGCCGCGGTCAACGCGGTGCAGAAGCTCATCAATGTGGACCAGGTGGTGGCCATCGTCGGCCCCATGACCTCCGGCGCCATGATGGCCGCGGCCAAGACCTCGGAGGATGCCAAGGTGGCGGACATCTCCCCCACCGCCACCACCCCGCAGCTCAGCGGCCTGGGAGCCTACCTCTACCGGGGCTGCTCCCGCATCGACACCCAGGCCAAGGTCTTGACCAAATACGTGGCTGATACCTGGAAGCCCAAAACCGTGGCCATCTTCTTCTCCAACGAACCTTACGGCAAAGGCTCGGATAAGTTCTTCAGCGAGGAATTCGAAAAACTGGGGATCAAGGTGGTGGACCGGGAGTCCTTCAATCGCGGGGCCCGGGATTTCAAGGCGGAGCTCACCAAGATCAAGGCCGCCAACCCCGATATCCTGTTCATTCCCGGCTACACCCCCGAGACCGCGCCCGCCGCGGCCCAGGCCCGGCAGTTGGGGATGAACCAGAAGATCCTGGGAGTTTACGGTGACTATGATCTCACCTATGTCCAACTGGCCGGAGCGGCGGCGGACGGGCACGTCATCGGCGGCGAGTATGACGAAGCCTACGACACCCCGAAAAATCAGAGTTTCAAGAAGAATTACCAGGAACTGACCGAGAAGAACCACGATCCCTACAACCTCATGTTCGCCGCCCTGGGCTATGACGCGGCTTCCATGATCCTGGAGGGCATGAAGAAAAACGGGGCCACCGCCGCGGGCATCAAGGAGTTCCTGGACAACGTGAAAGACTTCGACGGACTCACCGGCAAACTCTCCTTCGACAAGACCCACGACCTCGTCCGGGCCGGCACTGAAGGGGTCTATGTCCTGGAGATCCAGAACGGCAAGTATGTCAGGGTGAAGTAGAGTCTGCGGTTTTCCGTGATTAAGGGCTGAACGGGCAATCGCGGTCAATCCATAAAATGATCCGGAGAAATTTAAAGGCAGGGTGGACAATACCCACCCTGCCTTTTTCTAGCTGTCAGCTTGCCGCGGCCAGCCGTAGGGGCGATCCAGCGGATCGCCCCTACGCGGTCAGCTTTTAGCTATTGGGCGGCAGATGATAGCGTTCGAAGTTTGGAGATGGAATAAGGCTAATGGCGGGATGCGCTTCGCTTTCCCGCCCTACGGGCTACGGGCTTCACTTTACCGAAAACCGAAAACTGAAAACCGAAAACCTGCTGGTTAACCCTGCTCCACCAGGAGGACCTTGTGGTTCACCAGGTTGAGGCTGAGGATTTTGGCCTTCAGGACCTTCTGTTCCCCGAAGATGTTCACCAGGCGCAGGTTGTCGCCGTCCGGTTCGATGAGGTCCACATCCTGGAGGATCAGCTCCTCCCGGCCATCTTTCAAGACGTAGGCTGAGGCTTCACACATCTCCCATAATCTCCCTTAGCTTGTGGCTGACGATCTCTTCCAGCAGATGGGGCAGGGGCTCCGGCGTCAGGCCGGCGATCTGCACCGCCTCCTGGGTCAAGGGCAGCAGGATCTTGGGGGCCGAGGCCGAGGCGATGGCGGCCGCCATCTTCGGAGTCACTTCCCCCATCATGGCGTTGGCCAGGACGATGGAGAGGCAGCCCAGGATGACGTCGGCGGTGGCCACGGTGCGGACGATGGCATTTTCGCCGCTGGCGCCCCGGTTGGCCCGGGCCTTCATCATCTGCGCGGTGGCCACCGCGTTGGTGCCCAGGGCGATAACCTCGTGCTCCTCCCCGTACACCTCTTTCAGGCGTTTAATCAGGGCGGCGCCGATGCCGCCCCCCTGGCCGTCGATCACGCAGATTCGCAACTTTTAATCCTTCCGCAACTGGGCGAATTTTTCCCGCAATTTCTGGACGACGATCTCCGGCACCATGCCCTCGACGTTGCCGCCGTGAATGGCCGCTTCCTTCAAGATGCTGGAGGAGAGAAAGACCCAGCGCAGCCCGGTCATCAGAAACACCGTTTCGACCTCCGGTTCCAGGCGCCGGTTCATCATGGCCAACTGAAACTCGTATTCGAAGTCGGTGACCGCCCGCAGGCCCCGGAGAATGGCCCTGGCCTTTTGGCGCTTGGCGTAGTTCACCAGCAGGCCCTCGAAGCTGTCGATGGTGATCTGGGGATGGTCCTTCAGAGACTCCCGGATCATCTCCATGCGCTCCTCGATGGTGAACAGGGACTGCTTGAAGGCGTTGGTGGCCACCGCCACGATGATGTGGTCGAAGATCCTCAGGGCCCGCTGAATCAGGTCCAGGTGACCGTTGGTAATGGGGTCGAAGGAACCGGGGTAGACCGCGATGTCAGGCATCAGCCTGGCCGCTCCTTTGGTTCAGAGTTATCCAGGGCCCGATAGATGGCCACCTGGGTATCGCCGTAACGCCGCAAGGTTTGCCGGGCCAGTCCGAAGCTGGCCTCCGGCAAGGTCTCCCGGCGGCTGTGCTCCGCCACCACCCGGGCTTGCGGGCTCAGCAGGCCAGAGGCGGCCAGGGCGGCCAGGGTGGCCGCCGCCCCATCCCCGTAAGGGGGGTCCAGAAAGACCAGGGAAAACCGCGCTCCTTTGGCGGCCAATTTCTTCAAGGCCGCGGCCACCGGCAGCGGCAGCACCAGGCTCAAGTCCCGGAGGCCCAGGGTCTCCAGATTGCGGCGCAGCACCTTAAGAGCCGCCGGCTGATCTTCCACGAAGACCGCCTGGGCCGCGCCCCGGCTCAGGGCTTCGATCCCCAGGGCGCCGGTGCCGGCGAACAGGTCCAGGACCAGGACTTCCAGGACCGCGGGCCCCAGGATATCAAAGATAGCTTCCCTCACCTTGGCGGCGGTGGGCCGGGTCCGGCCCTTAACCGGGGCCAGGATTCGCCCCTTGAGAGCGCCGGCGATGATGCGCATGCGGCTACCCCTTTGGAGTAGTCCCTGGTTCCATGCTCGTTCCCAAACTTAGTACCTGATTTCTTAAATGCGGTAACGTTTCTTGTCCCCCCCTCACCCCAGCCCTCTCCCCCCACCGGGGGGAGAGTAGGAGTATTGGAGGAGTTCCTTCTTTATCCCCTCTCCCCCTCGCCGTAGGGGCGGGGTTTCCCCGCCCGGGCAAACCCACAGGCCAGAGGCCTGTGCCACTAAGACGCCGCCCCTACCAGCGAGGGGGGGCTTAGGCTCTCTGCCGTTAATAAATACGTCATCGGATTATAAAATCAGGCACTCAGCCTTGGGAACGAGAATGAAAAACTGCTCACTGCTTACTGCTCACTGCTCACTTTATTTCTTCAGGTAATCCCGAATCAAGATCTCGGCGATCTGCACCGCGTTGGTCGCCGCGCCTTTACGCAGATTATCCGCCACCACCCAGAGGTTGAGGCCGTTTTCGATGCTGAAGTCCTCCCGGATGCGCCCCACCAGGGTGAGGTCCTGTCCGGCGGCCTGCAGGGGCATGGGGTACTGGAACTTGCCGGGGTCGTCCACCACCTTCACGCCCGGGGCCGCGGCCAGAATCTGCCGGGCCTCATAGGGAGAGAGTTTCCGCTCCGTCTCCACATTCACCGACTCGGAGTGGCCATAAAACACCGGCACCCGCGCCGTGGTGGCCGTCACCCGGATGGTGTCATCCCCCAAGATCTTCTGGGTCTCGTTAACCATCTTCATCTCTTCCTTGGTGTAACCGTTCTCCTGGAAGACGTCAATGTGGGGCAGGACGTTGAAGGCGATGCGATGCGGGTAAACCTTGTGCACCGGGTCCTGGCAGGACAGCAGGGCCCGCACCTGGTCCAATAGCTCCTCCACCGCCTTCTGGCCGGTGCCCGAGACCGCCTGGTAGGTGGAGACTACCACCCGCCGGAGGCGGGCCGCGTCGTGCAGGGGTTTCAACACCACCACCATCTGAATGGTGGAGCAGTTGGGATTGGCGATGATGCCGCGGTCGCGGTAGAGCCCGATGTCCTGGGGATTGACTTCCGGGACCACCAGGGGGATTTCCGGGTCCATGCGCCAGGCGCTGGAGTTGTCTACCACCACCGCCCCGGCCGCCGCGGCGATGGGCGCGTACTCCTTGCTGATGCTGCCTCCCGCGGAAAACAGGGCGATCTCCACCCCGGCAAATGAATCCTGGCTCAGCACCTCCACCGCAATCTCTTTGCCCAGGAAGGTGACCTGCTTCCCCAGGGAGCGCTCCGAGGCCAGAGGCGTGAGCCGCGCCACCGGGAAGCGGCGCTCCTCCAGGCAGGCCACCATCTGCCGCCCCACGGCGCCGGTAGCCCCCACTACTGCCACTCTATAAGTACCACCCATTGGCAAAATCTCCAGGGATTATATTTATCAGCTTGGGGCGACAGTGGCACAGGCTTCCAGCCTGTGATCGGGTCGCCCGGGCGATCCAGCGGACCGCCCCTACGCCGATAGCTTCAGCTTTTTGATGAACAAAGTTAGATTTCCTTAACTTCTACAGTTTCTTTGATGTTATTGGCCGGGGTCTTTGACCCTGGGGCCGCGCCTCCCGCCCAGGTTCGGCGGCCACGGGCCGCGGGTTATGGCGGGTAGTGCCCACCCTACTTACTGCTCACTGATTCTGCGGCGTAGCGGGCGATGCGATCACCCACCTGGCCGGTGCTGAGGCCCATATGGCCCGCGGCCATGCTCTTCATGTCCTTGACCACCGCCTTCTTGATGGCGTCTTCCACCGCGGCCGCGGCCCCGGCCTCCCCCAACTGTTCCAGCATCAACTGGGCCGCGGCAATGGCGGCGATGGGGTTGACTACCTGGAGGCCGGTGTACTTGGGGGCCGAGCCGCCGATGGGTTCAAACATGGACACCCCCTCGGGGTTGAGGTTGCCGCCCGCGGCCACCCCCATGCCCCCCTGAATGATGGCCCCCAGATCGGTGATGATGTCGCCGAACAGATTGTCGGTGACTACCACGTCGAACCACTCCGGGTTCTTGACGAACCACATGCAGGTGGCGTCCACGTGGGCGTAGTTGGTGGCCACCTCCGGATACCGGGGCGCCATGGCCTCAAAGGCCCGGAACCAGAGGTCGGAGGCGTAGGTGAGGACGTTGGTTTTGGCCACCAGGGTGAGCTTCCTGGCCTTCTGGCGCTTCTGGGCCAGCTCGAAGGCGAACTTCAGGCAGCGGTCCACCCCTTTGCGAGTATTGATGGAGGTCTGGACCGCCACCTCATCCGGGGTGCCGTGTTTGTGAAAGCCCCCGGCGCCCACGTACAGGCCCTCGGTGTTCTCCCGCACCACCATGAAATCGATGTCCTGGGGGCCTTTGTCCTTCAAGGGGGTGTCCACCCCCGGATAGAGGATCACCGGCCGGAGATTGATGTATTGGTCCAGCTCGAAGCGGGCCCGCAGCAGGATGCCTTTCTCCAGGATGCCCGGGGCCACTTCCGGGTGGCCGATGGCCCCCAGGTAGATGGCGTCGAACTGGCGCAGTTCCGCCAGCACGGAGTCCGGAAGGGTTTCGCCGGTGCGCAGGTAGCGCTCGCCGCCCAGGTCATAATAGGTGAAATCATATTTGATCCCCGCCGGAGCGGCCACCGCCTTGAGGACCTTGACGCCTTCCGCTACCACCTCCGGACCGGTGCCGTCCCCGGGGATTACGGCTATGCGATGAGAACCCATGACTATTTCGCCTCCAGATGCTTCTTTAAATGAGCCATCAGCCCGCCGTCCGCCAGCAGTTCCTGCATGAAGGGAGGGAGGGGCTGGCTGGGGTATTGGTTGCCGGTGCCCAGATCGGTGATGATACCGCGATCCACGTCCACGCTGATCTCCTGCCCGTCCCGGATTGCCGCGGCGGCCTGGGGGGACTCGAAGATGGCCAACCCCATGTTGAAGGCGTTGCGGTAAAAGATGCGGGCGAAGCCGGCGGCGATCACCCCCGAGAGGCCCAGCGCCTTGAGGGCCACCGGGGCGTGTTCCCGGGAGGAGCCGCAGCCGAAATTCTTGCCGGCCACGACGAAGTCCCCGGGCCGCGCCTTCCGGACAAACTCCGGGTCGGCGTCCTCCATGGCGTGCCGGGCCAGTTCCTGCGGGTCCGAGGTGTTGAGATAACGGGCCGGAAGAATCTCATCGGTGTTGATGTCATCCCCGAATCGATGCACTCTGCCTTTAAGTTCCATGACCACCTTCCTCGGCGAGCTCTCACCCTTGAGCGTAATTAGTAATATTAACCTGAAAGATCTGGAAATTTCAAGGGCCCCTCCAGGCCAGGGGCTCAAATCAGGCGTAGGGGCGACAGGGGCACAGGCTTCCCGCCTATGCTCGGGTCGCCCCCGGGCTACTCAGCGAGTCGCCCCTACAGATCTTCAGGCTGGAAAATCTAAAAACCTTTGAAAGAAAAGTTCAGGTCAGATAAAAATAGACGACTTCATGCAAGGAAACCACCATGCCGCCGCCGGAGAAACTATATATCTACGAAGTTGAGGGCCGGGTGGAGGCGCCGCCGGAACTGGCCGGGGCCGACTACCTGGGCTGCTGGCGGGAGGGGGACTGCTCCTACCTCTTCTTCAGCGCCCCCCGGGAGGAACGGCTGCGGGCCTGGCTGGCGGCCAGCGGCGCCGGGCGCTATGCCTCGGAGACCGTGCTCGCGTACGACGAGTGGGAAGGGGGCAAACCGCTTCAGCCCACCTCCCTGGCCGGATTCCACCTCTGTCCGGTGTGGGCGGAGCCGGCCCCGGCCCCGGGGGAGACGGTCATCCGCCTGGAGCCGGGCCTGGCCTTCGGCTCCGGCTACCATCCCACCACCCGGGGCTGCCTGACCCTGCTGCGCCGGGTGTTCGAGTCCGATCCTCCCCGGCGGGTGCTGGACCTGGGCACCGGCACCCTGGCCCTGGCGGCCCTGGCCTTGGGGGCGGAGCGGGTGGTGGCGGTGGAGTATAACGAGTTGGCGGTGCGCGCCGCGGCCCGCAACCTGAAGCACCGGCAAGGGCCGGGGCAGGTCCTGCTGATCCAGGGCGAGGCCCGCCATTTCGCCCACCTCCAGGCCGATCTGGCCCTGGCCAACATCCACCTGGAGGTCCTGCTTAACCTCCTGGAAATCCCGGAGTTTCTGGAGAAGAAATGGTACATCTTCTCCGGCCTCCAGGGGACCCAGATGGCCCGCTTCACCGACCGCCTCCGGGCTGCGCCCCTCAAAGTGCTGGATACCTGGAGCGAAAACCTCTGGTTCACGGTGCTGGCTAAAAAGGTCTAACCGGTCAGTCAATCGGATGAGCCATCTTATAGGGATCGATCAGGCGATCGAAATCCTCCGCAGACAGGTACCCGAGCTTAAGGGCGGCTTCCTTGAGGGTCAGTTCCTGGGCCCTGGCCAGCAGGGCAATCTGGGCCGCCCGGTCAAAGCCAATTACCGGACTCAGGGCAGTAACCAGCATCAGGGAGCGGTGCAGGTAGGCGTTGAGCCTCTCCTTGTCCGGTTTCAGGCCCACCACGAAAAAGTCGGTGAAGTTATGGCAACTGTCGGAAAGCAGCTTGATAGACTGGAGCACATTAAAGATCATCAGGGGCTTGTAGACGTTCAGCTCCAGGTATCCTCCGGCCCCCCCGAAGGTCACCGCGGCATCGTAACCCATAACCTGCACGGCCACCATGGCCAGCGCTTCGCACTGGGTGGGGTTGACCTTGCCGGGCATAATCGTGGATCCCGGCTCATTGGCGGGAAAATCGAGTTCGTGCAGCCCCGCCCGGGGGCCGCTCCCCAGCAGGCGCAGGTCATTGGCAATCTTGTACAGGGACGCGGCCAGGGTCTTAAGAACGGCACTGGCCATAATCAGGGCATCGTGGGCTCCCATGACGCTAAACTTGTTGGCCGCGGACACGAAGGGGAGGCCGGTGAGCTCCGCCAGATGCCGGGCGGCCAGGTCCCCGAAGCCCTTGGGGGCGTTGAGGCCCGTGCCCACCGCAGTCCCGCCGATGGCCAGCCGGTAGAGCCCGGGGAGGGCTCCCTCGATCCTCTCCAGGTTGTCATCCAGCATCCCCACGTAACCTGAAAACTCCTGCCCCAGGGTCAGGGGCACCCCGTCCATCAGGTGGGTCCGGCCGATCTTAACGAGGTCCGCCCAGTTCTCCGCCTTCTCCTCCAGGGCATCCCGGAGTTTCCCGACCTGGGGCAGGAGGCGCTCCCGGATGGCGGTGGCCGTGGCGAGGTGCATGGCGCTGGGAAAGACATCGTTAGTGGATTGCGACATATTGACGTGATCGTTGGGGTGAATCGGGTCTTTGCTCCCCAGGACCCCACCCGCCAGCTCAATGGCCCGGTTGGCGATCACTTCGTTGACGTTGGCATGGCTCTGCGTGCCGCTCCCGGTCATCCAGACGTGGAGGGGAAAATTGCCGTCCAACTTGCCCTGGATGACTTCCTCAGCCGCCTTAATAATCAATCCGGCTTTATCTTCCGGCAGTTTGCCCAGTTCCAGGTTGGCCAGGGCCGCGGCCTTCTTCAGCAAGGCCAGGGCCCGGATCACCTCCAAGGGCATCAAGTCTTCCCCGATGGAAAAGTGGAGCAGCGATCGCTGGGTTTGCGCCCCCCAATAACGGCTGGCGGGAACGTCAATTTCCCCCAGACTGTCTCTTTCCCGCCTCGTCTTGCCAACAGGTTCGGGACCCATAAGCTATCTCCGTCAAAGGTTCCCACGGATGGAACAGGCCATGTTCTTCAAGCGCTGGTCGATCTATTAATCGCGGTGCCCTTTTTCTCTCTGTGTCAGGATTAGACAAAATGGAGCATTCTGTCTAAATATGTCGATATTTTTCTGCGCCCCAGTGTCAGTTGCTTCTCGCGTTGTATTTTTGAAGCGAATTTCTTTTTAACTCTTTCGATCATTTCGGGACGCATAAAAGATATATTACCTAAATGCCTTTTTATAATAAGAGCTGTTTTTATGGTTTGACCCTTGATTCGTTTGTACATAATCGCATCAATTCGAAATTGCGAGAATATTTCCACATCATCAAAATCAATTAGATACCAATATTTTTCGAGCAATGGTATAATTTTTTCATTATTCTGTATAACTTCGGTTTCGACATAATAATTAGCCTCTTCAAACACTTGATTTACCTGTTGCTGTAAGTCTTGTGCATTTTCAGGTGTGGGGCGCGTATCTCCATATTCTTTTGCACAGGCTTCCATGATGTTTCTTTGTAGATTAAATAAATCTTCGTTTAAACGTGTAAAAGAGAATAGTGGCCCATACAACCACCTTAGCTTATCTTGAATATTTTGCAATTCACCTTGGCGCATACTATTCCATATCTGGAAACCAGCAGTCACAAGAGCCGCCCCGAGACTACTACCGAGAAGAACCGTAATGAATGACATTGTAATTAGCCTCCTTACCAGATAATTAATTATAATGTTATATTAATCATGATCTATTTAGGTATATACGAAAGCTCCACAAAATCTTTAAGATTATCCAACGCAGCTTTGATTTCGGGTCTCACTTAAATTCCGCTAACTCCTCATCCGTCAAAGGTCGTGCCAGGGGTCGTGCCATCATATCTTTCCTGAGAGAAATTATAATCTGCCAATTATGATTTCCGGGCATTTTGCATTCCCAAAATTTCCATCCGTCTGTCGAATTTTTAGTTATTGATCTGGCCGCCGCGGATGGAGAAGAAAACTTTTTTCCATTAAGAAGCAAAGAGCCATTGTCAATTTTCGCGGAATACATTTGGCCTTTATAAGATTTCCTAAATTCTGTTCCGTGAGGGAATACCACGCCCTTCACAACCCAAGGCTTTCCAGATTGAGCTTTTTGCGTCAAAGACTCTTGTCTTGGCTCCAAACCAAAGACCTCGCGGAGAACGTCATTCGGGGTGATGCCTGCATGTTTGCGGCGAACAGTGATTTCCTTGAATACATCAAAATCGATTTCAATTGTCTGCATGTCCTATTCTCCTTTCTGAAAATATTATAAGCGAACATGAGAGCAAAATTAGCAAATATAATTTCCTTTGTCAAGAGAATTCTCAAAAATTATCTAGAACGTAACTACGAGATTCTTCGGTCGCTTCGCTCCCTCGGAATGACAATTGCTCAATTTGATATCAGCCGTGCAGGGCCAGCAGCCGCAGTTCGGTTAGTTCCTCCACCGCGTAACGCAGGCCCTCCCGGCCAAAACCCGAGGCCTTGACCCCGCCATAGGGCATGTGGTCCACCCTGAAGGCCGGAACCTCGTTGATGATCACTCCCCCCACTTCCAGGGTCTCGAAGGCCTGCCAGGCATGGGCCAGGCTCCGGGTGAAGACCCCGGCCTGCAACCCGTAAATCGAGTCGTTGGCCATTTCCAGGGCCTCGGAGAATTCGGCGAAGGGCGCCAGGACCACCACCGGTCCAAAGACTTCCTCCTTCCAAACCCTCAGGTCCCGGCCCACCTCCTCCAGCACCGTGGCCGGCATGAGATTTCCCTTTCCCAGGCCGCCGGCCGCCAGACCCGCCCCGGCCTTCAGGGCCTCCTCGACGCACTCCCTGACCCTGGCCGCGGCCCCGGCATCGATAAAGGGCCCCACCAGGGTTTCTTCCCGGCGCGGGTCCCCGGCCACCGCCTTTTCCTTCACGGTCCTGAGAAAAATTTCTCTAAAGGCCTGGTAAATATCCCGGTGCACCAGGAGTCGCTTAGTGGCGATGCACACCTGCCCGGCGTGGTAAAAGGCGCCGATGGCGAGCCGGGCGGCGGCCAGTTCCAGGTCGGCGTCCCGGTCCACGATGCAGGCGGCGTTGCCCCCCAACTCCAGGATGACCTTCTTGCGCCCCGCCAGACCCTTGAGGCGCCAGCCCACCGCGGCGCTGCCGGTAAAGGAGAGGGCCTTGAGACGCTCATCGGCTACATACTTCTCCGCCACGCGGGATTGGCTGGGCAGGACCTGCAACCCCCCGGGGAGAAGACCGGCTTGCTCATAGATTTCCGCCAGCTTCAAGGCCGTAAGCGGGGTAGCCGAGGCGGGCTTGATGATGATGGGGTTGCCCGCGGCCAGGGCCGGCCCGACCTTGTGGGCCACCAGGTTGAAGGGGAAATTAAAGGGGCTGATCCCCAGGACCGGGCCCAGGGGAAAGCGCCGGGTGATGCCCCAACGGCCCCGGCTGGCCGCGGTCGAATCCAGGGGAATGACCTCGCCGCCGACCCTGGCCGCCTCCTCCGCCGCCAGGCCCAGGGTGAGCGAGCCCCGGTTCATCTCGGCCCGGGCGTAGGTGACGGGCTTGCCCCCTTCCGCCACGATGGTCTGGGCCAACTCCTCCTGGCGGGCCGTGACCCCTGCCGCCAGCTTTTCCAGCAACTGCCGGCGCTCCAGGCTGGAAAAGGATTTTTTAAAAGTGATGGCCGCCTGTTGCGCCGCGGCAATGGCAGCTTCCCACTCCCCTTCCCCGGCCAGGGATACCTGATCCACCGTTTCCCCGGACCAGGGGGACAGGACCGGGAGCCGCTCTCCGGTTTCCACCCATTTATTGTTGATGAAACAACCTCTTGCCATATTTATCTCCTTCCCCGGGCGGGGCAGATTATGCCAACTTGAGACCTCTGCGAAAGTCCGCGCAACTGTCATTCTGAGGGAGCGAAGCGACCGAAGAATCTCATAATTACTTGTAAATACGAGACCCTTCGCTTCGCTCCGGATGACCAAAAGGACTTTTCGCAGGGGCCTCAACTTCTGATTAAGACAAGTAAGCATTCCCCCGGCCTTACGCCAGACCGGGAAACGGGCTTTAGCCCCTGGGTAAAGAAATCTAGACCATCACCGGAGGTATCCGGTCTATAATGCCATTGGCGTTAAAAGAGCCATTCTTCCCCCTGGCCCGGGCTGCCTGCGGCCGTTAATCAAAATACTTAAGAGGTGGAACGGCATGTACAAGGTAACCATCGAAGGCGAGGACACGGTTATTCGCATCAAGAGGGAACTGATGGGCCAGGAATCCGTCTCCAGACTCCTGGACCTGGTAAACCTATCAGCCGTTCTGGAGAAAAGTAAATTTGCCGACGCGAAAGATAAGATTCTGGTCAGGATGCTGGGCTATCCCACCGGGGTGGCCTTGCTCCGGGATCCGGTCTTCAATAAAGACGCGGCGTTCACGGAAGAAGAGCGGGAAATCTTAGGTATCCGGGGGCTCTTGCCGGCCCGGGTCCAAACCATGGAAGAGCAGGTAATGCGGACTCTGGAGAATTGCCGCGGCAAGCCGAACGACATTGAGAAGTACCTGTTCATGATCTCTGTCCAGGACCGCAACAAGACCTTGTTCTACCGGGTGGTCATAGACTACATCGAAGAAATGATGCGGATTATCTATACGCCTGCCGTAGGCCAGGCCTGCCTGGAATATGGGCATATTTTTCGCAGGCCCCGGGGCATCTTCATTTCGGCCAAAGATCGGGGGCGCATGCCTGAACTTTTGCGGAACTGGCCTTATCAAGACATCCGCATCATTGTGGTCACCGACGGGGAGCGCATTCTCGGCCTGGGGGACCTGGGCGCCGATGGCATGGGAATTCCGGTGGGGAAGCTGGCGCTTTACACCGCCTGTGCCGGAATCCACCCCTCACTCAGCCTCCCGGTGACTCTCGACGTCGGCACCGAAAACGAGGCCCTGCTCAACGATCCCTTATATATCGGACTTAAGCAGAGGCGTCTGCGCGGCGCGGCCTATGACGATTTTCTGGAAGAATTCATTGTAGCCGTGGAAGAAGTCTTTCCTCGAACCCTGATTCAGTTTGAAGATTTTGCCAACCTCAACGCCTTCCGGCTGTTAGAGCGATACCGGGAGCGCATCTTAACCTTTAATGATGACATCCAGGGCACGGCCGCCATGACCATGGCCGGACTCCTCTCGGCTTTACGCATTACCGGCGGTAAGCTTGGCGAGCAAAGATTTTTGTTCGCGGGGGCTGGTGAGGCCGGGCTGGGCGCCGGCGACCTGATGGTTGCCGCCATGGTGGATGAAGGATTATCAGAGGAGGAGGCCCGGCAGCGGTGCTGGTTTGCGGATTCCAAGGGACTGGTGGTAAAAGGCCGCAGCGACCTGAGCGGCCGCAAACTCCGTTATGCCCATGACCACGAACCCATTGGGGATTTGCAGGAGGTGGTGGAAACCCTGAAGCCGGCCGCCATTATCGGGGTTTCCGGGAAGCAGGGATTATTTGCGCGGCCCGTCCTGGAAGCCATGGCCAGGGTTAATGAACGGCCCATAGTGTTTGCCCTTTCCAACCCCACCTCCAGGTCCGAATGCACCGCGGTGGAAGCCTATACCTGGACCGGGGGGCGGGCGATTTTTGCCAGCGGCAGCCCCTTTGACCCGGTTATCCTGGACGGCAAGAAATTGACGCCGGCCCAGGGGAACAACGTCTACATTTTCCCGGGGCTGGGGATGGGGGCCATCGCTTGCGGGGCCAGGCATGTCACGGAGGAAATGTTTTTTGTGGCGGCCAAGGCCCTGGCCTCCGAGGTCTCCCCAGGCGACCTGGAACAAGGCAGTGTCTATCCGCCGCTTGCCAGGATCCGGGAGGTATCGGCCATCATTGCCGCCGCGGTGATGGAGGTGGCTTACTGCCGCGGCCTGGCCACCACCCCGAAACCCGAGGATATTCCGGCCTATATCAAGTCTCTGATGTATGAGCCTAAGTATCAAAACTACGTTTAGATTGGGTTTTGCTAAAGACAGCTCTTCCCTAAAAAGCGAAGCCCCCTAACCATGGCTGGATAGGGGGCTTTCGGGTTCATGGGGCTGCCGTTTCCACATCCTGGATCAGCGGCCTGCCCCGGCGCCCCGGGTCTTTCCCGGGTTATAGGCCCGGCTTAATGGCCGCCGGGAAAAAAGGTGTGACTGAGCCAGATCAAGAAGGCCAGGCCGATGACCCCGATGGCGATGCTCCAGCCGATGAGCTTCTTTTCCACCGGAAGTAGGGGCTCATATTCCATCTTCTGCAATTCGTCGATCAGCCTCGCTTCAACCTGTGGCTCCACTTCCGGCACTTCTTCAGGCGGCAATTTGGGTTCTTTCGTCATAACTACCTCCTTCACTCACTTAGCCGGCCAGGGGCGGTTTGACCCCATGGAAAAAGATCCAGGAAATCCCCAGTCCTACCCAGATGATGAATCCGAAGAGACAGAGGACGTAAACCGCCGCCAGCCTGCCGATACCCTCTTCCCAAAGCTTTTTGAAGTTGGAAACCACCCCAATGGTAAAGAAGGTGAGGACAAAGAACAGGACCCGGAAGGTATCCATCCCCGCTACCGCGGCGTTGGCCGTTTTCAGAGCACTGGCCGAATGCAGGCAGATGAGAAGCATGGCAACGAAGGTGACTACGTAACCCAAAACGAACTTGGGAAATCTCTCCCAGATTTCGCCCGCCTTGATGCGGCCACCGGTGCATTCGATCTTGGTGCACCAGATGACAGCCAGGATGAAGGCCCAGACCCCGATGAAGATGTCGATGAAGATCTTCACGGTCGTGGCGGTCATCACCATCCAGCCCTCTTTGTAGTTGATCCCTTCCATGGCCAGGGCCTTGGAGCGGATCAGGGCGTCCACGATGGCGCCGGAGGCCACTGCGGCCCCGTCGGTCTTCACTGCCAGGCCCATCCAGGCCCCCGCCACCAGGGGTTCGGTCCAGAGAAAGATTTGGGCCAAAAAGGGCAGGATCAGCAGTTCCACCACCGCAAAGATGACCACCAGGGAGGAGACCATGATGGGCACTATCGGCCTGGCCCGGATGGCGCCGCCGGTGGCGATGGCCGCGGAGACGCCGCAGATGGAGATGCCCGAAGCCAGGGGCGCGGCCCACTCCCGGCTGAACTTGAAGTACTTCCGGGCGACGTAGTATACCACAGCCCAATAAATCAGATAAGCCTCAATGATGGCGCACAAGCCCCGGAAGAGCACGGCCGAGGCCAGCCCCAGGGAACCGGCCGCCTTGAGCCCCAGCAGCGCCCCCAGGATCACGATCGCGGTCTTGATGTAGAGCTCAGGACGAGTTGCTGCTTTCATCAGTCCGGCAAATCTGGGAAAGAAGTTGCCGATGATCAAACCGGCAAGCAGCGCCACGATGAATCCCGACTCACCGGTGAGCTTGAGGGCCCAGCCGATCCCGAAACTCTTCATCTGGGCCGGGGTGTTGGCGGCAATATACGCATAATTGCCGATAAGAAAACAGGCGTAACTGATCCAGAATACCAGGCTGAACGCCAGGATGAAGCGGCCGGTGTCAGCCTTCATGCCTATGGCCCCCACCATCACCAGGGCCAGCATAAAGAGGTAGGTCAAAAACAGGGCGGTGATACCCGGCATGCCCTTCAACGAATCGGACATCGGGGTTATGGCCTTGGTTATGTCCACCCAGACGCTCGTCTTGACGCCCCAGCCCAGGAGATCAATTCCTAGAAAGAATCCCAGGCCAAGAACGAAGACAAACAGGCCGAGCCAAAGTGATAACCAATCTTCACTGATGCCTTTCTTTCCTTCCATATCTCGCACCTCCACCTCGACATGGTTTCACCCATGCCAGCAGGCCGGCGGCCCGGCTCACCCTGCGGGCAGGTCAACGGCTCCCGAAGCTCGATGGCGTTCCCTTGCACCTCCTTTCCAGAAAATTCGGCCAAAACCTGATTGGCGGCCGGGGATCATTACCCTGGTTTTACAATAGCCATCTCCGATAAAAATGCAATAATTTAATGGGACGGGACGGAGAAAAAGGGGGACGGCGAGGGACCTTAACAAAAACAAAAAAACAAAAAATACAAAAAAAAGGCCGGCAGCTCTTGCCAGCCCCTCTCAGGCACCTTGATCTTAAAGGGAATCAGACATTGCGCCGCACCAACTGGCGGGGGCCGATGGCGCCCCCGAGGCGCCAGTCCTTGGGCGGGCGATATTCCATGAGGCTTTGCAAGTTCCCCAACTGGCTGAGGCGGTCGTAGATCATGGCCCAGACGCAGGGAACGTCGCACTTGAGGGTCGCCGAGACCTCGCACTTGCCACCCTGGGAGCCGCCGCACGGGCCGTTGAGAAGACCCTTGGCGCAGCGGGTTACGGGGCAGAGGCCGCCGGTGAGGCCCAGCATGCAGTCGCCACATCCCTGACAGCGTTCCTGCCAGAGGCCGGGAGCCGCAGTCTCCCCGATGAACAGGGTATTCAACCCCGGGTAAACCGGCTTCCCCGGCAGGCGTTCGGCGACGCTCTGAATCCCGGCGCCGCAGGCGATGGAGACCACCGCCTCCACCCCTTCGGCCTGGTCGATGAGGTCCAGCAGAAACTCGTGGATGCACTGGCGATCGACGCTGATTTCCAGGACCTCCAGTTTCTGGCCTTCCAGGCGGCAGGCCATTTCCAGCGCCGCGGCCAGCTCGGCCACCTGCTTGCGGCCACCGCTCATGGACTCGGCGGTACAGGTTTCGCACCCGGCCACCAGGATCTTCTTATAGGGACGCACCATCTCCTTGATTTCGGCGAGCGGCTTTCTTTCCCCGACTACCATAATTCCCTTTCCTTACCAGAAATACAAAAATTACCGGGAGGGTCGTTTCCTCCCGGTGAAGCTAACCCGGCCATTGGATCTGGTAAACAGTATAACCGAGGCAGGCCCGGCGCGCAATTCCAATTTGAGACCGCTGCCTGGAAAATTCTTTTGGCCGCCGCCGCTCATTGCGGTTCTGCCGCACAGATTTATTCTCCCGACATCGGACGGCCTCTAAAGGAGCGCCGTAGTGTCCGGCAACAAAATTGCACGGAGAAGATTACACTATCTCGCAGCTAAACTCTAGACCATTGTTATTTCAGCGATATCAACATATTATACCGATTCAACTAAATCTCCTCTGCCCCCGTAGGGGCGGGGTTTCGGTGGGGCAGGCGTCCCTGCCTGCCCTGGTTGGCGGGCACGGAGGCCCGCCCTACCTACCGGCGAGGGGACGACACCGGGTGAGGGGTGGCTTCATCGGCCGTTCCATACCCCCCTCACCCTGCCCTTTTCCCCCAAGGGGGGAGAGGGAGATAGTTTGTAAATTCTATGAAATGATTAGCTAGTGGGCATGTCTAAGTTCAAACAATTCTCTATTGCCTGCCTCATAGCAAAAATCTTGACGGACACTACTGAGAGGAGCGGGGTTTGCACCGCCCTGCCCGTCTCGAAATTAGGCATAAACAACCGCGCCATTTTGCGGTAGAATGGTGGGCAACAATGTCGCGGAGGTCTGGTCCGTATGGCCAAAATCCGGATACTGCTGTTATCCCTGGTCATAGTCCTGGCTCACTACGGGGTTGCCCAGGCCCAGCGTTATATCCCCGATCCCGACGTCTACGGCAAGATCCGGGGCGCCTACCAACCCGTCACCCTGGTGGCCCGCATCGGCTACAACCGGGACCTGGGGGGCTACTTTATCCGAAACAATCCCAGCTACGGATTCGGCAACAAGGTGATCTTGAACCAGAATTACGAAGTCTTGGGCAAGATAGCCCGCCGCGGCCGGTACGTGACCATCTGCGCGCGGGTCAGTCCGGTAGAATTCCGGGCCGGCCACCTAGACCTCGAGACCATCGACGGCAGGCCGTACCACGGCAGACACGCCCCGCTGGTGCGGGCGTATTGACGCGTTTCAGAGAAAGAGCGCAGGGGCGGCACTGGCCCAGGCTTCCAGCCGGTGCTGGAGCCGCCCGCCTGGTGTTGCGCTTCGTAAATAGTATGGCATTAAATCGAGAAAACCTAAATTCCAAAGGTGTTAAAGTCCCCCTTTGGAAAAGGGGGATTTAGGGGGATTTCGGGAGGTTATGTTAAATCCCCCCTCCCCCCCTTTTTCAGAGGGGGGTTAAAAAACCGTAGTTTGAAATGTCATAGCAATTATGAAGCATCCCACCAGGGCGCCGGGGCCGGCCAGATTCCTGGCCGCCGGCGGCGCCTTGGAAGGACCACAGGGCCGGTGCCTCCGGCTCCGGCTCCCCTTACAAAAAAACCAAAAGACCCATCTCCCTGCGGAGGCTGAATCACTTGCAGATCCCCGAGAAGATGCTGGCCATGGTATTGGAGGCCCCGGGACAACCGCTCCGGTTACTGGAAGTCCCGGTTCCCCGGCCCGGCCCGGAGCAGGTGCTCATCCGGGTGCGGGCCTGCGGGGTCTGCCGCACCGATTTGCACATCGTGGACGGAGACTTGACCGAACCCAAACTGCCCCTGATCCTCGGCCATGAAATTGTCGGCACGGTGGCGGCCGTGGGCCAGGGGGCGGAGAAGTTCCGGAGCGGCGACCGCATCGGGGTGCCGTGGCTGGGCTACACCTGCGGGGTCTGCCGCTACTGCCGCCAGGGCCGGGAGAACCTCTGCGACCATCCCGGCTTCACCGGCTACACCCTGGACGGGGGCTATGCCCCATACACCGTGGCGCACCAGCGCTACGGCTTCCACCTGCCTCCGGATTACCGCGAGGCCGAGGCCGCCCCCCTGTTGTGCGCCGGGCTCATCGGCTACCGCTGCTTGCGCCTGGCCGGAGAGGCGGTGGAGCGCCTGGGGATTTACGGTTTTGGGGCCGCGGCCCACATCACCGTCCAGGTAGCGGTGCACCAGGGCAAACAGGTTTACGGCTTCACCCGGCCGGGGGATGCCCGGACCCAGGAGTTTGCCCGGAGCCTGGGGGCCGTCTGGGCCGGCGACTCCGATAAAATGCCGCCGGCGGAGCTGGATGCCGCCATCATCTTTGCCCCGGTGGGCTCCCTGATCCCCGCGGCCCTGCGGGCCACCGCCCGGGGCGGCACCGTGGTCTGCGGCGGCATCCACATGAGCGAGATTCCCGCCTTTCCCTATGAGATCCTCTGGGGCGAACGGGTGCTGCGCTCCGTGGCCAACCTCACCCGGCGGGACGGCGAGGAATTCCTGGCCCTGGCCCCCCGGGTGCCGGTGAAGACCGAGGTGCAGATTTTTCGGCTGGAGGAGGCCAACGAGGCCCTGGATCAACTGCGCCGGGGCCGGATCCAGGGCGCCGCCGTGCTGTCGGTGGGCTGATCGAGAGAAAAAAGTTCGGGGGATGCAGGGGCGAACCCAGGTGTCCGCCCTAAAAGCCGCGGGAAGAGCGGATTTTCTCGGACGGCGGGTGGCCGCCCGGTCGACACCGGTCCAAGAGTTACCTGGCCTCGTTATTTTGACCATTACCGGTTATCAGCCTCGAAGTTTTTGGGTGACCTCAGCCACCCGCCGGCCCAAGGCCCGGGCGATGGCCAGGTCTTCCGGCGCGGGGGCCAGGTCGTTGCCCGGCCCGGCCACGGTGGAGGCGCCGTAAGGGGTGCCGCCCCGCCCCGCGGTATGCAGCATCCCCGGAGTCGAATAGGGGACCCCCACAATGATGAAGCCCAGGTGCAGCAAGGGGACCATCATGGTCAGGCAGGTGGTCTCCTGGCCTCCGTGGGTGGTGGCCGTGGAGGTGAACACCCCGGCCGGCTTGCCCTCCAGGGCCCCCTCCACCCATAGGGACAAGCTGGCATCGAACAGCCGCTTCATCTGGGCCGTCATGTTGCCATAGCGGGTCGGCGTGCCAAAGATGACGCCGTCCGCCTCTTTCAGGTCGTCCAGGGTGCAGACGGGAGTATCCTGCTGGCGGTTCCACACCGCCAGGGCGTGCTCGTGCTGGGCAAGGTCCCGTTCAATATCTTCAAATTCCTGGACCCGGCGCAGCACCGCCTCCACTCCAGCCACCGACTTGACTCCATCCACCACGGACTGGGCCAGTTGCAATACGTGGCCGTACCTCGAGTAATAAACCACCAGGACTTTCATGTAAATTTTCCTTTGGTTAATTTTTCACTTAAGATAGATTCCCTGAGTGCCATGTCAACCGGACGGGGCCATCGGGCGTCGCGACTCGCGTAGGGGCGACCCGCTGGGTCGCCCAGTTTTCCGGTTTCCGTGAAAGGCAAAGGCCAAATCAAAGTCAGGGCCCATTAACAGAGGCGGAAAATGGCTAGGGCGGCCTGTGGCCGCCACCCACTGGACAACCCAATCACCGGCTGGAAGCCTGTGCCACTACTGACTCCAGGTCTTTCCCTAAAAGGCGTGTGAGACGCGCCCTATTCCCGCCCCCTTGCCTTCCTGCGGATCAGCCTTATTTTCTAGGAAACTTAGCACCCGATTTCATAAATCCGGTAACGGATTTTTTGACCGCGGGAGCAAGTGATTAATTCCCCCTCACCCTGACCCTTTCCCCCATCGGGGGAGAGGGAATAAAGAGCCAACATTTGCAAGGCTCCCTCTCCCCCCGGCGGGGGGAGAGGGCTGGAGTGAGGGGGGCCGACAAGAAATGTTACCGTATTTAAGAAATCAAGTACTTAATGCTGACGAGGGAAAGCGCCGTGGACGATCTCAGCCAACAGTTCCCCAACTTGCCCGAAAGAATCAGCGGCCTGGGAGACTTGGCCTACAACCTCTGGTGGAGCTGGCATCCCGCCGCCCTGATGCTGTTTAAGAGGCTGCATCGCATGGCCTGGAAGGACAGCCATAACCCGGTAAAGCTCCTAAAAAGCCTGCCCCGGGAGGTTCTGGCGGCCGCGGCCGGCGCCCCGGAATATCTGCGGCGCTATGACGAGGTGCTGGCTGAATTCCGCCGGCAGACCCAAACCCAGGTCTGCTGGTTTACGGAAAATATCACCGCGGCGGAATGCTATCCCATCGCCTATTTCTCTTTGGAATACGGGCTGCACCGGTCTCTGCCGTTTTATGCCGGGGGGTTGGGGTTTCTGGCCGGGGACCATCTCAAAGAGTGCAGCGACCTGGGGATTCCCATGGTGGCGGTGGGATTTATGTATCCGGACGGTTACCTCCGGCAAAAGATCAATGCCGACGGCTGGCAGGAGTCCGTGGATGAACCCCTGGATCGGGACGCGGCGCCCATTACCCGGGTTCTCAATGACCAGGGGGCCCAGCTAATAGTGCAGGTGCCCTTCACCGACCCCCCCATCCACGTGGCGGTGTGGCAGGTGATGGTGGGGCGCATCCCTCTCTACTTGATGGATACCGACCTGGAAGTCAATGATCCGGCGCACCGTGCCATCTCCAACCATCTCTATATCAGCGATTTGGAACAGCGCCTCCTCCAGGAAATCGTCCTGGGGATCGGCGGCTGCGCCATACTGGCCAAAATGGGCATCAAGCACTCGGTGCTCCACCTGAATGAAGGCCATCCGGCCTTCGCCCTGCTGGAAAGGCTTCGGGAACGGCTGGAGAATAACCTGAGTTTTGAAGAGGCGCGGCGGCAGGTGCAGGCCACCACGGTTTTCACCACTCACACCCCGGTGCCCGCGGGCCACGATGTCTTTCCCTTCGAGCTGGTGGACCGCTACATTTGCCAGTGCTACCCCATGTTCACCCTGAGCCGCCAGGACCTCTTCGCACTGGGGACCTCGCCCACCGATCCCCCCAACGCCGGCTTCAACATGACCGCTTTTGCCCTGCGGCTGTCCGACCATCGCAACGCCGTGAGCCGGAAGCACGGGGAGGTTTCCCGGCGTATGTGGCAGCCCCTCTGGCCCCATCTGCCGGTGGAGCAAGTCCCCATCGACCATATTACCAACGGGGTGCACGTCCCCACCTGGATCGCCCGCCAGGTGGCGCGGCGCCTCAGCCAAGGCCGGGAGGGCTCCGATTGGCTGGCGCGGCATGAGGACCCGGCGGTCTGGCAGGCGGTAGATGACATTCCCCCGGCGGAATTCTGGGACCTGCACTTTCGCCGGAAGATCAAACTGATCAATTTTATCCGGGAGCAGACCCGGCGCCGCTGGGTGAAAAATCAAGTGGGCCTGGGCAACGTGGTGGTGGGCGGGGCCCTGCTCGACCCGTCGGCCCTGACCATCGGTTTTGCCAGGCGGTTTGCCACTTACAAGCGGGCCGACCTGATCTTCACCGATCTGGAGCGCTTGAAACGGCTCCTCCATGATCCCTGGCGGCCCCTGCAATTCATCTTCGCCGGCAAGGCCCATCCCGCTGACGATCCGGGCAAGCGCATGCTGCAGCAAATCTTTACCCTGGCCCAGGACCGGGAACTGGGGGGCCGCATCGCCTTCGTGGAGGATTATGGCGCCCAACTGGCCTATTACCTGGTCCATGGGGTGGACGTGTGGCTCAACAACCCCCGCCCGCCCCTGGAGGCCTGCGGCACCAGCGGCATGAAGGCCGCCCTCAATGGGGTGTTGCACCTCAGCATCCTGGACGGCTGGTGGCCGGAAGGCTTTAACGGCAAGAACGGCTGGGCCTTCGGCGGAGAGCCCGCGGCCGACGCCATTGATGCCGCCGCCCTCTACACTCTCTTGGAGAAGGAGGTGGTGCCCCTCTACTATCAAGTGGATGAGGACGGCATCCCCCTGGGCTGGGTGAAAATGATGCAGGAGGCCATGAAGAGCCTCGGTCCCGCTTTCAGCGCCCGGCGCATGGTGAAGGAATACACCGGGAAATTCTACCAGCCGGCCCTTAACGCCGCGGGCAGTTGAGGAGGGGGAAAATATCCTGGGGGATGGGCCAGGATTTTTGGTAAGGCGGCCCTGCCCTCCCCCACCCAACCCTCATAAGTAAGGGCGACCCATCGGGTCGCCCTTTTTTTCATACGAGGTTGGTGGTTTTCCACCTATCTTAGTACATCCCTTCCATACCGCCCATTCCGCCCATGCCACCGCCGCCCATGGGGGGCATCGCACCTTCTCTCTTGGGTTTTTCGGCCACCATGGCCTCGGTGGTGATGAGCAGCGAGGCCACCGAAGCGGCGTTCTGGAGGGCGAAGCGGGTCACCTTGGTGGGGTCGATGACCCCGGCGGCCATCAGGTCCTCGTAGGCGCCGGTCTCGGCGTTGAACCCCATGGTGCCTTTCTCGGCCTTGACGTGCTCGGCCACCACGGAGCCCTCGAAACCGGCGTTATTGGCGATCTGGCGGATCGGCTCCTCCAGGGCCCGTTTAATGATATTGATACCCATGCTCTCGTCGTGACTTTTCAGTTTCATGGCCTCCAGGGCCGGGACGCAACGCAGCAGGGCGACACCGCCACCGGGGACGATGCCCTCATCCGACGCGGCGCGGGTGGCGTTCAGGGCGTCTTCCACCCGGGCCTTCTTCTCTTTCATTTCAATCTCGGTGGCCGCGCCGACGCGGATCACCGCGACACCGCCCACCAGCTTGGCCAGGCGCTCCTGGAGCTTTTCCCGGTCATAGTCGGAGGTGGTCTCGTCGACCTGGGCCCGGATCTGCTTCACCCGGCCTTCGATGGCGGCCCGGTCGCCGCCGCCGTCGATGATGGTGGTATTATCCCGGTCGATATTGATGCGCTTGGCGCTGCCCAGCTCTTTCAAGGTGACGTTTTCCAGCTTCCAGCCCATGTCTTCCGAAATCAGTTGGCCTCCGGTAAGGATGGCGATGTCTTCCAGCATGGCCTTGCGCCGGTCCCCGAAGCCCGGGGCCTTCACCGCCGCCACCTGCAAGGTGCCCCGCAGTTTGTTGACCACCAGAGTGGCCAGGGCTTCGCCTTCCACGTCCTCGGCGATGATCAACAGGGGTTTGCCCATCTTGGCGATCTGCTCCAGCAGGGGGAGCAGGTCCTTCATGGCGCTTATCTTTTTTTCGTTGATGAGGATGACGACCTCGTCCAGGCTGGCGTCCATCTTCTCGGGGTTGGTGACAAAGTAGGGGGAAATATAGCCCCGGTCAAACTGCATGCCTTCCACCACGTCCAGGGTGGTCTCCATGCCCTTGGCTTCTTCGACGGTGATGACGCCTTCCTTACCTACCTTGGCCATGGCGTCGGCGATGATGTTGCCGATGGAGGCGTCGTTGTTGGCGCTGATGGTGCCCACCTGGGCGATCTCTTTCTGGCCCCGGCAGGGTTTGGAGATCTTGTGCAGCTCCTCCACCACCGTGGCCACCGCCTGCTCGATGCCCCGTTTCAGGGCCATGGGGTTGGTGCCGGCAGCCACCAGGCGAGAGCCTTCCCTGTAGATGGCCTGGGCCAGGATGGTGGCGGTGGTGGTGCCGTCGCCGGCCACATCCGAGGTCTTGGAGGCCACTTCCTTGACCATCTGGGCCCCCATGTTCTCGAACTTATCTTCCAATTCAATCTCTTTGGCCACGGTAACCCCGTCCTTGGTGATGGCCGGGGGGCCGAAGGACTTTTCCAGGATCACGTTGCGGCCTTTGGGACCCAGGGTTACCTTCACCGCCTCCGCCAGGGTATTGACCCCCCGCAGGATGGCCTCCCGGGCCTTGACGTCGTATTTAATCTCTTTGGCGCCCATATTGTTATCGTCCTCCTTTAAAAAAATCTGGATAGTTGAATGATTATGGTTTCAGGTGAGAGAAGTGGGGCGGGCCGACCTACTACTTGATAATGGCCAGGATATCTTCTTCCCGCATCATCAGATAATCTTCGCCTTCCACCTTGATTTCCGTGCCGGCGTATTTGCCGAACAGGACCCGGTCGCCATCCTTGACCTGGAGGGTCATGCGCTGGCCTTGCTCGCTCATCTTGCCCGGGCCCACGGCCTTGATGATACCTTCGATGGGTTTCTCCTTGGCGGTATCCGGGATGACGATGCCGCCTTTGGTGACCTGGATCTCTTCGGTCCGTTTGACCAAGACTCGATCATTCAAGGGTTTAACCTTCATGCAAAAACCTCCTCCTGGTGAATTAAGGGTATCTTCATTGTTAGCACTCTAAAGCGGTTAGTGCTAATCCTGCTATTTTACCCACTAATTTTGGAAAATCAAGGGGGCTGGGAAGATTTTTTGGCAGGATTACGGATGGAGGCCCATCAGGCGCGGCGCGCCCCTGGCGGGCCCAGACGGCGCCCCGGCCGGCGGCGCTGGAAAATTCACGCTCAGCGGGCCTGGGACACCAGCAAGGCCGGAGACTTCGCCTTGGAATACTTATCCCGGTCTTTGGATTTCGCGGCAGGGACGCCGTTCTTCCCCGGGGTTTTGCTCCTGGTGGCGACCTTGAGGGCCGGCTCTCCCTTTTTGGAACTGGCCTGGGCCGGCTTCTTAGCCCCGCTCTTGGCCACCCTGGCCGGCGTCTTTTCTTTGGCCTGGCCGGCGGGGCTCGCCTTGGAGGCCGTGGCTAGCCCACCAAACATGGAGGCCTGCACCGGGCGGGGGGCCTCTTTGACCCCAGGATGGTTGCTCTTCCTGGCGGTAGCAGTCCCGGCAGAGGCATGCGGGGCGGCCTTGGCGAAAGTCCTGGATTTCGAAGACGCCGCCTTAGTCTCTGCCTGGTGGGCGACCTCTGCCTGGCGGGAGGCCTGGCTCCGGCTCCGGGAATACTGGCGGCTGCCGCTCCTGGCGGCCTGGACCGAACGGGAGGCCACCGCCGGACACTCGATGCGGGCCAGGGTGAGGTTGCGGTTAAAGAGCTCCTTACTATTGGCTGGCAGGTTCAAGGTATAATTGGGGCTGTCCGGAGGAGTAACGCCCCGCAGCAACTCCGGGTTGAGGGCTTGCACATCTTCCTCCGGCCTGTTGGTCGCAAAGGCCACGGCCCTCAAGGAGGTGGGCTCTTCCACCTGGACCCGGTCAAATTTTACCGCGGCTTGGTAAGGGATTTTCCCGAAGCCGAATTTCTCCGGATTCTTGGCAATGATGGTGGCCGCGATCATCTGCGGCACGTAATTTTTGGTTTCAGTGGGGAGACACATGTTGGCGGAGAGTTCCCAGAAATTCTTGTGGTTGCTCTGGTCCAGCTCCCGCTGCACTCTTCCTTCACCGCAGTTGTAGGAGGCGGCCGCCAGATACCAGGAGCCGAATTGTTTATACAGGTCCAGGAGATACTTGGCCGCGGCCCGGGTGGATTTCTCCGGGTCCCGGCGCTCGTCCACATAGCTATCGACGGTCAGCCCGTAGCGCAGGCCAGTGCCCCTGACGAACTGCCACATACCCGCGGCGGCCGCGGGGGAATAGGCCTTGCAGTTGAAGCCGGACTCGATCATGGCGAGATATGCCAGGTCTTCCGGCAAGCCGTTCTCCTCGAAGACCTCTTTGATCATGGGGAGATACCGGGTGGAGCGGGCCAGGTAATTTTTGATGACCTCTTTACGTTCGGTGGAGAAATAGACCAGGTAGGCCCGCACCTGCTTGTTCATCTGGATGGGCACATCGAAATTGACCTGATGCTCCCACTGCTTCAACTCCGCTTCCAGACCGGGGTCCCAGCCGGGGATGCCGCTCTTGGCGTAGAGTTCCTCCAGGTGCTTGCCGCTCAGCTCCTCAGCCAGGGACTCATCGGACGATCCCGGAGCCAGGGTCATCTGCTCCTGGGCCAGAGGTTCCGTCTTCGTCAGTTCGGCCTTGGGCCCGCCGCCGCAACCGGCCAGCCAGGCCAGACACCCCAGACCAAAAACTACCCCCCCCAGCCGCGACAACCTAAGGCGTCTTCTCATCCCCTGCTCCAAGACTGCGGAATTTCAGGTCTAATGCCCTTCCCTCCCCCAGGCGGGTCCCCGAATTTTGCGGGTCCTCCCCGTATAGCAGCATTTTTTCGGCAAATCAAGGGAAATTTATCCCCCCCGGGGCGGCCCGCCCCGGGCAGGGAGGGGTTTTAAAATGGCTAAAATGCTGTTATCATTAATCTCTAAGGCAACCTATGATCATTAAAAGAAAATTAGCACAGGGCGAAATTTTGCTGGCCCTGGCCCTTTGGGGGGTGGGGCTGGCGGCCGTGGTTTGGGGCCGCCGGGAGCTGCTCCAATGGCTGTACTTCTTCTCCTGGTATCCCCTGATCCTGTTTTGGGATGGGCTGCTTTTTCACCTCCGGGGGGAATCCTGGCTGCTGTCCCGGCCCGGGGCGCTCTTCAAGATGGCCTTCTGGTCCGTGAGCCTCTGGCTCATCTTCGAGGCCTGCAACCTGGCCTTGAAAAACTGGGTCTATGTGGGAGTAGTGGCCATTCCCTGGTTGCGCTGGCCGGGCTACGCCCTGGCCTTCGCCACGGTGCTGCCCGGCATCCTGCTCACCGCCCAGGGCCTGGCGGCCCTGGGGGCCTGGCGGGGGGCCCGGGGCCGGCCCGTGCACTTGCCCTTTGCCTGGGAACCTTTAGCCCTGCTGGGCGGGACCGTCTCGTTAATCCTGCCCCTGATCTTCCCCGGCTCTGCCTTCCCGCTGGTGTGGCTGGCCTGGTTCCTGCTCCTGGACCCTTTCTGCCGGCTGCTGGGGGGGCGCTCCCTGATTCAGGCCTTTCTCCAGGGAGAGCGGCGGGAGCACCTCTGCCTGTTGACCGCCGGCCTGCTTACCGGCCTTTGGTGGGAGGCCTGGAATTCCCCGGCCGCGGCCCGCTGGGTCTATACCCTGCCGGTCTTGAACTTCGGCAGGATCTTCGAGATGCCGGTCCTGGGCTACCTGGGGTTCCTGCCCTTTGCCCTGGAGTGCGCGGTCATGTATAATTTCATGCAGGCCCTGGAGGCACGGGTCCTCACCACGCGGTCACGCCGCGGCTGGGCCTGCCTGATCCAACTGGCCTTCTGGGTTATCATGTTTGCGGCTATGGACGCCTGGACGGTGGCATCGTACCAGTGAGCAGGGAGCAGTAAGCAGTGAGCAGTAAGCAGTGAGCAGTAAGCAGCAGGGGTTAGACATCCTGAACACCGAAAACCGAAAACCGGAAACCGCAAACCGTCCCTCCGTCTACGCCGTCTCCCTGGGCTGCGCCAAGAACCTGGTGGACACGGAGATCATGTTGGGCCGTCTTACTCAGGATGGCTGGCAGGTCGCCGCGGCCCCGGAGGCCGCGGGGTTGCTCCTGGTGAACACCTGCGCCTTTATCCAGGACGCCTGCCAGGAGGCGGTGGATACCGTCCTGGAGATGGCCCGCCACAAAGAGGCCGATCCCTCCAAACGCCTGGTGGTGGCCGGCTGCCTGGTGCAGCGCTTTGGGGAAACCCTGGCCGCGGCGCTTCCGGAAGCCGATTATCTCATCGGGGTCCACAACTTTCCTGACCTGGTAAAGATTTTGGGGCAGAGGCCGGGGGCCAACGCCCCCCGGCTCTTCCACCTGGCCCCGCCCTACGCCTACCCGGGCCCCGAGGCCCGCTACCCCGCCACCCCCCCACATCTCGCCTACCTCAAGATCGCCGAAGGTTGCAGCCACCGCTGCACCTTTTGCGTCATTCCCCGGATCCGGGGCCCCTACCGCAGCCGCCCCCTGGAGACCCTGGTGGCGGAGGCCGAGGGATTGGCCGCCGCCGGGGTCAAAGAACTCATCCTGGTGGCTCAGGACACCACCGCCTACGGAGCGGAGCTTCCGGGCCATCCCGGGCTGCCGGCGCTGCTGCGGGAGCTGGGAGCCATTCCCGGTTTCCGCTGGATCCGTCTCCTCTATGGCTATCCGACCCGCATCACCCGGGAATTGCTGGAAGTCATGGCGGCCGAGCCCCGTATCTGCCCCTATCTGGATCTCCCCATCCAGCACGGCCACGATGAGGTCTTACGGCGCATGGGGCGGGGCTACACCCGGGCCCAGATTATCGACCGGGTGCGCCTGATCCGGGAGGTCCTGCCGGGGGCGACCCTGCGCACCACAGTGCTGGCGGGTTTTCCCGGAGAGACCGAAACCCACTTCCAGGCCCTGAGAGAACTCCTCGAGGAGCTGCGCTTCGACCATCTGGGGGTCTTCTTATACAGTCCCGAAGACGGCGCCGCCGCCAGCCACCTCCCCGGGAAGGTGCTCCGCCGCCTGGCCCGCCGGCGGGCCCGGATGCTGCAGGCCCTCCAGGCGGGGATCGTCAAGGCGCGCCTTAAGGGCCTGGTGGGCACGGTGCAGCCGGTGCTGGTGGAGGGGGAGAGCCCGGAGTCCGAGTATCTCCTCAGCGGCCGTCTGATCAGCCAGGCCCCGGAAATTGATGGCCAGGTGTACCTCACCGCGGGCCAGGGCCGGGTCGGGGAGGTCCAGGCGGTGCGGCTCACCCGGGCACTGCCCTACGATCTGCTGGGAGAAATTGTCAGTTAGGGCATCTAGGGGCGACAGTGGCGCCGGCTTCCAGCCGGTGATTGGGGGTCACCCCTACGGATCGCCTTACGCCAGGCGGCGGTTCCACCCCTTTCGCCTCCGTCTAATAAATTGACTTCCCAAGGGATGTAAGTTAGTTTATTCACATGATTGCCTCCCCCAAACGGTTGCTGAAGGCCGCGCTGGAGACGGACATTGCCGCCATCGATGCGGCCCTGGACGCCAATCTCCGGACCCACGTGCCTTTCATCGCCGAGGTGGGGCGGCACATCCTGCTGAGCGGCGGCAAACGGGTGCGGCCCCTGCTCTTCATCCTGGCCGCCAGGATGTGCGGCCACCACAGCAACCACCTGGCGGACTTCTCCACCATTTTCGAGTACTTGCACGCCGCGACCCTGTTGCACGACGACGTCATCGACGCGGCCCATCTGCGCCGCGGGGCCACCACCGCCAACACCATCTGGGGCAACCAGGCGGTAATCCTGGTGGGGGATTTCCTCCTTTCCAAGGCCCTGTCCATCGCGGTGACCACCGATCACCTGAAGATCCTCAAGGTCCTGGCCCAGGCCACCACCCAAATGGCCGAAGGGGAGATCCTGCAGCTGATTCACACTGGCAACCTCAAGATCACCGAGGCGGAATACTTTGAGGTCATCACCTGCAAGACCGCGATCCTCATGGCCGCGGCCTGCCAGATCGGCGCCATCCTGGCCGGGGCGCCGCCGGCCCAGGAGGAGGCCCTGGCCCAGATAGGCTTGCATCTCGGCATCACCTTCCAGTTGGTGGACGACCTCCTGGACTACACCGGCGACCAGGGGGAAATAGGCAAAGAGGTGGGCGCCGACCTGCGGGAAGGCCGCGTCACCCTGCCCCTGATCCACGCCTTGGCCCAGGCCAGTCCCGGGGACCGTGAAAGGCTCCAGGAGATGGCCCAAGGCCTGACCCCGGAAATGGTCCCGGAGCTGCGCCGCCTGCTCGACCGCTACGGCTCTCTGGACCACAGCCGCTCCCTGGCCCGCCAATACACCCTCAAGGCCCAGGAAAACCTGGAGATTTTCGGGCCTTGCCCCGAGTCCACTTATTTCCGGCTGATCACCGAAGAATTGCTGGCCCGCACTCACTGATCCCCAAGAACCGGATGAGGGGAGATAACTCACCGGCAAATTTTCCCGGAGGTTTCAAATTTCTTGACAGCGGGGTAATCTGTTGTTAGATTTTCCCCGTATCTTAGCATGTCGGACGAAGGCGGGGCGGGACGCCCCGGGAGCCAATCGGAAGGGTATGCTAAATACCCTCCTTTTTTTTGTCTGACTGCTTTTCAGTTCGTGCGGCTCTGCGGGCCGGACGGGTTACCATTTCAGGAGGGAAGGGATCATGAAGGAAAAAGGCAAGGTTAAATGGTTTAATGACGCCAAGGGGTTTGGGTTCATCTCCCGGGAAGACGGCCCCGATGTCTTTGTCCATTTCAGCGCCATCACGGGCGACGGTTTCCGGTCCCTGGCAGAGAACCAGGAAGTGGAGTTTGAGGTGGTCGAGGGCGCTAAGGGCCCCCAAGCCCAAAACGTCATGAAGATTTAACCTTAGGGGCGGCCCGCGGGGTCGCTAAAATGCGGTTTTCGGTTTTCGGTTTTCTGTGAAAGGCCAAGCAAAGTCAAAGGCGCCTGAGCAGAGGCGGAAAACCGGCCATTACCATCAGTGCAGCCCACCCGGGTCCCTTCCAGGCAGGGTCCGCCAGATATGAGGAATGATCCCGGTAGCCGGCAGGATCGCGGATCCTGCCGGTTTTTCTTGGCGAGCCCCCGCTTCTCCTGTTAAAAAAACTCTTGGTGGCCGTCGTCTGCGGCCCTGGGCCGGGGGCGCCAGGCGTCTGCA
>CAWEWX010000042.1:0-34746 GCA_963812655.1 uncultured delta proteobacterium | reverse complement strand
GCCCCAGTGTCATGTTTCAGATTTTTCTTTATTTAAAAATGTCATCATCCTTAAGCCTTTAAAATGTAGCCGCAAGCTTTAGCTTGCGAAAATTCTTAATAAAATGAGCGCAGGCTAAAGCCTGCGGCTACAAGAACCTGTAAATATCTTTAAAGATATTTCTGAAACATGACGCGGGGAAGTTTTTGAAAAAGTGGGATAACCATTGGGCTTCATCTGATGGCCTTCAGGAGATTCTCCCATTTTTACCGGTCCAGTTTTCGTGAAGCTGCTCCAGTTCCATCAAGCCTCTCTTTTCTCCTGGCCGCCTCCCCCCTCCCACCAGCGGTAAAGCCGAGGGCCGATGATGCTGCACCCTGCTGCCAACGCCGCTCCGGCGAAGAGATCGATGACATAGTGATACCTTAGGTAGACCGTGGAAAGGATGAGAGCAGCAACGATCGGGCAAAAGAGATAGAAGAGCAGCCTGGCGTAACGATAGGAGAGAAATAAAACGATGAGACCGATCGCGGTGTGACCGCTGGGCATGCAATCCCGTTGGTTATTCTCCAGCAAATTTAGGAGATGGCTCACGAAATCGGCAATAAAACTACCTTTTAGGGGAACCGACTGGAGGTGGGCCAGGGTGAACCGCGGACCAATCGCCGGAAAGAGAATGTTGCCTAAGAAAGACAGATACCAAACCAAGAGCAAGACAAAGACCGCCAGATCGAAATCCCGCCTCGGATTCTTCAGGTAGAGGGTATGAACGAGTCTGGCCGGAAGGAAAAAATAACTTAAATAAGCTATGGACAGGACGCCAGTTAACCAGGGAACGACCCAGCGCTCCAGCCAAACCGTTGGATTGACGCCAAAGAGGAGGAAATCGATGCGGATCAACTGGGGATCGACGTCGGGATGGAGATAATGGCTCAGATCACCGAGGGATTGGTAGATGAGGAGAATGTAAAGAACGGGGGAAAAATCATTAATAAACTTAACTACCCGGCCCCCCACCTCTCGGTCGGAGCACCATTTCAAGACCAGGAGGACGACTGCACCCAGGGCATAAAGCGAGAGCAGAGACCGCCAGCGTGGAATTTGGTCCCGAAAGAAGAGGACCAGCAAGATCAGCCCGATGAGAAGGAGAAGGGTCAGCCCATGAATAGGTTTGATGCGTCTCATCGGGGGAAAATATATCCGAAACCGGAGGAGAAATCAAAAATCCCTGATCAACGTCAATTATCGGGCACTGCTCACCCTGATCACCCGGCCCCGCCAGCCCACCCGGTAGGCGATGCCATGCCAGAGCATCTCCTTGATGAACAGCGACTTTAAGTGGCACCAACTGGCCATGGCCATGGCCGCAAAAAACGCCGCCAGCCACTGCCGCCGTGGCCCAGGCGAGGGGTGCAGGGCCCGCAGGGCGATCCCCAGCCAGACGAGCCCCGCCAGGAACAGCACAGCCGCAACGGTTGGCAGGGTCCCGGAAACCAGACCCAGGAGGGCCAATAGCAGGGTCGTCACCGCCAGCGCCACCAGGGCCCAGAGGAGATGCACCACCAGGCCATGGACCAGCCAGTTGAGGGGACAGCAAAACTTCAAGTAGAGCCACTGGCGGGTGTGCCAGCGGCTCCAATCCCTCAGGGTTTGCCCCTCCAGGGGGGTATAGAGGTGGGCCCCCCGGGGCAGCTCTACTCGAATGCCAGCCCGCGCCAGCCGGGCCGCCAGGGAGACGTCGTCCACCACGTTTTCGGCCCAAAGCGGCGCCACCGCCAATTCTTCAAACAGAGAGCGCCGGATGGCGGTGGCCCCGCCCCAGGTCTGGTTCAGGCGGCGAAACCCTTTGTTCAGGTAGATGGTGAGAACGGTGACTGCCCGGCCCAGGGCCGCCACCCCGAAGTTGGCGGCGATGACGTGGTGATAGCCGCTGCTCACCCCCGCCTTTCCTGCGGCCAGGGGTGCAGTCAGCTCCCGCAGCCACCCCGGGGGCGCTTCCTGGTTGCTGTCGCAAAAAACCAGGATCTCCGGGGTCTGGCCCACCAACTTCACGGCGGCCAGCAGGTTGTGGTTCTTCTGACCGCAGCTCCGGGCTGGGCCGGCCACCACGTGCCGGGCCCGGGGGTAGCGAGGCATCAAAGACAAGATCACCGCAGTGGCCGGGTCCTGGGCGTCCCGGGTGGCAAACACCACTTCATAGTCAGGATAATCCTGACGAAGCAACGCCTGCAGGCGCCCCTCCAGACCGGCGGCGGCCCCGGTCACCGGCACCAGCAGCGCCAGCCGGGGCCAAGGGCCCCTTATGCGGTCAACCTCAGCCGCAGCGGCGGCCGGCCGCAAGGGCCGCCCCCCCACGTAGATCAACACCGATAGGTAAGAGAGCATCAGGACCATGGCCGCCAGGATGAAATCTTCCATCCCCATCTTAATTCCATCTGTGCTTATCGGCGTTCATCGGCGGTTCCATCCTAGGCTCTTGACGTGCACACCTACGCTAACCATTCCTTTAAACTTATCGCGCCATCTTGAATTTCGAGGTAGTGGCTTTTCTCCGAGGTCCAAGCCCCCGCATTGGCCAGGATCTTGCCCCCTTCCCTGACATGCAGACCATGCCGGTGGGTATGGGCGAATATGACGATGTCGAAGCCCCTGGCGTTTGCTAAAGGCCCAATCCTCACGTAGCATTGCCAGATCAAGGGTGTTCTTGATGCTCCAGATTTCTTCTATCAGCCACTTATTTGGCTGGTATTCCTCCTTAGTCCAGTTCGTCCAGAAAATCGACCAGCTCCCGTATTAGTTCAAAATTCGATGGAATATACTGCTTGGCATTGCGGAGGCTCCCGGGTTCAATCCCGAAGAGGCTCCTCTTTTTGTAGCCAAATCATCTTGTGGGGCGGAGGATAGCACAAATTTTTCTCAAAATGTATCTTTTTCGCAGATTCTTAACATACCACCACCGTTGAGCAGATTCTTCATGGAGGGGGACCTAAGAGCCCCAGGCCAGCACTGCCCGATAGTGGTGAGCCAATGGAAAGGCTGAGGCTACATGGACATACCACCTCCGGGCGTGATAAGAAACCCTGGCGCCTACTTTGATCAGGCGCTTAATCAGCCAATCCATGGACCGTTTCACTTCTTCACCCCAGACATAGAACTGCCGGATCATGTGGAGTAGGTTGTAAGCCAGAAGCCCCATCTTCAACCGGGCTTGGTTGGCCTCGAAGCGCTGGCAACTGGTCTTATCCCACCGCAGGGTATTCTTTCCTTCCTTGCTCCGGTTTTCTATCTCGGCCCGGCCATTATAGACCTTGATCACTTTCCCGGCAGGCAGCCTGGAGTTGGTAATCACAATGCCGATGCGGGGGAAGGGCTCTCCCCGGTGCCACTCGATCTTGGCCGCAACCCGGCGGGCGGATCGTTGTTGGCAGGGGGGCGGGAGTCCCAATCCCCGACATTGCCTTTCGGGGAGAAAAACTCTTTGGCTATCGTCAGCCCCGGTTGGGGGACCATTGGTGAATGCCAGGCGGTCAGGGGCGCGGTCAGCAGCATCAGGGGCAGGCCATGTGCCGGGCACACATAAACGACTGCCGTGGTCCACCTGTTATACGAAGATATGAAATTCCAATATACTGATCATATCTGGGATTTTTGCCAATCAAGGGATAATTAAAGATCCTGGCACGATAATCGTTAACCACGGAGAGGGATGGCGGTGGCCAACTTTTGAACAATACCTTTCCCTCCGAAATTTGTGCTATCATCCCTCCATCGGAAAATTTGGCTAAAAAAAGAAGAAGCTTCTCGGGGTTAGACTCGGTATGATAGGTCCCAAAACCTTTTTAGACTGCAGTGGTCCAAGTTGCCGTATAATCTCAGATTAATAGAGAAATACGTAGGAATGATTGAAAGGCCCAAAGCGGCAGGGTCCGTCCTTCTCCCTCTTTTTTTGCTGCTCCTTCCTCTCCTGAACGGGTGTGCCACCATCCCTTATGACTACCCCCGCACCCTCTCCACTGCCCTTTACCTGCCTGAAGCGACCTCCATGGGGAAAAAAATTCAGGCGCAGGTGGAGGAGAATCATGGGGCTTCGGGATTCTACCTCCTGTCCTCCGGGGAAGATGCCTTTTTCGCCCGGGTCCGTTTGATCAACCGGGCAGAAAAAACCCTGGACCTGCAATACTTTCTCTTTAGCGCCGACCTCACCGGCAAGTTCATGCTGGACCGCATCATTGCCGCGGCGGAACGGGGCGTGAGAGTGCGACTCCTCCTGGATGATTGGGACGAGACGGCGGAGATGGATCGGTGGCTGACCATGATGGAAATCTACCCCAGCATCGAGGTGAGGATCTTCAATCCCTTCGGAGGTCTCCGGTCAAATCTGCTGACCCGCTCGTTCGGGGCGATCTTTGGAGACAAAAGGCTCAAAGGGCGGATGCACAACAAGGCGTTCATCGTGGACAACAGCGTGGCCATCGTGGGTGGGCGCAATATCGCCGATGAGTACTTCGAGGCGAGCAGTGGCGTCAACTTCAGCGATATGGATATCATGGCCGAGGGACCGATTGTCCGCCAGGTAAGTGCTGCTTTCGACGACTACTGGAACTGCGTGCTCTCGATACCGCTCAAGGCCCTGGTGTCACACCGGCCTACTGACGAAGAGGTTCAGAAAGCTCGTCACGACCTTGAAGCCGAGAGAGAATCCCTAAAAAAATCGAGCTACGCGGTCAAGGTGCGGGAGAGCGACCTCTACCTCCTGAAACATCTTGTGGAGCCCGAAATGATCTCTTTTGTCTGGGCGCAGGGGGATGTCCTCTTTGACGATCCGTTGAAGGTTATCAACTCAGATGACCGAGAACGAACAGTTAAAATGAGGCGGGAGCTAAGGGACTTCCTGCAAGAGGCCCAGAGCGAGCTGCTCATTATCTCACCCTACTTAGTGCCCGGCAAGGCTGGGGTGCAATGGTTTCAGAAGATGCGGGACCGCGGGGTCACGGTGAAAATAATTACCAACTCCCTGGCCTCCACTGACTCACCGGTGGCCCAGTTCGGCTATATGCGCTACCGGAAGGACTTCCTCCGGATGGGCGTGGAACTCTATGAGCTCAGACCTACGCCGGGGCCGCGTGGAGAAGCCCGCTTCCGGATCGGCGGCTCGTCCAAGGGGTCCCTGCACGCCAAAACCATCGTCCTGGATGGCCGGGCGGTTTTCGTGGGCTCCTTCAACCTTGACCTCCGCTCGGCGAGATCCGATACTCAAAACGGCATCGTTGTTCACAGCCCGGAACTCGCGGAACAGGCCGCCGACATCTTTAACAAGGATGCTTCCCCCACTCGTACCTTCCGGGTTACTCTAGTGGGAGATGATATTCTCGTTTGGGTTACTGCAGGGAATGGGCGAGAGGTGCGCTATTACCAGGAACCCTTGGCTGGGTTCTGGCTCCGCTTTTCGGGGCGATTCTTTTACGTGTTTATCCCGGAATCGATGCTGTAAGGGGAGGGCCGGGGAGTGGGTGGCTAATCGTTAGCCCATGGCTCGTTATGGTCGTTTCAAGGTGGAGAAAAAAAATGTGCAGACCTGGCGCACGCTGTTGGGATTGGCTGGTGGATTGCGGGTTCATACCAAGGGCATTATGCCACGCGGAAGAAGAAATGGTTAAGACTTTTTTGGGGAGTTTAGGCCGAAAATACATGGCTGGAACAATTTTAACGGAGCCAGTTGCCGGATACGGGGAAATGACCAGAATCAATTAACCGGAAGCTCACAGGGGCAGGCGCAGACCAATGGAGGTTATCTTATTGAAACCCTAAAGTTTATCAAATAATTTCAGATTAGTCATATTTTGGGGTGAAAATGTGCAAAAACCATGAATATCATGGACCGGTTGACAAAACATCTTCAATGTTTATTGACTGAAAATCGTTTAAGTTATTTATTAAGGACACTTAATAATATCAATAGGTTACCTATAGCCAGGGGAATCCCGCCTTCGGCACCATATTCTTTTATATAAATTACCATTAGTTATCCTTTAAAATGACCTAACCTACCCACCCCCCACCCGCCCCCATCTCCAATTCGCTCCATCCCCCCATGAAGATCATATCTGCAATTTTCCGTCTTTGAGGGAAATTATTGGCGAACTAGGGTGAAATTGATTTTTGGGAAAATTTTGTGCTATCGTGTTCCTCAGGGGGCATTCTGTGTCTGAAAGGTCTTTGCGAAGAGCCATGTTTTTCGGTTTAGGTGGCGCTTTTCTCGCGGCCATCAGCCGACTTACCATAGTAGATCTCGATTTATTTCACGAAATGGCCCTTATCCGGGAAGCCTTCCGGCTGGGCTTTTTACCGCGTGCCGATACTTTTTCATATATTCCGACCATCAGCCCTGTCGTCCACCACGAATGGGGCACGGGCCTGATTTTATATTTCCTCACTGTGCAACTTGGTCTCGGCGCCCCTGGATTAATGGTTCTTAAATATTTCCTGGCGGCTTTCATTGCCCTGGGATGCTTATGGTTCGCAACCCGCCAGGGTGCGAGTTACCCGGTTTTTGCCTTCTTAGGGTTGTTAGGCATAGCGATGGGGGAGGCTGGGTTCTCCACCATCAGGGCGCAACTCTTCACCCTCTGTCTGGTCGTTATTTTACTTTTCCTGGTGGAACAAGACCGGAAAGGCAAGGGCTGGGCGTTATGGGCGTGGCTGCCGGTATACCTGATCTGGGTCAACCTGCACGGCGGCTTCCTGGTTGGCGTCGCCTTGTTGGCGGTCTATATAAGCGAACGGTTTTTCCTGCACTTCCTGGCGGAAAAGAACTTTCTAAAATCGCTGCAGATGGTGAAACGCCAGATATGGTTCTTGATGGCCACGGGTTTATTAACCCTGATCACTCCCTACGGAACTGATTATTTTCCTTACATCTGGAACGCGGTCGCCTTGGACCGCACCCCCTTTATTCCCGAATGGCGCCCCCTGTGGGCAGTAAACTGGGCAGACCTGTTGGTGTGGATCTTTGCCCTCGGGGTGGTCCTCTATTGCAAGACTCAAAAAGACCTGAGACAAATGCCGGGGCTCTTCATAATCGCGGCAACCGCCTGGGTTTCCTTATGGCATTACCGGCATTTATCGATATATGCGGTCGCCTGGATGTGCTACACCCCGGCCTATGTAGAGAAAACTTCTTTTGGCAACTTAATAAATAAGGTTTGTAAGCAAAACTCCAGGTTATGGACGATTATTTTT
The DNA here is from genome assembly GCA_963812655.1 of uncultured delta proteobacterium. GTDB lineage: Bacteria > Desulfobacterota > Desulfobaccia > Desulfobaccales > 0-14-0-80-60-11 > JAPLJC01. Next base: position 27,528 of record CAWEWX010000042.1, on the reverse strand, counting down.
GTTATTATTGGGATATCGGGAACGCTCTACGCGGTGCGGCACCAATTCTGGCACCTCCGTATCCCTACCACGGCAGAGGAAAGCAAGGAAGGAGTGCCGGTTTATCCCGCCGGAGCCGTTAGCTATCTCCAAGACCACAAATTTTCCGGGAACCTCATGGTTCCTTTTGATGTGGGGGCGTACGTCTCCTGGAAACTCTATCCGGAAGTCAAGGTCAGCATGGATAGCCGGTTTGAGGTGGTGTATCCGGTTCCCGCGGTGCGTGAAAACATCATGTTTTACGCGGCCAAAGAAGGTTGGCAGCAGACTCTTGCTAAATATAAGACTGACGCGATCTTGGTCCCCCGCTGGCGCCGGCTCGAGCAAGTTATGGGCCAGAACGATGTTTGGATAAGCAACGATAGCTCCCAGAGATGGACCCGCGTCTATCAGGATGACGGATATTCCCTGTACCTGCGGGCAGACCTGGCAAAGAGTTTCCCGGTCACCGATATGCGGGGGAAACCCATCCCCGCTCACTTCCCTTAAAATAAACCAGTCGGGAAATTATTCAAGCCCATTACAATTCAGCGCAATTTGTGCTATCATGCCTTCCACGAAACAATTTGGCTAAAAAAGTGGAAACTTGTCGGGGTTTAACTTGGTGAGAGGGCTCCAAAAACCCATTTTTGCGACTGCGGGGGCAAGGTGGCCGCAAAATCTCAGCTTAAAGATATGGAGAGATTATGATTCATTTATTAATAAGAAAGATTCTCAAAAACCCGGCAAAAATGTCCGATCTTGCAATCCTTAAATTAAAAAGCCTGTTATTATGGAATTTATATTATTCAAAGGCCCGCAATCCAAAGGTAAAATCCGCAGTTCCTCAAGAGTCTTCTATACATTATGCGATAAAAAACAATCTATTGAATAATAATATTAATGTTATTGATTATAAAATTGATTTATCTGATTACAATAATTATATGTTCAAAGCCTCATATAAAAAATACCCTCTTTATTATGTAATTGGGCAAAAGAGTCACCTTCCTGAAAAATCCTTAGAACATTATCTTGCCTCAAAATTACTTGAGCTAAATGTCGATGATATATATTTAGATATTGCCAGTGCTGATTCTCCTGCGCCGGATATTTATCAGGAATTATTCGGTTGTCAGGTATATAGACAAGATTTGGAATACTCTGAAGGGATAAGTGGAGATAAGATAGGGGGAAATGCTTGCAAGATGCCAATAAAAGATGGTTTTTGCACAAAAATGGCATTACATTGCTCTTTTGAACATTTTGAAGGCGAGAATGACATCCTATTTATAAAGGAGGCTAATAGAATTATTCAAAAAGGTGGAAAGTTATGCATTTTACCATTATATCTTTTTACCGAATATGCTAATCAAACAGATCCCATCTGGGCAGCAGAAAGGAAAGGTATTATTGAAAATGACATGATTCTTTATTGCATCAAAGGATATTTTAATTATCATCGTTTTTATGATGTAACTCATTTTATAGAAAGGATTTATCAAAACCTAGATAATCTTAAATTGACCCTATATATGGTCATGAATGAAAAAGAGGTTTCACCAACCTGCCATATGAAGTTTATAGCTCTTTTGGAAAAAAAATAATCATTGGCTCATGAGGTTAATTTACGAATTTAAATGGGCCACGGGATCGGCGCCCCGGCTGGCCGAAACCGCGGTCAGGTCCTATAAGGATTACGAAAAGGATCTTTTCATCTATTTGCCGGTTCACATCCTTTCGATGAAAATGTTTTTGTCTGGTCACACCGTTGGCGCGGGAAATCTCTTCCGTCAGCTAATTGAGTTATAGATAAATTATTCTATTGACTTTAAAATTCAATAATCGCGCGTCAAATTCCGGAAGCAGGGGATTTTAATTTTTATACTGAACTGAGATTCAAAATCAGAAAAAGGGCAATACGCTTTTATTGGATTAAAAATAAGAAGAGAGTGGTTAAAAGTCATTTGATCAGTTGTCTCATTAATCTCTGGCCACTTTTTTATGAAAGGTTTTTTTGCTGGATATTGCCAGCTAATGAACTATATTTCGAACTGAAACCTATTAAATAGAAATATGCTGATCTTAGTACTTTATACGATAATTTTTTCCGTCATGGGAACCGCAACAGTAGTGCTTCTCGGGAATCGCAGTGTTCTGAATGGCAATTTGCTGAATTTTCAGAAATTCCTGGCCGTTGTTTTCCACTGGAGATTTATCCTGGCAATTTTCTGTGCCTTCATAGCCAGGTACAGTTTTATGCTCATCAACGGCAAACTCCTGAAGATTCCTAGTCTTTCTAGAAATTCAACCACGATCACGGCATTTATTACCTCTGTCGCGGCGATCTTTATGATGATCGCCAACTATTATTTTTTGGGGGAGAGAGTTAGTTATCAACAACTGGGTGGAGCGATTTTGATCATCGGGGGCATTTGGCTGGCCTTGAGCTAATAGTCTCGACGCCGTTAAACATGTCTCAACAGAAGCGCTGCGGCATTTTTAAAGGCGAGAAAGATGCAGAAATTGAGGGGGTTGTCGAATTTCCGGAGCTGCTTTTGATTACGTGGCCAACCGGATAGGGATTGCCGATCAAAAAGTAACCTCGGTGAGCCGAGGGAAATTTAGAATGACTGTCAAAGTCAGCGATTTCTTCGCATTCAGGCAGTGATCATTTAATGGGATGAAGCCCAAAGCGGGCCAGTTCTTCAGGCGTCAGCGCCTGGACGGTTCCCAGCGTCTTTAATTTCGCCAATTGATCCCCGCTTAAGTACTCTGCGAATAAGATCTTTGGATGATTTCTTAGAAAGGGGTCGTTTCTGACCAGCAACTGAGCAAACCACACCTGAGCAGGATCAATGATGGCAAAGGAGCAAGGCAAGGATTGAATATACTGGGCCGATCTGGCGAAAGGCCGGATAAAGCTCTCCACTTGCAGGCAACGGAGGGGAAATTGGACCAGCACCGCCAGCGCGGTGCCCAGCACCAAGAGCCCCCAGGCTTTTCTGAGACCTATCCTTTCTTTGAGGAAAAACCAGCCGGCCACTGCCACCAGGACCAGATTTCCCAGGATTCCGTAAAAGAAACGGTACCCCCAGCCCAACACCTGATCTACCGGGAAGAAGCAGAAAAAGCCGAAGGTCAGTAGACAGCCAAAAATTAGAATCTTAAAGAAAGGGGCCAATTTCCGCCAATAAATGCAGGCCAGGAGAACCGAGACCGTAAGCGCCAGGGACTGCCAGGCAAAGAGCATGGAGAGGTTCATCGGTTGAATCAAAGATTGGTAGAATCCAGGAAACTGGAAGGCGTTCAGGTTGGAGCTTCTAAAAGAAACCAAGCGGGTCCACCAAAGATACCACACTACGCAGCCGGCAGCGTAAACCGCACCGAAGTACAGGGTGAGCCGCCAGTTTCTCCGCCAGACCAGGGCCAGGAGAAAAGGGGTGACAAACAGGGCATGGACAAATGGGTTGTGGAGGCCCAGGGCAAAAAAACCGATCCAGGGAGGTACCAGGTATCCCAGCCGGTCGCCGCGGCAATAGCAATAGAGCCAGGCCAGGTTGAAGCAGAGATGCGCCGGATAGGCATAGGAGGTCATGGAGGTGACGAGAAACTGCGTGGAGGAAGCTAACAGGAGCACCGCAATAAATGGCGCCAGGGCCTCTTGGGGCCACAGCCGGCGGGCCACGGCGGCAATAAGCACGAGGCTCAATCCTCCCATAGCCGGACCAGTTAGGGGTTCCACCCCCAGTGCCAGGAATCCGGTCCGCAGCAGGGAATATATCGGTAGGTAAGAACTGATCCAGGTCCCTTTTTGGGGGTCAAAATTTACGAAAATCGGCGTCAGGGCTTCGCCAAACTCCCTCAATTGGGGGGGCAGCAGGGTCTTGACCTGGCCGGTCATAAAGATTTGTGCCTGAAACCGGGGCAGGTACTCATCATTGCTCAAGGGAAAATTGTGTAAAACCAGGGAGTTCCCTATCCAGGCAAGGAGCACCGTGGCCAGGACCATCACCCCCAACCAAGGGAATCTGGCCAACTGGCCGCGGCTGAGGGGAGCCGGCCAAACCGAAAGAAGCCGATCCCCCAAAAGATACGGGCGTGCCAGCCATAAAGCCAGGAAAAGCAAGATGAACACCCCGGTCTCATTTCTGACATACAGGACATGGAAGGAGTTAGCCAAGAGATTGAGGCTCGTTAGGCCAGCCTGCCAGACGAACAGGCTAAAACCCAATCCCAGGGCAAAAATAGCCATTCCCAGGTTAAGGGCAAGCCTGAGGCTATTCGGGGCACTATCGGGGTTACTTGGGTTCTGGGTCATTTTACCCGGCTTCGGGTCCTCGGAACCTGGCCAGAGCGTATAAGACCTCTACTCGCTCGGGCCAGACTTTCAGGAGATTTCAGGAGTTACCGGAAACCCTAAATAAGTCTCTCTTATTTGATTTTCAATTAAGGCCATATCATATTTGCTTGCTGCCTCTAATGACTTTCTCGATATTTTTAGATAGTTAGCCTCATAGCATAGGTATTCTATTTTTCTGAACAAATCATTGTCATTGCTGCATACGAACCCATTTTCTCCTTCGATAATTAATTCCTTGGAGGAATTATCAGGAAAATCCATCACAATTGCGGGTAAACCGCAGGCATTAGCCTCTATGATCGATATCCCAAATCCTTCCCGCTCCGAGGGGGCAACGAGAATCTTGGCCTCTTTTATCATAGATAATAATTCGTTATAATCATCTACGAAATCATAAAATGAAACATTATTGCCTAATTTCAAATTTTCTGTTTGACGAATTAAAGAATCCTTATCCGGTCCATTACCAATAACTATTAACTTTATCCCAGGATGCGCCGGTCTCAAACTAGCCACAGCTTTAATTATCTTATCGACATTTTTATGTTTTATTAGTCTACCATAGTAAATCAAATCATACTTCTTATGAATATCTACTTTTGAGTCTAATATTTGCTTATAATTAATTCCGCTGGGCGGAATAACACTAATTTTCTTACTTTTTGTATTCAACAACTTAGCTAGTTTATTTTTAGTAAACTCTGAATCAGTGATGTGAATATCGGCGCTCCAGATGACTAACTTTTCGAGACCTAGCCCCAAGAACCAAAGAGATGCTGCATATCTTTTCCAGGATGTTTTTCCAAAACATTCACACCAATAGGCAATGATCAATGGCTTTTTCTTTTTAAATATAGATGCTAATTTGGCAAAAATAATAGGAAAATAAGGGAAAACGTCGAAATCGATTAAATTAGCATCGCTCTTCAAAACGAAAACAAATGCCTTTAATCCAAATAATAGGCTGGAAATTAATCTTCTTTTTCCATTTTTATTATAAAGCTTCAACAGTGGAATAATTGCAAGGTATTTCATCCCATCAAAGACTTCATTATTATCTCCCCTCCACCATTTCATAGAAACGATTCGCGTATCCATATTCCTTGATAGACATTTAGAATATGTATAAATTCTTTTTTCGGCCCCTCCCTTACTAAAAGGGTAGGCACAATCATAAATAAAATCTATTTTCATCAGATTAAATATCTTTTTATAAATTATTTTATTACCAGCGTAACGCCAATCATGATCAGAAGCGCCCCTAGCCATTGGCGGGGGCCGATTCTTTCTCTTAAAAAGATATAGTTGCCAATTATTACAAAAATAAATACCACTGAGGTTATAAGAGCAGTTATCGTAGTGGAGTTCTGGGCCAGGTTAGGGTATTTTAATAAATTGCTATTTATTAACATGAATGAATACCTTGACAAAAAAGCCAGTATCGTGGCGGTTATGAATCGCCAATGAAATAAAATGGAAATTAACTTATTTTGTTCCAATAAATTACCGGAAAGGATGTCTCTATCACCTAAAAGAACGGTTGTGCCTGTGCTTGTGATGGAAAAAATAATTATCCAAAAAATAATCAAAATCATAAAGGTCCCATTCCTAGTTAGAGGCTTATTGGGTTAGAAGGGGGCGATCGTGATTCATCCGGACAAAGCATACCTGGTTTCATGGATAGCCAGGATTTTAAATTTGAACAATCATGGTTCCCTAAAGCCGCGGGCCTGACGTTTCATAGTTTGGATCCCGTGGTTGGTGCTCTCCAAGAGGCTGGAGGAGATGGGGCAGTCCCAGTAGGCCAGAATGCCGCGGCGTTAGAGAGCCGAAATTGGCCAGGGCCTCGACCGCATTGGCCACCATTATTTCTGCCCCACCAATGACAGGTGGGACGTAAAAATTTGGAACAATGCATATCTTCATAGTGACTTCTGATATATCTTCTCCGTCATTCTGGCTAATCTTTTCCAGGTATATTTCGCTTCCACCAGTTTTCTCCCTTTAATTGCCATTTCAGGGGACGAATCTCCCTTTAAGATCTTGATAATGGCATTAGCCAGGGCATCAGAATCTTTTGGGGGAATCACCATTCCTGCTTTGGCTTTTTCAAGGTCTCGGGCGATGCCAACGATCTCAGTAGTGATAACTGGCTTTCCGCAAGCCAAGGCCTCTAATGCCACGATTCCAAATCCTTCCTGAGCAGATGAAATAGAGGGGAGTATAAAGGCGTTGCAACGGTTGTAATAATCAGGAAGCTTCTCATCGGGAATGAACCCCCTAAAATCCACATTATCCCTTAAACCGAGCGAATTGGCCATTGCTTCGTAATAACTTAAAAGATTTCCCCCTCCGCCGACTATCAATTTAACTGTTGGTATTTCTTTTTTAACTGTTTTTAAGGAGTATAATAAGTAGTCGAGACCTTTATATTTGTGAAACTCGTCTAATATACTAAGGAAGAACAAGATATTCTCATTCTCTGCAGACCCGGATGGCTTAAATTTTTCGGGGTCCACTCCAACGGGAACCACTTCTATTTTGCCTTGGAATTTTCTTAAGCAGGATGAAAATTTCACGTAGTCTTCCTGGATAATGATGATCTTATGGGCTTTTTTGAGTAATAACTGGAGGATAGTGGCATTATAAAGCTTAGCTAAATGTTCTGTCATACCAAGGCCAATTATATCATTACAGTATGAGACTATCAATGGTTTATTCTTAAATATTGATAGCATAAAACTCCAATCGGCACTCCAGGGGGTGGGTAAATAGGTATGGATAATTTCAAAATCTTCCTTTAAAATATTGAATGGTAAAGTAGGGGTAATGTTTGTGTTGGCTATTTTGCATAGATAATGGAGTCTTTTTACCTGGATACCTTTTATGATTTCTTGTTTCTGCAAAGGTGGCTCATTGGCACAGAGCACATGCACCTGGTGCCCCATCTTCACCAGTTCCTGAGAAAGATAGTAAGCGTAATTCTCCACTCCACCAATGAAAGGGTAAAATCTTACTGGGGTCTGGAGTATCTTCATGTCGTTTCTAACCTAAATTAAACTTTGAACTGTCTATACTATAAAGGTAAAATTTACCTTACCAATAGCCAGGATCAGTTCGTAATGATGAAAAATTCGATGAATCGTTCTTTTTAATTTGGCGATTAATGAAGGAACCCTTGATCATTTCCTGGGCAGACTAAGTATGCTCAAGAAAAAACTGAAAAAAATAACCTGAATGCCAATCGTTATAAAGGTGACAGCGGGGATAACTTGTCGTAGACTTTCAGGATAGGACATGGCCCCAAAATTGGCCCCTTTCCAATAAAGGACGGTTATTATCAGTTTTGCCAGCCCCACCAGGAGAATCACCAGGCCCAGCAAAACTCCCCTTTCCAAAGAAAATAAATTATAGATATGGTCGAGGGGGCTGGCGGTCTTAGGCCACAAGCCTTCGGAGATGGCGAAGACCCGGGTAAAGATGCCGAAGAAGAGGATTTGCAGTCCCACTACCTGGCACATGGAGCATACCAGCATGGTATTGGTGTCAAAACCAAAAGGACCCACCTTCCAGGGTCCCATCTGCAAGCGGGCGCCGAAGGCAGTCCCTGCCAAGAGGAGCAAGACCCCGGGTATCAGGAAGAGCCAGGTGGGGCTGTAAAGCAGCATGAAGCGCAGATGCCGCCAGCCATCCCGCCAACTTCTCAGATGGGGAGGCCGGGAGCGCCCGTCCTTATAGAGGGTGATGGGGACTTCCCCGATGCGCAGGCCTTGCAAGGTGGCCTTGATAACCATCTCGGAGGCAAACTCCATGCCCGTAGTCCTGGGAGTAATCTGCCGGTAGGCTTTCCGGGTAAAGGCCCGCATGCCGCAATGGAAGTCGGTAACCCGGCTTTTAAAAAAAAGACGTCCGATCCCCGAGAGAGCCGGATTGCCGAGCCAGCGATGCTTCCAGGGCATCGCCCCCTCCATGATCTTCCCGCCCCCCTTGGGAAGACGGCAACCCATTACCAAATCGTACCCAGCCTTCAACTTTTCTACGAAAGGAGCAATATGGCCGAGGTCATAGCTGTCATCCGCGTCAGCCATAATGATCCATTTTCCGGTGGCCGCTTCGATCCCTCCCCGGAGAGCATTCCCATATCCCTTCTGGTTAACGGGCACTACCCGGGCTCCCAGATCCCTGGCTATTTCTAGGGAACCATCGGTGCTGCCATTATCCGCCACAATAATTTCCCCGTCGAGATTGAGTGCTTCTATACTTTTCTTGCCTTTCAAAATACAATTACCGAGGGTTTCAGCTTCATTTAAACAGGGTATAATAATGCTAAGATCTCGCATTATAACCTCTTAAGCACAGCCATATTGAGATCCCCAGAAGATCATCAGCATGTTAGCACGATTTTTTTATCAAGAGGCAATTTTTTCCTAGAGCCTGTCGAACCGCCGGTGGCCAAATACCCCATCAGTTTGAAGCCCCCCCCGGAATTCCTTGAGGTAGGTATCCAGGGGATTCATCGGGCCTCACCCAAAAGTATTATGCCACGGGTAAGGGCCAAATGGTTGGATTTTTTTTGGAGGACCGGCATACGGCATAACCAGTTGAGATAATAAAGTTATAGGTCTGGGAGTATTTTTTCCAGAAAATTTGTGCTAACCTAGTGTTAACAAGAGGATTCGGCTTCAAGAACAGAAACTTGGGGGGATTTTTTCCAGGCAGGAGGTCCCCAAAACTTTTTTGAATGGCGGCGGCCAAGGTTGCGGCATAATCTCGGTTCACTAGATTAATATTTAACTTTTTATGATCGATCCATGGGTTTCCGACAGTATTAACCTTTTGCGGAAGCGATCCTTGGCCGAAGGTGGCTTTGCGAATACCGATAACGGCGATTATCGAACGGATGCCACGGCCTGGGCCATACTAGCTCTCAGTGCTGGCGGTTTAGACCCGGAAATTATTAGCCGGGCGCGCTCCTGGTTAGCTGCCGGTCAACTAGCGGATGGGCGAGTCTGTATCTCTCCGTCCCATCCGGAAGTCTACTGGCCGACGCCGTTGGCCATCCTCGCCTGGTCCCAATCCCCACCTCATCAAGACAGTTTGGCCCGGGCGGTGGATTTTCTGCTGGATCACTCCGGTATGGGTCTGCAGAAACAAGAGAAGTCACCCGACGCCAGCGACAGCACTCTTAAGGGTTGGCCTTGGGCAGCGGGCACCTATTCCTGGATCGACCCCACGGCGCTGGGGATTATCGCCCTAAAGGTTGCCGGCCACAGTAACCATCCACGCATTACGGAGGCCACGCGCCTGCTTCTGAACCGACAACTGCCGCAGGGGGGATGGAATTATGGTAATACCATCTTGTTCGGTAAGGAATTACGACCGATGCCGGAGAATACCGGCCTAGCGCTCGATGCCCTCAAGAGTTTGACTGCGAGGTCGAACCTGGAACGGAGTTTAGATTATCTCAAAGATGTGGTGAGAAATTTGCGGACTCCCATTGCCTTGTCATGGGGAATCTTGGGTTTGGGCGCCTGGGGCGAGCGGCCGGCGGCCGCCCCAAGCTGGCTTTCCGAATGCTGGGGGCGGCAAGCGCGGTTTGGGGTTTATGACACAACTTCCCTCTCTTTATTTATCCTGGCTGGCCGTTTATCCGGGGGAATGGAAAGTTCATCCGGGCTGGCCCCATAAAGGGCTGCCTCGCAGAGAATAGGAAACTCATGGGTTTTACCCGCCGCGAATTCCTGGGAGCTTGTGTCGGGGGCGCCATTCTGGCGGCCTCCGGTCATTTTCTTTGGAGAAAGTTTTTAAGAAGCAGATGGCAGGCTCGGACTTTTATTGCCAAAGTTCCAGGCTATCAGGCTGACATTGCCACAGTGATTTGCGCAGGATTACGCCACCTGGGGATCTCTCCTAATGAAATCAAGGGCAAACGGATTTTATTGAAACCGAATCTCGTGGAGTCCAACCCCGCCAGCATCCAGATCAATACCCATCCCTTGGTGGTCCGCGGCGCCGTCGAAGCCTTCCTCAAGTTCGGCGCCTCCCGGGTCATGGTCGCCGAGGGCCCGGGACATTGCCGGGATACCTTACGCGTGTTGGAGGAGTCCGGTTTAGCTGAAGTGCTCTGGGAAGACCGGATTCCCTTTATTGATCTAAACTACCAGGATGCTTATAGCGTGCCGAATGCAGGAAAATTTAGCAGTTTGACCAGTCTGACTTTCCCGGCGACTCTCCGTCAGGTGGACTTAATCGTCTCCCTGGCCAAGCTCAAAACCCATCATTGGGCGGGTATTACCCTTTCTATGAAAAATTTATTTGGTTTTATGCCCGGACTTTATTATGGGTGGCCCAAAAATGTTCTCCATTATGCCGGTATCGATGAGGCCATCCTGGATATCACCGCGACTTTACGCCCTCACCTGGCTATCGTGGACGGGATCGTGGGCATGGAGGGAGATGGTCCTATTATGGGAGACCCTAAAACCGCGGGGGTGTTGGTCATGGGCCGCAATCTCCCGGCGGTGGACGCCACTTGTGCGCGGGTCATGAAGATCGACCCTTATAGAGTCCCTTATCTCCAGAGGGCCGAATTTGTCCTCGGTACGATTAATGAGGCCGATATTGTCCAGGTGGGAGAGCCCATTGCCGCAGTGGCTACTGAATTTAAATTATTAGATTACATCCCCTCCCAAAAATCGTTGCGCATGGGATTCTGGGGGAAATTCATCTGACCCCAGGGCAGATTATTCTTTGTGGTTCATGGGTTGTAGTTAAAAACCCACCGGTAACCCGCAGGTTTACCCAGTCATTAAGATGCAGCACCCCGCCGCTCAATCTAGATAAGTCCCTCCAAGAAAAACTCTGACCGCGGTTGCCTCCCTGGGGATGCCCCTTTAGACCTGCAAGTGTAAGAAAAAGTTTAAACATTTTGGCATCCTGCCAGCATGACAGGTCTGCTCTTAAAAGCCATTTCCTAGTTAAGAGCTTTCAGGTTTTCACGGGTTCTTGAAAGCACGGGGCAGTGGCCTTTCCAATTGGGTATCAATGACGGCAAGTAATTTAGCTCTGCCACCTTATTTTCCTTTTCCCCCAGCCCGAAAAAGAAGAGGATTTTAAGGAATTGGTGCGCAGTGCGCACCCTAGACGGCCCACCCTACACGGGCAAGACCTCTTCCATTTCTTTATCGGATTACCGCATTCCCCTGTCTCAAATTCATGTTTATCGAAGGTAAATACCAGGGAAACCCCGATTTATCTTTTAACTCCCCTGACCCATATTACCATCCAGAACCAAGGAGCATTTGCAAATCCATCAGAAATGGAGGGCCTGATCAAACAAATCGCTAACTGAAGCCGAGGCCAGAGACCGGAACTGAATTCGCCATGCTAACCTTTCAGCCACTTCAAAATACCAAGAAGGAGAGAACCATGGAAAAGCTCGGAAATTTCTTCAAGGACGAATCCGGCGCCGCCGCCGTGGAGTATGGCCTGCTGGTAGCCCTGATCGCCGTGGTGATCATCACCGCGGTCACCACCCTGGGCACCACCCTGAGCACTAAGTTCCAGTCGGTCTCCAGCTCGATCCAGAACGCCAGTTGAGGCTTAATCTAGACCTCCAGGGACCTACACCCTGTAAGGAGGGCTGGTCAGATAGTACTTTGGAGACTAACCTGAGCAAGACACGAAAAGGGGAACCTATGGAAAAGCTTGGAAATTTCTTCAAGGACGAATCCGGCGCCGCGGCCGTGGAGTATGGCCTGCTGGTGGCGCTGATCGCCGTGGTGATTATCGCCTCGGTTACCGCTCTGGGCACCACCCTGAGCGATAAGTTCACTTCGGTCTCCACATCGATCACCAACGCCAGTTGATGCGTAATCCAGGCCTCCAGGGGCCTAATCCCGGTAAGGGGGTTGGCTCCTGGAGAGGTACTTTGTGGACCAACCTGAGCAGCAGGTTCGATAGCGCTGCCACCCTGATCGGCGCCTGAGGCCGGTTGGGCCCGAACTCACCTGACGGGGGGCACTGGGCCCCCCCAATTTTTGCAGGAGGCGGCAGGCAGGAACCGGGCACTGAGCCATGCTGAGGCCGGGGCCGGCCTGCGAGCCGCCTGAGGATGGGTAGCCGCGGTGGAGTTCGCAGTCACATCAACCAGGAAAAGTGAGTGAGCGTTATGGCAAACCTACCCAAGGGAATGACTTATATGGCCGTCGCAGTGGTGGCCGGTCTGTTGGCCACCTTTGGCATTCATCGGTATGTGGTCAATAAGACCCAGGTCGCCGCCCCGGCGCCCACCGGGATGGTGGCGGTAGCCACCGGCGACATCGCTCCCGGCACCGCCCTGACTGCCGGTTCCCTCAAGCTGGTCTCCTGGCCCCAGGAGCTGATTCCGCCCCAGTGCGCCGCGGCCCTAAACCAGGTAGAGGGCCGGGTGGTCACCTTTCCCATTTCCACTGGGGAGCCCATCATGTTCAGCAAGCTGGCCCCGGTGGGCGCCGCCGCTGGCTTGAGCAGCCTGCTGGACGAGAGCAAGAGGGCCCTGACGGTCCGGGTCGATGACGTCACCGGGGTTGCCGGCTTCCTCCATCCCCGGGACCGGGTGGACGTCCTGGCGGATATGAAGCTGAAAGGCATGGATGAGAACTATTCCAAGGTCATCCTGCAAGACATCACGGTCCTGAGCATCGGCCAGATCTGGCAGGAAAAGGGGGGGGATGACAAGCCCACGGTGGTGAATGCCGTCACCCTGGAATTGACCCCGGAGCAGACCGAGGTCCTGAATTTGGCCAGCAACGAAGGGAAGATTCGTCTGGCCCTGCGAGGCGGCCGCAATAAGGGCACCGTAGAAACCAGCGGGGTGGCCAGCTCGAGCCTGTTCGCCAGCATGCTGAAACCGCCGCCGGAGGAGCCCAAGCTCCAGAAGGAAGGGAGACCGGAGAAGTGCGTGGAAGTGATCAAGGGGTGTGAGCGCAGCAAGGCCACCCTCTAGCAGGATGTCAGTTAAGACGCGGCAATGAAGGAATTGGTGGGCAGTTCCTACCCTATATGGCAAAGCGCGACGGCCGAGGCCGTGGGAGTGACCGGTGAAGTCTGATAGCTTGACCATTTCAGTGCTGTTCGGGACCGGAGTCCAGCATCCGGAAATCCAGGAGGCTGTGGAAAGCCTTCCCCAACTGAAATTGTTGGATCAGACTTGCGACCCGGAGCGTTATTGCCGCCAGCTCAACGGCAACGCCAGACCGGATGTGGTGCTGGTGGAGATGGATGGGCAGAGTCACGTGCCGCCGTGGCTGGAGCGCCTGCCCCAGGAGATGCCGCAGACCCCGGTGTTGTTGTGTTCCCATACCCTGGAACCGGAATTTCTGATCCGTATCATGCAGGTAGGGATCAGGGAGTTTCTGCCGATGCCCCTGACCCCCGACGATCTGGAAGCCGCGATCAGCCGGGTGTGGCAAACTAAAAAGCGGCAAAGCTCCGGGGATCGCCGCCTGGGGCAGGTGATCGTGGTCACCGGGCACAAGGGCGGGGTGGGGAGCACCACGGTGGCCGTCAACCTGGCGGTGGCCATGGCCGAGCTCAATCCGGAGCCTCTGGCCCTGGTGGACCTGGGCCGGCCCTTCCCGGATGTGGCGAATTTCCTGGACCTGGAGCCCTCCTATACCATCCTGGATTTGTGTCAGAATCTGAATGAACTGGATCAGTCTTTCATCCAGCGGGCGATGCAGCCTTTTGGGGATAACCTGTTCGTGCTCCATGGTTGTCCGGATTTTCGGGAGCAGGAAAACATCGAGATCCAGTCCCTGGGGAAAATCTTCTCGGTCTTGCGCCATCTTTACAAATACACCATAGTCGATCTGAGCCACTGGCTGGATGAGTTCTTTCTCCAGGTGATTCTGGAGGCCGACCTGGTGCTGATGCTCACCGGTCTCACCGTTCCGGATTTGCGCAATCTGAAGCGGTTGTGGCCGGCGCTTCTGGAAGATCAGCGGGAGCGGCGAAAAATCAAGCTGGTGATCAACCGTTTTGATCGGAGCAACGGTTTGGTGCTGCGGGATGTGGAACAGGTAGTGCAGCAGGAGGTGTTCGCCACCCTGCCCAGCGATCATCTGTCAATGATAGAGGCCTTGAACCGGGGAGCGCCTTTAGAGGTCAGCGGGCCGCGCTCCAAGCTGTGGCGCGAACTGAAGGCCCTGGCCGAAAAGGTGAAGCTGGAGATGCCGGCGGAGATGGAACAGGCCGCGGTGAGCGCCGTTGCCGAGCCCAAGCGCAAGTTCTGGTTGTTTTAATGCGAGGTGAAGCTGCATGAGTTGGCTGGGTTACAAGAAGGAAAATAGGGGTCTGGGGACGGCTAAGGCGAAGGGGCTGAGTGCGGTTTCGCCGCTGCCGGTCCAGGACGATCGAGATCCCCAGGCAGCGTCTTCATCCAAGAAGGATGAGGTTCGGGAAATCCGGCTTTACCAAGTGAAGAAGCGGATTCACCACCTGCTGTTGGAGCGTCTGGACCTGAGCGCCCTGGAGGAATTGGAGGAAAGCCTTCGGGCCCGGGAAATCCGGCAAGCCCTGGCGGTCCTTTTGGAGGAGGAGGAAGAGCCCCTAAATCTGGCGGAAAAGGCCCGCTTGAACCGGGAACTGGAGTTCGAGATCCTGGGTCTGGGCCCCCTGGAACCTCTGTTGGCCGACCCGACCATTTCGGATATCCTGGTAAACCGGTACAATCAGGTGTACGTCGAAAGGCGTGGGCGTCTGGAAGTGACGGATGTTCGGTTCCAGGATAATGAGCACCTCTTGAAAATCATCAATAAGATCGTCAGTAACGTGGGGCGCCGCATCGATGAGTCCATCCCCATGGTAGATGCCCGGTTGCCCGACGGCTCCCGGGTCAACGCCATCATCCCGCCCCTGGCCCTGGACGGGCCCATGCTTTGTATCCGGCGGTTTTCCGTGCAGCGCCCCACCCTGGAGGACCTGATAGAGAAAGGCAGCCTCACCGCGCAAATCGGGGAGGTCCTGAAGGCCGTGGCGGTTTCCAAACTGAACATTATCATCTCCGGCGGCACCGGGGCCGGCAAGACCACCTTGTTGAACATCCTCTCCGGCTTCATCCCGGCCAATGAACGCATCATCACCGTCGAAGACTCTGCCGAACTCCAGATGCAGCAGGAACACGTGTGCCGCCTGGAGACCCGTCCGCCTAACGTGGAGGGCAAAGGGGAGATTACCTCGCGGGACCTGGTGCGCAACTGCCTGCGGATGCGGCCGGACCGGATCATTGTTGGTGAGGTGCGCGGCGCCGAAGTGATCGACATGCTCCAGGCCATGAACACCGGCCACGAGGGGTCCATGACCACCATTCACGCCAATACTTCCCGGGATGCCCTGCTGCGGCTGGAAACCATGATGTCCTTCTCGGGCATCACCATCCAGGAAAGGACCATGCGACAGATGGTCTCTTCCTCCATCAACGTGATCGTCCAGTTGGTGCGCCACAGCGACGGCTGCCGCCGCATGGTGTCCTTCTCGGAAATCACCGGGATGGAGAGTGGAGTGATCAGCATGCAGGATATCTTCGTCTTCGAACGCCACGGCATGAACCTGGAAGGGATGATCACGGGGGATTACGTGGCCACCGGAGTGCGTCCCCGCTTCGCCGACCGTTGCCGGCTCTTCGGGGCGCCGCTCATGGACGGCATCTTCAAACCCTCCAGCCGGGGCCTGGATTAAAGATATGACGACTCCAACGGGAGCAGAGCGATGTATCGTTTGAGCCATTTGAACATGGGCGGCATGAATTTCGTGTACGCCCTGGGACTCCTGGGGGTCTTTGTGGCGGCTTGTCTGCTGACCACCGTCATCAATCAGATGGTGATGGCTCCCTACCTGAAGCGGAGCCAGCTCAAGAAGCGGATGCGCGGGCAGAAGCGGGACGAGGAGTTCCGGGCCAAGATCTTCAGGGCCTACCAGGAGTCCCGGAACCAGGATAGTCCGGTGACTTCATTGATGGGGCGGCTGACGGGCTGGGGCAGGGTGGACAACCTGGAGCGCCAGCTCATTCAGGCGGATCTTAATATGCCCCCCGGGGTCTTTATCCTGTCGGTGGCCCTCACGGGGGCCGTGGGCTTTCTCTTGGGCGGCAGGTTTCTGGGTGGTCCTTGGAGCTGGGTCGTGGCCGCGGTCATGGGTTACCTGCCGATCTTGATCCTGAAGTGGAAAAAGCGGCGCAAGACCGCGCAATTCGAAAAGCAGATGCCGGAGGCCATGGAACTCCTGGCCCGATCCCTCCGGGCCGGCCACACCCTGCCGGCCACCATGGAGCTGGTGGCCCAGGAGATTCAGCGGCCCCTGGGGGAGGAGATGCGCATCACCTATGAAGAGCAGCGTTTGGGACTGAGCGTCGCCCAGGCGCTGCGCCGCATGGGGGAACGGGTGGCCAGCCAGGACCTGCGCTACTTCGTTACTGCGGTCCTGGTCCAAAACGAGACCGGGGGCAATCTGGCGGAGATTTTAGAAAACATCGGCTCCCTGATCCGGGACCGCATGAAATTGAAGGGCAAGGTTCACACCCTCACCGCCGAAGGCCGGTTTTCGGCGCTGGTCCTGATGGGCTTGCCCGTGCTAACCTTCCTGGCGCTTTACGCCATGAGCCGGGAATATATCATGCTCTTGTTCACTGACCCCTTAGGCAAAAAGCTGTTGGCCGGGGCGATCTGCAGCATGGCTATCGGGGCGTGGGTGATGAAGAGGATGGTCTCCATCAAGGTTTAGAGGAGGGGGCTCATGGAAGGGTTCAACTGGTTCATCTGGGGCGCCTGTTTTCTCACCGCGACGTTTTTCGTTTATGGCATCCTGCATTACGCCGGGAGCCGCCGGATGCTGCGAGACAGGTTCAAAAAGAGCAGCGCCCCCGCGGCCATGTCCCTTTACCAGCGGGGCGGCGGCAGCAGCCTGAAGAAACGTTTCCTGGAGTGGATCTCCTCCTTCGGCAAGTATGCCATGAAGGATAAGGAGGATGCCTCCAAACTCCGGTTCTCCTTGATCCAGGCCGGTTATCGTCATCCCAAGGGTCCTCTCATCTATTTAGGCATCCGGACCCTGGCCCCCTTCCTCCTGGCCTTGCCATATCTCTTATTCAATGTCATGGGCGGCGTGATGGCTTCCGGCAATCTGATGAATTGCCTGTTGCTGGCCGCGACCGGTTTCTATGCACCGCCCTTTATCCTGAAGGCCATGATCGCCCGGCGCCAGGAGCGCCTCGACCAGGCCTTGCCGGACGTCCTGGATCTGCTGATCGTCTGCGTGGAGGGCGGACTGTCGTTGCAGTCCGCCCTCCACCGCGTATCCGATGAGGTCCGCAACGTCTCCGTGGAAATGCACAACGAACTGCACCTCACCAACGCCGAGCTGCGCACCGGGATTTCCCGGGAAATGGCGCTGAAGAACCTGGGGGAGCGCACCGGGGCCCAAAACGTCAAGTCCCTGGTGGGCATCATGATCCAATCGGATAAGATGGGAACCAGTATTGCCCAGGCGCTGCGGGTCCATTCCGATTTTCTCCGGGTGCAGCGGGCCCAGAAAGCCGAGGAAAAGGCTGGCAAGTTGCCGGTGAAGATCATGATCCCTTTGCTCCTGTTCATTTTTCCCGCGATCATGATCATAGTCATGGGACCAGCGGCCATTAAGACTATGCATGCCTTAAGCAATGTCAAGATGTGAGTGCTGCGGGGCCTGACGGGCCAGGGGAAACTTGTTGACTTGAAGGCGATTATTGCTGATCAGCCGCGGGAAAAGGAAGATACCAGGTCCCTACCGTGGGGACCTTTTCTTTTGGGATTAAGCAGGTTACAATTGTCAACTAATAATTGCGTTTTTTTTCAGGGGAACCATGGCCATCAGAATCCTCCTTGCCGATAACCACAAGAAAGTCCGCCAGGAATTGCGGGCCCTTTTGGACCAGGAGCCGGACTTCCAGGTAGCGGCGGAAGTCGGCACCGGGGAATCGGCGCTGGGTTTGGCGAAGGAGATTAATCCGGACGTGGTCATCCTGGACCTGGCCGGCGCCGATTTGCCCGGCCTGGAGGCGGTGCGGCGGATGGCGGCCGCCGCTCCCCTGGCCAAGGTGATCGGCCTGTCCCTGCACGGCGACCGCAGATTCGTCGCGGAGGTTCTCAAGGCCGGGGCCTGCGGCTACCTCCTCAAAGAGCGGGTCTTTGAAGAGTTGGCCCCGGCCATCCGGGGGGTCCAGGCCCGGAAGATTTTTCTCAGCCAAGGCATTTCCGACCTGGCCATTCAGGACTATTTAAACCTGGTGCGGGATAGTGAAGCCCGGTTTCGCACGATTTTTGAGAAGTCTCCCCTGGGTATCGCCCTGTTGGACGAAAATTGGCGGATAGTGGCGAGCAATCCCGCCTTGCAGGAACTGCTGGGGTATAGTCAGGAGGAACTGCGCCATCAAGAGTTTGGCGAATTCATCATGACCGGAGGGGCCAGCAACTGCCAGGAGCTTTTCAAAGGACTGGTTGACGGAGTTCGCCAGGCCTGTCAAATAGAGGGTCACTATCGGCGGAAAGATGGCCAGTTGTCCTGGGGCCGCCTGTCGCTGTCGTTTTCCGCCGCGGACGAGGGGCCGCTGGTCGTCGGCATGCTGGAGGATATCCGCGAGCAGAAACAAGCGGAAGCCGAGATTCGCGACTACCGGGGGGAGCTGCGCTCCGTGGCCTTGCAGTTATCCCTGGCTGAAGAGCAGGAACGGCGGCGCCTGGCCACCGAGCTCCACGACCAGGTGGGACAGATCCTGGCTCTGGCGCAAATCAAACTGGGAGCCTTGCGGGAAGCGACCCCCGCCGGCCTGAGCGGGGCCATGGAGGAGATCCGCCAACTCCTCGATCAGACTATCCGGTACACCAGATCCCTGACCTTCGAACTCAGCCCGCCCATCCTTTACGACCTGGGTTTTGAGGCCGCAGTGGAGTGGCTGGCGGAGCTAATCCAGGAGCGCAGCGGCATTCGCCTGCAGGTGACCGCGGATCGAAGCCAGAAGCCCCTGAGCGATGATAGCCGGATTCTCCTTTTTCATCTAGTGCGCGAACTGCTGCTGAAGGTGGTCAAGGAGAGCAAGGCCAAAAATGTTATAGTTCTCATCAAGCGGAGCCTTGCGGAGGTGCAGGTAAGCATCGAAAATGACGGGGTCGGATGGGACCCGAGGGCCGGGTCGCCTCTGCTCTCTCCCGACGGCCTGGGGCTCTTCGGCATCCGGGAGCGTTTGCAGTATCTGGGCGGGCGTCTGGAAGTGGAATTTGAGCCGGGCCAGGGGAGCCGGTTGACTCTGGTGGCGCCGCTTAACTATTAACCTCAAGGCCGGGAGGATAGGGCATGGCTATCAAAGTTCTCATTGCCGACGATCACCAGATCGTCCGCCAGGGACTGCGCACCTTGCTGGAAAGGGAACCGGACCTGGAGGTAGTGGCCGAAGCCGAGAATGGCCGGAGCACGGTGCGGCTGGTTCGGGAGAAACATCCCGAAGTGGTCATTATGGATGTGGCCATGCCGGATCTGAACGGCATCGAAGCCACCCGGCAAATCATCTCGGAAATGCCCAAGGTGAAGGTGATCGCCCTTTCCATGTACGCCGACCGGCGTTTTGTCTCCAATATGCTCAAAGCTGGGGCCTCCGGTTATCTCCTGAAGGATTGCGCCAGCGAGGAGCTGGTGCGGGCCATTCGGGTGGTGCTGGCCCACAAGACCTTCCTCAGCCCGGGGGTCGCCGACATCGTGGTGAAGGATTATGTGCAGACGCCACTGGGCCCGGAGGCCTCGGTCTTCAACATTCTCAGCAACCGTGAGCGAGAGGTGCTGCAGCTGATGGCCGAAGGCAAGTCCACCAATCAAATTGCCGAACTCCTCCACGTGAGCGTCAAGACCGTGGAAACCCACCGGCAGCAAATGATGCAAAAACTTAAGATGCACAGCGTGGCGGAACTCACCAAGTACGCCATCCGGGAGGGCCTCACCACTCTGTAACCCGGCAATTTTTGGTCGGTTTTCTTTCGAAGAGCATATTATTCAATGAGTTTCACGTTTCCAAGCTCCGGCTGGGGAACGCTTTTTTTTGGGGGCCAGGCTCCCTGGTCTTAATCTTAGGTCAGCCCGATTATGAAACAGACCGATAACCGGGGACGCCCCCGCCTTGACCCCGGCCCGCTATTTCCTGGACAAGACCGCGCATCTCGGATAATATTCACCAATCATAATCACCTGCTTTTTGGGGAGGGGCCGGCGCTCGCGGCCAGGTTCCTCCCCTGATCACAGAGCGAAGCTCCTCAAGGATTAATCGATGAAACGCACCCTGTTGCTTAACCCACCGTCATTCCATGATTTTGACGGCGGCGCCGGTTCGCGCTACCAGGCCACCCGGGAAGTCACCTCCTTTTGGTATCCCACCTGGCTCTGTTACCCGGCCGGACTCATTCCCGAGAGCCGGGTAGTGGACGCCTCGCCGGAGAACCTGACGGTGGCCCAGGTGGCGTCCCTGGCCAGCGATTTCGAATTGGCGGTGCTCTTCACCAGCAGCGCCTCTTTCCGGCACGATCTGAACACGGTCAGCCGCCTCAAAGAGAAAAACCCGCAATTGTTGGTAGGCCTGGTGGGGCCCCAGGTGAGCATCCTGGCCCAGGAATCGTTGTCCGCCGGCCCCCAGGTGGATTTCGTGGCCCGCCGGGAATTCGACTATGCGGTGATGGAGATCGCCCAGGGACGTCCCTGGCAGGAAATCCAGGGGGTCAGCTACCGGCAGGGCGATGCCATTCATCACAACCCGGATCGGCCCTACCTCGAGGACCTGGACTCCCTGCCCATGGTCACCGAAATCTATCACCGGGATCTGAAGATGGAAAACTATCAGATTCCCTACCTGCGCTACCCGTACGTCTCTTTTTATACCGGCCGGGGCTGCCCGAGCCATTGCGTTTATTGCCTCTGGCCCCAGACCTTCACCGGCCGGCGCTACCGGGTCAGGAGCGTGGCCAACGTGGTGGCGGAAGTGCGCCGCTGCCTGGAGTTGTTCCCCCAGGCCGCGGAGATCTTTTTCGACGATGATACCTTCACCGCCAACGGCGAACGGGCCCGCCAGCTGGGCCGGGAATTCCGCGGCCTTAACAAAAATTTTGTCTGGTCCACCACCGCCCGGGTCACCACTTCCTACGAGACCCTAAAGGCCATGAAGGAAGGGGGGCTGCGGCTGCTGGTGGTGGGTTTCGAGACCGGCGACCCCCAGGTCTTAAAAAACATTCGCAAGGGCGCCACCCTGGACCTGGGACGCCGCATGGTCAAGTGGTGCCGGGAATTGGGCATTCAGGTGCACGGCACCTTCATGGTGGGCCTGCCGGGGGAAACCCGGGCCAGCCTGGAGGCCTCCATGCGATTTGCCTGTGAGCTGGACCCGGACACTATCCAGGTTTCCCTGGCCACTCCCTATCCGGGCACCGAGTTTTACGACTTTTGCCGGGAGCGGGGATACATGCAGGACGAGGCCCGGGTGCACGGCCGGACTGGGTATCAACAGTGCGTGGTGGATTATCCGGGTCTGTCGGCGGCGGAGATCTTCGCGGCGGTGCCCAAGTTTTACCGCCGCTTTTACTTCCGCCCCAGCTACATGGGCCGGGCGGCCCTGGTGATGCTGCGGGATTCCGGGGAACGGCGGCGGCTGCTCAAGGAAGGCCGGCAGTTTTTAAGCTTCATGTTCCGGCGGCGCCAGTGCTCGGAGGTCGAGGTGGAGGCTGGGGACAGTTGCCGATAACGGCTCAGGAACCCTGAGCCGCATGGTGGACGTGGCCGCCTTGCTGGAGGGCCGCCATTGGGTGCGGGGGTGAGGGCCGCGGGGGAGGGGAGGGCGGCAGCCAGGGCCGGCGGCTGCGGGTCCCTGGCTTCCCCCTCTCTAGGGGGCGGCGCCGGGCGCACCGTCATCTTCAGTGCGGATGATTTTGGCTTATCCGAGTCCGTGAACGGCGCGGTGACCCTGGCGCACCGCCAGGGGTTGCTCCGTTGCGCCAGTCTGATGGCGGCGGGGCCACAGGTGGAGGCGGCGGTCCGCCTGGCCCGGGAGCTTCCCGGCCTCTGCCTGGGGGTGCATCTCACCCTCATCCAAGGCCGGGCCGTTTCGCCCCCCGAAAAGATTCCTCATCTGGTGGACTCCCAGGGGCGGTTCGGCAACCGGCCGGTGGCGGTGGGCTGGCGCTATTTTTTTTATCCGCGGCTCCTGCCGGAAATTCGCCGGGAATTGGCGGCCCAGATCGAGGCGGTGCTGCGGCTGGGCCTCTCCCCCAGGTACCTGAACAGCCACCTCAACCTGCACCTGCACCCGAGAATCTTTCCCCTGGTGGTGGAGCTGGCCCGGGAATACGCGATCCCCGCGGTGCGTCTGGCCCGGGAGGACTGGCGCACCACCCTGGCCCTGGCCCCGGACCATCCCTTTCCCAAGCTGGCGCAGGGGCTCATCTTCGCCCTGCTCTGCCGCCGGGCGCGGCGCCAGGCCCAGGCCGCGGGGCTCTTTTACAACGACCGGCTCTTTGGTCTGTTAAACCATGGCCGCATGACCGAAACCTATCTCCTGGACCTGATCCCCAGGCTGCAGGCTGGGGTTACCGAGATTTACAGCCATCCCGGGCTTTACGCCGACCCGGGACTGCCGGCTTACCGCCGCCGGCAAGAGCTGGCCGCGCTTCTCAGCCCGCGGCTCAAGGAAGCCCTGGCCGCGGCCGCGGTGGAGGTGAGTGACTTCGAAAGATTGAGCCAGCGGATGAGAGACCCATGCAAAACCCCAAGTAATTTAAGCAACTTCCCCGATTAATCAATCTGTGACCCGGGCGTCCTCGCCGGTGGCAGGCTCCCAGCGTTTCCTTGACGCCCCGGCTCCGGATAATTAACTTAAAAAGAAATGTGAGAGGAGGGCCTGATCCGTGACCGAAGAGAGTAAGCCCCGATGCGACGTGGATCCGGTGTGCAATCTTGACCTGGCCGCCATGCACGGCAAATTCGCCTATGACTTTGAAGATGAAACCTACTGGTTCTGCTCGGAGCTTTGCCGGGACCAGTTCGCGGCCCAGCCGCATAAATACGCGCCGAAAAAGCAGGGATAAGGCCCTGGACCTCATTAGTGTCCGGCCAGGTTTTTGCTATGAGGCAGGGAGTAACTATCTGATTGAACCCCTAAATCCTCCTTTTTCCAAGGGGGCCTTAACCATAATCCCGGTTTAAAGCCGCGCCTGCATAACGCCCGCCTTCGGGGGGTGCGAAAATTTCCATGCCCAGGCCTCCCTGCCGGGGCCGGTCTGCCTGGAGGGGACATGCCAATACAGGGTGACGCAGATTATGACTGGGGTTGAGTTTGTGCTGGTGGGGCTGGCGGCGGTGGCCGGCGGGGCGGTGAATGCCCTGGCCGGCGGTGGCACCCTCATAACCTTTCCCACGCTCATCGCGGTGGGCATCCCGGCGGTGGCCGCCAATATCACCAACACGGTGGCGCTCTGCCCGGGTTACCTGGGCGGGACTTTCGCCCAGCGGCGCGACCTGCGCGGGCACGCCCGGCGGCTCTGGCTCCTGGCGCCCGCCGGCGCCCTGGGCGGAGTCGCCGGGGGCATTCTGCTCCTGAACACCGGCGAGGCCATGTTTCGGACCTTGGTGCCCTATTTGATCCTGTTTGCCGCCTTATTGCTGGCCGTACAGGACCGGCTGCGCGCCTGGGTCATGCGCCGAGCCGGCAAGGGCGAGGAGCGGGATGATCCCCACGACGCCTGGACGGTGGCGCCGGTGGCCGTGGCCGCCATCTACGGGGGCTATTTCGGCGCGGGGCTCAGCGTCATCGTGCTGGCGGTGCTGGGGCTGGTGCTGGAAGACACCCTGACCCGCCTCAACGCCCTGAAACAGATCATCTCCTTCAGCATCAATATCGCGGCCGCCATCTTCTTTCTGTTTTCCGGAAAGGTGGTGTGGCCGGCGATGCTGGTAATGGCCCTGGGCGCCCTGGCGGGCGGGGTCTTGGGGGGCCGCCTGGCCGGCCGCATCCGGCCGGAGACGCTGCGCGGCATCGTGGTGACCGCGGGGGTCGCCATCGCCATCTTCTACTTCGTGCACTGAGGGTCCGCCGACCTGCCGGGTCTGGGCGGGCGGGCGATCATGATCCGCCGCTAAACCTTCTCATCAATAATCGGGCTGGTGGGAATGCGCCCTTGATTGCCGGGGAGATTGCTAAGAGATTTTTGGGGAAAAGGGAGCCCGGAGGTTGGGCTCGGCCCCTCACCCCAGGGCGGCGATGGCTTCACCCCGGAGGCTGGCCCGCATGGCTCCGCTCTCCTGGGCCAGCCGCTCCAGGTCGGGGCCTTGGGTCTGATAGAGATTGAAGCGGCGGCCCTGGAGTCCCAGGGCGATGGGTTCGATCATCTCCTCCGGCAGCACCAGGGCCCGGGATTTTCCCCGGCGCTCCGGGGAGGCCACTTCCAGCACGCCTTCTTTGCCCCAGAGGCGAAAGATGGCGGTCAGCAGCCCGATGGGCCAGGCGCTGTCCGACATTACCGCCACTTCGGCGGCGTTCAGGGCGTCGCGGTCGCCATTGAAGGAGATGGCCAGGCCGCCGCCGTCCCGCACCGCCTGGAAGGCTGGCACGTCGGTGATGCTGTCCCCCACGTAGATGGTGTCCGCCAGCTTTAAGCCGGTTCCGGCCAGGCTGGCGGCCACGAACCCGGCCTTTTCCGCCCCGCCCACCGGCGAGATCTCCCGATAGAGGGCGCCGATCTCCATCCGGGGCAGGCGTTCCCGGAAGATTTGCTCCAGGTGGCCGATGGCCTCCTGCACCGGGGCGGGCAGCTCCGTGAGCGAGGCGGCTCCCGGGGGCAACTCGATGGCCGGGGTCCCCAGAATCTCCTCTTCCAGGCCGCGCAACTCCGCGGTTTCCCCGGGCCCCAGCGGGTAGCGATCCAGGTCCAGTTCGGCGCCAAAGATGTGCTCCGGGTCAAACCCCAGTCTGCCCCCCACCGCCTCGGCAAACTGGCGGTAGCTGGTGCTGATCTCGAAGATGGGAAAGCCGAATCCGTGCAAGAAGCGGTAAGTCTCCTCCGCGCCGGGCATCAGCCCAAGGCTCCCGGCGGAGAACTCCCGGAGCGCGGCGTTGCTGAGGCCGCGAGCCTTGAGAAACGGGCCGATGAGCTTCAGGATGGCCCCGGCCTGGTACTCCGGTAGTTTGGCGATGTCCGCCAGGTAATCGCCATAACGGCTCAACTGGGTAAAAAAGCGGTCACCCAAGGGCGGGAGAAACTCCCGGCAGAGTTGGAAGACATTGTCATTGAGGGCCAGCGGTCCTTCGCAGCCCGTGTCCAACTGAATCTGGAGCATCTCTTCTCCTTTGGCAAATATGGGGGGAGGGCCAGACCCCTGAGGGCGACAGTGGCCCGGGCTAGGGGCCGGTGAATCGGGCCGCCCCTAACGGCCTGGCAGAACCTGCTTATCTCAACCGGGCGATGATCCTTTCCATAACCTCCCGGTCCGGGTAGCCCTGTCGTCCGGGGCCGCCCAACTTGTATGCCGCGGCCGCCTCCGCCAGCCGCGCTGCCTGGGGCAGGGAGAGGCCGATAAGGAGGCCGGCCAGGTAGCCGGCGGCGAAGACGTCCCCGGCCCCCAGGGGGTCCACCGGGCGCCCCTGAAATTGCGCCGGGATATCCAGATAGCGCACCGGGGTGAGGAGCCTGGCGCCCCGGGGACCACGTTTGATGAGAACGACGGGCGGGGCCCAAACGGGATGCCGCTGCAGCTCACCCCCCAGGAGGGCCCACTCCGCCTCGGTCACCAGCAGGGTCTCCACCCGGTCCAGCAACTCCTCCAGGGCGGCCCGGCCCCGGCGGGCGTAAAGTTCGCCCGGGTCCAGGGTGAGGCGTGGACCGCCCTCAAGGCTCACGGCCACCAGCCGCTGCAGCTTCAAGGGAGCGTCGCCCACAAAAGAGGTGAAGTGGAGAAATCTGGCCTCCCGCAAGGCCTCCCGGGGCAGATCTTTCTCCTCCAGCAGGTCATTGGTGTTGGGGGCCACCAGGATGGTGCGCTCGCCCTCCGGGTCCGCCAGGATGTAGGCGCGGCCGCTGTCGCCTTGCTGCACCAGGTGCTCGAGATTAACGCCCTGCAGGCTGTCTCTCAGAAAAGAGCCGTCCGCATCGGCTCCCAGGCGCCCCGCCAGGGCCACCGGAATTCCCAGGCGGGCCAGGGCATAGGCGGTGTTGGCCGCCGGTCCGCCGCCGCCGCGGCCGGCCGGCCGGGCAAATCGGGCCAGCAGCTCTCGGAGCCGGCGCTCCTCCGCCCGGGACAGCGCTTCCTCCCCACCCGGGGCCAGTCCGGTGCCCCAACGTTGAAGCAGGCCGGCCAAGTCGTCAACCCGGAAGGTCAGATCGAGATTGATGGCCCCCAGACAAAATACCTCCGGCCGCATGCCTGGGAAACTATCAGGATTTCCCCTGCCGGTCAAGGCAGGCGGCCGGTGGGGCTGGCGGGGTGAGCCGGGCACCGGGCCGCCAGGTCCAGGATGAAGAATTTTCCCGCCCCCGCCGAAAGAAGCCTGGAAGGCCTGGAATTTTCCAGAAGAATTACTACAATGAATAAAGTGACCTTGCCGAGGGAGAGCGATGCACCGCCTTATCAAGATCAGGATCATCCGCGACTTTGAGCAGATGGAGGAGCACTGGCGCTGCCAACCGGATGCCTGGTTCGGGTCCACCCGGCCGCACCTCCACTTCCGCCCGGCGGCGGATTTCTATGAAACCGCCCAGGGCCTGGTGCTGCGCCTGGAGGTGGCCGGAATTCAGCCCGAAAGCCTTTGCGTCTCTTTGGCCGGCCAGGAATTGGTAGTTGAAGGCGGGCGCCAACCGCCGCCGCCGGAGGGCATCCGGCGCTTTATCCACCTGGAGATGGGCTTCGGCGCCTTCGAGCGCTGCTTCCTCCTGCCCATCCCCGTTGACCTTCAGGGCGTCCGGGCCCGCTATCAAGATGGCATCCTGGAGGTCCACCTGCCCCGGAAGGCCCCACAGATTCGCCAGATTCCGGTGAAGCAGGCAGACCCGGATTAATTTATACGGAGGCCCCATGGCCCGCGAAGAACAAGAAATCCAAGCCCCGCTGCTGGGCGA
>CAWEWX010000041.1:0-13755 GCA_963812655.1 uncultured delta proteobacterium | reverse complement strand
CAAAGGAACCGGATTTGGATCAATTTGCGGACGTACTGGTAATCGGTTCTGGGCTGGCGGGTCTCAGTTATGCCCTGAAGGTGGCGGATTTCGCCCAGGTCAATCTGGTGACCAAACAGGGGTTGACGGAAACCTCCACCAGCAAGGCCCAGGGGGGCATAGCCGCGGTGTTGGGACCGGATGACCGGTTCGAATATCACATTCAAGACACCCTCACCGTGGGGGAAGGCCTGTCGCATCCGGACATCGTGGAGCTGGTGGTGCGCCAGGGGCCGGCGCGCATCCGGGAACTCATCGATCTGGGGGCCCACTTCGACACCGGCAAGGACAACGTCTATGACTTGGGCCGGGAAGGGGGCCACTCCCGGCGGCGGGTCATCCACGCCCAGGACATGACCGGCGCCGAAGTAGAGCGCATCCTGGCGGAGAAGGTCCTGGCCCATCCCCGCATCCGGGTCTTCGAAAACCACATGGGGGTCAATCTCATCACCCTGGAGCGGGTGGTGCGCCAGGGGCGGGTGGTGACCGAGGCGGAGAGAACCTGCCTGGGGGCCTATGTCCTCAATAAGGAGAGCGGCCAGGTGGATACCTTTCTGGCTCGCATCACCCTCCTGGCCACCGGCGGGGCCGGCAAGGTCTATCTCTACACCAGCAATCCCGACATCGCCACCGGCGACGGGGTGGCCATGGCGTTCCGGGCCGGGGCCCGGATCGGCAACATGGAGTTCGTCCAGTTTCATCCCACCTGCCTTTACCATCCCGCGGCCAAGAACTTTCTGATCTCCGAGGCCTTGCGAGGCGAAGGGGCCGTCCTCATGGATCGGGACGGGCGCCCTTTCATGGAGAAGTATCATCCCTTGAAAGACCTGGCCCCCCGGGATACGGTAGCCCGGGCCATCGACCTGGAGTTGAAAAAGAGCGGCGCCGATTGCGTTTTTCTGGATATCAGCCACAAACCGGCGGATTTTGTCCAGGACCGATTCCCCAATATCTACCAGAGATGCCTGGAATTTGGCATCGATATCACCAAGGAACCCATCCCGGTGGTGCCCGCGGCCCACTACCTGTGCGGCGGGGTGGTGACCGACGCCTGGGGCCTGACCACCATCACCAATCTCTACGCGGTGGGTGAGGTCTCCATGACCGGGCTGCACGGGGCCAACCGCCTGGCCAGCAACTCCCTCCTGGAGGCCCTGGTCTTCTCTCACCAGGCCGCCCAGGCCGCCCGGGAGACCCTGCCCGAATTGCTTGCCAAACCGGCGACCCAGGTGTCCGCCTGGAATACTTACGGGGCCAAGGACAGTGAGGAAGGGGTGGTGGTTTCCCACAGTTGGGATGAGATCCGGCGCTTCATGTGGAACTACGTGGGCATCGTCCGCAGCGACAGCCGCCTGCTCCGGGCCCAGGCCCGTATCGATCTGGTCCTGAAAGAGATTAACGACTATTACTGGAAATTTCTCCTCACCAGCGATCTCCTGGAATTGCGCAATATCGCTTACGTGGCCGACCTGATCATCCGCATGGCCCTGGGGCGCAAGGAGAGCCGAGGCTTGCACTATACCCTGGATTACCCCCAGGCGGATGAGTCCCGCTTCCACCAAGATACCCTGGTTTCCGCCGATGGCTGGCACGAGGTGGAACATTGATTAATAGCCAGGAACAGAGTCCCCGGGAGCGGATCCTGTTAGTCGAGGATGACCCCCAACTCTTCACGGCGCTCGCCGAGTGTCTGGTAGGCCATGGATTCGCAGTGCGCCGGACGGCCGATGGCCGGGAGGCCTTGGAAGCCCTCCAGGAAGAAGAATTTCACCTGGCCCTGCTGGATCTGGCGCTGCCCGGTCTTTCCGGATTGGAGCTGCTCTCCTGGATCAAGACTAACTCACCCCGCACGGAAGTCATCCTGTTCACCACCGACCAAGATGCCCTGGGGGGAGCCGACCAGGCCTTGCGCCTGGGGGCCTATGATTACCTGCCGAAGTCCAAGATGACCCTGGGCCATCTGCAGGCCGTGGTGGCCCGGGCCCTGGAGCGGCGGCGGGTGGAGCTGAGCAACCTGGACCTCATCGCCAACCTGCGCCGGGCCCAGGAAGAGCTTACCCTGCTTCGGTCCCAGGATCTCGTTCAGGTGCGGCGCATCGGCGAGGCCCTGGCCGTGCCCCTCACCTGGGAACAGTTCATTCAAGGTCTGGTGAATCTCCTCTGGGAGAGCCTGCACTTTAAAATCCTGGGCCTGCAGTTCCGGGGGGCCGGGAAAGGGGTGTGCCTGGAAGCCTATCGCCGCCAGCCGGGGCTAACGGAAGACGCGTTTGCCGGGTTTAAGGCCAACCTGAAGAGGCGCTTCCAACTGGCTGCCGCCGGCGCCCCACACACCTCTGAGGAGCCTCTGCCGGACCAGTCTCTCTCCCAGACGCTATGGGGCAAGGCCCAGACCGGGGAATGCCTGGCCCTGGTGGCCGGGGGCCGGGATACCCCGTTCTCTCCGGAAGAGGCCGAGCTCTTCCAGATCTTCATCCTGCAGGGGGAGGCCGCCCTGAGAAACCTGGAACTCCTGGAGGAGATCAAGAAACTGGCCATTCGGGACGGACTCACCGGCCTCTACAACTACCGGCACTTCTGGGAACTGCTGGTGCACGAGATCATGAAGAGCCGGCGTTACCAGGTGCCCCTGTCCATGCTCTTTCTGGACCTGGACAATTTTAAGATTATCAACGATACCCTGGGGCACCTCCAGGGAGATCTGGTGTTGAAGACCCTGGCCGCCTATTTGCAAAAGGGGCTGCGCCAGGCTGACGTGGTCTGCCGGTACGGCGGCGAAGAGTTCGTGGTGCTCCTGTCCGAGACCGGGCTGGAGCAGGCTTTACGGTTGGCGGAGCGGCTGCGGCACCACATCTCCCGAATGGCCATTCCCTTGCCGGGCCGTCACTTGCACGTTACCGTGAGTATCGGGGTGGCGGTGCTTACGCCGCACATGGACGGCGAGGCCCTGGTGGCCGCGGCCGACGCCGCCATGTACCGGGCCAAGCTGGGGGGGAGGAACCAGGTGTGCGGCCCGGAGCCCGGTCCTGCCCAGGAAGAACCAGGCGGCGCCGCCGGAGAGGGCGCACCTTAGGGGATGATGTCCTGCACCTTGATGCCTTGCTGCTCGAGGGCCTCCACGATGGGGCCCAGGTCGGCCTTCTGCAAGCGTACGTAGTAGGACCGCTGGTGGCCCCGGACCGGTCCCAGGGCCAGGTTGAGGATCTTGCCGCCGGCCTTTTTGATAATCTTGGCAGCCCCCTCCACAACCTCGGGTTTGTCCTCCAAAAGCAGGTCCAGGCGGGAACTGGTCCTGAGCAGGCTCAACAGGGTAAGAAAGGCGCCGATCAGGTCCAGCATGGTGATCACCCCTACCAGGCGGTCACCTTCCAGGACCGGCATGCCGCCGATCTTGTGCTCCTGGACCAGGCGGGCCGCTTCCTCCACCCCGGTGTCGGCGGTGACGCTGATGGGGGCTTTGATCATGACGTCCGCCACGGTGATCTTTTCCAACATGGAGGCCAGGAGCACCTCCCGCAGGTCCCGGGAGGTGATCCAGCCCACCATGCGGCCCCCTTCCATGACCGGCAGGTGGCGGATCTGGCGCTGCTGCATCAGTTGCAGGGCCTTGCTGACCCGCTTGTCGGAAGAGATGGTGACCAGCTCCCGGCTCATAATCTCGCTGACCAGCATGGTTTGCCCCTCCTGACCCCGTTGTTAGCCCCACCTTAAACCAAGCCGGGAAAATTTTCAATGAAATTGCCGCGTTCGCTGCCGGCGGGGCCATAAGGCCGGCTCATCGCCTAAGGTGGGTCGGGGCGTGCCCGCCTAAGGCGCGTCTTACCCGCCTTTTGGGGTGCGTGAGATGCAGGCGCCAGCCTGAAACGGACTCAGTTGGAGGCCAGCGACGACTGCAGGGTGGCGATCATGTGCTCGGCTTCGCCGATATAGGTGCCCATATTGGCCCGGTGATTGGCGAGGAAGCCGTCCTTGGAGCCGTTGGTCAGCACCCAAGGGGAAAGGCGGGATGCCGCGTGCAGGGAAAGGATGGCTTCTTCCAGCAACTTGTGGGAGTCCTTTTTCTGGAGTTCCTGCTGAAATTCCCGATCCACCGCCTCCAACATCTCCGCCATCCCCAAGGCGATGCCCTGGGCATGATAAAAGTACTCGCCCGAGACCCACCAGCCCACCGGCCCGCCGTCGGCCTCCGTGTCCTTGATGAGGTTGTGGAAGCTGCTCCCCAGGATGTCTTTATAGTTGCCGAGCAGGACGATGAGGTAGTCCACCCGGGTGTAAAAGCGGCTGCGGCCCCGGTCCAGGTCGTCGCTGTAGACCTGAAGGTCGTGCAAGGCCTCCCGGTACTTGCCCGAGGCCGATGGGAACCAGTACTTGTCCGAGCTCACCATGAAGTAGTTCATAGCCTCGTTGACCTGGGGATTGTAGGCCTCGGTGGTGGCAAAACGGGTCATGTTTAAGTTCAACACCTCAACGGTGCGCCGGGCCACTTCCAGCACCCCCTCTTGGATGTTGTTGACGTTGTGGGTGAGGTGTAGTTTGCCAAACAGCAGGCTGTTGGGGCGCCAACCGAACCAGGTGCCGTTGATCTGGTCGCCCATGATTTTGATGAGGGCCCGGGTGAAGATCTCACCCTTGGCGGGCTCACGGGGCGGAATCACCTGGGGCGCCGGGGGCTCCGCGGCCGGAGCCTTGATCTCCGGGGCCGGTGGTTCCGCCTCCGGGATTTTGGCCTCCACGGCCGGGGCCGCAGGGAGCGGCCCTTTGCCCTGCTCCAAGGCCCCGGCATAGCCCTGGGCCGCCGGCGGCTGGGTCTCCGCGGCCGGGTGACCTGGCCTCAGGGGCTTCCAGGCGAACAACCCCGCAAAAAAGAGGATGACCACCAGGACCACCAGGAAGAAACGGTAGCGCAACAGACGCGCCAACAGGGATACGGGAGCCGGAGAGGGGCCTCCCGGCGGCGCGGGCATCGGCAAGTGCTCCGGTTTTTCAGATCTGGGGGTCATGGATTGACACTTCCGGCTTTCTGCGGTTGATCGGCAATGATCTCCGCAGTGAAGAGGTAGATTTTGGTGGCCGGGTCTTTCCAGGCGTCCGCCGGCAAACCGGCCTTGCAGCAGGTCTGCCCCAGGAAGGTTATCCGGTCCCAGTGATATTCCGTGGCCACCTGGGGCAAGAGCAGGCCCCGGTAGCGCCCCTGGATAATGTACAGGCCGTGGGCGCCCACCTGGATTTGGTCAATATTGTTGATCAACTGCATAGGGCTCAAGACGGAGATTTCCACCTCCAGGTCGGCCAGTTCCTCCCGGCCCAAGGGTCGGAAGCGGGGGTCATCAAAGGCCGCGGCCACGGCCATCTCCCGCACCGTCTCCCCCAGGGGTTTCACCGCCTCCAGATAGCCGATGCAGCCCCGGAGTTGCCCCCGGCGGTGCAGCGACACGAAGGCCCCTCGGGGCTGGGACAAGGAGGGCGGGGCGACCGAAAGGGCCGGCGCCGGCTTATCCAGGAGGTGCGCTTCGATGCTGTCCCGGGCCATCTGCAACAATAACTTCTTATCCGCATCGCTGAGATCCATCTTGACCAGGTCCTCCCGGGCGCGCAGGGCCGTCGGGCCCCACGGGCCGCCGCTTAGCAGAATCAGCAGTAAGGCGATAAATATCCGCAGCTTCATGGTTATCACTGGACCGGAACCAACATTGCTTTACTCTGTTTATCTAACCAAGATTCGTCCCGCATGTCAATGGCCCAGGGGGCGAAGGCGGCGGAATGGCTGGCATTTTCCTTGCCTGGCGGCCATAAGCCTGATAGAGTTAAAAATGGGCCGGGCTGTTTCGCAGGGTTAAAAGACTCCGTCCCCGTCGCCTCCGAGCCCGGCGCCTCTCGATACGAGCTGATGAAAACCTATCCCATCTTTGCCGTCATTGAAGACCGACCCTGCCTGGTAGTGGGCGGTGGCAGGGTGGGGGAGCGCAAGGTCCAGGATCTGCGGGAGGCCGGGGGCCGGGTGACCGTGGTGAGCCAGGGGCTCAGCGCCGTCCTGGAGGAACTGGCCCAGGCGGGGCAAATCCGCTATCTGAACGAAGAGTTCACCCCGGAGCATTTGCAGGGCATGGTCCTGGTGATGGCCGCCACCGACGACCCCCGGGTGAATGCCCGGGTCGCGGCGGCCGCCCGGGAGCAGGGCATCTGGGTCAACGTGGCGGACCGCCCGGAGTTCTGCACCTTCATCGTCCCGGCCCAGGTGCGGCGGGGCGACCTGACCCTGGCCATTGGCACCGGCGGGGCCTCTCCGGCCCTGGCCCGGAAGCTGCGGGAGGACTTGCAGCAGCGCTTCGGTCCCGAATATCGGCCTTATCTGGCCCTGCTCAAGGGGGTACGGGTGCGTCTCCTCAGCGAACACCGGGGCCACCCGGAGAACGCCGCCCTGTTTCACCGCCTGGTGGACAGCCCTTTGCTGGAGGCGGTGGCCCGTGGAGACCGAAGCGCGGTGGTGGCCGTGCTCCGGGAAGTCCTGGGCGACGTCTTGAGCCCCCAGATCCTGGGGGAAATCACCGCGGCGGCCTTCCAGGAGGCTCAAGGCTAATCCGGGAGCCTACACCTTTAAATAGTTATTATGACTGATTATTTATTATACCTTACCCTGGCCTGCTATTTTGGGGCCACCGTCCTGTGGCTGGCCTTTTTCCTGGCGCAGCGGGACATATTGTGCCGCTGGGGCGCCTGGACCCTGGCCGCGGGCCTGGTCTGGCATACCCTGGTCCTGCTGCAGCGCACCTGGGCCTATGGCTATCTCCCCGTGGCCGCGTTCGGCGACGCCTTGTTGCTGTTCGACTGGGTCCTGGTGGCGGCCTTTTTGCTGCTCAACTGGCGCTACCCCATCCGGGTCCTGGGAGCCCTGGTGGCCCCCCTGGCCGCCCTGATAATTTACGGCGCCCTCATCTTGCCCCGGGGCCAGGGGACCATCTCCCCCCTGTTGCGGGGCTTCTGGCTGACGGCCCACATCGGCCTGACCATGGGGGGCTATGCCGCCCTGACCTTAAATTTTCTGGGCGGCGTCTTTTACCTGATCCAGGAGCGCCAGCTCAAGGCTAAGAGATTCGGCTTCTTTTTCCGCCGCCTGCCGTCCCTGTCCCAACTGGACACCCTCAATTACTGGTGCCTCAGCATCGGTTTCCCCCTGCTTACCGCAGGCATAATCACCGGCTCCCTATACGCCCAGCATACCCAGGGGCGGTTCTGGTCCTGGGACCCCAAGGAAGTCCTGACCCTGCTCGCCTGGCTAATCTACGCGGTGCTGATGCACGAGCGGCTCACCGTCGGCTGGCGGGGCCGGCGGGCGGCCTGGCTGGCCATTTGCGGCTTCCTGGTGTTGCTGGCCACCTTTGTGGGCGCCAACCTGTGGATGTCGGGCTACCACAGCTTCGCCAAGTTCGGCAAACCATGAATCTTCTGTTAGTGGGCCTCAATCAAAAGACCGCTTCCCTGGAGTTGCGGGAGAAGCTGGCCGGCCTCATCCCGGACCTGCCGGCGGCCTATGGGAGCCTCAAGGATTTCCCGGAAATCGCCGAAATCATCCTCTATAGCACCTGCAACCGGGTGGAGCTGCTCTGCCTGACAGGGGAGCCGGCCGCCGCCCTGGAGCGGCTGCGGGCCTTTATCTCCGGGGCCCCGGAGGTCTCCCCGGAGGCCCTGTCGGCCTCCCTTTACCAGCATCAGGGCCCCGAGGCGGTGCGGCACCTCTTCCGGGTGGCCGCCAGTCTCGACTCCATGGTGCTGGGGGAGCCCCAAATCCTGGGCCAGATCAAGGAGGCGTATCGCCAGGCCAGCGAGCAGCAGGCCACCGGGCCCGTTCTCAACCGCCTGTTTCACAAGGCCTTCTCGGTGGCTAAACGGGTCCGCACCGAAACGGGCATCGGCGATCACGCCGTCAGCGTCAGCTACGTCGCCGTCGGCCTGGCCCGGAAGGTCTTCGGAGAGCTGGCCGGCATGACGGTGCTGCTTGTGGGCGCCGGCGAAATGGCCGAGTTGGCCCTGGAGCACCTCCGGGCCCAGGGGGTGGGCCGCCTCATCGTGGCCAATCGCACCCTGGAGACGGGCCTGCGCCTGGCGGAGCGCTACCAGGGGGAGGCCGTCTCCCTGGAGGAACTGGAGGAGCAGCTTTTGGGCGCTGACATCCTTATCAGCTCCACCGGCTCGGAAACCTATCTCCTGCGGCGGGACCAGGTGCGGGCGGCCATGCGCCGCCGCAAACAGCGGCCCCTGTTCCTCATCGACATCGCCGTGCCCCGGGATCTGGACCCGGCCATCAATGACCTGGACAACGTCTACCTTTACAATATCGACGACCTGCAGGAAGTGGCGGAGCAGGGCTGGCAGCGGCGCCGCCAGGAGGTGGCCCGGGCCGAACGCCTGGTAGTGGAGGAGACCGTCAAGTTTCAGGACTGGCTGCTAACCTTGGAGGTCTACCCCACCATCATCGGTCTCAAGGAAAAGGCCGCGGCCATCTGCCAGGCGGAGCTCAAAAAGACCCTGAACCAGTTGGGACCCATCAGCGAGGAGCAGCGCCAGTCCCTGGAGGTGCTCCTGGCTTCGGTCAGCCAAAAGCTCCTCCACGACCCCATCATCTTTCTGAAGCGCAACCACCACCGAAAAAATCCGCATCTGGAGCTGGATCTGGCCCGGCGCCTCTTTAATCTTGACCAGGACCGCCAGACGGAAGAGTCCGAAGCAGAATCATAAAAGCAGGCCGGCAACTAATATATTTCTGAAACATCTGCGGCAACGGTTTGACACCCGGCAAGGTGGAAGGACTACAGGCTATTCAAGTAAGCGGGCTTGCTCAGCGAGTGGCGCAGGAAGTGGGCGGCCTACTTTGCTCACCCCGGCTAATGTTTTTTGTAGAACTGGACAATTCGTGCTATTTTGACTACTTAGGAGAATATCATATTTATAATACTTTAACGCTTTTAACATAAAGGAGAAGATTTATGGAACTGCATGAAATATTTGACAATTTATCGGATAAAATTACACAACTACAACTCTATCAACGTACTATTGGGAACATGGCCGGGGAAGAATTACAAAGATTAAATGAATATTATGAATCATTTGAAGATAAACCGGAATTATTAGCACGCTCAGGACATAGGATGCTTTTTTATGACGCAAAAACCGGAGAGGCGCGTCCCTTTGGACATAGGGAAATTAGTGTCGAAGATAAGATGAAAGCTGTCGTTCTGCATAAAAATAAGCAATATCAATGGCTTTTGGTTGAGGCTTACGAAGCTTTTGAAGATTATATTGAGGATGTGTATGCTTATGCCGGGCTTCTTGACAAAAATCTTTGGCCTTGTAGACATTTTGGAAATATTTCTCTATCAGAATTAAGCAATAAAGACTTTAACTGGTTCAAAAAGCAGATAGACAGAATAAAAAATAAAGATAGCATTCACATCCTCTTAAATCAATTTAGAAAAGTATTTACTAATATTGAAGAGATTGAAACAAAAAATAAATTGAATATAAATTTAAAACTCACAATAGTATTAATTGAAAAATTGCGCCACATAATTGTCCACAAAGGTGGTATCGTAGAAAATAAAGAAGAATTTATAAAAGATGTATTAAAAACAGCAGGATTAATTAATAACGGCAAGCCAAACGAAGGATATGTTAAATTTATAAAAAATTATTTTGGGTCTGATGAATACGAAAATAACATTGCACTATTAGAGGTAAGAATCTTGCCTGAAATACCAATCGATATTTCCATTAATCGGTTTGATTCATTAACCGGCAAGTTAATGTCTTACTCATTTATAATCGCGCAATGTCTACAAGAACATAAAAAACCGACGAACACATAACAAGCAGTTGCTCAAGACAGAAACAACAATGTCAACCTTTCTGAGGTAAAAACATCCGATAAAATTCACCGGTCTCTGGCAGCCCCTTGAGGACGGTAAAAAGAAAACTGGACAAATTGATAATAATTAGAGAACCCCATGTCCAAAATTATTCAATTTCCAGAACAGCTCGACTCGTTCGAGTATAAGCGGGTAAAGATCAGCGAGTTAATTCTAGCTCATGAAGTCGATCAGGCTACCCAACTATATAGGAAGTGGTTTATGGCGAAGGAGACCGATAGCGGCCAACAAACACTCCTGTCGTTTACGGTCTGGAAGTCCGGCCAGGAACTTGAGAGAGAGGAGGAATACGAACTAGTGGCCAAATGCCATCGAGCTGTGGTGGACATGGACCCGACTCACCAATCGGCGTATAAAAGGCTTTTTCTCTGCCTTGAAAGGTCAAGCCAGTATGAAGCGGCCATCCGTGTTTGCGACGAGGCCATCGGCATGGAGGAGGGGAACATCTTTCGGGATCAATGGACTAAGGGCGGATGGTATGGGCGACGCTCGAGAGCGACTAAGAAACTAGAGCATTTAAAAAACCGCTCGTAATTTGACATAAAGTAACTGCCACCCCCAAAATTGTCCCGCACCAGGAAAGCCGCAAATGCGCTCATTGCGGCCATTAACAATTCAGAGATATGGAGTTTTGAGACACGGTACCGGCTCATTAGACAATTTGATTTAAATTGTCTAATGGCAAAAACCGTGCTTTAGGCAGGGCGCGGGTTCCCGCAGGCCCGAAAATCCAAAACTCTAGACAAAATGATAAGTGGCCGGAAATGCGCGGTTTTTGGCAATCCCTGCCCGCCTCGTTTCATCCCAGGGCCGCCAGCAACTTCTCCAGGCCCTCCCGGTTCTCCACGTTGAAGAAGGATTCCTTGGGCTCCTGGGGCAAAATCTTGCGAACCAGACCGGTGAGCACGTTCTTGGGGCCCACTTCCACCCAGGTGTCCACTCCTGCCGCCTGCAGATTCAGGATTAGTTCGGCCCAACGCACCGGCGAGGTTAGCTGCCGGGACATGGCCTGGCGCAGCAGTTGGGGGTCGGGCTCCGGCGCCGCGGTGGCGTTGAGGTAGATAGGCACCGAGGGGGCGTGAAAATCGAGGTTCGCCAGGGAGGCGGCGAAATCGAGAGTGGCGCCCTCCATCAGGGGAGAGTGCCAGGCCCCGGACACCTTTAATGGGACCACCCGGGCGCCCTCGGCCTTGGCCAGATTGCCGGCCCGGGCCACCAGTTCCGGGGCGCCGGAGATCACCGTCTGCTCCGGGGTATTGAAGTTGGCCAAGGCGATGGGGCCTTCCTTGGCCACTGTATGGATCAGTCCCTGGAGCTTTTCCGGGGTGAGGCCGATGACCGCCGCCATGGCGCCGGGATATTTCTCCGCTTCCCGCTGCATCAGGCGCCCCCGCTGCCGCACCGCCGCCAACGTGTCCACGGCGTTCAGCACCCCGGCGGCGAACAGGGCGCTGAATTCCCCCAGGCTATGGCCGCACACCGCCCGCGCCCTGACTCCGGCCCGCCGCAGGGCCTGGTAAAGGCAAAGGTTGACCACAGTGACCGCCGGCTGGAGATGCACCGTTTCGGTGAGCTCCTCCATGGGGCCTGAAAAGCACAGACGCTTCAAGGGAAGGCCGGTGGTCTCCTCGGCCAGGTGGAACAGCTCCCGGGCCTCCGGGTCGGCCTCGTAAAGGTCCTGGCCCATGCCCAGGTACTGGGAGCCCTGGCCGGGAAATAGCAACGCCAATTGGGACATGTTCACCTCAATAAAGGGATGGGATGCGGGAGTGGCGGCCCAAGCCCGCCCCTCCCCTGCCGGGCCGTCACGGCCAGCCTAATTTATCTCATAGCGAACTGTATCTGCGCAATAATGAATATTTCTAGGCGAGACCTCAGGCGGACATTACTGCGGCAGGCTCTATCTACTCCAATGAATTTGCCGGCCGGGAGAGGATCGGCTCTTTTTGCCTTTTTACTTTTTACTTTATTACTTTTGCCTTTCCCTACCAATCGCCTCCCTTAAGGCCCGAGCCGCGGCGCCGACCTCAGCGGCCGCGGTGACCGCACTCATCACCGCGGGGTGCCGGGCGCCCCGGGCCAACACCTGGGCGATGTTTCCCTGATGGATGCCGCCCATGGTGCTCCAGGGAATCCGCAGGCGGGGGGCGATGCGCGCGATGGCCTCCGGACCCAGGGGAGATACGGCGGGTTTGGTGGCGGTGGGGAAGATGGGGCCGATATTGACATAGCCGGCCCCGGCCTCCTGGGCCGCCAGGGCCTCTTCCAGGGAATGGCTGGAGGCGCCGATGATCAGGTCCGGAGCGATGCGCCGGGCCGCGGCCACGGGCAGGTCCTCCTGGCCCAGGTGAACCCCGTCGGCCCCCGCCGCCAGGGCGATGTCCAGACGGTCGTCGATGATCAACAGGGCTCCCCCCGCCTCGGTGCGCCGGCGAAAGGCCACCGCCAGCTCATAAAGGCCCCGGCCAGTTAGGTCCTTTTCCCGAAGTTGCACGATGCCCACCCCGGCGGCCAGGACCTGGTCCAGGACCGCGAGCCCGCTACGCCCGGCGCAGAAGGCCTGGGTGATGACCACGTAGAGGTCGGCCCGCTCAAAGGCGGCCAGCCGCCGGGCCAGGTTCATCAACCGCCCCCCACCAGACGCACCAGTTCCAGGATGTCGCCCTCGTTTAGCCGGGTTTCCCGGAAACCCTGGCGGTCCACGATCTCCCGGTTGCGCTCCACCACGGTGCCCTGGGGGTGGAGGCCCAGCTCTTCCAGGAGGCCCAAAACCGTGGCCGCCGCTACCTCCCGGGATTCGCCGTTGATGGTCAATTTCACCGCAGTGCTCCCTGGTTATGGTGGGGGGGGCTTATTGTGGGGGGAGGGCCAGGGATTTAATCCCTGCCCTCCCACCCCCTCCCAATCCGTATAAGTGGGTGGCAAGGCGAGGCCTCCGGCCTCGACTGCCAGCATTTTTCCTCCCTTAGAGTGGGGGAGGGAGTTTGAGGGAGGGGCTGGGCCGTGGCCCCTGGCACCTCCCTCAAGATCTAATCTCTCTCCTACTCCACAAAGGCCCGGTCGAAGTCTTTCCACACCGGATCATAGCCGGCCTGGCGGATGGCGGCCACCACCTGGGCGGGGCTGCGGCGATCCTCCACTTCAAACTGCTCCAGGGCGGCGTCGCCGTCCAGATGGGCATAACCGCCGGGCCGGGTGGAAGAGCCGGCGCTCATCATGGTCACCCCCAAGGGGATCAGGCGGTCCCTGAGGCTGGAACTTTCCCGGGTGGAGAGGTTGAAGCCCACCTCCGGCAGAAAGATCCGCAGGGCCAGCATCAACTGGACCAGTTCCCGGTCGGAGGGGAGGTGCTCCACCTGGAACCGCTCCGGGGCGTGGCGCAGCCGCGGGAAGGAGATGGCAATGGCGCTCTGCCAGCACTGCTTCTGGAGGTGGCGGGCGTGCAGTCCCATCCAGAAGCCGTCGGCCCACCAGTGGTAGAGGCCCAAAAGCGCGCCGATGCTGAGGCGGCGGACCCCGGCCCGGCCCGCCCGGTCCATCGCCTCCAGGCGGTAGGCATAGTCGCGTTTCCGCCCCCGGCGGTGCACCTGGGCGTAGGTCTCGCGGTGGTAGGTTTCCATGTACAGGGTCACCCCTTCCAGGCCGCGGCTCACCAGCAGGCCGTAGTCCTCCTGGTCCAGGGCGTAAACCTCCACGGCCACCGAAGCGAAGTACTCCCGGGCGATGGCCACCGCCTGGGCCAGGTAGTCCACCGGCGCCACCTTGGGGGCTTCGCCGGTGAGGAGCAGGACGCTTT
>CAWEWX010000040.1:0-9072 GCA_963812655.1 uncultured delta proteobacterium | reverse complement strand
CACCTGGAGCTGGATCTGGCCCGGCGCCTCTTCAACCTCGACCAGGACCGCCAGACGGAAGAGTCCGAAGAAGAATCATGAAATAGAGCGCAATCTAATATATTTCTGAAACATCTGCGGCAACGGTTTGACACCCGGCAAGATGGAAGGACTACAGGCTATTCAAATAAGCGGGCTTGCTCAGCGAGTGGCGCGGGAAATGCGCGGCATACTTGACGCGCCCCGTATAATGTTTTTTGTAGAACTGGACAATTCGTGCTATTTTGTCGATAGAGCCGGAATGGCAAATGTCAAAGGATGGATGGGCTATTTTCCCGCCAATCTAGCCCTACATTCTTCTAATTCCTTTTTTAGGTCGGATAGTTGTTTTTCCTTTTCTTCGTCTCCCCATGGCACAGGGTGTAGATATATATAAGAAGAAAATATTGTAAAAATAAAATTATTCTCTATTATTGCTTGTTCAAGAAGACGGTTATTTTTCTCTTTATAAAAAGAGAGTAACTTAATTAGACCATCTCGTGCAAAAACTTTCTCATATTGTGTTTTCCATTCTTCCCTACTCAAAGAATTACGAGTTTCGAGTAATTGCCCCGCCACATGGGCCATCTGCTCTAGTTGTTTATTTTCCATATTAATTCTCCTTTTTGATCATTTTCTTCTTCTTATTATTTATTCTCTATGAACATTTTTGAAATGCTATAGTGGTAGCACTAACAATAATCCCAAGAAAGGCATATCCATTAAAACCTAAAACAATACAAACCACTTTTCCTGCTGAAGTTGCGGGCACAAGACCACCATATCCGATATTTAGAAATGATATAAAAGCAAGGTATAAAGCCTGACCCCAGTCCTTCCCATCAGCAATCTGTATTAAAAAAAATGAGACAAGAAATATACCTATAATTAATAAAATAATTTTCCAAATTGTCCACATTAACCCTATGAAGGTGCCCAAAAAAGCGAAAAGACCTATGAACTTGGTTTTCTGTACCGATTGCGACATCATTTTTCTCTCCTGCTGTTTTAATATAGACTGCGGAATCACTTGAAAACGGCTGGTCAGATTATTCAGACTTAAAATAAAATTAATTATTAAACTTAATCATGTCAATAGAGAAAATGTTAAATAGCCTGAAATGCGCCATTTTAGGCGAGCCCGGGGCGCCGCGTTTCATCTTAGGGCCGCCAGCAACTGCTGCAGGCTCTCCCGGTTCTCCACGTTGAAGATGGCTTCCTTGGGCTCCTGGGGCAAAATCTTGCGAACCAGGCCGGTAAGCACGTTCTTGGGGCCTACTTCCACCCAGGTGTCCACTCCCGCCGCCTTCAGATTCAGGATTAATGCGGCCCAACGCACCGGCGAGGTGAGTTGCCGGGACAAGGCCTGGCGCAGCAGCCCGGGGTCGGGCTCCGGCGCCGCGGTGGCGTTCAGATAGACCGGCGCCGCCGGGGCTTGAAAATCGAGGTTCGCCAGTAAGGCGGCAAAATCGAGGGTGGCGCCCTCCATCAGGGGAGAGTGCCAGGCCCCGGACACCTTCAAAGGGACCACCCGGGCGCCCTCGGCCTTGGCCAGATTGCCGGCCCGGGCCACCATTTCCGGGGCGCCGGAGATCACCGTCTGCTCCGGAGTGTTGAAGTTGGCCAGGGCGAGGGGACCTTCCTTGGCCAGGGGATGGACCAGTCCCTGCAGTTTTTCCGGGGTGAGGCCGATGACCGCCGCCATGGCGCCGGGATATTTTTGGGCTTCCCGCTGCATCAGGCGGCCCCGCTCCCGCACCGCCGCCAACGTGGCCGCGGCGCTCAGCACCCCGGCGGCGAACAGGGCGCTGAATTCCCCCAGGCTGTGGCCGCACACCGCCCCCGCCCTGACCCCGGCCTGCCGCAGGGCCTGGTAAAGGCACATGTTGACGACAGTGACGGCCGGCTGCAGATGCACCGTTTCGGTGAGCTCCTCCAGGGGGCCGGAAAAGCAGAGACGCCTCAAGGGCAGACCGGTCACCTCCTCGGCCAGGTGGAACAGCTCCCGGGCCTCCGGATCGGCTTCGTAAAGGTCCTGGCCCATGCCCAGGTACTGGGAGCCCTGGCCGGGGAATAACAACGCCAATTGGGACATGTTCACCTCAATGAAGGTATGGGATCGGGGAGCGGCGGCAATAGCCCGCTCCTCTCCTACCGGCCGTTCGCCCTAATAATTAATTTGTATATTTTCTTCTTAGCCTACATTTTCCATGCAAGACCATAAGAATGGGCGTCCCTCATAGAAATTCGTTCAATGACTACACAACTAAAGTCAATTCATTCCCTCCAAATGACGTTAATAATTATAACATGAAAAGTCATACGATCTGGTTCGTAAAAATGGCGTGCCGCAGAGGATAAATCCAAGGATGAGAACAAAGTTATGAGAATGTTTGTATAAGGAAGGCCCCAATTATTGGAGGTGATAAAGGCGGACCTTTATATTCGTATGCTGTTTTGCAAGAACAAAGTTCATTGCACAGCCCGGCTAGATTATCCGCCAAGAGATCAATTTGTTGATTATCGTCCTGAGTAAAACCTCCATAAGTAAATTCCCCTCTGCTGCCCCCCAGGAATATTTCCATTGCTTTTCCATATGGGCCATCAAAATTAGTCGGTGGCCTATCTGACCAAACCTGCATCCCCAAATGCATATTGTTATTAGTCGAATCAATAGCTTCAAGAAAGGCTTGTTGTAGGGAGTCGTAAACTCGGAGCAAGCAACTGGCAGTAAAGGCTGCCATCGGGGCGTGTTTTGCTGAGAGTTTTAATGTTTCCGGCTCCTTAGAATCGCTCAGAATAAAGGGCCCAATTTCAACGATCTCTTTTTCATTTAAAACCATTTTACTATACGACCCAGAAGCCCCTATATCGGCTACGAAATGCAGTTCATATTTCAGAATATCTGATTCTTTTGCATAGAAAATTACGACAAGAACTGGGAAATTTTTAAGCACGTGAAAAAATTTGAGATGAAAATTTCTCTTGTATTTACCATCAGCATTTTTCCATTGCTTCAGGTTTTTCAGGTTAAGTTCTTTAGCAAGCTCATCGGCTACCTTTTGATGTTCCATATTTTGTGAAATCACCATTGCCATTGTGTGACTGTCATGTCCCAACTGTTCCGAAGGAGAATGGTCTATAGAAACAAAATAGGGCATTTGAAGA
Source organism: uncultured delta proteobacterium (assembly GCA_963812655.1). Taxonomy (GTDB): domain Bacteria; phylum Desulfobacterota; class Desulfobaccia; order Desulfobaccales; family 0-14-0-80-60-11; genus JAPLJC01. The sequence goes on along the minus strand of CAWEWX010000040.1, from coordinate 5,886 downwards.
GAACTCCGGTTGGATTTAATGAGATATCTTGCTGCAGTTATCAAGTCAGCAGTGACTATGCTTCTGTTTTCCATAGTAGAAGCCACTCGTTTGCTTCACCATTATATAATCTGAGATTATGCGGCAGCTTTGGCCACCACAGTCCAAAATTGGTTTTGGGGACCACTTTGCCAAGGGAAAATACCCCAAACTTTATGTTCTTGGAGCCGAATCCTCTCGTCGACGCCATATAGGAAAAATAAAAGCTGAGCTAAGTTATCTCATACAAAAGTGTGTTTGTACAATAATGAATACTTGCAGGCTGCACTCCCTAATAGGCGATTACTTCGGCAGTCGCCCCACTGAGGTTGCCGGCCGGGAGAGGATCGCCTCCCTTAAGGCCCGGGCCGCGGCGCCGGGCTCGGGGGCCGCGGTCACCGCACTCATCACCGCCGGGTGCCGGGCGCCGCAGACCACCACCCCGGCGATGTTCCCCTGATTAATGCCGCCCATGGTGCTCCAGGGAATCCTGAGGTGCGCGGCGATTGCCTCGATGGCCGCAAGGCCCAGGGGAGTTACATCGGGTTTGGTGGCGGTTGCGAAGATGGGTCCGATATTGACGTAGCCGGCCCCGGCCTCCTGGGCCGCCAGGGCCTCTTCCAGGGAATGGCTGGAGGCGCCGATGATCAGGTCCGGGGCGATTCGCCGGGCCGCGTCCACGGGCAGGTCCTGCTGGCCCAGGTGAACCCCGTCGGCCCCCGCCGCCAGGGCGATGTCCAGGCGGTCGTCAATGATCAACAGGGCTCCCGCCGCCTCGGTTCGCCGGCGAAAGGCCACCGCCAGCTCATAAAGCCGCCGGTCAGTCGGGTCCTTTTCCCGGAGTTGCACGATGCCCACCCCGGTGGCCAGGACCTGGTCCAGGATCGTGAGCCCGCCTCTCCCGGCGCAGAAGGCCTGGGTGATGACCACGTAGAGGTCGGCCCGCTCGAAGGCGGCCAGCCGCCGGGCCAGGTTCATCAGCCGCCCCCCACCAGACGCACCAGCTCCAGGATGTCGCCCTCGGAAAGCCTGGTTTCCCGGAAAGACTGGCGGTCCACGATCTTCCGGTTGCGCTCCACCACAGTGCCCTGGGGGTGGAGGCCCATCTCATTAAGGAGGCCCAAAACCGTGGCCGCCGCCACCTCCCTGGATTCGCCGTTGATGGTCAATTTCACCCTAATAACTCCTGATGGCGTCAGTTCAAAGTTCAAGGTTGTGTTAGTTCAAAGTTCAAAGTTCAAGGTTCAAAGTTGAAACCCCTGCGAAAGCCCCCAAATTTGTCATTCTGAGGGAGCGAAGCGACCGAAGAATCTCATAAAAACTAAGGAATACGAGATCCTTCGCTTCGCTCAGGATGACAAAGTTGTTTTCGCAAAGGTCTCAAGTTCAAGGTTCCAGACAACACTCGCAGGCGATGAATTAACTTTGAACTTTGAACTTCGAACCTTGAACTATTCTATAAAGGCCGGGTCGAAGTCTTTCCACACCGGGTCATAGCCGGCCTGGCGGATGGCGGCCACCACCTCGGCGGGGCTGCGGCGGTCCTCCACCTCAAACTGCTCCAGGGCGGCGTCGCCGTCCAGATGGGCATAACCGCCGGGCCGGGTGGAAGAGCCGGCGCTCATCATGGTCACCCCCAGGGGGATCAGGCGGTCCCTGAGGCTGGAACTTTCCCGGGTGGAGAGGTTGAACCCCACCTCCGGCAGAAAGATCCTAAGGGCCAGCATCAACTGGACCAGTTCCCGGTCCGTGGGGAGATGCTCCACCTGGAACCGCTCCGGGGCGTGGCGCAGCCGCGGGAAGGAGACGGCGATGGCGCTCTGCCAGCATTCCTTCTGGAGGTGGCGAGCGTGCAGGCCCATCCAGAAGCCGTCGGCCCACCAGTGGTAGAGACCCAACAGGGCGCCGATGCTGAGGCGGCGGACCCCGGCCCGGCCCGCCCGGGCCATGGCCTCCAGGCGGTAGCCATACTCGCGTTTCCGCCCCCGCCGGTGCACCTGGGCGTAGGTCGGGCGGTGGTAGGTCTCCATGTACAGGGTCACCCCTTCCAGGCCGCGGCTCACCAGCAATTCGTAGTCCTCCTGGTCCAGGGCGTAAACCTCCACGGAGACCGAGGCGAAGTACTTCCTGGCGATGGCCACCGCCTGGGCCAAGTAGGTAACCGGCGCCACTTTGGGGGCTTCCCCGGTGAGCAGCAGGATGTTTTGAAAACCGTGGCCGGACAGCGCGGCGCACTCCGCGGCGATTTCCTCCATGGTCAGGGTGCGCCGCTGGCCCATGCTCCCGGAGTGCAGGGCGTAGCCGCAGTAGGTGCAGTCGGAGTGGCAGATATTGGAGAGATAAATGGGGGCGTAGAGCCCGATGGTCCGGCCGAAGTGCTGGCGGGTGAGGCGGTGGGCCATCGATGCCATCTCCTCCAGGAAAGGCAGAGCCCGAGGGGAGAGCAGGGCCGCCAGGTCTTCCGGGACCGGCTGCTCCCGGCTGAGCGCCCGCTTGACCTCATCCGGCCCGGCCCGCTCCATGACCTCCCGCAGCCGGGCCTCGGGCCAGGCTTCCAGGATTTTGGCGAAGGAAGAATTTTGTAATGGCAGTTCCATAAGTGTTTTTGAGCCAATAGGCATTTCCAGCCCATTTACTTGTCACCCTGAGCTGGGGGCCTGGTATTTTGAGATTCTGCGGTCGCTTCGCTCCCTCAGAATGACAGTTGTCAGGACTTCCCTTATGATGCCCAGGCTTGGCTTGGTTCCCAATTCGGCCTTAAGAAGGCATTTACTTGCAAGGATTATGGCAAAGTAATCAATAGTCGGCTTACCTAAGCTTTTCAATTTCTTCTGCAATATCCTTAAGGGAAAAAAATCATAGCGATAGCGCGATGCAGCCAGCGCCTCAGTGACCTTTTGCTTGTCTTCGGAAGTTGTTAAAAGGATCCATATCTGCAAACGCCCAAGCATTTCATCGAGAAGATGTGCTTGCGCAAGGCTCACAACTCCAGCCTTAACACGAGTTTCCAAGGAAGCTCGACGATCCTCAAGGATATCTATAAGCATCTTGACTCGCCAAATTGCCACTTCGGGGCGAATAGATGTGAAGTTCCCAAAAAACATATAGTTGAGACCAGAGAAGTCGTTCAGGAGATTGAATCCAAGTGGGGCTCCTAATTGAAAAAGGTCCCTATCTCCTTGGGTGCTCATAGGGGTGATGAGAGCGCGCTTGGTCAGCAAGAAAGTCGCCTGAACCTGGTCAGGCGTTAAACCGGGCGCTAACTCCTGCTGAGTTTCTCGAATGGCCTGGTCAATCGAATTCGCGGCAAGCCTCTCGAAATCATGATCGCTATATTTAATGGTGTCAAGACCGGCAACGTTGAATGGGAGTTTCTGAGATGCACGTTGAAATGGAATTATGTACTTGTTAAATCCTAGCATCATTCCGTATTCGGTGTATACATTCGCGTTCGGAATTTCCTGTTCTCCTACCACTTTGTTGTTGATCAAAATTGTGCAGAACTGTGATACGACAATTTTTGAACAAATCTTTGCGCAGAAAGCATTTTGACCAGGAGCCAAAAAACCTCCGGCTTCCACGGGTTGAATCCCTCGCTCCTCTAAAAGTCGCCTGATTATAGCCTTTTCGAAAGGACTTTCCTCATATCCATAAGCGATGAAACAAATTCGCGTCGAGGAGAAAACGAAGTCACATCTCGGAAGGCCTATTACACAAATTTCATTTCGTCGGATGGTCTTGTCCATGGGCTAATCCTGGATTCCGTATTCCCTTAGATAATGGAATGGTAGGCAGTGCCCACCCTACATTATGTTAGCGTCTTTGCGCCTTTGCGTCTTTGCGTGAGGCATCGAAAAACCAACCCTACTCCAAAAACCCCGTCAAAGGGGAGGAGGCGGAGGCGGCCTGGCGTTCCGGCCCCAGGCCGGCCAGGTAGGCCAGGCGGCCGGCCTCCACCCCCAGGGCAAAGGCCCTGGCCATGGCGGCGTGATCCCGGGCGTCGGCCAGGGCGGTATTGACCAGCACCGCGTCCGCCCCCAGCTCCATGGCCTCGGCGGCGTGGGAGGGGGCGCCCAGGCCCGCGTCCACCACCACCGGCACGCTGGCCTGCTCGATGATGATGCGGATCATGTCCCTGGTCTTGACCCCCCGGTTGCTGCCGATGGGCGCGCCCAGGGGCATGACCGCGGCCGTGCCCAGTTCCTCCAGGCGCCTGGCCAGAATGGGATCGGCCTGGATGTAGGGCAAGACCACAAAACCTTCTTTAATCAGGAGTTCCGCGGCCTTCAGAGTCTCCACCGGATCCGGCAGCAGGTACTTGGGCTCCGGGGTGAGCTCCAGTTTGACCCAGGGCGGCAGGCCCATGGCCCGGGCCATTTTGGCCAGACGCACTGCCTCCTCGGCGGTGCGGGCCCCGGAGGTGTTGGCCAGGATCAGGTATTTTTCGGGGTCCAGCACCGAGAGGATGCTGTCGCTGGCCGGTTTGCCCAAATCGACCCGGCGCAGGGCCACGGTGACGATTTCGACGTCTGTCGCGGCCAGCGCCGCCTTCAGGGCCGCGGCGGAGGGAAACTTGCCGGTGCCCACCAGGAGGCGGGAGTGAAAGGCGCGGCCCGCGATGATTAAGGGATCATTTGGCATATCAGCTCTTTTCTCAGTCAGCAGTGAGCAGTGAGCAGTAAAAGCAAAGGCGGGGAAATTTGTTACCTTAATTCATTCCCAAGCCTGGCTCGGGAACGAGTAGGCAAATAAGGAAATGGTGGGCAGTGCCCACCCTACATTTCTGCTCACTGCTCACTATCTTTGCGCCCACCAGCTCGGCGCAGGCTAAAGCCTGCGGCTACATTGAATGCCTCCGCCGAAAACTGGTCCCTAACCCCTAACCCCTGCCTTTTCTGCTCACTGCTCACTGCTCACTTTCCCGCATAACTCGCAGTCCGGCTTTTTGACCCGATCGACGGTTTGAAATCTCCCTCGCAGCCCGTCATAGGCCAGGAGCCGCCGGGTCAGGTCGGATTCCCGGCCCAGCAGGAGCTTCAAAGTCTCCACCGCCTGGAGGCAGCCCATGACCCCGGCCACCGCCCCCAGGATGCCCGCGGTGCTGCCGGCAGGCACGGCCGCCGCCGCCGGCGGCTCCGGCACCAGGCAGCGGTAGCAGGGATTCTCCGCCCCCGGCCGCGCCACCAGCAACTGCCCATGCCAACCGGTGGCCGCGGCGGACACCAGGGGAATCTCCTGCCGCCAGCAGCAATCGGCCACCAGGAAGCGGGTGGGGAAGTTGTCGCTGGCGTCCAGGACCACCTCAAAGCCCTGCGCCACTTCCCGGACCTGGGCCGGGGTGCGGAGGTGCAGGTCGAAAGTCTCCACCCGGCAGTGGGGGTTCAGGGCCGCCAGGGCGCAGGCCGCCGAGGCCACTTTGCGCCGTCCCAGGTCCGGGGTGCGGTGGATAATCTGGCGCTGCAGGTTGGATAACTCCACGTGGTCGCCGTCCACCAGGCCCAGGCGCCCCACTCCGGCCGCGGCCAGGTAAAGCAGGGCGGCGGAGCCGATGCCGCCGGCCCCCACCACCAGCACCCGGCCAGCGCCCCAGCGGGCCTGTCCTTCCCAACCCACCTGGGCCAGCAGGGCGTTCCGGGAATAGCGTTCTCTCTCCTGGGGAAACATTCCTCCCCTTCTTCGGTCCCCATCAGGCTTCTTCGAGATGGCGGCGGCCCGCCCGCAATACCTTTTAAGTCAAAACGGCGGGCAACAGCCCGCCCTCCAAGCCGGTTGCCAGAGGGAATTTCTTAGGGCGGCCCGGGGCCGCGCCTTCCCCTATATTGAATATCTTATTCAAATTATAAACTTCCGCAAGCCATCAGACAACCT
>CAWEWX010000039.1:0-226659 GCA_963812655.1 uncultured delta proteobacterium | reverse complement strand
GGAGGCCAGCACATCCACGGGATATTTGTCCAGGAAACCCCGGGTGCCGGCATAGAGGATGGACACCTGCTTCTCCATGGACAGCGGCACGTACTGCGGCTGTTTGAGGATTTCCACCAGCCGGATGCCCCGGTTGAGCTGCTGCTGGGTAGACTTGTCCAATTCGGAGCCGAACTGGGCGAAGGCCGCCAGTTCCCGGTATTGGGCTAGGTCCAGGCGGAGAGAGCCGGCCACCTGCTTCATGGACTTCACCTGGGCGGCGCCGCCCACCCGGGAGACTGACAGGCCGACGTTAATGGCGGGCCGGACCCCGGAGAAGAACAGGGACGGTTCCAGATACACCTGGCCGTCGGTGATGGAGATGACGTTGGTGGGAATGTAGGCCGACACGTCACCCTGCTGGGTCTCAATGATGGGCAGGGCGGTCAGGGAGCCGCCCCCCTTGTCGTCGTTCAGCTTGGCGGCCCGCTCCAGCAGCCGGGAGTGATTGTAGAAGATGTCCCCCGGATAGGCTTCACGCCCCGGCGGCCGCCGCAGCAGCAGGGAGATCTGCCGGTAGGCCTGGGCCTGTTTGGTCAAATCGTCATAGATAATCAGGGCGTGGCGGCCGATATCCCGGTAGTACTCGCCCATGGCGCAACCGGAGAAGGCTGCCACGTACTGCAAAGGGGCAGGCTCCGAGGCCGAGGCATTGACCACGATGGTGTGCTTCATGGCCCCGTGGCGTTCCAGGGCGTCCACCACCTGGGCCACCGTGGACTTCTTTTGGCCCACCGCCACGTAAATACAGAGGACCCCGGTATCCTTCTGGTTAATGATGGCGTCGACGCACAGGGCAGTCTTGCCGATCTGGCGGTCGCCGATGATCAGTTCCCGCTGGCCCCGGCCAACGGGGGTCATGGCGTCTATCGCCTTGTAGCCGGTGTACATCGGTTCATTCACCGGCTGGCGCTCGATGACCCCGGGGGCCTTAACTTCGATGCGGCGGAATTCCTTGGTTTCGATGGGGCCCTTGCCGTCGATGGGATTGCCCACCGGGTCGATGACCCGGCCCAGGACCGCGTCCCCTACGGGCACCTGGGCGATGCGGCCGGTGCGTTTGACGATGTCGCCCTCTTTGATGTGGGTATCTTCGCCCAGGATGGCGACCCCCACGTTGTCTTCCTCCAGGTTAAGGGCGAGTCCGTAGATGCCCCCGGGGAACTCCAGGAGTTCCATAGCCATGCATTTCTCCACGCCGTGGACCCGGGCGATGCCGTCGCCCACCGACAATACGGTGCCGGTCTCTGCGACTTCCACCTTCTTTTCGTAATCCCGAATCTGCGAGCGAATAATTTGGCTGATTTCTTCGGCTCTAATTTCCATTTATCAGACCTCGCCTTTTATTAAGGATTCTCTTAAGGAATTGATCTGGGTGCGCACGCTGCCGTCCAGCACCAGGTCCCCCACCCGGGCTACGATGCCGCCGATGATGCCGGGGTCTTCCTCCACCTCCATCACCACCGTGGAGCCGGTTAATTTCTCCATGGTTTGCAGCAGACGCTTCCGGGTGGCATCCTCCAGGGGAATGGCGGCCTTGACCTTGGCCCGGGTGACGTTCTCCACCCCGTCCATCAATTGCTGATAGGACTGGGCCACGCCGTCCAGGGCGTTGAGGCGGAGCTTGTCGAACATGAGTTGCAGCAGGTTGGCCACCAGGGGAGGCATTTGCAAAAGTTCAATCATCCGGAGGAGTAATTTGCGGCGGTCCTCCCGGCTGTGGACCGGATTGAGAAGCGCGTCCCGCAGTTCCGGCTCCCGCTGCAAAAGATGGGCGAACCCACTTATCCCCTCCCCATACTCCTTGTACTTGCCGTCTTCCTTCCCCAGGGTCAGCAAGGCCTTGGCATAGCGCCGGGCAACGGTCAGATCAATCAATGGGTCTCCACCACCTTTTTAAGATATTCCTTCACCAGACCTTGCTGGTCCGCGAAGGTTGCCTTCTCTTTAATGAGATCGGTGGCCATCTGGGTGGCCAGGTCCGCCACTTCCTCCCGCAATCCTTGGGTGGCCTTTCTGGTTTCCTGCTGGATGGAGAGGGCTGCCATCTCTTTGATGCGGGCCGCCACCGCGTTGGCCTTGTCCAGGATCTTGGCCTTTTCTATCTCGCCTTCGGCCAGATATTGCTTGAGAATGGCTTCCCGCTCCTTGGCCACCTCGGCCAGGCGGGCTTCCGCCTCCTTGAGGGCCGCGGCCGCCGCCGCCTTTTTCGCCTCCAGATCTTCCAGGGCCTTGGCGATCTCCTGGGAACGGGCCGTGAAGAAGTCTTTTACGGGGAACTTTTTGGTGAGGAGATAGATCAGGAGGCCGGCGAACACCAAAAAATTAACGGTGCGCCAGGTGAAATCGGTAACCTTGGCCGGGCTGATGCCCTCGGGACCGCCGTGGGCCGCTTCCGCGGCCAGGGCCAGCCCCACCAGCAACAGGCAGACCACCATGGCCCCCAGGACCGCGACGACCCAGCGCCAACCGCTTCGGTTCTCCAGGTTCATGTGATCTCCCTCCCCAGGATCTTGGAGGCCAGCAACTGGGCGAAGGACTGGGTCTGGGTCTTCAGGGTCTTCCGGGCCCGCGCCACGTCTTCCTTGATCTGTTTCTCCACCTGCGACCATTCCTGGTTCACTTCCCGTTTGATTTCCTCCAGCAGGGCCGCTTCCGCCTCCGACCCTTCCTGTTTCAAGGACTCCCGGGCCCCGACCCCTTCCCGCCGGGCGGCGGCCAGCTTATCCTTGGTCTCACTATCCAGCCCCTGACCCTGGGTCTCCAAAAAATTGATGTCGGCCGCTTGCGCATCCATTCTGGCCTGGCGCGCCTTCAGGGCCTCCCGGATGGGCCGGAACAGCACCTTATTGAGGAGAAAGACCAGGACCAAAAAAGTGACCAGTTGTGCGCCTACGCTCCAATCGATCTGAATCATGCCTGGCTGCCACCTCGTATTTTATTCTCTTAAAACAAAGACTTACCTGCCTAGAGGGAAAGGTCTCGCGGGTGAGCCCATGTGTAACTTTTCACGAACCCTTTTTTAGCCTATTTTTCCCGGGCTGTCAAAATTTTTTTCAAAAAATTTTTAAGCCCCGAAGAGATAGCGGCGCATGCGGATATTAAAGAGAAATCCCAGTCCCAGGAGGGTGGTGACCAGGGAGGAGCCGCCGTAACTGAAAAGAGGCAGGGGAATGCCCACCACTGGCAGCATCCCGGTAACCATACAGAGATTGATAAATATCTGCCAGAAGATCAGGGCGGTCACCCCCAGGGCCAGGAAATGGCCGAAGCGATCCTTGCAGTCCCGGGCCACCCCCAAGCCCCACAGGGCCAGGCCGGCGAACAGCAGCAAGAGCGCCGTCGAGCCCACGAAGCCCCACTCCTCCGCGAAGACCGAAAAGACGAAATCGGTGTGCTGTTCCGGCAAAAAATAGAGCTGGCTCTGGGTCCCTTGCAGGAAACCCTTGCCCCAGAACTGGCCGGAGCCCACGGCAATCATGGACTGGAGGATGTGGTAGCCCGCCCCCAAAGGGTCCTTTCCCGGATTGAAGAGGGTGAGCACCCGCTGGCGCTGGTAGTCCTTGAGAAGGATCCAGACCACCGGGGAGCACAGCGCCATGCTCAGGGCCAGGCCCGCCAGGGTGCGCCAGCGGACCCCGACGAAGAGGATCATGCTGCCCGCCACCAGGGCCACCAGGATGCCGGAGCCCAGGTCCGGCTGCTTGATGATCAGCGCCACCGGGACCAAAACCAGCAACCCCGGGACCGCCAGATCCTTGAAGCGCATGGCCTCCAGCCGCGGGCGGCGGTTGAAATAAGTGGCCAGGGCCAGAATCACCGCGATCTTGGCCAGCTCCGCCGGCTGAAAGGAAAAGGGCCCCAGGGGCAGCCAGCGCCGGGAGCCGGCCACCATCTTGCCGCCCACCATCACCCCCACCAGGGTCAGGATACTGAGGAGATAAAGGGGATAGCCGAGCTTCTCCAGGTGCCGGTAGTCATAAAACAGGGTCAGGAACATCAGGGCCAGGCCCACCGCCAGCCAGTAGCACTGCTTGATATAAAGGGGCGTCCCCCCGCCCCGGTTGTATCCGGCGCTATAAAGATTGACGACGCCCATGGCGGCGATGCCCAGCACCAGCCCCAAGACCAGGTAATCAAAGTTTTGCACTAAGCGGCGGTCGAACATGGGTTAGTAGCCAGTAGTCAGTAGCCAGTAGCCAGTAAGAGGTAAGAGGTTTCAGAGAGTTCAATTATGTCGGAAGTATTGATGAAAAGATCAATGCTCACCCAGTGCCTTAGACTTCCGGCAGAACGTCCCATCCGTTTCTTTTGAAGTTCCAGGGCGGAATTCCAGGCTTCCTGGGAAGTAGGGATATGAGTTGGATCGTCAACAAAATATAGAAAACCAAATAGGCTGCCTTATGTATTTTTTCCCTTAAGAAATAAAGGTGAGCTAACCTGTTGGCTAACTGACAACTGACTACTGACTACTGACTACTCCTCAGGCCTCCACCCGATGGCTCAGGGACTCCTTCAGGGTCTGCCGGTCGGCGTACTTGATCTCACCGCCCATGGGCAAACCGTAGGCGATGCGAGTCACCTTGACGCCCAAGGGCTTCAGTTCCATGGCCAGGTAGGCGGTGGTGGTCTCTCCTTCGAGAGAGGGGTTGAGGGCCAGGATCACCTCCTGCACCGCTTCGGCCCGGATCCGCGCCAGCAGCTCCCGGATCCGCAAGTCATCAGGGGCCACCCCTTCCAGGGGAGTGATGAGGCCGCCCAGGACATGATAGCTCCCCTGGTACCAGCCCACCTTCTCGATGGCCAGCAGATCGCCGGGCTCGGCCACCACCAAAAGCTGCCCGGGGCGGCGGGCCGGATCAGCGCAGATGGGACAAAGCTCCTGGTCCGCGAAGGCATAACACCGCCGGCAGAGCTGGATCTTCTCCTTGAGCTCCAACAGGGCCTGGGCCAACTCCAGAACCTCCGCCCGGGGGACCCGCAGCAGGTGCAGGGCCATGCGGGCCGCGGTCTTCTCCCCCACCCCCGGCCACTTGCCGATTGCCTGGATCACCCGCCGCAAGGCTGCGGGATAAGCGTTTCCTGACATTTTTACTCCTGTGAGCAGTGAGCAGAAAAGCTTACTGGTTACTGCTTACTGCTCACTGCTCACTGTTCGCTGCTCACTCTCAAAACATTCCCGGTATCTGCATGCCCCCGGTGAGCTTACTCATCTCCTGGGCCATCATCTCCCGGGAGCGGTTCAGGGCCTCGTTCACCGCGGCCAGGATCAGGTCTTGGAGCATCTCCACGTCGTCGGGGCTCGCCACCTCCGGGTCGATGCGCAGACTCAGCAGTTCCTGGCGGCCGTTGACCGTGGCCTCCACCATGCCGCCGCCGGCCTGGGCGGTGGCCGTGCGGTTGCCCAACTCCGCCTGCATCTCCGCCATCTTGGCCTGCAGTTTCTGGGCCTGCTTCATCATGGACATAATATTCATTACTCAGGTTTCTCCTTCCCCGGGGAGATGAAGGCGCCCCCGAAGATTTCCAGGGCCTGTTGTTTGAGTTCCGTCATATTGAAGGTTTCACTGGCGGCCACCGCCTTATTCCCCGGGGTCCTGGCCTCGGGGGCCATGATTTCCAGGACGCAGCGGTCCCCGAAAAAGGCCCGGGCCAGCTCCTGCAAGCGGGCCTCATGGGCCCGGCCCACCGCGTTCCAGGTGCGCCCCGGGGCCACCTTGAGGCGATGATCCTCGATCCCCAACAGGCGGCATTGGGAGAGCTTGCCATACAGGGGTCCGCCTTCCGTCTCCCGGACGTATTGCAGGAAGGCCTGCCAGTTCTCCGCCGGGGGCGCCGCCTCCGGGACTTCCGGGGCCGGCGCGGCGGCCGCCTCAGGCGGCGGTGGCGCCGCGCTGACCGGCCCGGATACCCCCCTGCCCTCCAGGCGGTCCGGCGATTCCGGGGCCGCCGGGCCGCGGCCCTCCAGACGTTGTTCCAGGGACTCCAGCCGGGCCAGCCAGGAGGCCAGTGGCATTACCGGCTCCAGGTGGATCAGCTTGAGGAGCAGCACCTCCAAGACGAGCCGGGGCTGGGCCGCCCTTTTCAGCTCTTCTTCACCCTGGAGCAGCACCGTAAGCAGATTGTGCAGATGAATCTCGGGGGTCCGCCGGGCCAGGGTGGTGAGCGCCTCCCATTCCGAGTCGGCCACCGCGGCCAGGTGCCGGGACTCGTGGTGCAGCCCCGCCAGCAGCAAGTGCCGGGCGTAGAGCACCAGGTCTTCATAAAAACGCCGCAGGTCGTGCCCTTGATTGTAGAGCTCGTCAATCAGGGCCAGCAACTGCGGCCCGTTGCGGTCAATAATGGCCCCCAGGGCGGCCAGCAGCGCCCCCCGGTCCGTCACCCCCAGGATGCGGGCGATTTCCGCGGCCGTGACCCCCTCGCCCCCAAAGGTCACCACCTGGTCCAGAAAACCCTGGGCGTCCCGGAGGCTTCCCTCCGCGGCCCGGGCCAACAGGGCCAGGCCCTCGGGATCGATGCGCCAGCCTTCCTGGCCGGCCAGCTTCCCCAACTGCGCCTGGATCACCCCGGTGGGCAGCCGGCGAAAATCGTAGCGCTGGCAGCGGGAGAGGATGGTCGCTGGCACCTTGTGGGGGTGGGTGGTGGCCAGGATGAAGACCGCGTGGGCCGGAGGCTCCTCCAGGGTCTTCAACAGGGCGTTGAAGGCCGGATCGGTGAGCATGTGAACTTCATCGATAATGTAAACCCTATACTGGCCGCGGGCCGGCATATATTTGATCTTCTCCCGCAGATCCCGAACCTCGTCGATGCCCCGGTTGGAAGCGCCGTCGATTTCCAGCACGTCCAGGGAGGAGCCCAGGGTGATCTCCCGGCAGATGTCGCAGGTGTTGTCGGGGTGCGGGGTGGGGCCGGCCACGCAGTTAAGGGCCTTGGCCAGGATGCGGGCCACCGAGGTCTTGCCCACCCCCCGGGGGCCGCTGAACAGGAAGGCGTGGGCCACCCGGCCTTGCGCCAGGGCATTTTGCAGGGTGCGGGTGATGGGCTCCTGACCCACCACCTCTTCAAACGTCTGGGGACGCCACTTCCGGGCCAGGACCTGGTAAGCCATGAGAGGAGGGTTTCCGGTTTTCAGTTAGCGGTTTTCGGTTAAAAACCCGTTTAGGACCTTTTTCTCTTTTTTTATAAGTTGTGTCAATAAGAGGATTTTCCAGGCACAAGAGAGCCACAGAATAGGATCTCTTACCGAAAACCGGAAACCGGAAACCGAAAACTGTATTTAATGGCGGAGAGAGAGGGATTCGAACCCTCGGAGCGTTTTAGGCGCTCACACGATTTCCAATCGTGCCCCTTCAGCCTCTCGGGCATCTCTCCGGTGAATTTTGGGCGCCTGGTTGCCAAATAGTTAACCGCGTCAGGTACTTATAAAATCCTACTGCTTTTGGCTCTGGCGCGGCAATTTTTTCCTTATCTTTACCAAATTAAAGGAATTAACCGATAACGCATCTTCTGACAGTAGCTTTGATAGCCGGGCAAATTTTTTATTAAAAATTTTTCTTCAGCCAACAGCCTCCACACGATTGCGGCTAGGAGCAGAAAGACGAAATAAAATGCCCCCCACGAACCCAGCGCCAACGGAATCCCCCATAGCATAATGATTGCTCCGGAGTAAACCGGATGACGGATAACCGCGTAGGGGCCGGTTGAGATAACCCGCTGTTCTTTGCCTACCTCAATAATGGCTGATGCATAGCTGTTTTCTCTAAAGGCGAGACAATATATGAACAGTCCCAAGACCACCAGGATGTCCCCGAGGATAACGAGATATGGCGGTACTTCCGACCAGCCGAAATGATGGTCTAATCCGGGGAAAACCATTAGAGTAATAAAGAATAAATACATGAATGCCATGATGATTTTTTGGCTCTTCTCTTTTTCAGCCGCCGGTCCGGCCTTCAGCCGCGTCTCCACGAGTTTCGGATCATTTTTAAGAAAGTAAAGACCGGAGACAGTCATGAAAATAGAAAAAGTAAGAAAGAAAACCCACCCCTGCCAATATGCCAATGACCAGGCGGGCAAAAATATCAGGATACACAAAATCACCAGAAATTTGGCGAGTCCGGATAGAGCTTTTCTTTTTAAAGTAACATCGTCCATCTAGAGATTCTATACTGTATTATTATAAGTATAACTGTTATAAAAAGCGCTGTGCAAGTGGTGAGCCTAAATGGCGGGCCAGGCCCACCCATCCTACTGACTACTGACAACTGACCACTGGCAACTATACTACTGGCGGAGGGGGTGGGATTCGAACCCACGTGGGAGTGATTAGCCCCCAAGTCGATTTCGAGTCGACCCCGTTACGGCCTCTTCGGTACCCCTCCTGAAAAGACGGTTTTCGGTTTTCGGTTCTACTATAAGAGCAGAATTTATTATTCTATTAAACGAAAATCTGAAGCGCAAACCTAGCGCCGGGCCCGGAAAAACTCCTGCAGCAGCTCCCGGCACTCCGCCTCCCGCACCCCGCCGGTTACCTCAATCCGATGGTTTAAACGTTCATCTTCCGGCAAGCGGAACAGGGAGACGCAGGCCCCACCCTTGGGGTCCGTGGCGCCAAAGACCACCCTGGCCACCCGGGCCTGTAACAAGGCCCCCAGACACATGATGCAGGGCTCAATGGTAACATAAAGGGTCATCCCGGGCAATCGGTAATTCCCGGCCGCGGCCGCGGCCTGCCGCAACGCCAGCACTTCGGCATGGCCCGTGGGGTCGTGGAGCCCAATGGGTTGGTTGCAGGCCCGGCCCAGAATCTTACCCCCCTCCCCCACCACCACCGCGCCCACCGGCACCTCTCCCGCGGCCAGGGCGAGCCTTGCCGCGTCCAGGGCCTGGCCCATGTAATAATCATCTGTTTCCAACCGCGCCTCGGTTTGCCTGGACGGAGATGGCAGGAGAGATCGGCTCAAACGGGAGATGCCCTTGACCCGCCGCCCAGGCGGCAGCAGGGGTGGTCGGGGGTGGGTCACCCCGCCCTGGCAAGATTAGCTTCTTTGCTCAACAGGCCCAGGGCCCGGGCTTCGTATGCCCTGAGGAGCTTAAGGGCCCGCTCCTCCGCCAGCAGCAGGGCCTGATATTTCTCTAGTGGCACAGGCCTCTGGCCTGTGCAAGACACAGGCTGGAAGCCTGTGCCACTGGCCTCCTGCAGCAGCTCCGAGAGGACCTGGCGGCGGCGGCCGTGGCGGTCAGCCAGCAGGCGCAGGCGCAACACCAGGAGCTGGGCCAGCAGGGGGTCCTTCACCCATTGCAGATAATCCAGGGCCCCGGGAAAATCCTCTCCTTCCATGGCCGCCAGCGCCAGGTGGCGGTAATAGGAGGCGGGCAAAATCCCGGACCCGGCTACCGGGCCCGCCAGGACCCGGCGGCCCAGGCGCACCAGCAGGCTCAGTCCTAACACCTTAGGCCTTCTGGGCCTGGAGCCCGGCGTCCACCAGGTTGTCCAGAATCTCCCGCAACTCCGGGAGATCCCGGGTGAGTTCCCGGATACGCTCCTTCAGTTGGCGATAATCTTCCCGGTCCTCGCCCCGGGCCTCATTTAGGGTGTCTTGCAAGGCCGCGGCCAGCCGCCGGTCCAGGCGGCAAAGCCCCGCCGCCGCGCCCAACAGCTCCAGGATGCCGCTGGTAATGTGATGCCCGGTGATCTCCTGAATGGCCACTTCGGCCACCCACCCCGCCAGGCCGCCCACCGCGGCCCCGTTGACGGAAAATTTCTTGCTGGCCATCTGTCCTCCTGCCTTGAAAAGTTGTGAAGAATTGGTGGTGCCAGCGTCCCTCGAAAAAAACCGGTGCGGACTGAGTGGCGGGCGAGACGCCCGCCGCACCGGCAGGGCGCGGAAGACGCGCCCTACGCCTTAGCCTTGGCACAACCTTCCTTCAATCCAGCCCCTTCTTTTCCACCTGCTCCAGGACCTTGGCCTCCTGCAGCCGCTCCGCCAGGCGCTCCGTCTCGGTGAGCATGCGGGCGATGTGCCGGTCTTTTTCCGCCAGGCGGCGTTTCAGGGAGCGGACTTCGGACCTGAGCCGGGAGGTTTCGGAGTAGCCCAGCCAGCCCCGAATGCTCCTGATGGCCAGGGTCAGGCCCACGCCCAGAATCGCCCCTACGCTCACCCCCACCAAGAAATCCAAGGTCTTGATCTCCATGTTAAAGGCAGTTTTCGGTTTGCGGTTTGCGGTTTCCGGTTTTTTGTAAGCGCAAAAAACGTTTTTCTCATGCTTAGCCGCCCATCTATTAAGACCTCTTAACACGCAGAAGCGTTACCCGCGGCGATTCCCGCCGGCGAGGCGGCTGGCGCCTCCTCACCGACAACTCACTTGAAATATTAGCATTCTTCCCGCCTCCTGTCAATTTCTCCCGGGAGCCCCAAAGTCGCTTGTCAAGGAGGCCTTCCCATGGCACAATAAGGTTGCCCGCCTGCGGTCGGCTCCGGCGCAAGAGGAAATTGCCTTTAATCTTTAAAGTGGTTAAAGGGAACGCTCGCAGATAGCCCTAACCGAGCGGCCTCTGGCGGCGCCCACCCAGAAAACGGAAAACAGAAAACTTTCTTCGGAGGCACCGCGGATGAGTGAGATCAAGGCCATGTACCGCACCGTGATGGCGGACCATTTCCCCCCGGAGATGACCATCAGCTTCGGCAACCAGAAGCTGCTCTATCGCAAGCGCACCTGGAAGCTGCCCGACGCCAAAGGCGAGGTCATCGAAATGGGGCTGCGTTACGGGGAGAACCCCGGCCAGGAGGCGGCCCTCTACGAGCTGGTGGGGGGAAATCTGACCCTGGGGGGCTGCCATTTCCTGGACCCCGGCAACGGCCTCACCAGCGCCATCGACGAGGCGGCCATGCTCCAGGCGGGCAAGCACCCGGGGAAGACCAACCTGACGGACCTGGACAACGGCCTCAATATCATCAAATATCTCCAGGCCAGGCCCGCGGCGGTGATCCTGAAGCACAACAACCCTTGCGGCGCGGCCTGGGCCGGCTCCCTGGCCGAGGCCTACGATCGGGCCAACCTGGCCGACCGCATCGCCGCCTTCGGGGGCGCCGCGGTCTTCAACCGGCCCCTGGATAAGACCACCGCGGAACTCATCTCCGGGAACTACCTGGAGGTGGTGGCTGCCCCGGACTTCGAGGCCGGCGCCCTGGATATTCTCAAAAAAGCCAGGGACCTGCGGATCATCAAAGTTCCCCATTTCGCCAAGCTGCAACACCTGGTGCACGCCCGCACCGTGGAATTCAAGGCCCTGATCGACGGCGGCCTCATCGTCCAGCAGTCGCCCTTGAACGCCATCCTCAAGCGGGAGGATTTCAAACCAGCCGCGGCCATGCACCAGGGCCAGGAATACCGCTGCCGGCGCCAGCCCAGCGAGCGGGAATACGACGACCTCCTCTTCGGCTGGTGGGTGGAACAGGGCATCACTTCCAACTCGGTTATCTTCGTGAAAGACGGCTGCACCGTGGGCATCGGCACCGGCGAACAGGACCGGGTGGGAGTGGCGGAGATCGCGGCCTTCAAGGCTTATACCAAATACGCCGACACCCTCTGCTTCAAGCAGTTCGGCATGCCTTATAAACAACTGGAACTGGAGATCCTCCGGGCCAAACGGGACGCCGCGGACCAGGTGGTCATCGACCTGGCCACCCAAGAGGACAAGGGCGGCCTCAGCGGCGCGGTGATGATCTCCGACGCCTTTTTCCCCTTCCGGGACGGGGTGGACGTAGGCATCCGCCAGGGGATCACCGCGGTGGCCCACTCCGGCGGCTCAGTGCGTGACTACGAAGTCATCGAGGCCTGCAACGAAGCCGAGCCTCCGGTGGCCATGGTCTTCACCGGCCAGCGCTGTTTTAAGCATTGAGTAGCGGTCAGCTATCAGCGGTCAGCAGTCAGCTAAGGGGAAAACTAAAAACTAAAAAGCTGACCGCCATTAAGTTCCTTCTTTATCCCCTCTCCCCCGATGGGGGAGAGGGCTAGGGTGAGGGGGAATTAATCTCAAAACTCGGTTTGGCTATAGGGGCGCCAATGGCACAGGCTTCCAGCCTGTGCTCGGGTCGCCCTTAATAACCGTTGGCAATGGAGGCCCCGGAATGAAAGGTTTCAGATCGGTCCATGTGGAAGGAAAAAACCTGGATGAGACCTGGTTCGAATTATTAAGGCAACTTTATCACCACGGGCGCCGATATAAAATCGATGCCGGCTCCTTTGCCGGAGCCGAGAGATTGGAGTTTGACATGGTAAGCGGAACTATCCTGGAACCCATCCGCTACACCGAGGGCGGGGTGAGGCTGCCCCTGGCGGTAAGCGTACCCCAGGGAATTCCGGCGCCGACTTCGGATGAAGCCATCGAGAACTACTTCGTCGAATATTTGATGAATAGCGAACTTAAACCCAATGAACACTACCGGTATTCCACCTGGTTGCGGGGGGGCAGGTACGCCATACCCCAACTCGCCTTAGATGGCCTTAAGCAAGAGGGCCGGGTACCTGCGGTGCTAGTCCCTGACCAGGTGCAATGGTGCCTCGACCATTATAAGCGGGTGGGGTTTGGGAATAACCATTGCTGCATCGCGGTGGGCTACCCGGAATCAAACTTTGCCTATGACCAGGAGTACCGCAATGAGATGGAGCGAGGCACCAGTCCCTGCCTGAGAATAGTGGACACCAAGATCGTTAAGGAAGATGGTGAAAACTATCTATGTATGAACGTCTATTTCAGATCCTGGGACTGCTATGGAGGCTGGCCTGAAAACATGGGAGGCCTGGCGCTGGTTCAGGAATACATGGCCCAGGATTTGGGGGTGCGGACCGGCAGTTTAAGTTTTGCGTCTAAGGGCTTGCATGCCTATGATTTTCAAATAGACGCCTTGAAAGGCAGGATCGGAGTCTAGATGGCTTTTTCTGGTTCCCAAGCTGCGCTTGGGAACCCAATTAGGTGCAAAGCTTGGCTTTGCCCAAGCACAGCTTGGGCCATAAGGACGTTCCCAAGTACAACTTGGGAACGAGAAGAAAAATGGCGGGCCGCCTTACCTGACTGCTGAAAACTGACTGCTCCCTGCCGCCTTCAATCACCCTCGTCATCCTCATGATTATCGTCGAAGGCCCTGGGGTTCCCTTGCTTCAGTCTCTGGGCCAATTTTGACGCCCTGGGCAGCGGCTCCCGGTAGCCGTTATAGAGCTTCACCAGCTCCAGGTAGCGCAGGGGGTCGAAGTTCACGTACTGGTATTGCTGATAGACCTTGCCCTTCCCCAGGTAGCTGTGCACCAGCAACCGCTGGAACTCCACGAACCCCAGCGCCTTTTGGAAGGCGATCTTCTGGCTCATGAAATTGGGAGTCCGGTCCTGGTCCGGCAGGCGCACCGGGATGGGGTGGTTGACGAATTCTTCTGGGTGGTAGAGGCCCATGAGGTGCCCCAGTTCGTGGCACAGCAGATTGGCCAGCCAGTTGCGGTTCAGGGACTCATCCTTAGGATCGGCCCTCAACTGGGCCTCCTCGAAGCGCTTGAAGGAGATCTGGGTCACCGACAAGGGCAGGTGGGCAAAGGCGAACTTGTCCCGGCAGACCTGGAGGAAGCGCAGGCGCAAGGGCGGGGCCACCTCGAAGGCCTTAGAGCTCGCCTCCAGCCATTCCCGTTGGCTCAGCAGCTCCACCCGCAGCCGCTGGGCCGGGGCCAGCGGCCCGGGTTTGGACCCCGCCGGGCAATAGACCAGGTTCACCCCCATCCGGGCGAAAAACTGCTGCACCTGGTCCTCCACTAAGGAGATCATGCGGCGGCAGGCGGCCAACTCCGGGCTGGGGGAGACATAGACCTCCACCTCCAGCTTCTTGGGAGACAGGTCCACCGGGCCCAGGTCGCGGTAAGAAAAGAGGGCCGCCTCCTCCTGGGAAGTTTTTTGTATACTCCAGGCCGGGACCGCGGCGGCCAGTCCCAAAACCAGCGGCAGGATCAGCACCAGGCCCAGAGAATATCTCGCCCTGGCAGATTTCATCTTTTGCTCCATCAGATTCCTTTTAAAATGCCGCCGCAAATATTTAGCTTACGCAGGCTGAAGCCTGCGGCTACAGTTTAAGGAGCGGGAAGGCGCCTGTTCCAGATTAAAAATTCAAATTGCTTCAGGCTCTACTAATGTACTGATTATGCGAAGGTTTCCACCGAAAACCGCAAACCGCAACCCGAAAAGCGTCTTTTCGCCCCTTGCTTTCCCGGAGATTTTTTATATAGTTTAAAAGTTTGAGGAGGGTTGTACCATGTCCTACGTCTGTGAGATCTGCGGCAAGCGCCCCGAGGTGGGCAACAATGTCAGCCACGCCAACAACCACACCAAACGCCGCTGGAAGCCCAATCTGCGCAAGGTCCGGGCCGTCCGCCAGGGCAGCGTGCGTTATCTTCGGGTTTGCACCCGCTGCCTGCGCTCGGGGCTGGTTAACAAACCCGCCTAAAAAAGGTTTCAGCGTTCAGCGATCAGCTTTTGGATTTTGGTTTTGGCGTCTTGGTTTTGCTTCTGCCTTTGCTTTTGCTTTTAGCTGACTGCTGAAAGCTGATAGCTAACCGCTTCTTCTACCCCGTCACCCTTCTTACCGAAATCACTTCCTTCAAACGCTTCAGAAACCCGAAGACCTTATCCAGGTGTTGCTGGTCCGCCACCTGAATGGTGAACCGGGCAATGCCCTTGCGGTCCTGGGTGGTTTCCACCGAGGCCCGGGTGACGTTGACGTCGGCGCTCTTCAGGGCGCTGGTAATGTCCGCCAGCAGGCCCGGCTTGTCCACGGTGACCACCTGGATCTTCACCGGGTAGACCTTCCCTGCCCCGCCGCCGTCCCATTCCGCCGGGATCTGGCGGACCTCCTCGGTGCTGGCCAGGTAGGGGCAGTCGGCCCGATGGATGGTGACTCCCTGCCCCCGGGTGATGTAACCCATGATGGTATCCCCGGGAATGGGCTGGCAGCAGTTGGCCAGGCGCATCAGGAGGTCGTCCAGGTCTTTGATTTTGAGGCTGCCGCCCGCCTCCGGCTTAATTTCCCGGCGCTCCGCCTCCGGGGGCGCCCCTTCCGGCTGAGTCTGGGCCACCCGGAAGAGTTTGCCGGTGATCTGCCCCGGGGAGAGCTTGCCGTGGCCGATGGTGGCCAGGAGGTCATCCACCCCCACAAAGGAGAACTCCTGGGTCACCCTTTTTAGCTCCTCCCCTTCCTTGATCAGTTTTTGCAGACTGGCCCCGGACTTGCGTAGCTCCCGCTCCAGCAGCTCCTTTCCCAGGGTGATACTCTGCTCCCGCTCCGCGGCCTTGAGCCACTGGCGGACCTTGTGCCTGGCCTTGGTGGTCTTGATGAACTGCAGCCAGTCCCGGCTGGGCTGGTGATGCGGCGAGGTGATGATCTCCACCGTGTCGCCGTTCTGCAATTCGGTGCGCAGGGGCATCATGCGGCCGTTCACCTTGGCGCCGCTGCAGCGGTTGCCAACCTCGGTATGGATGGCATAGGCAAAGTCCACCAGGGTGGCGCCCCGGGGCAGTTCCTTGACCTCGCCGGTGGGCGTGAAGACGTAAACCTCCTCCGGATAGAGCTCTAGGCGCACCCCTTCCAGGAGTTCCTGGGGACTCTTCAAGTCCTTCTGGAGGTCCACCATCTGCTTGAGCCAGGTGAAGCGCTTAGCGTCTTGCTCCTTGAAGGCCCGGTGTTCCTTGTAACTCCAGTGGGCGGCGATGCCCTCTTCGGCCACCCGGTGCATCTCCCGGGTGCGGATCTGGATCTCCAGCCGCTCGCCGTAATGGCCGATCACCGTCGTGTGAATGGACTGGTACATGTTGGCCTTGGGCATGCCGATATAGTCTTTGAGGCGCCCGGGCACCGGCCGGAAAAGGGCATGGATCACCCCCAGGGCCTCGTAGCACTCGTGCACCGTCTCCACGACGATGCGAAAGGCCAGGAGGTCGTAGAGCTCATCCAGGGTGATCTGCTGGGCCTGAAGTTTGCGGTAGATGCTGTAGTAATTCTTGAGGCGGCCGCTGACTTCATCCTTGATACCGTGCTCCGCCAGCTTTTCCCGGAGCAGTTGGCAGACCTCCAGGATGTATTTCTCCTGCTCCCCTCGCCTGCGGGACAGACCCTCCTGGATCTGCTGGTAGGCCTCGGGCTCCAGGTAAAAGAAGGAGAGGTCTTCCAGCTCCGCCTTGATCCGGAAAATTCCCAGCCTGCCGGCCAGTGGGGCATAGATCTCCTGGGTCTCCCGGGCGACGCGCTTGCGCGCCGCCGGCTCCATGAACCCCAGGGTGCGCATGTTGTGGACCCGGTCGGCCAGTTTCACCAAGAGCACCCGGATGTCGTAGGACATGGAGAGGATCATCTTGCGGATGTATTCGGCCTGCTGGGTCTGCCGGTCGCCGAAGCTGAGCTGGCCGATCTTGGTGACCCCGTTGACGATATCCGTCACTTCCTCGCCGAAATACTCTTCCAGATCGTCCAGGGTGGCGGCGGAATCCTCCACCGTATCGTGCAGCAGGCCGGCGCTCACGGTGGCCACCCCCAGGCCCATCTGGGCCAGAAGGTAGGCCACTTCCAGGGGGTGGAGGAGGTAGGGCTCGCCGCTCAGACGCAACTGCCCTTCGTGGGCCCGGGCCGAAAAGACGTAGGCCTTTTCGATGATGGCGGTATCCGCCTGCGGATAGTGCTGGAGCACTTCCTCAATGATGTTCTGGAGGCGGATGATGCGGTTAGCCATGGTTCAAAGTTCAAAGTTCAAGGTTCAAGGCCTCTCACTTCCATCAGTCTGCTCGGCAATCCTCTGTTTCAGGTAATCGGGCAAATCTTGGATCGAGACAAATTCCGGCTCCCGCTCGGGTCCCCGTTGCTTCACTTCCGCCTGCCCCTTCTCCAGGGTCTTGGAGCCGATGACCACTCGCAGGGGGATGCCCAGCAGATCGCAGTCCTTGAACTTCACCCCGGGGCGCTCATCCCGGTCGTCCAGGAGCACTTCGAGGCCCGCGGCCGTCAGCACCCGGTGCAGCTCAAAGGCGCAATCCCGCACCGCGGCGTCGGTGAGAGAGATGGGGATCAGGCCCACCTGCACCGGCGCCAGGGCCATGGGGAAGATGATGCCGTGGGCGTCGTGGCCTTGCTCGATGGCCGCGGCCACGATGCGGCTCACCCCGATGCCGTAGCAGCCCATGTAGAGATACTGCTCGGCCCCTTCCTGGTCCAGGTAAACGGCCTTCATGGCCCTGGAATATTTGTCCCCCAGCTTAAAGATGTGCCCCACCTCGATGCCCCGCATTAGGGCCAGCGCCCCCCCGCAGCGGGGGCAGGGGTCCTGGGCCGTGACCAGGCGCAGGTCCGCCACCTGGGCGATCTCCAGGTCCCGCCGGGGATGGACCCGCAGCAGGTGGTGATTATCCCGATTGGCCCCGGTGACCATGGAATCCAGGCGGGCCACCGCCTGATCGGCGTAGATGGGGATCGTCAGGCCCACCGGGCCGGCAAAGCCGGCCTCGGCCCCGGTAAGCTCCTGAACCCGGATCAGCCCAGCCAGGGCCAGGTCGGTGACCCCCAGGAGATTTTTCACCTTCACTTCGTTGACTTCGTGGTCGCCCCGGATGAGGACCGCCACCGGGCCCCGCTCAGTCTCGTAGATCAGGGTTTTGACGATCTCCCGGGGGGAAACCTTTAAAAATCCGGCCACCTCCTCAACGCGGCGCACCCCCGGGGTGGCCACCAGCTCCCGGTCCCCCGCGGGGGGGCCGGGGGCCGCCGCCTCCAGGGGCACCTCGGCCTTCTCCAGGTTGGCGGCGTAGTCGCAGGCCTGGCAGGAGACCAGCAGGTCCTCGCCGGTGTCCGCCAGGACCATGAATTCGTGGGAGAAGCTGCCGCCGATGGGGCCGGAGTCCGCCTCCACCACCTTGAACCGGAGGCCGCAGCGCCGGAAAATGCGGTCATAGGCCTGATACATCTCCCGGTAGCAGGCCTCGGCCCCGGCTTCGTCCGGGTGGAAGCTGTAAGCATCCTTCATGATGAATTCCCGGGAGCGGATCAGTCCGAAGCGGGGCCGGATCTCGTCCCGGAACTTGGTCTGGATCTGGTAGAGGTTGAGGGGCAACTGCCGGTAGGAATGCACCTCCCGGCGCACCAGATCGGTGACCACCTCTTCATGGGTGGGCCCGAAGCAGTAGTCCCGCTCGTGGCGATCCAGGAAGCGCAGCAGCTCCTTACCATACACCGCCCAGCGGCCGGACTCCTGCCAGAGCTCCGCGGGCTGCACCGCGGGCAGCAAGACCTCCAGGGCCCCGGCCCGGTCCATCTCCTCCCGGACGATCCGCTCCACCTTGGCGAGAACCCGCCGGCCCAGAGGCAGGTAATTGTAGATGCCCGAGGCCACCTTGCGGATCATCCCGGCCCGCAGCAGCAGTTGGTGGGAAATCGCCTCCGCTTCCGCAGGCGTCTCTTTTAAGGTGGGAATCAGCATCCGGGAAAATTGCATAAACGCCCCTAACCAGCTTCATTTTATCACATCTGGCTGGCGATATATACCAGCCGCCCGCCCTGCCCTGCGAGCGGTTTGCGGACTCGCCTGGCAACCTGGGATTTTTTGCTAGTGTAACGTCTCAGGATTATCTTAACTAAGGATTAAGATCTTTTCTCCCCCTCCCTTGAGGGGGAGTTTTTAGGGCCAAGATATCTTAAACATATTCCCGAAACACGATACTAAAGCAATTGCAAACCCCTAGCTGCCCAAAAATGTCATTCTGAGCGAAGCGAAGAATCTCGTATTTTTAATGACTTTAGATCCTTAACTTCGTTCAGGATGACAATGAAATCAGATTTTCCAATAGCTTCTAGGGAAGCCGGCCGGTTCGCCTCTTGTAGCATAACCGCATCGGCAATGCCACCCCGAAAAAACTTAAGGGCACGGCGTGCCTGCCGTGCCCCTGATTGTGGTAGCCTAGGCGTCCCGCCTGTGCCTCTCGCCCGTGCGTCTCGCGCTCGGTGCGCGCCAATATTAATGGCGGTCCCGGGCCGCCCTAGATTCTGCCTGGCGCCCTCCGGGCCTCGGGGGTGAACCGGGTTGCCGGCAACAGCCGCTCTTGCTGCATCCGGAAGGCATGTTCCATGAGGACCTCCAGGTTGACGACGTCCTCCCGGTTGTATTGCAGGAGTAGCTCCAGGGCGGTGCGGTCGCCCCGCTGGTGGCGCTCCCAGAGGATCACCGCCATGTAGCCGTCCATGCCGTCCACCTCTCCGGGCCGCCGGATGCCGAAGCGGGGTTCGATCTTCTTGAGGCCCCCCCGGTAGCCCAGGCGGGCCAGGAGAAAGCGCAGGTCCACGTGCAGGGGCGGCAGGGTCAGGTCCGGGAAAAAGGACCTTAACACCGGGAGGTCGAATTGGGTGCCGTTGAAGGTGACCAGCAGGTCGAAGTCCGCCAGGGCCCGCGGGAACTGCTGCAGATTCCGGCCCTGGACGAATTGTTGCAGGAGGCCGCTGCCGTTATAGAGGCCCACCACGGTGACCGACAGCCCCGGCCAGTAGGCGCCGGTGGTTTCGATGTCCAGGTAGCCGACCCGGGGCTTAAAGGCGCGGAACAGGCGCCAATGCTCCGCCGCAGCCAGGCGGGCCCCGAAGTAGGCGGGATCATCCACCTGGCGCACGGATTCCCGCAACTCCTCCTGGAGGCGCCGGAGCCGGTCCCAGGACAGGCCGGAGAGCCGCGAAGCGCCCAGAAAATCCTCCCAGGTCCCCACCCCCTGGTTCCAGAAATGGGCCTCACCCCGGGGCCCCACCCCGTTGAGGTGGATAAAGGTGCGCTTCAGCATGCGTTTAACATATCATCGCCTTTGCCTTTTGTCACCCCTGGCAAAGACCTGTTGGGTGGACACGAGCCCACCATTTCATTAAGAATTTATCCTTCCTTCATAACACCGTCAGTCACCCACCCCAGGTGCCTCGCCATTCGACTAATCTTCTTCAAAAAATGGTGCATTCCCCCTCGCGAACACCGATAAACAGCCCAACCTCCGAAATGTGGGAAGGTTAGAGGGCGTTTTAGGCTGCGGGTTTGCTTAACGAATGGCGCAGGAAATAAGATGCTTATTTACCAAGCTAAGTAATGTGGGAGGCCATAAATAGCGCCGAGCTTTACCGATGGCACAAGTTCAACGGCTCCGTCCATATTTTCTTTGGTGTGGTTGCATACTAAGAATTACTGCTGTGTTTTCCGTACCAACCGGTATTCAACTCTTTTACTACATTCGGAGCAAGGTGGAAATGGTCTACCTGCCACCATTGTAATTTCTTTTGGGTGTTCGATATGATTAATCACCCTATATATTCCCGATGCTTTACAAACCTCGCTGGTGGCAATTTTTCCCATATGAACACAGGATTCAATAATTTTTTGAATAATTTCACCCCTTGTTACACGGCTGGAGCGATCATTCGTGGCCTGCAAAGCCGCTTTATAATATTTTGCAGGATCCTTTTTGGGGTCTTTTCGGCTTTCTGAATCATCAACAAGAGAATAGAATATCTTCAATTTTTCCGCGAACTCTTTGTTATCGATCAATATTCCCTGCTTAAAAAATATTCGATGTAATTCGACCATCAAAGTAAACATGTCAGCTTTTTTCCATGTTCTTGAAGTTGCAGGCATGTCCATATGATCGATAAAACCGAAAACGGCATCTATCTCCTTTTCAAGATCTTTTCGTAAAGGGAACTCATCATTATATCTTTTTAAATATTCCTCTAATTCATCATCACGGTTGAAATATGTCCCTAATATAGTTACTGACAGAACGGCAACAAATCTCATATCTTGCATTCTTCTAATTTCTGATGCGCTGAAAATTCTATGTGAGTCAAAGAAAGGCCTTTCTGCATATTCTTCGGCAAAATCTTTAAATGCACCTTCGTATCTTGAATTATGTATTTCCATTGCATTCAGAGCGTATCGAGTGGCATTGATTCTTTGAAAGACATTCCTTATAATTTCAATATCCACTTGCCCAAGGTCTCTAACAACAACATCATATTGGAGAAACCTTTCTTTTTCATCTTTTGTAAGCTCTGCATATGGTCGAACAGATTTTGAAAGAATTAGGTCCGGCGATGCAGTAAAATATTGGTAAAGAGTAGTTACTCTCTGTTGCCCATCCACCAATAACTCCTTCCCCTCTCCGGTTTCAACATTAACTTCTCCAGCTGCTATATAAATTTCTGGAAATGGATAGTCCATTAATACTGTCTCAAGAAATGAACTCTTATCTTTATTATTCCAAACGAGGCGCCTTTGAAAATCTGGCCGTGGTAATAGCTTGCCTTCGCGAACACTTGTTATAAGTTGACGAATTTTCCGATTTGTCCCGGTATTTTTCATTGACTTATTTCCTCCAATTCTTTGCATTCACTCATACATTTTGCTTGGTAAGATTCTAAAAAATGCCAACTCTTGTAAAGAGCCCCACATATTTTATAATTTCCAAAATTCCCTGTTGATGCTAATTGGCGAAAAAAATCCCACCATTCTTGGCTTCTTGCAAAGGATTTTGCTGGGGGTAATTTATCAGGTCTCATCCATCCTCTAAATAGATATTTTCGGAATTGGTTTAGTTCATCCCAAAAATCACCTCGCCGCCAATAATCGAAAACATCTATCCATATTTGATCAAAAAGTTTGTTAGAACAAAGTGCAATATCAATATCTGAAGAATCTCCGAACCAACGATACCTTTTTCCAGATACTATGCTAAAACCTAGTTTAGCGGACCCAACTACAACTACTTCGGTTGGATTAATATCAAACTTTCGGGCAACTTGGTTCTTCAACTCAAAATGAGCATCTCGTTTTAGAGCATAACAATCGCTACCAAAGGTAATGTGTTTCTGAACCAATTCAATTACTGATCGGTTAGGCAGGTCCTCACGAAAGGCTCGAATCAGTTCGGTGACATTCATTGCCAAACCCATTAATAATTTTACCCCTTAATTATATAAAATAAGGTTTAATTTTAATCAATGAGAATTATTCCTCCTTCAAAATCGCCGCCAGGTTAGGCCGCATGGCCCGCCAGGCCGGGTAGGCCGCGGCGCCCAGCCCCAGGCCCATCACCAGCGCCAGGCTCTGCCAGTAGATGCCCGGGGTCCAATGGAGCATGATGGTCCAGCCGAAGGCCTGCTTGTTAATCACCAGGATGAGCAGCAAGGAGAGCACCGAGCCGCAGGCGGCGCCCAAGAGGAAACTCAACAAGCTGGCCAGCCCCGACTCGGTGAGGACCAGGGCGAGAATCTGGCGGCGGGAGGCCCCCACCGCCTGGAGCAGCGCCAGCTCCCGCTCCCGCTCCATGATGAGCACCAGGAAGGTGGTGATGATGCCGAAGACCGCCACCACCACCGCCACCCCTTCCAGGGCGTAGGTTAAGGCAAAGGTTTCATCGAAAATTTTTAGGATTCCCTGGCGCAAATCCCGGTGGGACAGGGCCAGGAGGTGGTATGGGACCCCGTATTTCTCCTGCAGCCGGGCCTGCACCTGGGGCACCCGCCGGGGGTCCTTCAGGTAGAGGCGCACCGCGTTCAGGTGGCGGTCCCGCCAGAAGCGGCGGAAGAGGCCGATGTCCATCCAGAGGCTGGGGCCGTCGGTGCGGTAGTCATAAAAAACCCCGGCGACCGTGAGCTCCTGGGGTCCCGCGGGGGTGGGCAGGATGAGGCGGTCCCCTTCCCGGTAATGAAAGGCCTCGGCCAGGGTCTCGGAGATGACCACGGCCGGTAAAGACGGTTTTAGGTTCTCTGCTTTCGGGTTTCGGTCAAGAAAATCTTGAGAACCATCCTTGGCGATATCTCGGGCCGTAGGGGCGGGTTTCAAACCCGCCCCTACCCCCTGACCCTCTCCCGCCACCTCCTGCATGATCGCCTGGGTATTCCCCTGCCGGAACCAGAGGCCGCCGTGTTTCGCCAGCACCTGGAAGCTGCCGCCGATCACCAGGATCTGGCGGTCCTGGAAGGGCAGGCGCACGCAGCGGTAGAGATAGATGTCGGCGATCTCGGGGTCCTCCCGGAGTTCCGGGAGGATTTCCGGGGGCAGGTAGTGGTCGTAGGCCGCGGTGGAGAAGATCGCGGGCCCGAAGAAGATATCTCCGCTGATGGCCCGGCTCACCCAGTCGTTGACGGTTTGCCGGAAGGAGCCGATCATCACGGTCACCGCGATGAGCATTCCCAGGGCGCAGGCCAGGGCGGCGATGCTCACCGCGGTGCGGCTCAGGGAGCCGGCCAGGTAGCGGCAGCCCAGCGCCGCCGCAGGCCATCTTTGTAAGGGTCTTTGCCAGGCCCGCCCCATAAGCAGGGTGGCCAATGGGGTGAACAGCGCGAAGGCCAAGAGGATGAGGAAGGCCGCCGCGAAGGCGGGCCAGGGGGGACCGCGGTTGACCCGGAAGGAAGCGCCCAGGCCCGCCAGGATCAGGGCGGCGACCCCCCAGAAAAAGATCCTGCCTGCCCTGCTTTCGATTCTCTCTTCGAGTTCCTGCCGCTGCCATACGGCCCGGAGTTGGGTGCGGGCCGCTTCGCGGGCCGGAAGCCACGCGGCCGCCAGGGTGGCGGCCAGCGCCAGCCCCCAGGCCTGGAGCAGCAGGCCCCAGGCCAGCCGCACCTCTGCGGCCGCCACCGGCGTGTACAGGGAGGTGAGGTTCCGGGTCATCACCGCCAGGACCCCCCGCGCCAGGCCGACCCCCAGGATCAGGCCGAGTGCGCCTCCCGCCAGGCCGCTCACCAGGCCCTCCGCCAGAAACAACCGCAGCACCTGCCCCGGGGTCGCCCCCAGGGTGCGCAACAGCCCGATCTCCCGCCGCCGCCGCACCACCGACAGGGTCACCGACTGGTAGATGAGGAACATCCCCACGAACAGGGCGATGGCGCTGAGGACCGCCAGATTGAGGCGATAAGCGGCTACCAGCCCCTGGGTGTGGCTCTCCAAGGCCCCGGGCCTGACCGCTTCCACCCCGGGAGGCAGCTCTTTCTTTAGCCACGCCGGCAGCCGGGCCTCACCGCCGGTGGTGGAGAGGTCGATATAGTCCAGAAGCCCCACCCGGTCCAAAAGCTCCTGGGCCGCAGCTATATCCATGAGGAGCACCGCCCCGTCCAGGGGGTAGAGGCCGCTGGCGGAGCGAAATATTCCCCTGACGGTGAGACTCTTTCTGGCCGGACCCACCAGAACCGGCAGGGAGTCCCCCATCTTGAGGCCCAGTCGGGCCGCCAGCGGTTGGCTTACCAAAACCGCATCGGGGCGGGTGAGGAACTCGACCCAGTCTCCCCTCGACAGGCGCCCCGGCAGGCCGCCATCCTGCTCAAATTCATAGTCCCGGAAGTCCTTTTCGGAAAAGGGGTCGATCCCCAACAGGAGCACCGGCCCCCGGCGAGGGCCGCGGAGCTGCAGGACGCTTTCCACCACCGGGGCCGCCGCCTTGACCTCGGGCAGGCGGCGCAGCCTGGCGAACAGGTTTTCATCCAGGGGCGCCCCGGGGCTTTGAATCCGCCATTGGGCCTTGCCGGCCACCGCGGCGACCCCGGCCTGAAAGCTCTGGATGGCGCTGGCCGCGGCCAGGGAGATGCTGAGATAAACCGCGGTGCCCAAGGCGATGCCCAGAATCCCCAAAAAGGTGCGCCCGGGATACTGGCTCAGATGGCGCAGGGGAAGGCGGAAGAGCCAGGGGGTCATGGCAGGAGCCGGCCGTCCTGCATCTTGAGCACCCGCTGGGCCGCCGCGCCCGCCTCCGGGGCGTGGCTCACCAGGACCACGGTCTTGCGCCACTGGCGATTAAGTTGGGAAAAGAGCCGGAGGATTTGGGCCGTGGTGGCGGAATCGAGGTTGCCGGTGGGTTCGTCCGCCAGAATCACCGCCGGGGAGTTGATCAGGGCCCGGGCGATGGCGGCCCGCTGCATCTCGCCCCCGGAAACCTGGTGAGGCTTGTGGTCCAGGCGCTCTTCCAGTCCTACTTCCGCCAGCCAGCGGGCCGCCTCTCCCCGGGCCTGGGGATAGGGAACGCCCTGGAGCGCCCGGGGCAGGGCCACGTTCTCCGCCAGGGTCAGCAAAGGCAGCAGATTAAAGGACTGAAAAACCACCCCCACTTTATCCCGACGGAAGCGGGTGAGTTCAGGTTCCCGAAGCTGGGCCAGGTCCCGGCCCTCCAGGAGCACCCGGCCCCGGGAAACCTGCTCCAGACCGCCGATGACGTGCAGCAGAGTGCTCTTGCCGCAGCCGCTCTTGCCGGTGATGGCCACAAATTCGCCGGAAGTGATCTTAAGGTCCACCTCCCGGAGGGCCAGAATCTCCTCGGGCCCTCGCCGGTAAACCTTGCTCACCCCCTCAAGTTGGATCACTAAAGCCTCTCCCCTCCAATGGATTCTCTAACATAATAATCACCGCCCCCCAATTTTAAAGTCCCCTGGCGACTTCCCGATGAAACCTGCCTGATTTTCCAAGCGATTGCCAGGATTGGGGAAAACCCCTGAACCTTTTTCTAAAATTTCTCGGAGTATCTACGAATAGAAAAATGGGCGAGGCGCCTGCAGTCATCCATTCCCGGAATCAGGAATCCTGGAGGAAGAGCATCTCACGGCCACCGGAGTGGGCCCGCGGTTGAGGGAACTCCTCCCCGCCGCCCGGGAAGGCGCCCGGAGGGGCCTGGCCAGAGCCGGAGGAGCCGGAGGAAGGTTCGCCCTTAATCGGTGGGAAAGACCCGGCTATCCAGCCAGCGGGCCAATTCCCCTGCATCCGGGACGAAGCCAAAGACCTCCCGCCAGACCCGGGGGCTTTCCATGCAGAGATAGAGCTGGGCCCCCGGGGCCGCCTCCTCCAGCCACTGGCGCAGGCGGCCGTACATTTCCACCCGGAGGTCCTTGAAATAGCGGAGCTTGCCGTCCGGGGCCCGCACCATCTCCTGGGCCGCCCAGCGGCTGCCGGGAAAACGCTGGTGGATCAGGGGCCGCAAAGCCGGCGGAAACCGCAGCGCCCCCAGGCTAATCCAGGCGATGCTCCCGGACGGCGCCGCTTCTCCCAAAGCCTCCACCGTGCGCCGGTAGGCCGCTTCCCAGCCGGGGAAATAGATCAGGGGGTCGAAGTGGAAGGCTACCCGAAAGCCCGCGGCCGCGGCCGCCGCGGCCGCCTGAAGCCGGGCCTGCAGGGGGGCCGTAAACCTCTCTACTTCCCGGACCACCTCTTCGGGCGAGAGGGACCAGGCAAAGACCACCTGGGGGTTAGGACCCAGGGGCAGTAACTCTCCCAGGTCCTGCGCCTTGCTTTTGATCTCCAGGGCCGCCCGCCGGCCTTTGAACCAGGGGATCAGCCGTTGATGGAGGCCCATGAGGGAATCCAGGGCCAGGCTGTCCCCGAATTCCCCGGTGCCCAGGCGCCAGCCGGCCCCGGGCTCGGCTTGCCAGCCAGCCTCCAGCTCCCCCAGCAAATCCTCCAGGTTGACGAAAATGGTGATGGCCGGCACATTGACATAACCCTGGAGGACGCAGTAGCTGCAATCCATGGGGCAGTTGAGCGCCACCTGCAACACCTGGTAGCCGCAGCAGAGGTAATCCCTGGTCCCGGGACAGGGGCGCCGGAAAGGCCCCTTTTGCACCGCCAGCAGCAGGGTAGTCTTGGCCTCCGGGAGCCAGCGGGCCCGTTCATGCTCCGGGGCCCGCAAGGCCCGGCGATCTTCGATGACCGTCACCGGCAGGTGGCGCAGCCGCGCCAGGATGCGCCGGGCCATCTGGTAATCCCGGGCCCCTTCCTCCAGCCAAATCCGGCGGATGCGCCTGAACATGGAACGGCCTCCAACAGATCTCCAAGGTTTCGAACCGGGCCATGGCGGAGGGCGGGCGACCGGGGTTGGGTTTCACCCAGCCCCGGCCGCCTTGATTTCTTCAAGATGGACTTACAGGGATTTGGACCTGGCGGCCTGGCCCCGCTTTTCCTTGATGACCGCGTGCGCCGCGGCCATGCGGGCGATGGGGATGCGCATCGGCGAGCACGACACGTAGTTGAGCCCGATGCGGTGGCAAAACTCGATGGCCTGCGGCTGGCCACCGTGTTCGCCGCAGATGCCGATCTTCAGGTCGGGGCGGGTCTTGCGCCCTTCGCTCACCGCGTACTGCATGAGCCAGCCTACCCCCAACTCATCCAGGATTTCGAAGGGGTTGTGCCTCAGGATGCCCACGGTGTTGTAAATGGGCAGGAATTTGTTTTCCGCGTCTTCCCGGGAGAAGGAGAAGGTCCCCTGGGTGAGGTCGTTGGTGCCGAAAGAGAAGAACTCCGCGGTTTTCGCTAACTGGCCGGCCCGGACGCAGGCCCGGGCGATTTCCACCATGGTGCCGAATTTGTATTTGATCTTGACATTGTAACGCTTTTCCACCTCCAGATGGATCTTCTCCACCCGGGGCTTCACCCAGACCAGCTCCTGGAGGGTGCAGACATTGGGCACCATGATCTCCGGCCGGACGTCGATCTTGTCCCGCAGGGCCAGGGCCGCGGCCTCGAAGATGGCCTGGATTTGCATGTCGTAGATTTCCGGAAAGGAGATGCCGCAGCGCACCCCCCGGTTCCCCAGCATGGGGTTGTATTCGCAAAGCACCCGCACCCGGCGCAGCATGTGCTCTTTGTCACTCAGAATTTTTTGGTCAATGCCCTTGGCCTTGAACTCGCTGAGCTCCCGGGTGACCGCCTCAATGGAGGGTACGTGCTGATAAAGATCCGGACCCAGCAGGGTTACGGTGCCGGGCAGTTGCTCCAGGGCGTTAATCATCTGGCTGAACTCCCGGAGCCGGTTGGTTTCGTTGAGAAGCTCTTCAATGCTGGGCAGAAATTCGTGCAGCGGCGGGTCCAGCAGCCGGATGGTGACCGGCAGCCCGTCCATGGCCCGGAAGATCTCCAGGAAATCGGCGCGCTGCATGGGCATAAGCTTGTCCGCCCAGCCCTTCCGTTCCTCGGGGCTTTCGGCCAGGATCATGCTGCGCATCAGGGGCAGGCGCGCAGGATCGTTGAACATGCGCTCGGTGCGGCACAGGCCGACGCCCTTGGCCCCATGGTGCCTGGCCTTGGACGCCATCTCCGGGGTGTCGGCGTTGGCCCACACCTCCAGTTTGGCCACCTTGTCGGCCCAGTGCATCAGGGTGGCCAGGTCCTTGGGCAGCTCCGGATCCAGCATGGGCACCGTTCCCAGGAAAAAGCTGCCATTGGTGCCGTCGAGGGTGACGATGTCCCCTTCCTTGATGACCACCTTGCCCACCCGGGCCTCTTTCAGGTCATAATTGATGTCCAAACCTTCTGCCCCGGAGACGCAGGGTTTGCCCATGCCCCGGGCCACCACCGCGGCGTGGGAGGTCTTGCCGCCCCGGCTGGTGAGAATCCCCTGGGCCGCGAAAAACCCGTGAATATCCTCAGGTTTGGTCTCGATGCGGGTCAGGATGATCTTCTCCCCTTCTTTTCCCAGACGCTCCGCCCGGTCGGCGTCAAAAACCACCTTTCCGGTGGCCGCGCCGGGAGAGGCCGAAATGCCCACGGCCAGCGGCTCGATCTTGGCATGGGGGTCGATGCGCCGGTGCAGGAACTGCTCCAGCATGTCCGGCTCTATCCGCAGCAGGGCTTCCTCCTCGGTAATGAGTCCTTCCTTCTCCATGTCCACTGAGGTTTTGCACAAGGCCCAGGCGTTCATCTTGCCGTTGCGGGTCTGCAGCATGTAGAGCCTGCCCCGCTCGATGGTGAATTCAATGTCCTGCACCTCCCGGTAGTGATTCTCCAGGATAGCGCGCAGCTTTTCCAGTTCCCGGTAGATGGCCGGCATGTCGATGCGCAGTTCCTTCAGGGGGCGGGGGGTGCGGATGCCGGCCACCACGTCCTCGCCCTGGGCGTTGATCAGATAATCGCCGTAAAGGACGTTCTCCCCGGTCCCCGGGTCCCGGGTGAAGCCCACCCCAGTGGCGCAGTCGTTGCCCATATTGCCGAAGACCATGGTGCAGATATTCACCGCGGTGCCGTTGGCCAGATCCGGGGTGATGTTGAACTGGCGGCGGTAATCCACCGCCCGTTTCCCCATCCAGGATTTGAAGATCCCCTCGATGGCGATCAGCAACTGGGCCCAGGGGTCATGAGGGAAAGGCCGGCTGGTGCTCTTTTGGATATATTCCTTAAAGCGCTCACGGATCGTGGACAAAGCCTCCGCGGAAAGCTCGGTGTCCATGGTGGCGCCCTGCTCCTTTTTCACTTCCTCAAATATCTCATCAAACCCGGCATCCTGCGCCCCCAGGCCGATCTTGCCGAAGAGTTGCAGGAAGCGGCGATAGACGTCGTTGACGAAGCGTTCGTCCCCGGTCAGGGCCACCATGCCTTGCGCGGTCTCATCATTGAGTCCCAGGTTGAGGATGGTATCCATCATCCCCGGCATGGAGAGGGCGGAACCGGAACGCACCGAAACCAGCAGGGGGTTTTTCGGGTCGCCAAACCCTTTTCCGGTCTTTTTCTCCAGGGCTTCCATATAATCGTGCACTTCATCCATCAAACCCACGGGCATATGCGAACCCTGGCCGAAATAATCCAGGTTGGCCTCCGTGGTGATACAGAAGCCCGGGGGCACCAGCAACCCGATCTGGGTCATGGTGCACAGGCCGGCGCCCTTACCCCCCAACAGCTTTTTATTGGCGCCGTCGCCTTCCTCGAAGGCATAGCAATAACGTTTGCTTGCCGCCTTTAGCGCTTGCTTCGCCATTTCGCCATCCTCCTTGGTAGTCTCTAGTGAGCCGATTTCGGATTTAACCCTGTGGGTATTTTTTTACATATAATGCTACATATAATGCACTTTTAACAAATTTCAAACGGAAAATGCATTATGGTCGAGCCGGACCCAGGCGGGGCGCGGCCGCACCATGGATGCTCCCGGAATTCCTGGAAATTTCCGGGATCTCTGCTATAATCTCTTTATCTGGCATTTCCGTGGGGTTCTCGGGCCGGGCCGCGGCCCTCCTGGACAGCCCTTAATCAAAGCCCTGAGGATAGATCATGACGCTGCCGATAAAATTCGATTTCACGGTGCGGGAAGACCGGCGCGGCACCTCATTTGAAGGCCTTGAAGCCGGACGCCAGGACCCGGAGGGGGCCCTCAACCTCCACTTACGGCTGGCCCGGGACCACCTGGTTTTGAACCTCTGGCCGGTACGGGGCGAGATGGCCGGGGTGGCGGAGCGCCTGGCCCGGCTCCTGGGGCCGCCCAGCTCCCCTCCGGCGGTCTGCGGCTTCGGGGACTGCATGGACGATGACAAGGACGCCCCCCAACAGTCCACCCTGTGGGAGTTCGACCCGGCCAGCCGCCCGGAAATCCTGGAGAAGGTCAAGGCCTTTTTGGGCCTGCTATAAATTAGTAGCCCAGACGCCCCTCCCGGCGCCGCAGGGAGGGAAGAAGTCATGGCCCCCAGGACTTGTCCATTCAGACTTTCCGCCAGGTCCACGACCAATTCACCGGTTTACGCACCGGGTGATGTTCCCTCTGCCAAATCTTACTTCAAAAAATCCTTCTCCTCCCCCAGACCCCGTTCCCGGGCCCGGAGATAGACGACGTAGCCCAGGGCCAGGTCCTGGATGATCAGGCCGGTGGAATCGAAGACCGTGATCTCCTCAGGACCCAGGCGGCCCGGTTTCTTGCCTGCCACCACCTCCCCCAGGGAGCCGTAAACCTGCTCCGGAGAGAACTCGCCTTGGGCCAGGGGCACGTTGATCTCCCCGGAGTGGGACGCCTGGGCCCAATCGTCCACCACCACCTTGGCGGCCTGCAGGATGGCCGGGGCCAGTTCCTGCTTGCCGGCGGCGTCGGCGCCGATGGCGTTGATATGGACGCCGGGCGCCAGCCACTCTCGTTGGACCACCGGGGTGCGGCTGGGGGTAGTGGTGACCACGATATCCATCCCCTGTACCGCCGCCTGGGCGGTGGCCACCGGCCGGGCCGGGACCCCATGGGCGGCCGTGATCTTCTCGGCAAAGGACCGGGCGTGCTCCAGATGGCGGTTGAAGACCACAATCTCCTGAATGGGCCTGACCTTCAGGATGGCGGCCACCTGGCTGCGGGCCTGGGCCCCGCAGCCGATCACCCCCAGCCGGGACGCCCCGGGGCGGGCCAGGTACTTAGCCGCCAGGCCGCCGACGGCCCCGGTGCGGAAATCGGTGATGCGGGTGCCGTCCAGGTCGGCAAACTCCAGCCCGGTATCCGGATGATTGAGCAGTATCTTGGCCATCACCGTGAGCAAGCCCTTGACCGGATTGCCCGGATGCACATTGACCCATTTGAGGCCGCAGATGTGGCCCTGAG
This sequence comes from uncultured delta proteobacterium, assembly GCA_963812655.1. GTDB lineage: Bacteria > Desulfobacterota > Desulfobaccia > Desulfobaccales > 0-14-0-80-60-11 > JAPLJC01. Next base: position 195,266 of record CAWEWX010000039.1, on the reverse strand, counting down.
GCAAATGGATTTCCCCGTACATGGCCCGGAAGTCGCCCTGGGCCAGGGTCAGATACGACTTGGGGGGCATGTTCACCCTCCCTTCGCCGTAGGCCCGGAAGGCCTCCGCCGCCGCGGCCAGCGCCAGGTCCATATCCAACACCTGCATCACCTCGGATGCGGTCAGCACTAAGCTCATGTTGCCTCCGATAAAAGTGAGCAGCAAGCAGTTTAATAGCATTGCCCGTACCAAGGCAATATTATTGATAATATTAAAAGATTTACTGGCTACTGGCTACTGGCTACTGCTCACTGCTCACTCTCCAAAGAGCGGCACCACCTGAAAACGCTGGACATCCACCAGGCCTAGGTCGGTGAGCTTCAGTTCCGGGATCACCGGCAGGGCCAGGAAGGACAAGGCCATGAAGGGGTCTGGCAGGATTCCGCCCAGGCCGCGATAGGCCGTTTTTAGGCGACTGTAAGCCGCGGCCACCTCCCCCAAAGGCCTGGGGCTCATCAACCCGGCGATGGGGAGCGGCAGCTCCGCCAGCACCTGGCCCGCGGCCACCACCACCAGGCCGCCCCCCAGGGCCGTGAGGTGCCGCACCGCCAGGAGCATGTCGCTCTCCAGGGCCCCCACCACCACGATATTATGGGAATCATGAGCCACCGAGGAAGCCAGGGCGCCCCGGCGCATACCGAAACCCTGCACCAGGCCCAACCCCAGGTTGCCGCTGCCGTGGTGGCGCTCCACCACCGCCAGTTTCAGGAGGTCTCGTCCGGGTCCGGGGTCCGCCGCCAGCCGCCCTCCCTGCACCGGGGCCGGCAGGACCCTTTTCTCCGTCAGGAGCTGGCCGGGAATGAGGCCGATGACCTTGACCAGGTCGCCGGCCGCCCGGGGAGACAAGGCCTCCAGGGGGAACTCCCGCACCCGAAAGGGGCTGGCGGGAACCGCGGTCTCTTGAAAGGGCAGGTCGGCCAGCAGCTCGCCGCCCTCCGCCACCAGCCGGCCGTTCTTAAAGACCTTTTGGATCTGAAACCCTTGGAGGTCCCCCACCACCAGCAGATCGCCCTGCAACCCCGGGGCCAGCCCCCCCCGGTCCCCCAGGCGGAAGTATTCCGCCGGGTTCAAGGTGGCCATAGTGACCGCCTGGAGGGGATCGCACCCCAGAGACACCGCCTTTTCCAGCAGGGCGTTCAGATGGCCCTTAAGCAGGTCCTCCGGGTGGCAGTCATCGGTGACCAGCATGGCGCGGCGCAGGCTGGCGGCAGTCACCGCGGGCAACAGGTCCTGCAGATTTTTGGCCAGGCTCCCTTCCCGCAGCATCAGGTAGAAACCGAGACTTAGCTTTTCCCGGGCCTCGTCGAGTTGGGTGCATTCGTGGTCGGAGCCGATCCCGGCCAGCCGATAGGCCGAGAGAGCCTTGCCGGACAGCAGCGGCGCATGGCCGTCCACCGGACCCCGGGGGAAGAGGGCCAGCTTCTTGAGCAGGTCGGCCTCGCCGCTCACCACCCCGGGAAAATTCATGACCTCGGCCAGGCCCAAGACCCGGGGGTGCCGGCGGTAAGCACCCAGGAGGTCGGCGGTAAGCACCGCCCCGGCGGTTTCCAGGGGGGAGGCGGGGACGCAGGACGGCAGCATGAAGAAGAAATCCAGGGGCAGCCCCCGGCTGGCGGCCAGCAGGTAGTCCAGGCCCGCGGTGCCCCAGACGTTGGCGATTTCATGGGGGTCCGCCACCACCGTGGTGGTTCCCAGGGGCAGCAGGGCCCGGGTCAGTTCCCGGGGGGTGAGCATGCTGCTTTCCGGGTGGAGGTGGCCGTCGATGAGCCCGGGCAGGATATAGCTGCCCCGGACCTCCATTCTGGGGCCGTCGTAATCGCCCAGCCCCGCGATGATCCCGTCGAACAGGGCCACGTCAATTCTTTGCCAGCAGCCGCGGTAGAGGTCGGCAACCTGCCCCCCGGCCAGCACCAGGTCCGCCGGGGCCTCCCCCCGGGCTACTCGCAGCCGCCGCGCCAGCCTCCCCTCGGGTCTGACCAAAACTTTTCCCTTCCGGTTGGTGGAAAGCATGAAAGGGGTTCCAGCTTTATCCCCTCTCCCCCGATGGGGGAGAGGGTTAGGGTGAGGGGGAATTTAATCTCTTTTCCGCTCCCATTACCAGGCCGGTACGCCGGGAAAACCCCGCCACCGCTCCCCAAAACCCCTTTGACGCCTGGCAGTGAGGCCAGTTTAGTTAAAAAGCGAGGCCAGCGCAACCATGAGTTTGCCTGACCCACGAATTTCTGGACTAGGTTGCATTCATAGGCATTTAAAATGTAGCCGCAAGCTTTAGCTTGCGAAATAATTGGGAAAAATGAGAGCGCAGGCTAAAGCCTGCGGCTACATAAACCCCAGATATTTTTTAAGATATTTCTGAAACAAGACACCAGGACTGATCGCGGCAGGATAGTCCCTGAGCCCGTAGGGCGGGAAAGCGAAGCGCATCCCGCCTTTAGAAATAGGGCGGCTTGTGGCCGCCGATATCCGGCGGGCACAGCCCGCCCTATAAGTTAGGGACACAGGCTGGAAGCCTGTGCCACTAAAAGCCCTGTTATCTAATGCCTTAGTCTGCGCCGCACAGGCGAGACGCCTGTGCCACCAGAAAAATGTTTATTGGCTCGCAGAGGCGCACTTTTCCCGCTCAATTCTCCAGCCCGTAGGGCGGGAAAGCGAAGCGCATCCCGCCTTTAGAATTTTTCCGTATCAAATATGATCTGGCCTAAGACCTCATTAGTTATCCCTAAGCGCCTCTCCGGCTCAATTCTCCAGTTCCCGGGCGTATTCCCGGAGCCGGTGCCGGAGACGGGACATTGCCTGGGTGTGCAACTGGGAGATGCGGGACTCGGTGTAACCCATGATCTGGCCGATTTCCTTCATGGTGAGCTCTTCGTAATAATACAGGTAAATCAATAAATTCTCCTTGTCGGGCAGGACCTCCAGGGCCTTAATGACGATCTCCCGCAATTGGGACAGGTGGGCTGCCTGGAGGGCATCCCGCAGATTCTCATCCTGGAGGAATTCCGCGGGCTCCTTACCCCCGCCCGGGCAGCCCGCGAGTCGGCGCGAGGGGGCGTGCAGGGGCAGCAGGCAAACGGACCTGGTTTCCTCCAGGAGCTGATGGAAATCTTCCAGCTTCAACCCCAGGAAGGCGGCCACTTCCTCAGTCTCCGCCGGCCGCCCCAGACTCTTCTGCAAATGGGCGTAAGCCTTCTCGAGGAGGTGGAATTTCTTGCGCACCGAACGGGGGATCCAGTCCAGGCTGCGCAGTTCATCCAGCATGGCCCCCTTGATGCGGAACTCGGCATAGGTCTTGAAGTTGATATGCTTGCCCAGGTCATATTTCCGGATGGCATCGATAAGGCCGATAATGCCGGAACTGAACAGGTCCTCCTGAGAGATATGGGAGGGCAGGCGTAAAGCCAGGCGGGCGGCGATATACCTGATCAGCGGCGCATATTGCAGCACCATCCGTTGCTGCCGGGCCAGGTCCGGGTTGCCTGGGACCGCTCCGGGGCCTGGGGCCGATTCATCCCCGACCAACGACCGTTCATCCATGATAGCCGTTCCCCGCGTCTTTTTTATTATTGATGGCCGAGCCACGAGGCCAAAAGGACTGGAGCCCGCCCCTCTCCCCCGGCGGCGGGGCGAGGCTGGCAGCCCGGCGGCAATCCTGGTAAAAGACTTGCTGGCCGGGGCCCGGAAGGGTCCAGGGCCCAGACCGGGCGCCGGCCTGGGCCGGCCGGGTCCTAAGAAAAACCGCCGGCCTGCCTGGACCGCGAGCACCCCGGAACTTCCCGGGCGGCGCCGCTGGCGTCGCCTGCCTTGGGGTTGAGCAAGGTTTATGCCAGAAGGGGACCTGGACCGCCAGCCCCGGGAACTGGTTTCCGGTTATGGCGCCCCTGCTAGTCAAGTCCTTGAAATAAAGGGAAGATTTCGAGGTTCCGGTGCCGTCCTGGCGCTCTGCAGCCGAGGCATCAGGCGAGCCGGGTGAAGAACTCGGATGACCGCAAAAGCGTCTCGCCCCGTTTTTCCTCCCCTGCTGCGTCAAAATCTTGACAGCCGTTTTTCATTGCCAAAAGCAGGGGCCTGTGTTAAAAGAAATTGAGTTAATTTACTTAGATAGGCTTTGAACCATGCCCCGCCCTGGAATTCCGGACCCCTTCCGGACCCGGGCCCTCGCCGAAGGCTATGTGGCCCGGGCGGTGTACAAATTAAAGGAAATCGATGAGAAATACCGCCTGTTCCGGCAGGGCCAGCGGGTTTTGGACTTGGGCTGCAGCCCCGGGTCCTGGCTGCAATATATCGCCGGCCGGGTGGGACCCCGGGGCCTGGTGCTGGGGGTGGATGCCAGCCCTCTGGCCATCCCGGTGGCCCCACCCCTATACTTCCTCCAGGGTGTGGTGGGAAGTCTAGACTTAGAGACGATTGCCGCGGTAAGTCCGGGTTTTGAGGTGGTGGTCAGCGACCTGGCCGCCAATACCACCGGGGTGAGGGAGGTGGACCAGCAGCGCTCCCTGAGGCTGGCCTGGCAGGCCCTGGAGTTGGCCCGCCGCCTGCTTAAGCCCGGCGGCCACTTCCTGGTGAAGATCTTTGCCGGACCAGACCTTCCCGGCCTGGCCGCGGCCGTGCGCCAGGAATTTGAGGTCTGCCGGCGGGTGAAACCCGCGGGCTCCCGGGCGGCCAGCCCGGAACTTTATCTCCTGGGCCTGAACCGCCGCGGTCCCGCCCCGGAGGGCCCCCACCGGCTTCCGGTCCCAGGGCGCCGCCGGGCCAAGAGTTAATAATCAGAGCATTAACCGGGAGGCATTTTAAGCGAGTGGCGCAAGCTTTAGCTTGCGCAGGCTAAAGCCTGCGGCTACAGTTAAATTCCCGTCAGGGACTTGTTTGATGCTCTGATTAACCAGTGGGAGGAGCAACAGATGTCCGGCCATTCCAAGTGGAGCACCATCAAGCGCAAGAAGGGGGCGGTGGACGCCAAGCGCGGCAGGATCTTCGGCAGGCTGGCGAAAGAGGTGGCTGTGGCGGCCCGCCTGGGCGGCGGCGACCCCACCGGCAACCCCCGCCTCCGGGCTGCCATCGCCGCGGCCAAGGCGGAAAATATGCCCGGAGACAACATCACCCGGGCCATCCGCAAGGGGAGCGGGGAAGGCGGCGGCGCGGTCCTGGAAGAAATCTTCCTGGAAGGTTACGGGCCGGCGGGGGTGGCGCTGATGGTGGAGACCCTCACCGACAACAAGAACCGCACCGTCTCCGACGTGCGCCATTTAATCACCAAATACGGCGGGAGTCTGGGAGAGCCCGGCTGCGTGGCCTGGATGTTCGACAAAAAGGGGGTCATCGTCTTCGACCGCGTCGAGGTCACTGAGGACCAACTCCTGGAGGCCGCCCTGGAATGCGGCGCCGAGGACCTGCAAAGCGATGAGAGCCAGTTCGAGGTGCTCACCGACCCCAACGCCTTCCTGGAGATCAAGGAGGCCCTGGAGGCCCGGGGTTTCACGCCGGCTCTGGCCGAGGTCCAGATGCGCCCCAAGACCACGGTGAAGATCGATGAAGAGAAATCCGCCCAGCAACTCCTGAGGCTGGTGGAACTCCTGGAAGAGCACGACGACGTCAGCGACGTCTTCGCCAATTTCGACATCCCGGATCAATTACTCGAGGCCTTGATTTGAGAGCCGTTATTTTGGGGGTGGACCCGGGTTCCCATCACACCGGCTTCGGGGTCTTACAGGGGGAGGGCGACCGCCTGCTCCATCTGGCCTCCGGCAGCATCAAGGCCGGCTCCCGGCCCCCCCTGGCCGACCGCCTCTGCCGGATTTATGACGGCCTGGCGGAAGTGATCCGCCTGCACCAGCCCCAGGTCCTGGCCCTGGAGGAGATCTTCCTGGCCGCCAACGTCAAGACCGCCTTCACCCTGGGCCAGGTGCGGGGGGTGGTGCTGCTGCTGGCGGCCCAGAGAAGCCTGCCCGTCTGGCATTATCCCCCCCTGCTGGTCAAAAAGGCGGTGGTGGGCTACGGCCAGGCATCCAAGGCCCAGGTGCAGCTCATGGTGGAGCAACTCTTGGGGGAGAAGGTGGCCGACGAGCATGCCGCCGACGCCCTGGCGGTGGGGCTCTGCCACTTCTTCCACCAGCGCTGGCCGGGGAGGACCGCATGATCGGTTTACTGGAAGGGGAAATCATCAGCAAAGGCCCGGGCCAGGTGGTTATCAGGGTGGGCGGGGTGGGCTACCGGGTCCACATCCCTCTGTCCACCTTTTACGCCCTGCCGGAGCCTCCGGCCCGCATCTCGCTCTTGATCCACACCCGCTTGCAGGAAGACGCCCTGAATCTCTACGGCTTTGGGACCCCGGAGGAAAAGGAGCTGTTTCTCCAATTGCTGGGCATCCCCCGCATCGGGGCCCGCATGGCCCTGAACATCCTGAGCGGCATCAGCCCGGGGGAGTTCGGCCAGGCCCTGGCCCAGCGGGATATCCGCCGCCTGTCCGGCATCCCCGGCATTGGCAAGAAATCCGCCGAGCGCATCGTCCTGGAACTCAAGGACAAGCAGCTCGCCGCCGGGGCCCCCCGGCTGGCCGCGGCTTCCGGCCAGGGCCCCATACAAGACGCCCTGAGCGCCCTGCTCAACCTGGGCTACTCCAAGAACCTGGCGGAGAAGGCCCTGGAGGCGGCCCGGGGCCAGGGGGCCTCGACCCTGGAGGAGTTGCTGCGCCAGGGCCTAAAATGGCTGGCCAAGTGAGTTTCAAGCTTCGAGTTTCGAGTTTCAAGTTTCGAGTTTTGAGTAAAACCTGTAGGGTGGGCAGTGCCCACCATCTTCCGCCTGCTTCTCAAAGGTATCTGGCAGCCCAGGCTTTCCAGCCTGTGCGGTCTTAGGCTAGAAAGGCGGGCACGGAGGCCCGCCCTACCAACATCTTTCTATGGATAACCGGGCCAAAATCATCATCGGCGACAGCCGAGCCATGCCGGAGATCGAAACCGCGACCATTGACCTCGTGGTCACCTCCCCGCCTTACTGGCAAATCAAGGATTATGGGGCGCCGGGCCAGATTGGCCATGGCCAGGGCCTGCACCCATACCTCACCGACCTGTTTCATATCTGGAGCGAATGTTTCCGGGTCCTGCGGCCCGGCAGCCGCTTGTGCCTCAACATCGGCGATCAATTCGCCCGGGCCGCGGTTTATGGCCGCTATAAGGTCATCCCGCTGCACGCCGAGTTCATCGGCCAATGCGAGCGCCTCGGCTTCGATTACCTGGGCGCCATTATCTGGCAAAAAAAGACCACCCTGAATACCAGCGGCGGGGCCAACGTCATGGGCTCCTACCCGTATCCCCCCAACGGCCTGGTGGAGATCGACTATGAATTCATCCTCATCTTCAAAAAACCTGGGGCCAGCAGGAAGGTCTCGAAAGAGGTGAAAGAAGCCTCCAGGTTGACCAAGGAGGAATGGAAGGAGTATTTTTCCGGCCACTGGCGTTTCGGCGGCGCCCGGCAACTGGGCCACGAGGCCATGTTCCCCGAGGAGCTGCCCCGGCGTCTCATCCGGATGTTCTCTTTTCAGGGCGACACGGTGCTCGACCCCTTTCTGGGCAGCGGCACCACCGTCAAGGCGGCCCTGGAATCGGGGCGAGACGCCCTGGGTTATGAGATTAATGAAAATTTTCTGGAAATCCTGGAAGAAAAGCTGGGCATTAAGGATAAATTACCTATCTTTACCCCGGAGGTGCAAATTATCAGGAGAAGCAGCAACCTGGGGGGATTGCCGGAAATCGATTATGTTCCCGCGATCCAGGAGGCTGAGCCTATCCCCCGGCCCCAGGAACCTGAAAAAGATCATCTGGTTAAAGTAGTGCAAATCATCAGTGGCAATAAAATTAAATTAAATAACGGCAAGGTTATTAAGTTTCTGGGGATAACTATTGATAAGGAAGAGGAAACCGTCAATTATTTAAACGACCGGTTGCTGGGAAAATCGATTATAATTAAGACCGATGCTCAAAGCAATGGTAATATTATACCGGCTTATATCTATCTAAAAAATAAGATATTCATTAATACCTATTTGATTAAATCCGGACTGGGCTATCCTGATTTAGCGGTCCATCACAAATTTAAAGAGAAATTCCTAAGAATCTGGAAAGAGAGAAGCCTTACTGAAAAAACTGAAATTATTAAGGGAGCGGAAAAGAGATTAAACTTCCCCTCACCCTAAGCCTCTCCTCCGTCAGGTGAGAGGGGATTAAATAAAACCTCCCTAGGTAATCAATTTTTCGCCCTGAGTAATAAAAGCCTAACTTGATTTTTCGTGATAGGGCTGATTAAATAATCTGAGGTATACTCAGAAAATTTCAGGATTGGCGCATAGTAAAAACCCAAGTTGATTTTTCGTGATAGGCTGATTAAATAATTTGAAGTATACTCAAAAAATTTCAGGATTGGGGCATCAAAGCAGGGGGCGCTAAATGAAGAAAGATCTGACGCATCACGGCATCAGAAACGTGGCCGCGGTTCACTGGAACCTGCCCACTTCGGCCTTGTATGAGAAGATCGTTTCCCGGCAGGAGGGCCTCATCGCCCACCTGGGGCCGGTGGTGGTGCGCACCGGGGCCTATACCGGCCGCTCTCCCAAGGATAAGTTCATCGTCCAGGAGCCTAGCAGCGCCTCCAAGATCCATTGGGGCGGGGAAAACCAGGCATTCACCCCGGAAAAATTCGATCTCATCCATTACCGGCTGTTGGCCTACCTCCAGGGCAGGGAGATCTTTGTCCAGGACCGCCATGCCGGCGCCGATCTGAACTACCAGATGAACATCCGCCTGATCACCGCCACCGCCTGGCAAAACCTGTTTGCCCGCAACATGTTCCTGGCCCCGGGGGATCACCAGGACCATCAACATCTCGGCCCGGATTTCACCATTATCGCCGCCCCGGGCTTCCACGCGGTCCCGGAGCTCGACGGCACCAATTCCGAGGCCTTCATTCTGGTAAACTTCGCCCAGAAGCTGGTCTTGATCGGTGGCACTTCCTATGCCGGGGAGATCAAGAAATCGGTGTTTAGCATCCTCAATTACTACCTGCCCCAGAAGGAAGTGCTGTCCATGCACTGTTCCGCCAACCAGGGCAAACACGGGGACACCGCCCTGTTCTTCGGCCTCTCGGGCACCGGTAAGACCAGCCTGTCCGCCGACCCGGAGCGGAAGCTCATCGGCGACGACGAACACGGCTGGGGCCATGGCGGCATCTTCAATTTCGAGGGGGGCTGCTACGCCAAGGCGATCCGCCTGAGCCACACGGCCGAGCCGGAGATCTACGAGTGCACCCGAAAATTCGGGACCATTCTGGAAAACGTCGGCATCGACCTGGCCAGCCGCCGCCTGGACCTGGACGACGCCAGCCTGACGGAGAACACCCGGGCCGCCTATCCCATCACCCATCTGCGCAACATCGTCCGGGCCGGGGTGGGGGTCCATCCGCAGCACATCTTCATGCTGGCCTGCGACGCCTTCGGGGTGCTGCCTCCCATCGCCCGCCTGACCCCGGAGCAGGCCACCTACCATTTCCTCTCCGGCTACACCGCCAAGGTGGCGGGTACGGAGCGGGGCCTGGGCAAGGAACCCCAGGCGACCTTCAGCACTTGCTTTGGAGCGCCCTTCCTGCCCATGCCACCCGCAGTCTATGCCCATCTGTTCCGGGAGATGGTGACCCTGCACCGGCCCACCTGCTGGCTGGTAAACACCGGCTGGACCCGGGGCCCCTTCGGGGTGGGCCATCGCATCGAAATCGCCCACTCCCGCGCCCTGTTGCGGGCCGCCATGTCCGGGAAACTGGACCAGATGGAGACCTACCATGAGCCCTTCTTCGGCCTGATGGTGCCCAGCCGCTGCCCGGGGGTGCCGGATGACATCCTCTTCCCCGAGAAGGTCTGGGCCGACCGCGGTGCCTACGAGAAGGTGGCCCTGGAGCTGGCGGGACGGTTTCGGGAAAATTTCACCCAGTATGAGGGCAGCGTGGACCAGGCCATCCTGGCGGCCAGTCCAAAGTGAGGAAGCTGACAGCAAGGGAAAAATGGGGGGATGAACAGAAGTTCAAGATTCAAGGTTTAAGGTTGACAACATCCCCATCTTTGAGCTTTTGGACTTTGAACTCTTATCCCTGGCGCCTCGGCGTGAGATTCTGTTTATTCAAATCGTTCGGCCAAAAACGGCTTTAGATCCCGGTAGATGATCTCCGCCACTTTCCGGGCCCCGGGCTCGGTGTAGTGCAGGAAGTCGTAATAATAGACCGACGAGCGCGGCATCTGCCGGGCCAGGTCGATGACCGGGACCTGTTCTGCGGCCCCCACTTGCCGCAAGGTGTCGTTGTAGAGTTCCACCACCGCGAACATCAGGGCGCCATTGAGGTTCTCCCCCAGCCTGATCTTCCCCAGGTCCACCCCGGTGGCCGGGTCGATCCCCGGGCCGTAGAGGGTGGGTTGGGTGATGAAGACCGGCACGATGCCATTAATCCGGCTGACCCGGATGAGCTTCTCCAGCCGGGCCCGGTAATAGGGCAGGAATTCCTGCCGGTATTTCCGCAGCGTCTCCTGTTGGATTTCTACGGGCACCTCAATTTCCCCCTGCTTTTTCAGGTCCACTTCCCGATGCAGCAGGCCCCTTCTTTGGGCCACCGAATAGCGATAGAGGTTCAATCCCAGGGAATAGACCTCGCTCTTATTGGCCAGGGATCTTATCCAGCCGCCGAATCCGGCTCGGGGCCGGTAATTGAGGTCTCCCACCCCCACGTCGTTGATCCCCACCAGAAACAAGACCACCTTGGGCTTTAAGTGGGCCACGTAATCTTCCATCAAGATGAGGTGGCGGTAAGTGGTGGCGCCGTCCAGCCCGGCATTGTTGATCCAGAGCCTGGGGAAATCCCGGGCCAGTTGCTGGCCCAGGAGATCGGTCCAGGTCTTGCCGTCGGAGAGATAGAAGCACTCGGTGGTGCTGCCGCCGATGGTGAGGATGGTGAGGTAATCGGCAAAGTTGGCAGGCGGTGGCGCTCCCCGGAAGCCCAGGGAATTTTTGGTGTGTACCGTGGTCTTGGGCAGTTTGGTGGGGAACTTCTCAGTGTTGTCAATAATATATCTTTTATTCACCGGCAGGACGATCCGATCCGGCTTGAACCGCATCTCAAAGGGCGGATGAATCCGCAGGGCGACTTCCAGGAGGATCAAGGAGAAGAACAGCCCCAGGAGCACCAGGAGAGAGTTTTTCAGGAATCCGTTAATGTTAGCCATTAAATATGGATATGTTCGGGGAGGCTCATACCGAGCCCGTGCGGCAGCAGGGCCAGCTTGGTCCGGGGATCCAGACGCCGGATGAGCCGGCCGGGGGCGATGGCGGCTGCATTATTTCCTTGCATCGTGGTCTTACTTTTCCGAGAATACATTTTTAATCTGGCATTATACCAAACCTTTTCCCAAGGAAACGCTTGATGGTTAACCAACTGGTGCTGGCCTTGATCCTGCTGGACGTGGGGCTCAATGTCTTAGGGCAGCTCTCTTTGAAATTTGGCATGTCCAAGATGGGCAACTTTGCCGTGTCTTTGAGCGCCCTGCCGCCGGTGTTTGTCCGGGCGGCCTTCAACCCCTATATCCTCCTCGGCGTGGTATGCTACGGTCTGGGCTTCCTGGTCTGGCTGGTGGTCCTGGCCAAGGCGGAGGTGAGTTACGCTTACCCCCTCATCAGCCTGGGTTATGTCTTCACCGCCATCCTGGCCCGGGTGCTCATCGGAGAAGCGGTGACCCTCAGCCGCATGGCCGGCATCCTGGTCATCTGCCTGGGCGTCTTTCTAGTGGCCCGCAGTTGAGGCCGCCAACGGCTAATCGGCCGCTCCCGCCCCATATTAGACCTGTCTTCTGTCTTCTGTTTTCTGTCTCTGCTAAAACGCCTATGACTTTGATTTTGCCTTTGACTTTACAGAAAACAGCAAACCGCCTCTAGCGCGCCGGTCCGGCCCCCAGGGCCCGGGCCAGTTCCCGGGTCCGGGCCAGGGTCTCCTTAAGGTCGAAGGTGAGGAGCCGGCGGTCCTGGACCACCACCTGGCCATGGACCACCACAGTCTGGACATCGCCCCCGCCCGCCGCATAGACCAGATGGGAATAGGGGTCGTACAGCGGCGTCAGGTGGGGCTGATCCAGGTCCAGGACCACCAGGTCCGCCATCATCCCGGGGCTGAGGGCCCCCACCCGGCCTTCCAGACCCAGGACCCGGGCGCTGCCCCGGGTGGCCAGATCCAGGGCGGTGGTGGCCGGCAGCACGGTGGGGTCCAGGTAGCGCAGCTTCTGGAGCTTGGCCGCCGCGTCCATCTCCTGGATCAGGTCCAGGTTGTTGTTGGAGGCGCAGCCGTCGGTCCCCAGGCCCACGGGCACCCCGCGCCTTAAGAGGTCCACCACCGGGGCGAGGCCCGAGGCCAGCTTCATGTTGCTTTCCGGGCAATGGGCCACCCCGGCGCCGGCCGCGGCCAGCAGTTCCTGATCCGCCTCGGTCAAGACCACCGCGTGGTCCGCCAGCAACCGCGGGCTGAGCAAACCCAGGCGGTGCAGGTGGGCCACCGGGGTAGCGCCGTACCGCGCCAGGCAGTCCTTAACCTCCCGCTCAGTCTCAGCCAGGTGGATAATCAAACGGCGATCATAGCTCGCCGCCAGTTGGCCGCATTGCTGCAGCAACTCCGGGGAGCAGGTATAGACCGCATGGGGCTGGATGGCCACGCTCACCCGGGGGTGATCGCGCCAGGCGCGGCACAGCTCCTCGCTGAAGGCTAGGCCCGCGGCCGCCGGCCCGTAGTTGGGCGAGGGAAAGTCGTAGAGCACCTCCCCCACCACCGCCCGGATGCCGGTTTCCGCCGCGGCCCGGGCCACCGCATCCGCGAACAGGTACATGTCGCAGAAGGTGGTGGTGCCGGAGAGCAGCATCTCGGCGATGGCCAGCCTGGCGCCCCAATAGACGAACTCGCCGGTAAGCAGAGATTCCGCCGGGAAGATGTAAGAGTTAAGCCAGGTCTCCAGGGGCAGGTCGTCCGCCAGGCCCCGGAACAGGGACATGGCCGCGTGGGTGTGGGCGTTGATCAAGCCCGGGATGATCAGTCCCTGGGGATAATCGAGCACCCGCTCCGGGGCGAAGCGGGCCAGGAGCGCCGCCTTCGGCCCCACCGCGGCGATCTCCGCGCCCCGGATGGCCACCGCCCCGGGGGCCACGACCTCCCGGGCCTCATTCTGGGTCAGCACCCAGGCCCCGGTGATCAGCAAGGAAGCCTTTTCTTTTACTGCCTGGGCCATCCTCTCCCCTGTAGGGGCGACAGTGGCACAGGCTTCCAGCCTGTGATCGGGTCCCCCGTGTAGGGTGGGCACTGCCCACCAAATCATAGCCCATCTAGGGCGGCCTGTGGCCGCCGGAATTGCAGCCGCCGCACCGACCTGGCCTGGCGAGCGAGAATCGTTCCCGGAGCCCCGCCCCGCCGCTCACTGCTCACTGCTTACTGCTCACTGCTCACTGCTAACCAATCCGCGCCGCCAGGCCTCCTGGAAGCGGCTCGCCGAACCCTTGGGGAGATTGAGGCGGTAGCTCCCGGGCGGCAGCTCCGCCCCTTTGATCCAGGGGTTCAGGGTCTTGAGGGCCTTGTAATAACTGCCGCAGGCCTCTGCCAGGCGCCGCACCGTAAGGGCCTTCGCCAGGGTGATGCTGACCTCGTCAGAGGCCAGGGGCGGGTAGAGCTGGTCCGCGGGAATATCGTAACCGTAGCGGGCCGGGTCCTCCAGGACGATCTTGGCCGCCAGCAGGCGGTGGACGTAGCGCTCCGTCTCCTCCGGCAGGCTCAGGCGGTAAAAGGAGTTCACCCCCTGGATGGCCATCTCTTTCTGCACCCGGGCTTCCCCGCAGTTATAGGCCGCCAGGGCCAGGGGCCAGTCGTGGAAGATCTGGTAAAGGCGCTGCAAATAGGAGAGCGCCGCGTCGGTGGCCGCGCCAAAATCGAGGCGTTCGTCCACGGCCTGGTTGCAAGTCAACTGAAAGCGCTGGGCGGTGGGAGCCATGAACTGCCAGGGACCCGTGGCGCCCACGGAGGACCTGGCCGTGGGGCGCAGGTCGCTTTCGATGATGGCCACGTATTGCAGGTCCAGGGGCAGCCGCCGGGACCGGAGCTTCTCTTCCACCTCCGGCAGGTAGCGGTGGGCCCGCTTGATCCACATGGTGGTCTGGGCCCGGCTCCAGATGTCGATGGTCAATTCCCGGTCCAGGTCCTCTCTGACTGCGGGATCGTCCAGAGGCACGGGCTCACCGCAGAGATAGACGCCTTCCGGCACCCGGAAGTAGGGAAAGCGCACCGTGTCGCCGGGTGGCGCCGGGGGCGGGGCCGCCACCAGGCCGGCCCCCAGTCCCCCGGGCCAGAGCCACAGGGCCATCAGCAAGGAAAAAATGACCATTACCATGGGAGAGAATCCTGAGCCGTTGGCTTGTTAAGCTAGTTATCCCAAACCCGGGCGTCCCTGTCAACCGGGATGGCGGATGGCTACAGGAAGGGGCGAACCGCTGGGTCGCAGGGGCGACAGTGGCACAGCTTCCGCCTGTGATCGTGTCGCCCCGTTTTCATATAATCCTGGTGATTACCCCGCCAGCCCCGGCCCCTGTTAAGCTGGGCGACCCATCACAGGCTGGAAGCCTGTGCCACTTTAAGGAAAAGGTGGCAGTGCCCACCCTACACTAACAGTCGCCCCTACTGCGCCGCACCTATCCTGCCCTTCCTCTTCCGGGTTTTTGCTGGAAAAATCCCCATTTATAAGATATATTTTGAGAAACAAAAGGTTTCTAAGCACAGGTTTTCCCATTACCGCGTTCCCAAGTTCCAATTTGGGAAACTAGAAAAAGCTCAGGGCGGACACCTGGATCTGCCCCTGCAACTCAAAACTCAAAAAGGGTTGGTGATCCGGCCGGCCATGTACAGAGACGACCTGCGCTTATATTGGCGCCTCTTAGCTTATCTGAAGCCCCACAAATTCCGGATGATCGCGGCGATCCTGGCCATGCTGGGGGTCTCGGCGCTCACCGCGGCTTTGGCCTATCTGGTAAAACCGGTCCTGGACGACGTCTTCTTCGGGCACAAAGAACGGATGCTCTACCTGCTGCCGCCCCTGATCGTCCTGCTTTACGCCGTCAAGGGCTTCCTGTCCTACACCCACAACTACCAGATGAGCTACATCGGCAACGCCACCGTCACCACCCTCAGGGACCAGCTCTTTGCCTCCTTGCAGCGTCAGCCCCTGTCCTTCTTCGACGGCGAGGCCACCGGCACCCTGATGAGCCGCCTCACCTACGACGTCAACCTGCTGCAGGACGCCATGACCCGGGTGGTGACCAGTTTCTTCAAGGATTCCTTCACCGTCCTGGGGCTGAGCGCGGTGATCTTCTACCGGGATTGGCGCCTGGCCCTGCTGGCCATGGCGGTCTTTCCCCTGGCCGTGGCGCTCATCCTCTGGCTGGGGAAACGCACCCGCCTCGTCTCCCATGACACCCAGGTAGTCAACGCCCGCCTCTACACGGTGCTCCAGGAGAGCCTGGCGGGACAGAGGATCGTCAAGGCCTTCGCCCGGGAGGACTTCGAGGAGCGCCGCTTTTGGGGGGCCAACTGGGACTATTTCCGTACCCGCATGCGCCTCAACGCGGTCCGGGAGCTCTCTCCCCCCACCATGGAGTTCCTGGGCTCCCTGGGGATGGCGGGCATCATCTTTTACGGCGGTTACGCGGTCATCCGGGGGACCTCCACCCCGGGCACCTTCTTTTCCTTCCTGGCGGCCCTGCTCATGCTCTACCAGCCCATCAAGAGCCTGAGCGCGGTGCAGAACATTGTCCAGGAGGGTCTGGCCGCCGCCACGCGGGTCTTCGGCCTGATGGACCGGGTGCCGGAGATCCAGGACCGCCCGGGGGCCGCGGCCCTTACCCCCCTGCAAGGAGAAATCGTCTTTCAGGGGGTCAGCTTCGCCTATGACCAGGGCCGCCCGGTCTTGCACGACGTTAACCTCACGGTGGGCCGGGGCGAAATCGTGGCCCTGGTGGGTCCCTCCGGGGCCGGCAAATCCACCCTGCTGAACCTGTTGCCCCGGTTCTACGAGGTAACCGGGGGAGCCATCCTCATCGACGGCCGGGACCTCCGGGAAGTGACCCTTGCGTCCCTGCGGGCCCAGATCGGGGTGGTCACCCAGCAGACCATTTTATTCAACGACACGGTGCGCTACAACGTGGCCTACGGCGCGCTGGCGGCCGGGGAAGAAGAAATCCTGGCGGCCCTGAAATCCGCCCACGCCTATGATTTTGTGGCGGCCCTGCCCCGGGGCCTGGATACGGTCATCGGCGAGCAAGGGGTGCGCCTCTCCGGCGGCGAACGCCAGCGCCTGGCCATCGCCCGGGCCCTCCTCAAAGACCCGCCCATCCTTATCCTGGACGAGGCCACCTCGTCGCTGGACTCCGAATCCGAGCGGGAGGTGCAGCAGGCCCTGGACCGGCTGATCGCGGGGCGCACTACCCTGGTCATCGCCCACCGCCTGTCCACGGTCAGGAATGCCCAGCGCATCGTGGTCCTGGAAGAGGGCCGGGTGGTGGAGAGCGGCCGGCACGCCGACCTCCTGGCCGCCGGCGGCCTCTACCGCCGCCTCTACGAAATTCAGTTCGCCCGGGAGGAGGATAAGGAGCCGGCCCTATTGGTGGGCGGCGCCCACCCCGGGATGCAGGGCTCCGCGCAGTGATGCAGAAACTTACTGACTACACAGCAGGTAGCCTAGGCGTCCCGCCTGTGTACTAAATTCAGGGGTGCGAAACTTGAGTTATTAATATTCAATATGTTTTAGGGGGTTTTCCCGGGCCAATGAGCCCAAAAACCTTTGGGGGACTGCGGCGGTCAAGGTTAGCCGCATGATCTCAGCTATTGCCCAATACTTTGAGTTGCCGTCAGATCAAAGTTTTGGAGGTTAAGATAATGATAAGAAAGCTAATTTTCGCACTGTTATTTTTGATCATGGCCGCCTCAGTATCAGCATGTGGGGTGGCGGAGACCAGGCAAACCGACACCTCGCTGCATGACCAAGACCAGGACACCGTGATCATCGGAGGTCAAACCAAAATTTCTGTTGGTGGGAAGGTGAACTAGGTTGACTTTCCATACACAGCCTAACCCTCTCCCTTGAGGGAGAGGGAATTTAAGGGAGATCAAAATTAATCAATTTTTTATTCCGGGTAAAAAGGAATTAAATATGATTGGAAAAATAGAAAGGGTCCATCTTCGAGAGGTTTGGAAACATGAAGCCTTGGATTTTACCAAGTGGCTTCAAGAAAATATTGATGTCCTCAACGATGTCATTGATCTTAGTTTAGAAAATGTGGAAAGAGAACAATCGGTTGGGAATTTCAATGTTGATTTAATAGCTGAAGATGGAAGCGGCAATTCTGTCATAATCGAAAACCAGCTTGGGAAAAGTGATCATGACCACCTTGGCAAGCTTATAACATATCTGGTCGGTCTCAGTGCCAAAGCGGCTATTTGGATTATTTCTGATCCAAGACCGGAACATATCAGTGCGATCACATGGCTCAATGAATCCTCATCGGCAAATTTCTACTTAGTAAAACTTGAGGCTATAAAAATTGGAGAGTCACCTCCTGCTCCCTTGCTGACGCTGATTGTCGGCCCAAGCGAAGAGGGAAAAGAGATAGGCACTACTAAGAAGGAAATAGCAGAAAGATACTCAATTCGTCAAAAATTTTGGGCTGAATTACTAAATTATGCCAAGTTGAAAACTAAACTTCACGCAGGTATTACGCCTGGTCAATATGGCTGGATAGGAACTGGTGCGGGAAAATATGGGTTGAACTTTAATTATGCAATACGAAAGAATGAAGCACAGGTAGAATTATATATTGATCGTGGAAAAGATAAGGACGAAGAGAATAAGCAGATATTTGATCAGCTTATTAAACATAAGCCTGAGATTGAATCTGCGTTTGGAGAACCCTTAGATTGGCAACGATTAGATACTAAGAGAGCTTCACGTATTAGAAAACAAATCATGATTGGTGGATATCGTGATGAAAACAAATGGTCGAAAATTATTGAACAAATGGTTGATGCGATGATACGTTTTGAAAATGCGATTAAGCCGTATATTGCGAAGTTAACAATTTAAATTAGTAATAATCGTGAATAATCACAAGTAGTGCCGACCATGCACCCTTACTTCCACCGCCTCTTCGATAGTCTCCAGGCAGGGGAGGAGGCCCCGGCGCCCAGGTGTTCCCTGGCCGCGATGGCCGGGGGGCTGGCCGCGCTCTATGGCCTGGGGGCCCGGATGCGGCGGGCTCTCTATGCCGGGTCCATTCTCCGGGCCAGGCGTCTGCCGGCCCCGGTGGTGAGCGTCGGCAACCTCACCGTGGGCGGCACCGGCAAGACCCCGGTAACCGCCTGCCTGACCCGTCTGTTTCAGGCTCAGGGCCGCAAGGTGGCCATTCTCAGCCGGGGTTACGGCGGCCAAAACCAGGGGGTCGCCTGCATCTCCGACGGCCGGCAGATTTACCAAAAACCGCCGCAGGCGGGCGAAGAGGCCTACTGGCTGGCCCTGACCCTCCCCGGGGCCGCGGTCTACACCGGGGCCTCCCGTTATGCCGCGGGCCTGGCCGCCTGGGAACAGGTCCGGCCGGACCTGTTCCTGCTGGACGACGGCTTCCAGCATTTTCAGCTACACCGGGACCTGGACATCGTGCTGCTGGACGCGGCCGCCCCCTTCGGCAACGGCTGGCTGCTGCCCCGGGGCAGTCTGCGGGAGCCCCGGGCCGCGCTTACCAAAAAAACCGCGGCCCAGGTGCTCATCCTCACCCGCTTTCAGGAGGACCGGGACCGCCGCACCCTGGCGGACCTGCAACGCGGCTTTCCCGAGAAAACCGTGCTGACGGCCAGCATCACCCCCGCCGCGGTCCGCCTCGCGCCCGCCGGCCCGCCGGAGCCTCCCACCGTCCTGAAAAATCAAGCCCTGCTGGCCTTCGCCGCCCTGGCCCGGCCGCAGGTCTTCCGCCGAACCCTGGAAGAGTTGGGGGTGCGGCTCCGGGGCTTCCGGGTCTTTCCGGACCATCACCCCTTCCAGCCCGCGGAATTGGCGGCCCTGGCGCGGGAGGCGGAAACCGCCGGGGCCTCGGCCCTGGTCACCACCGCCAAGGATTGGGCCCGCCTGGCTGAACGCTGGGATCAGACCATGCCCTTATGGGTCCTGGAGGTGGAGGCCCAAATCAGCCAGCCGGAGAGAATTATGGAGCTACTGGAGTTCCTTTAACCTGCCCCTCATGCGATAATGATTAGAGAAACCTAAAAATAGCTGGAATAAGGGCGACCCAGCGGGGCGCCCCTACACCCTGGAGCGATAATAATCGGTACTCTGAAATAGCCCGGTTATCGCGATCCGCGGCGGTTACCTGGCGGGGCAAGGCACCCGGTTCCCAAGGTCAACCTGGAAACCAGTTAAAGGCCGCAGATGGCCGCCCCTAAAAAGGGTAAAAGCAAAACGATGAAAAATGCACCCGGACCGAGGCATTAAAGTTCCCCCTCCCTTGAGGGGAGGGGGTTAGGGGGAGGGTGGCGAATATCCGCTGCAGATCAAGATCACGCCACCCCCTCCCCGACCCTCCCCCCTCCAGGGGGAGGGAGTTAAGTCGGGCCCCTGTTTGCAAATGGGCATTGATTGCATTTTAATCAACCATAGTAATCCATTGTTTGTTAGGTTTAAGTAAATAATCGATATAACAAAAATAACAAAATATTCGGGGTGACCGGCACGCCCTCGATTACCGCTGGGCCCGATGCCCCGGCCGTGCTTCCGGCGGGGGCCTCCACCCCCGACCGGGCGGGCCGGGCCTGCCTCAGGAATAATGAATTATCCTTATCAGTCTAAAGAACAGCCCCTGCCCCCGGAGGTGAAGCAGCGCTTTCAACGGCTGCGGCCGGTGCGGAAATTTCCCCCGGTCCCGGGGCCGGCGCCCCGCCTCCTGGTGCGCACCCCCAACTGGGTGGGGGACGCGGTCATGAGCCTGCCGGTGCTCTCCGGGTTAAGCAGCCTCTTTCCCCAGGCGGAGATCACGGTATTGGCGGCCCGGCGGGTATCCCCCCTGTTCCTGGGGCTGCCCGGGGTGGCGCAGGTCATCACGTACCCCGCCGACCGGGAAAAATGGCGGGTTCTCTGGGGCCTGCGAGGGCGTTTTCACCTGGCCGTAACCCTGGCCAATTCCCTGGAATCGGCCCTGGGGCTCTGGTTGCTGCGAGCTCCGGTGCGGCTGGGCTATGCCGCCGACGGCCGGAGTCCTCTCCTTAACCCGGCGGTCTCCGGGCGGCGGCGCCTGGCCGGGCTGCACACGGTCTTCTATTATTTGGGCCTGCTGCAGACCCTGGGCGAGGTGGAGGCCTTCACGCCCCCCGCCCTTTTCCTGCGGGAAGAGGAGACCGCGGCCGCGGCGAAGTTGCTTGCAGCCACCGGCTCCGGCTCCGGCCCCTGGGTGGGCTTGAGCCCCGGCGCGGCCTACGGCCCGGCCAAACGCTGGCCGCCGGAGCGGTTCGCCGCCTTGGGAAGGGAATTGGCCCGAGAATTCGGGGCCCGCCTGGTGCTGCTGGGCGGGCCGGGAGAGGCCCCGGTGGCCAACCTGGTAAAGGCGCAGTTGGGCCTGCCGGTTCTAGACCTGGCGGGCAAAACCGACTTGCGCCAGGCCCTGGCGGTCTTGAGCCACTTAAACTTGCTGGTCACCAACGACTCGGGCCTGATGCACGCCGCCGCCGCTCTGGGGGTGCCCCTGGTGGCCCTGTTCGGCTCCACCGACCCGGCGGCCACCGGGCCTTTTACTCCCCGGGCCACGGTGCTGCGCCAGCCCCTGCCCTGCAGCCCTTGCTGGCGGCGCACCTGCAGCCTGGGATACGCCTGCCTGACGGCCATCGGCGTGGAAGAGGTTTTGTCCGCGGCCCGGCCCTGGCTCACGGAGCCAGTGAGCAGTAAGCAGTAAGCAGTAAGCAGAAAACGGAAAACGGAAAACGGAAAAAATGAGCAACCCCGCGGTATTTCTGGATCGGGACGGCACCATCAACGAAGAGATGGGCTATATCAACCATCTGAGCCGCTTCCGGGTCTTTCCCCAGGCGGCCCCTGCCATCCGCCGCCTCAATGAGGCGGGCCTGAAGGTGGTGGTCATCAGCAACCAGTCCGGGGCAGCCCGGGGTTATTTCCCCCTGGCATTCATGGAAGAGGTGCAGCGCCATCTCAGTCAACTCCTGGCCGAGGGGGGGGCCCGACTGGACGGCCTCTACGTCTGCACCCACCATCCGAGCGCCGGCTGCTCCTGTCGCAAACCCAATCCGGAACTGATTTTCCGGGCCGCCCGCGACCTGGACCTGGACCTGAAGCGTTCCTACCTGGTGGGGGATCGTTATACCGACGTCCAGACCGCGGCCAACGTGGGAGTGAAGGGGGTCATGGTCCTCACCGGCTACGGCCGGGGGGAATTTGAATTTATCCGTAGCCAGTCCCCAGTGCAGCCGGTCTATGTGGCCCAGGACCTGGAGGACGCCGCCGCCTGGATTTTGGAAGATTTAAAGAAGGGTTGAACTGCGCCAGGGGGGCGCGGCGTCTCACGCACCCATAATGGCGCGCCAGACGCGCCCTAGGCCTGGAATTGCGTCCCAGAACTATCTTATAAAACCTGCGCCGGCGGAGGCCCACATCTTTGCCGCGAATTTTTGGGGATCGTCACTTGTCGGAAGAGCATCCGCGTATCCTCCTGGTAAAGCTCAGCTCCTTGGGGGACGTGCTCCACGCCCTGCCCACCCTGGAGGCGTTGCGCGCGGCCCATCCCCTGGCCCGGATCACCTGGCTGGTGGAGGCCGCCTATGCCCCGCTGCTTGATAAGCATCCGGCCCTGGACCAGGTCTGGGTGGCGCCCCGGCTGCGGCCGGGGGAAATCTTCTCCGGGGCCAATCCGGCCCTGCTGGGGAGGCTGCTGGGCCGTCTGCGGACCAGCCATTTCGATGTGGTCATCGACTTGCAAGGCCTCTTGAAAAGCGCCGTGTGGGTGGCCCTGGCCCGGAGTCCTCGCAAGCTGGGCTATGACCGTACCCGGGAGTTGAGCTATCTGGCCCTGAACGAGCGTCTGGCCCCCTTCGATCCCGAGGCCCATGCCGTTTTCCGCTACCTGCACCTGGCCCACCACCTGGGGGCTCCGGCAAATCCGCCCCGCCTCCGGCTGGGCCTGGGCGCCGGGACGGCGGTCTCTCATCTGTTGCCGGAAGTTTATGGTGAGGGCCGGTGCCCCTTGGTGGTGTTGCACCCCGGGGCCCGCTGGCCCAGCAAACAGTGGCCCGCCGCGGCTTGGGCCCGCCTGGCGGACCGGCTCAGTTCTAACCGGACTCTGGGACTGCGGGTGGCTATCACCGGCAGCGCCGCGGATCGGGGGCTGGCCGAAGAAATTTTGCAGCAGGTTGGGAAGCCGGCCATAAATCTGGCCGGGCGCACTTCCCTGGCGGAACTGGCCGCCTTGCTGCGCCAGGCCTCTCTGTTGGTGACGCCCGACACCGGCGCCATGCACCTGGCCACCGCCCTGGGAACCAGGGTTGTGGCCCTCTTCGGCCCCACCGCGCCCTGGCGCACCGGGCCCTGCGGCGAGGGCCACGCGGTGGTGCGGCTGGACCTGGATTGCAGCCCCTGCTTTAAGCGCCGCTGCCCGGCGCCCCGCTGTCTGACGGACCTGGCCCCGGAGACGGTGCTGGCGGCCTGCGAGAAAATCTTGTCCGCAAGGGTAAAGAATTGATATTATGAAGCATTGGCAGCCCAGGCGTTTAAACTGCGAATCGTTGGCCCCATTCACGGAGAAAAGATGCTCGACGACCTCACCGGCAAGGTAGCTCTGGTCACCGGGGCCTCCCGGGGCATCGGCCAGGCCGCGGCCTTCGCCCTGGCGGAGGCCGGCGCCGATATCGCCGTGAATTACCGCCACCGGGAGGCTCAGGCCCTGGAAACCGTCAGGAGCATCGAACGCCTGGGGCGCCGGGCCATTCCGGTTCGCGCCGACGTCTCCCTGGGCACGGAGGTGGCCGACATGATGGCGCTGATCGAAGCGGACCTGGGCCAGGTGGATATCCTGGTGAACAATGCCGGCATCGTCAGCGCCAAACCACTTCCGGAGATCAGCGAGGCTGACTGGGACGAGATGCTGGCGGTGAACCTCAAGTCCGCCTTCCTGGTGATCCAAAGGGTGCTGCCGGGCATGCGGGCCCGGCGTTGGGGGCGGATCATCAATCTCTCTTCCGCGGCGGCCCAGACCGGCGGGGTCACCGGGCCGCACTACGCCGCCTCCAAGGCGGGGCTGCTGGGGCTGACCCACTCTTACGCCCGCCAGTTGTTCAAAGAGGGGATCACGGTGAACGCCATCGCCCCGGCCTTGATTGAGACCGAGATGGTCACCGGGCACTTGAACGTCACCCCCATGATGATCCCGGTAGGCCGCTTCGGGACGCCGGAGGAAGTGGCCGCCGTGGTAGTGCTGTTGGCCCGGGACGGCTATATCACCGGCCAGACCATCAACGTCAACGGCGGCTGGTACATGAGTTGATCAAGCCGTGAGCCTGCAGCCATCAGCTTTCGGCTTTGGCGAAAATGATTTATGTTGGGTGGGCCCCGCCCCCACCAAAAAATGGAGGTCTCATGCCCATCAACCAAGAATTGCTGGAGATCCTGGCCTGCCCCCAGTGTAAGGGCGACCTTAAGCTGACGGAGAAGGAAGACGGCCTCATCTGCGATAAATGCCGCCTCCTTTATGAAATCAAGGACGACATCCCCATCATGCTCATCGAAGAGGCCAAACCGTTGAAATGACAGTTTTCGGTTTTCGCTAACTGATAAGAACCATCCCGAAAACGGAAAACTATTTATGCCATCCCTTTCCGTCACCATCATCGCCCTGAACCAGGAGGCCAATATCCGCGACTGCCTGCAATCGGTGAGCTTTGCCGATGAGATTGTGGTGGTGGACGGCGGCAGCGCCGACCGCACCGTGGAGTGGGCCCGGGAGTATACGGACCGGGTGATTACCGCCCCCTGGCAGGGTTTTGCCGGCACCAAAAATTTCGCCCTGGATCAGGCCCGGATGGACTGGGTCTTTTCTCTGGACACGGACGAACGGGTGCCGCCGGCCCTGCGGCAGGAAATCCTGGCGGTGGTCCGGGCCGACGGCCCCCGGGACGGCTACCGGGTGCCCCGGAAGAATTACCTGGGCGGTCGTTGGATCAGGCGCCTGGGCTGGTATCCCGACTACACCTTGCGGCTGTTCCGCCGGGGCCGGGGCCGCTTTCGGGAGCGGGAGGTCCACGAAGAGGTGGAAATGGCCGGGCCGCGGGGGACCTTGCGTACCCCCCTGGATCACTATTCCTATAACGATCTCCGGGAATACGCGGCGCGCCAGGAGCGCTACGCCCGGCTGGCCGCCCGGGAGATGGCCGGCCGCGGCCGCCGCCCCCTCCCGGGGGAGCGGTGCTGGCGTCCGTTTTTAACCTTCTGGAAGCTCTATTTCCTGAAGGCCGGGTTTTTGGAAGGCTCTCTGGGGATGTCCTTGGCCATCCAGGGCAGCCGCTACAATTTCTTGAAATATCACTATCTGCTGGAACTGACCCGGGGGAAGGATCTCGATGCCCATTGATCCCAGCGCCCACATCGCCGCCAACGTGGAACTGGCCCCCGACGTTACGGTGGGTCCCGGGGTCACCATCGACGGCCCCAGCCGCATCGGGGCCGGCACCCGCATCCTGGCCCACGCCTATATCGGTCCCCATACCTCCATCGGCCAGGACAACCTCATCGCCTTCGGGGCCATCATCGGCTACGAGCCCCAGGACTACGCCTTCACGGGCGCGGAAAGCTACACCGTTATCGGGGACCATAACCTCATCCGGGAGTACGTCACCATCCACCGGGGCACCAAGCCCGGGAGCACCACCCGGGTGGGAGACCACAATTTCCTCATGGCCATGAGCCACATGGGGCACAACTCCTCCCTGGGGAACCACGTCGTCCTGGTCAACGGCGCCCTGCTGGGCGGCTACGTGGAGGTGGCCGACCGGGCCATCATCTCCGGCAACTGCCTGCTGCACCAGTTTATCCGGGTGGGGACCCTGGTGATGATGCGGGGCGGGGCCCGAGCCACCCGGGATTTGCCCCCCTACAGCAACATCGACAATCTCAACACGGTCAAAGGCCTCAACCTGGTGGGGTTGCGCCGGGCCGGGTTTACCGCGGCCCAAATCGCCCCCCTGCGCCAGGCCTTCCTGATCCTTTTCGGACGCCGCACCAACCTGGGCAGGGCCCTGGAGCAGGTGGAAGCCGAGGTGCCCCAGACTCCGGAGGTGGCCCACCTGCTGGCCTTCATCCGCGCCTCCAAACGGGGGGTGGCCATGGGCCGCCGCCAGGTCCGGAAGGACGATGAGTTCTAAACGCATCCTGGTGATCAAGTTGAAGCAGCCCGGGGACGTGCTGGTGTCCACCCCGGTGATCGCCGCCCTCAAAGAGGCCTGGCCCCACTGCCACCTGACCTACCTGGTCCCTAAGGGGACCGAAGAGATGGTGGCCGGGCACCCGGGGCTGGACGACCTCCTGGTGGTGGAGCGGCGCCAGGAATCCTGGGGGGAGGCCCTGGGCCTGGTCCGGGAACTGCGCCGCCGCCGCTTCGATCTGGTCCTGGAACTCTCCGGCGGCGACCGGGGGGCCATCTATGCCCGGCTCTCCGGGGCCCCGGAACGGCTGGGCTTCGACCACCCCCGCCGGCCTTTCTGGCAGCGCCGCGGCTGCTTTACCCGCCTCCTGCCCCGGCCCGCGGTCAGGATGCACCTGATGGACCAGAACCTGGAGGCCTTGCGGGCCTTGGGCCTCTCGCCTTCGGGGCCGCGGCTGCAGTTTTATTGGGATCGGCAGGTGGAAGAGCGCACCCAGGAGCTGCTGGCTTCCCATGGGTTGGCCCCCCGCGCCTTTGTGGTGATGCACCCCGGGGCCGGCTGGCGCTTCAAGTGCTGGACCCCCCGGGGATACGCCCGGGTTTTGGAGGCCCTGCAAGGCGAGTGGGGCCTGCCGGTGGTCCTTACCGGCAGCCGGGCGGCGCACGAGCAGGAGCTGTTAGCCGCCATCCTCCGGGAGAGCCGGCTGGCCCCCATCAACCTGGCCGGCCGCCTCACCCTCAAGGAACTGGGGGCCCTCATCCAGCGGGCCCGGTTTTTCTTCGGCGTGGACAGCGCCCCCATGCACCTGGCCGCGGCGGTGGACACCCCGGCGGTGGCCCTCTTCGGCCCCAGCGGCGCGTTTAACTGGGGGCCCTGGGGCGAAGGCCACCTGGTGCTCCAGAAGGATTGGCAGTGCGTCCCCTGTGGGAGGGACGGCTGTGAGGGCTCCAAGATCAGCCGTTGTCTCACGGAAATCGAGCCGGAGGAGGTTCTGGAGGCCATGGCCCGGCACTTCGGTAGGGGCGACCCGCGGGGTCGCCCTACCCAGCCTTGAAGACGGTGGTTTTCGGTTTTTGGTTTTCGGTTAAGCATTCCGGTGGCACAGGCGCCCCGGCAGGGGCTTCCTGAGATCACGGCGGCCAGGGGCCGCCCTGGATACTGACCCCCAAATTTAACCAGACCTTCTCACATTCATAGCCTCTCTCCCGCCGCTTTGCGGGGGAGAGGGCTGGAGTGAGGGGGGATAGAGGAGATGAAACCATGGCCCGCATAGTGGGTGACCGCCTGTTGGTCAATGTGGCCCGGAAACCCGGGGAAGAGCAGATCATCGATCTGATGCAGCTTTTCAACCGCAACCCCAACCGGATCATCGCGGTGGCCGGCACGGTGGGGGCCGACGGGGCGCCCAACACCTGTCCCGTTACCCTCATCTACGCCAAGGACGAGCGCACCCTGTTGTTGGGCACCCTGAGGAGCAGCACCACCACCGCCAATCTGCGCCGGGACGGCCGGGTTTCCCTGGAAATCGTGGGCGCCGAGGATCTGGTGATGGGCATCCAGGGCAGCGTGCGGCTCCTCAAGGAGTCCATGGCCATGAGCGACGCCATGGCTATGTGGGAGCTTAGGGTGGAGAAGGTCAAACAGGACACCTCCCCGGCCCAGCGGGTCATCCAGGGCGCCGCCTCCCTGCCCCGCTCGGAGAAGGCCGGGGAATTTGAGCAGGCTGCCATGGCCGAACTCATGGCCGCGGCCAGAGGCGCCACCACCTGAGCCTTTAACAGGCAGCGGCGGCTTAGGGGCGGCCAAGCGAATCTCCCGTCGGGGCGGAGCTGGCCGTGCCCCAATATCTGGTCATGGCGCAGCAAGCAACGCCCCTGCAGCTCCCCGGGCTGGAAAGCCGGGGACACCCAAATACCGGCCCGGGCGAGACGCCGGCGCTACCGGAAATCCATGAAAATCGCCATGTTGAGGCAGAGGGTGGGGGGCCCCGGCGGGGCCGAGACCACCGTGCAACACCTGGCCCAGGGGCTGGCGGCGGCGGGCCACCAGGTGGCGGTTTACGGCAACGAGGCTGAAGACACCGCCCGGGCCGCCCTGGGCCCGCAGGTGGGTTATGTGCCGGTGCCGGTGTGGCCCGGCAAGACCGGCCGTCTCCTCTCTTACGTGCTGGGCGCCCGCCGGCTCCTGGAAAAGGCCGGCCCCCAGGTGGTTTTCAGCCTGGAACGCACCCTGTCCCCCCAGGTTTATCGGGCCGGGGACGGCTGCCACCGGGAGTGGCTCAAGCTGCGCACCCCTTTTCTCTCCCCCGCCGCCCGGGCCTTCCAGGGCCTCAGCCTGTTCCACCGGGTGATGCTGGCCCTGGAGGAGCGCCTCTTTGCCGACCCCGGCCTCCGCCGGGTCATCGCCAATTCCCAGCAGGTGAAGGAGGAGATCATCCGCCATTACCGCCTGGACCCGCAACGGGTGGCGGTGATTTACAACGGCCTGGACCGGCGGAGATTCCGGCCCCTGGAAGCGCCGCAGCGAGCAGCCCTGCGGGCCGGGCTGGGGGCGCCAGCCGGCCCCCTCGTGTTATTCGCCGGTTCCGGGTTTGGCCGCAAAGGTTTGACCTATCTCCTCGAGGCCTTTGGCGGTCTGCGGCATCAAGAAGCGGTCCTCTGGGTGGTGGGCAAAGGCGAGCCCGCCTCCTATCAGCGACAGGCGCGGCGGCTGGGAGTGGCGGCGAGGGTCAAGTTTTGGGGACCCCAGGCCGACCTAGCGCCCTTTTACCAGGCCGCCACGGTGCTGGCCCTGCCCACCATCTACGATCCTTGCAGCAACGTGGTCCTGGAGGCCCTGGGTTGCGGCCTTCCGGTGGTCACCACCGGGGCCAACGGCGCCGCCGAATTCCTGCGCCCCGATGGCCACGGGGAGGTCCTGGCGCGCGCCAATGACGTCCCCGGCTTGACCCGGGCTCTGGAGGAATATCTCTCCCGGGGCGAGGCCCCGGAGGTGCGCCGGGCCGCGGCCGGTGCGGTGGCGCACCTGAGCTGGGAGGCCACGGTAACTCAGACCCTGTCGGTGCTGGAGGAGGCCGCGGCCCCAAGCAGACCATGATTGCCTAATCCAGTGCCAATTTCAGCCAGCCGCCCCCCGACTCCAGGGGATACGAGGGTTCACCCCAGCCAGGCACCTCGAAGTACGAAAAGTTAGATTTATTAATGGGAGCGGAAAAGAGATTAAATTACCCCTCACCCTAACCCTCTCCCCCATCGGGGGAGAGGGGATTAAATGAAACCTCCATAGTTAAACTGGACCCGTTTCCCGTTTACCGTTTTCCCTGAAAGGCAAGGCAAATCAAAGTCAAAAACCTCATAATCCAATTTTTCGCCCTGAGTAATAATAAATGGGGCGGGTTCCTCTCTAACTAGAAGAAGTCCATTATCGGAACCCGGGGTTTTATCTTGAAATATGAAGTGACTCCGGGCGGCAACGTGGCCGAAGGCCTGCCCCGGTTGGGGTTGGAGGTGCTCTCCCCCATCTGGCGGGGGGTGACCCTGGTCCTGGATTACCCCGACGGAGAGAGCCACACCCTAATTGGCTGGCAAGGCCCCGGTGGCGGCGGCCCCTGCCCCCTTAGGGTCTTCTGGACCCGCCAGCGGCCAGGTGCGCCGGCCGTCTGCCTGGCCATCGGCGGGGACGCGGGCCTGCGCAACGCCACCAGCGGCCAGGGTTTGCCCTTCCTGGCTCTGGCGGCTAGTCTGATCCCCCGGCAGGTCTTGGAGGTCATCGGCCCGCGGCCGGAGGCGCCGCCTTTGCTGCTGCCCTAACAAAAAAAGGAAAAAACGGGGGGGGGAAAGCAAAGAAAGCCGCCAAGGCGGATAGCTGGCGCGGTCCAGCAATTCCCTGAACTTGACGCTCCCGGGGACTAGAGTTATGATAATATTGTTGCCAAGCTATTGGAAATTCTTCCACTAATCGGAGACTTACATGCGCCAGCGTTGCTCCTTGATCTTGCTCTCCCTGGGACTGGCCCTAACCGTGCCCGCGGGGATGGGGCCGCCAGGGCCCGGCCCGGCGGCAGCCGCCTCCGCGGCCACGGGGCTGCAATCCGACTTTGTCCGGGTGGCCCAAGAGGTGATGCCTTCGGTGGTTAGCCTGAAGGCCGTCAAAGTGATCCAGACTGAACCCAATGGGTCCCCGCAGGATTTCTGGCGGGGGACCCCCTATGAAGGGACTTTCCGGGAATACGGCGGGGGCCGCACCGTCCGCCAGGTGGGGCAGGGCTCCGGGATTATCATCGAT
Source organism: uncultured delta proteobacterium (assembly GCA_963812655.1). GTDB lineage: Bacteria > Desulfobacterota > Desulfobaccia > Desulfobaccales > 0-14-0-80-60-11 > JAPLJC01. The sequence continues at coordinate 165,445 of CAWEWX010000039.1, read as the reverse complement.
CCCAGGGGCTATATCCTGACCAACAGCCACGTGGTGGCCGGGTCCCAGGAGATTCAGGTGAAACTCTATGATGGCCGCGAACTCCGGGGCCGGTTAGTAGGCTACGACAAAAAATTTGACGTGGCCCTGGTCCAGGTGCAGGCCCAGGGGTTGAAGGCCGTGACTATGGGGGACTCCGACAGATTGCAGGTGGGCCAGTGGGCCATCGCCATCGGCAGCCCCTACGGGCTGGAGCACACCATGACCGTGGGTATTATCAGCGCCACCGGCCGCCGGGGTCTGGGCACTGGCCAATACAGCGACTTCATCCAGACGGATGCCTCCATCAACCCCGGCAACAGCGGCGGACCCTTGCTGGACATCGACGGCCAGGTGGTCGGCATCAATACCATGATGGCCCAGGGGGCCCAGGGCATCAGTTTTGCCATCCCCATCAACGTGGCCCGTCGGGTCATTGCCGGCCGGATGAGATGAGGCCGGGCCAGCCGCGGCTCTGAACCTGCGACTATGGGGGGCGCGGTCTAAGCCGCTCCCCTGAATTTTTCCGGGGTGCGCCCTGGAGCGAAGCAGGTTCCGCCCTCACCGTTCAGCCTTAATATTTTTTCTGTCCAGGCGTATAATAAAGATCGTTTTCCCCGATGAACCAGCGAGAGGAGAGGAGCATGCGCCAATATGTCATCCATCCCCTGGTGGTGGGGGCCAACGAAACCGACCAGGGCGTCATGACCTATTTGAAGGGCTATGGCAAAAGGATCTGGATACCCATCTACGTCTTTTACCTGGAAGGGGGTCCGGAAAAAATCCTGGTGGATACCGGCCTGGAGCAGTTCATGGTGCCGCCGGCGGTAGCGGAGCAATACGGCCTGAAGATCCAGGAGTTCGAGGCGGCCCTGGGCAGCTACGGCCTCAAGCCCGAGGATATCGACATCATCATCCACACCCACCTGCACAACGACCACTGCGAAAATGACTACAAGTGCAGGAACGCCAGAATTTACGTACAGAAAAAGGAGTACGACTTCTTTTTAAATCCCCACCCCATTGACCACCGCTACTTCCCGGACCTGCTGGATGGCCTGGAGATCGTGCCGGTGGAGGGGGATGCCGAGATCGTCGAGGGTATCCAGGTGCTCCTCACCCCAGGACACACCGTGGGTGGACAATCGGTGGTGGTGAACACCCGCCGGGGCAAGGCGGTGATCACCGGGTTTTGCTGCAACGAGCAGAACTTTCCCGCCAAGGGTCCGGTGGTGCCCTCGGGAGTGCATCTCAACGTGATCGACGCCTATGAAAGCGCCCGGCGGGTCAGGGAGATGGCGGACATCCTCATTCCGCTGCACGACCTGGCAGTAGGCCGGCAACGCAATATTCCGGAGGACTAGAGGCAGTTTTCTGTTTTCTGTTGAGGGTCTTGCAAAAGTCAGGTTAAACCGGTTAAGGCGTCTTTTCCCCCTCCCCACGGGGGGAGGGGGTTAGGGGGAGGGGGGCGTCAGTCGTTGGTAACTATTGGGTAATGCGTAACTACTTTCGCCACCCCCTCCCCGTGTCGCCCCCTCAAGGGGGAGGGAATAGGTCAATAACGTTAATTTCGCTATTGAATATGACTTTTGCAAGAGGCTCTGTTTTCTGTCTTGAAAAGTTCCTGAGTATGTGGGATACCCACCCTCTGGCAGCCGGTTCCCGCGCCGCCGGTGACGGTTCAGCCTGATCTCTTTGGCGGTTTGCGGATTTCCGGACAGCGTCAGAAAGCCAGAGAGCGCCACAAGAGCTCGTCCGGGGCGCCATTACTTCGCTAACCTTCCTGGCGGCCTGAGAGGTCCCCAAGGATTTTTAGGTCCCCAATCTCCCCGGGGGCCTTTTCCTCTTCAACCAGAGGTATTACTATTATCTACGGCGGTCATGGGCCCGAGAGCGGCCTCACCGCCGGATCCTTCCCCCAATCCTGCAGGAGGGTATGAGCCGATGACTGGACCTGGCAGGCTCTTGGCAGCCGCCGCCCTGGTGCTGGCCTTTGCCGGGGCGCCGCGGGCGGCCACGGACATCCGCATCAACCCGGTGCCGCCCCAAGTCCAGCCCCAATGGACCCCGGTGCCCAACGCCCCCGGGGTCGATTGGGCCCCCAACCTCCCCACCGATGTCTTCCGCCACGGGACCAGATATTACTTTTATTGGGAGGGCAATCTCTTCCAGGGGAGCAAGCCCAGCGGCCCTTGGAAGATCGTCAGCCAGCCTCCCGGCTGGTTCTCGGCAATCGACCCGACCTATTTTAAGACGATGAAGACCGGGCCGCCGGCCGGGTCAGCCGCGCCCCCGGGCCCGGGGCCCGCGCCCCCGGAGGCGCTCCCCCCGGCCACGCCCTTGCCTCCTCCCCCGGCGGAAGCCCCCTCGCCTCCCCCAGAGGCCCCCAATCTCCCCAAGGTGATGTGAGGGCAGGACAGCATCCTCGGGGGGGCAGCGGCGGCCGTCCGGAAAGTTAAAGCAGGGACGGAAAACGGAAGACGGGGGGAGAGCGCCTCAGATATCGAATTTGGCGGCAATGGGGATACGCCGTCCCATGCCGAAGGCCTTGGAGGTGACCTTCAGGCCCGGGGCCGCCTGCCGCCGTTTGTACTCACTGCGGTCAATGGCCCGGATCACCCAACGCACCGTGTCGGGCTGGAAGCCCCGGTCGACAATATCCTGGTAGGAACAGCGCTCCACCAGGTAATGATCCATGATCCGGTCCAGGATTTCATACGGCGGCAGGGTATCCTGGTCCTTCTGGTCGGGACGCAGCTCCGCCGAGGGAGCCCGCCGGAGGATCTCTCCGGGGATCAGCGGCCGCTCCCGGTTAAGGTGGTGCGCCAACTCGTAGACCATGGTCTTGGGGACGTCGGCCAGGACGCTCAGACCGCCGCTCATGTCGCCGTAAAGGGTGCAGTAGCCCACCGCCAGTTCGCTCTTATTGCCGGTGGACAGCACCATGTGCCCGAACTTGTTGGAGATGGCCATGAGGAGGTTGCCCCGGATGCGGGCCTGGATGTTTTCCAGGGTCACCTCAATTTCTTCCAACTGCAGCAGCTCTTGCAGAGATTCCCGGTAGCACTGGTACACGGGAGTGATGGAGATCAGCCGCACTTCCACCCCGAGGTTGGCCGCCAGTTTGCGGGAGTCCACGATGCTTTCCCGGGAGGTGTAGGGAGAGGGCATCAGGACCCCCAGGACGTTTTCCGGACCCAGGGCCTGGACCGCCAGGCAGCAGGTGACCGCCGAGTCCACCCCGCCGGAGAGCCCCACCACTGCCTTGCTAAAGCCGCACTTCCCGAGGTAGTCCCGCAGACCCAAAACCAGGGCCTGGCGCACCGCGGCGATGGGTTCCAGGGGCACATAGAGGCCCGGGGCGCCCGGTTGCCCCAGATCCACGGTGACCACCGCCTCCTCAAAGGAGGGCAGGACCGCGATGGCCTCCCCGGCCCCGTCCAGGACCATGCTGGCGCCGTCAAAGATGAGTTCGTCATTGCCCCCCACCTGGTTGAGGTAGACGAAAGGCAGGTGGTAGCGCCGGGCGTGATTGCGGATGAGCCGGTACCTCTGCTCCGGTTTGCCCACCTGGAAGGGTGACCCCGAGATATTGATCAATACCGAGGCGCCTTGTTCCGCCAGCACCTTGATGGGATCCAGGGGATAGAGCTGGCGAAACCAAAGCTCCGGTTCGTACCAGGCGTCTTCGCATACGGAGATCCCCAGGGATTCCCGCGCCAGCGCCACCACCCGCACCTCTGCGGCCGGATCGAAGTGGCGGCTTTCATCGAAGACGTCGTAGGCGGGCAGCAGCGATTTGTGCTGCTCAAACAAGATCTTGCCGCCGCCGATCAGCACCGCGGCGTTGCTCAGCCCCTTACCGGTATCCCGGCCGCTGGGCAAAGGGGCGCCCACCAGCAATGCGGTTCCGGGATGGCGCGCGGAGGCTTCCACCAGATGGGTCAGGGCCTGCTGCACCTGCCGGATGAGGGAGGAGTTCTCCAGCAGGTCCCGGGGGGGGTAGCCCACCAGAAACAGCTCCGAGAAGACGATGAGGTCGGTGGCGCCGGCGTGTTGAGCCAGGGTCTCCATGACTTTCCGGAGATTGCCGGCGACGTCCCCCACGATGGGATTTAGCTGGGCCAGGGTGACTTTCATGACCACGTCCCCGTGCATCTCGTCATGAAGTATATTGATTTTTGCCAAAAGCTGAATGACTTGCTGAAAGCTGCTAATCCAGTTCGTACTCCCTGCGCCAGTCCTTCTCTTCCTGCCAGGGGGGCTGACTCGGTTTATCGAACAAAAAATCCCCCAGGACCAGGTAGTCCATCTCGGTGCGCATGAAGCACTGGTAGGCGTGCTCCGGGGTGCAGACGATGGGCTCACCCCGGACGTTGAAGCTGGTGTTGACGATGAGACCGCAGCCGGTGTGTTCCTGGAAGGCCCGGATCAGGCGCCAGTACTTCTCGTTGGTCTCCCGGTGCACTGTCTGGATGCGGGCCGAATAATCCACGTGAGTGATGGCCGGCACCTCCGAGCGCAGCTGGTAGAGGCGCTGGAAAAGGTCCAGGTTTTCATAGTCCGGGGGCAAGGGCCGGCGCTTCTCGTCCCGGACCGGGGCCACCAACAGCATGTAGGGGGAAGGGGTCTCCAACTCGAAGTACTGGCTGCACTCCTCCATCAGCACCGAAGGTGCGAAGGGCCGGAAGCCCTCCCGGTATTTGATCTTGAGATTGAGGCGCTTCTGCATCTCCGGATGCCGGGGGTCGCCCAGGATGGAGCGGTTCCCCAGGGCCCGGGGCCCGAACTCCATGCGGCCCTGGAACCAGCCCACCACCTGGCCCTGGGCCAGCAAGGCCGCCACGTCTTTGCTGAGGTCATCGAAATTTTGGTAACGCTTATAGGGGGCCTGGTGCCTGCGGGTCAGCCGCAAGATCTCGTCAGCCCCGAACTCCGGTCCCAGATAGGCGCCCTGCATCTGGTCCATGGCCGGGTTGGGAAGGGAGCGCTCCTGGCCCTGGACGATGTGCCAGGCGGCCAGGGCGGCGCCCAGGGCGCCGCCGGCGTCACCGGCGGCGGGCTGGATCCAGAGGTCCTTGAAGGTCCCCCGGCGCAGGAGCTTGCCGTTGGCCACGCAATTCAGGGCCACCCCGCCGGCCATCACCAGGTTGGCGGCGCCGGTGAGCCTCTTGGCGGTGTCCGCCAGGCGCAGGACTATCTCCTCGGTGACCTGCTGGATGGCCAGGGCCAGGTCCATGTGCCGCTGGTCCAGGTGGCCCTCCCGGGGCCGGGGCGGCAGCCCGAAGAGCGAGGTCCACTTGTCCTCGTGGCACATGGTGAGGCCGGTGGCATAATTGAAATAGTCCATGTTGAGGAGCAGGGAGCCGTCGGACCTAAGATCCACCAGCTCCTCCAGGATCAAATCCCGCCAGCGCCGGGTCCGATCCGAGTCGGGGTTACCATAAGGCGCCAGGCCCATGAGCTTGTATTCGCCGCTGTTGACCTTGAAGCCGCAGTAATAGGTGAAGGCGGAGTAGAGCAGCCCCAGGGAATGGGGGAAGTGCAGCTCCCGCAGGATGCTGATCTCCCTCCCCTGGCCGAAGCCGATGGTAGAGGTGGCCCATTCTCCCACCCCGTCCAGGGTGAGGATGGCCGCCTCCTGAAAGGGCGATGGATAAAAGGCGCTGGCCGCGTGGGACAGGTGGTGTTCGGGGAACACTATCCGGGGCCGGCCTTCCCCCACCTTGGCCAGTTCCTCCCGGAGCAGGGAGCGCATCAACAATTTTTCTTTGATCCACACCGGCATGGCCATGAGGAAGCTCCTCAGGCCCCGGGGGGCAAAGCCGTGGTAGGTCTCCAGCAGACGTTCGAACTTGAGGTAGGGCTTATCGTAAAAGGCCACCGCACTCAGGTCGCTCAGCTTCAACCCCGACTCCGACATGACGTAGGCCAGGGCGTTCGCAGGAAAGTCCGGGTCGTGTTTCTTGCGGGTGAAGCGCTCTTCCTGGGCCGCGGCGACGATCTGGCCGTCCACCAGGATGGCCGCGGCGCTGTCGTGGTAAAAGGCGGAAAGCCCCAGAATGGCGGCGGGCAAAGATCAAATCTCCGTTAAAAGATGGTGTAGATAAAAGGAGCGATAGCCGAACCGCTGGCAAAGATCATCAGCGCCCCGAAGAACAGCAGGGTCAGGATGATGGGCAGCAGCCAGAATTTTTTCCGAACCTTTAAAAAGCCCCACAAATCATGAAAAAAATCCATAAATTTCTCCTGTTTCTCATATCCTTCGCTCCCAGGCACAGCCTGGGATCCGGTCGGCGAAATAACCTGCAGAGGCGCCGTAGTTAATAAGGATTCGCCAAATCCCGTTCCTGGATCGCCCCCTGGCGCTCCACGAACACCGAGTTGCTCCCTTTCTTCCATTTCCCCAGTTGCAGGGAGTCAGCCCCCAGCCACCGCCGGATCAAGCCGACGGGGGTGACCACCAGAAAGAAGATCAGGGTGAGGACGATCTTGGAAACCACCTGGCCCAGCAGGTGGGAGAGGCCGAACCAAAGCCCGGCCAGGGGCCGGAAGGCGGTGGGCCAGGCCATGGTGAGCAGCAGCAAGGCGATGCTCAGGGGCAAAAACCGGGGGAATTCCCCGAAATAGCCCAACAGCAGGCAAATCAAGACCATGGCCATGCCCGTGTCTTTGGCCTGCTCCGGGGTGGCGCTGAGCAAACGGGAGATTATCTTAGGGCCGCTGGCCTTAGCCTTAGCCATGTTTTTTCTCGCCTCGAAGTTGGGCTTCAGCTCCTGCCCTGGGCACGTGCGTCTATCAAAAAAATTACCCCTGGCGGCCGCTGCCGGCTGGCATCCTGGGCCGCCGGGTTCTATTTTATAATATTACACTAAACTAAATTTTTTTCCAGGGTTTCCACCCGGCTCCCTGGAAGCCTGGAGGCCTCGGATGAGCGAGATGCAGCCCCGTCTAGCAGAATATTTCCGCGGATTTGTTCCCCGGCGTGATCCCTTGCTCCTGGAGTTGGAACAGGAGGCCAGCTCTTCAGGCATCCCCATCGTCGGCCCGGTGGTGGGGGAATTGCTCCTGATCCTGGCCCGGGCCTGCGGCTCCGCCAAAGTCCTGGAGCTGGGCGCCGCCACTGGCTATTCCGCCATCTACCTGGCCCGGGGTTGCGACCCTGCCGCTGGCCGGGTCCTCACCCTGGAAAGGGATGCGGCCATGGCGGCCCAAGCCCGGAACAACATTGCCAGGGCCGGGCTGGCCGGGCGGATCGAGGTGCGGCTGGGGGAGGCCTTGGATCTCCTGGCCGGCCTGACCGGCCCCTTCGACTTCATCTTCATGGACATCGACAAGGAGTCCTACCTGCCGGCCCTGCCTCACTGCCGCCGCCTCCTGAGGATCGGCGGCCTGCTGGTCGCCGACAACGTGGGCTTCGCCGGCGCCGCGGCCTTCAACCAGGAAATCTTCGCCTCCCGGGACTGGCTCACCGTGCACCTTCTGGGATTCCTGCCCTTGCACTCCCCGGAGCAGGACGGCCTCTCCCTGGCGGTGCGGGTCAGGTAAACAGTAAACAGTGAGCAGTGAGCAGAAAAACCTATCGATAATTTAGCTTGTCTCGAAAAATACTTAAGCATTGGTGGCACAGGCGTCTCGCCTGTGCAGCTTTTATAGGGCGGCCGGTGGCCGCCGGAATTGATGATGCCTGTCCGGCTCTGATTGGCGGCCGCAGGCCGCCCTATGGCTAACTGACTCGATGGCAGCGAATTTCTTATGGGAATACCATTGAAGCCTCAACATGGAAAGTTCCTGCTGCACGGAAACCAAACTTTGAAGCTTGAACCCTCCAATGCCTTTACTGCTCACTGCTCACTGCTCACTCTCTTCAATACAACAGGGGCTTCAACTGCGCCGCGATAATCTTGGCGGCGTACCTGGAGCCCGCGTCATTGAAGTGCACCAGATCATAGAGGTGCTCCTTGTCCGGCGGCACCTCCCGGGCCAGATCGATGACCAGCACCCCCTTTTTGCGGCCCACCTCCCTGATGGTTTCATTGAATAGATCGTAAAGCCTCTTGAAACCCTGGTAAGAAATCCCGGTGTCCCGGCCGCACTTGGCGATGTAAGCCGCCACCACCGGGTCGGGGTTGGCGGTGACGCGGTTGGCCTGGGTCATCAGCACCGGGGTGATCTCCCGATCCCGGCAAATATCCACGAAGACCTCCAGGTTCCGGGCAAATTCCCGGGCGAGGCCGGCCGGGTCCACCGCCAGCTTCCGGCCCCGGTCCTGGGCAAATTCGTCTTCCTCCTGGGAAAACACCGAGCCCTTGAAATTCCGGTAGGCCTCGTTGAGCTGGGGAATCAGGAGCTCCTTCAGGAGCTTGCCCAGCAGCTTGCCCTTTTCCAGGGTCTCCAGGGGCGCCCTGACATTATTGCTGCTCCAATAGGTCTTCTTATAGAGGAGGGTGCTCAGGTCGTTGATGTTTTCCATAAACACCACCACCCGGGGCTCCAGGGGAATCACTTTGTTAACCAGCAAATCGATGGCATGCAGACTGTTGTTCCCCGAAAGGCCGCCGTTGTAAGAATTAATTCTTTTCCCGATCTGCTGCTCCAGAATGGCGCCCACCACATAGGGAAACCGGTTTCCCTCCTCCATGAACATGCATTCCGTGGTGGAGCCCCCCAGAAAGACCAGGGCCAGGTCCGGGTGGGGGTATTTTTGGGAGGGTTTGATAAAGCCGTTGGCGTCGATGTCCACTCGATAGATCTTGGGAAAGGCGTTATCGGTGTAAGGCAGATAATTCTTGGGAAACCGTAGCCGCATCTGCTCCAGGGGCCGGGGTTCCCGCAGTTTGATATATCTCCGCTCGACCTCGGTTTCCAGGACGATGCCCCGGCGATGGTGCAGGAATTTCAGGAGCTTCTCGGCGCCCACCACCAGGAGCAGCACCGAAATCAGGACCACCAGAAACAGGGTCTTCCGGGGATTCTTTTGGAACCAGTTGTCCTGCCGGTTTCGGCTCCTATTCATCTTAATTGTTCCCTTGGCACAGGTTCGTTCGCTGGAGAGGCAAGGGATTTCTGGCGTCAGTCCTCGGGAAGCCGTTTTTCCAACATTTTTCTTTCCCCAGTTTACCAGATTTGCCCATTATCTGTGTTATATATGATTGGGCTCGGAGTTCCCCCGAAAGCCCCTCCTGATCATGAGACTCGACAACCCTTACCCCGGCTCGGAATCCGATGGCCGCCGCCAGCCCTGAACGGGCCGCCGGCCAGCCCGCGACGCTACCGCATCCTCCGGAAATTCGCCTATCTCCTCAGCGCTCGCTGGGTCAGGGACGCCCTGCAGTCCGTCTTCTTCATCTATCTGGCCCGGCACAGCACCACCACCTACGGCGAGTTTATGCTGGCCCTGGGGCTGGGCAGCATCCTGCTGCTGGTCTCCGAGTTCGGACTCAATCTGCCCCTGGTGACCTTGCTATCCCGCAAGGACCTGGAGCCGGGCGAGGTCCTGGGCCAAGTCACCTTCCTGAAAGGGCTGCTGCTGGCCCTGGCCACCCTGGGGGCCCTGATCTTCGTCCAATGGCAAGGCTACGCCCCGCCCCTGCGCCGGCTCCTGCTGCTGCTGGCCATGACGGTCGCCATGGAGTCCCTGTCCGACACCTTCTTTGTGGCCCTGCAGGTCCAGGGCCGCCAGGACCTCCAGGGCAAGATTAAGGGCATCGCCGCCGCCCTGGGGTTCGGCTACGGCCTCATCGCCCTGATGCTCGGCGCCCCACCCCTGGCGGTGGCCTGCTTCAAGCTCGTGGAAACCCTGGCCAACCTGGCCGGCGGGCTATGGCTGGCCCTGTCCCTGCCGCAGTTCCGCCCGACCTGGCCGCCTCTACGACGCCTCTGGCCCACCCTGCGGCTCGGGGGAATCTTTGCCCTCATCCAGTTGACCCCCAGCATCTACAACAAGGCTAATCTCTTTTTCCTGCAGCGTTACGCCGGGGCCGACGCCGTGGCCCAATACAGCGTCACCTGGGGCCTGTTGGAGGCCGTCGGCACCCTGGTTTCCGCCCTGCTGTTGCAGGCTATCCTTTACCCCCTGTTCGTCCGGCTCTGGGAGACGGACCGGGACGAGGTGCCACGCCTGGCCCAAAACACCGCCCGCTGGCTCTTGACCGCGGCCCTGCTGGTGATCTTCTTCCTTTTCATCGAAAGCGACCGAATCATCCCTTTGATCTTCGGCCCCCGCTACCATGAGGCGGTTTGGCTCCAGAAGATTTTGGTGGTCACGGTGGCCTTCGCCTTTCTGCACAACCTGGCGGCCTTCCTGATGATCAGCATGCAACTGGAGCGCCAGCTGCTGATCTTCTACCTGGCCGGGCTGGCCATCAATCTGCTCTGGTGCGCCCTGGTCATCCCCCTGACGCCGTTGTTGGGCGCGGCCCTGGCCATGGTGGTCACCAAGGGCGGGGTGGCGGCCCTCACCGTGGGCTTTTGCCAGTGGCGTCTGGGGCTGATCCCCCCAAAACCCTCCCTGCACCTGGCCCTGACCGCCCTGGCCGGGGGTCTCCTTTATCTAACTACGGCCGGCCGCCTGCCCCGGGAGTTGGTGGAAGCCCTGGCCCTGGCTCCTACCCTGGCACTGGCCTTTCATTGGTGGAAGTCAGGAAAATGAGAGAAGCGGTTGGCGGTTTCCGGAAGAGCTGCTAATCGTTGGCCCCAGCCTGCTCACGATCACTGCTCACCCTGATTACCCGGCCCCGCCTGCCTACCCGGTAGGCGATGCCACGCCAGAGCATCTCCTGGATAAACAGCGTCTTCAAGTGGCACCAACTGGCCATGGCCATGGCCATGGCCGCCGGGATGAAATCTTCCATCCCCATCTTAATTCAATCTGTGCTTATCGGCGTTCATCGGCGGTTCTATCCCCGGCTCTTGACGCTCATACCTACGCTAACCATTCCTTTAAACTTATCGCGCCATCTTGAATTTCGAGGTAGTGGCTTTTCTCCGAGGTCCAAGCCCCCGCATTGGCCAGGATCTTGCCCCCTTCCATAACATGCAGACCATGCCGGTGGGTATGGGCGAATATGACGATGTCGAAGCCCCTGGCAAAAAACTTCAGGGCCGCCGACAAGTTGCCGGAGGTGTCCAACATCGCGCTTTTGTTGCCATTGGACTTCCGGTTTTGCATTTCATGTAAAAACCATTCTATTTTAAAATAGAGATGAAAAAACCTTGGCGAAACTTTTAGTAATTTTCCCAGAACCTTGGATAAGTGAACGTGTAATCTTGGAAAATGCTGGAAGGGTTGGTCGTAAATATGCCCATGTTCAATATGAATTTTCCGATTTCCAGAAACTACCCTGAGAGACGGAATGATAGAGAAAAGTCCTGATTCCGCCAGGTATGCCTCATAAGAAAAATCATGGTTACCGACGACATAGTAGATCTTTTTGCCTCCCCTGTAGACCAGGTCCTTTAAACTTTTAACAACTGTCTGAAAATCTATTAATAATTTTTGTCTGGAATATTGCAATAAATCAATGCCATCGCCATTTATACATAGGCTAATGCCATTTTTTGCCAGGTAATTTATAAATGAACTTAGATAATCTCTTTTCAAAAAGGCTGGATTGCCAAGATGAAGGTCGGAAATGACACAGAGATGATCTTCTCTAACGGGTATCGCAGATCTTTCCATAGAAATTTTTTATCCAAGTCCAGCGGCGTTCGCCGCGGTTTCCTCCGCAGCGGGATTGACCTTGGGCGCCGGGTGGTTTACATTGCCAGAGCATATGGCCAAAATTCTCTATGGCGTCCATGGTACCGGCCACGGCCATGCGGTCCGGGCCCTGAGCCTCGCCCGGCACTTCGCCGGGCTGGGCCACCAGTTCCTCTTCGTCAGCCACGGTAGTGGGGCCGCTATCCTGGCTCGGGAATTCCCGGTGGAGGATCTACCCAACCCCGAAACCCCCATCCAAGGACACAAGGTGGCGGTGGCCGCCACCATCTATTCCAGCCTCGCGGTTCGCGGCCGCTCCCGCACGTACCTCCGGCATATTTTGAGTCTCATGGACCGCTTCCAACCAGACGTCACCATGAGCGACTATGAGTATTTTGTGCCCCGGGCGGCCCGCCTGGCCGGAGTGCCCTGCCTGTCCACGGACCACCAGCACGTGGTTACCTGGTGCCGTCATCCGGTCCCGTGGACCCGGTACCCCAGCTATCTCTCCACCGCCTGGGCGGTGAAGGCCTTTTTCAGCCAGGCCAGCGATTACCTGGTGATCTCCTTTTTCCGGCCGCCGCTGAAACCGGGGGTCAGGGCCAAGATCCTGCCGCCCCTGCTGCGGGAGACGGTGCTGCAACGGCAACCCTCCACAGGCGATCACGTGGTCGCCTACCAGGGGTATACCACCTTCGCCAGTTTTTTGCCATTCCTCCGCGCCATTCCCTCCCAGGTCATGGTCTATGGCTTCGATACCAGCGGGGTCGACGGCAACCTACACTTCAAAAGGAACTCCGAAACCGGCTTTCTGGACGATCTCGCCTCCTGCCGTTACGTGGTCTGCGGCGGCAGCCACACCCTCATCTCCGAAGCACTCTTCTATGGCAAGCCGGTGATCGCCTTCCCCATCAAAGGCGCCTTCGAGCAATACCTCAACGCCTTTTATCTGGAGCGTCTGGGATATGGGCAATATTCCCTCGGCTTTCATCCCCGGAAGGAGCTCATCCCCGCCTTTGAGGCGAACTTACCAGACCTTCGCCAACGCATCGGACGGGAAAACTTCTGCGGCAACTCGGAGATCTTTGCCCTGGTGGAGAGTTTCATCCGGGAAAAAGGTCTCACTTATGATCGGCAGTGAGCAGTATCTGCTAAAACCAATATTAACTGTGCGACCTGTCCCTTACTGCTTCCGGCTTACCGGTTTTTTCCCCCGCCAATCCATCAAATAGCGCCTTTAGCCGGGTGTAGTTCCTCCTGGAGTCGAACTCCCGGGCCACCAGATCCCGCCCGGCCAGGGCCCGGCGCCGGGCTTCCCGTGGATCAGCCGCGGCCTCCTGCACGGCCCGGGCCAGTCTCTCCGGGTCCGCCGCTCGGGTCAACCAGCCCGTGGCTCCGGGGCGAATGACCTCCGGCAGGCCGGAGATCTCCGTGGCCACTACCGGCACCTCATGGAGCATGGCCTCCAGAACCACGTTGGGGATGCCGTCCCGGTCTCCGGAAGGGGTAATGAGGCTGGGCATGATGAACAGGTCGGCTTCTTGAAGCAGGTGGGGCACCTCCCGGTGAGGCACGAATCCCGGCAGGGTAACCCGGCCTTTTAGGCCATAGCGCCCGATCAATCGCCGCAGCCGCTGGCGCTCCGGACCATCGCCGGCCAGGGTGAGATGAAAATCGAAGCCCTCCCGGGCCAGCATCCGGCAGGCGGCCAGGAGAACCGCATAGCCTTTTTTGGGGACCAGGCGCCCCAGGGCCAGCAGGCGGAAGGGCGGCTGCCGGCGCCGCGGCGGGGCCGGCTCCGGGACCAGGGAGACGCCGTTGTAAATATTGACGATCTTGGCTGTCTCCCGGGGCGCCAGAGCGGCCAGATAGCGTTCATGGGCGCGGGTGTTGGTGCGCACCAAGCTGGCCGCCGCCAGCTTTTCCAGCAAAGCTCCGTCCGGGGGGTGCAGGTCCCGGGCCCGGGCGCTGAAGCTGAAGGGGATGCCGCTGAGGTGCGAGGCCACCCAGGCCGCGGTGGCGGGGCCGTCGGCCCAGGGGGCGTGGATGTGGCCGATGCCCGCGATCTGGAACTCCTTGGCCAGATGCACTCCCGCCGCCGCGGCCCAGAGGGCCTCGCCGGCGGTCTCCAGGCTGCGCCAGCGCCGCAGCAGCACCTGCCGCAGAAATTGCCCGGCCCCGGGACCCCAGTCCCGGCCCAGGCGAGCCAAATCTCTCAAGAGCTTCCCGGCGGCCGGCACCCCGAGGTGGCGAACCGGGGCCAGAACCCGGGCCATCCCGGCGGTCCGGGTGGGCCGCCGCGGCCCGTAAAGCGTATAGACCCGCACCTCCAGCCCCAGGCGGACCAGGGTATTGACCTCCTCCAGGACAAAGGTCTGGGAGGGCTCCGGGAACCAGAGGAGGAGGTAAGCCACCCGGAGGCCGGGGAGCTTGATGGCTCCTTGCTTTATATCCACGTTCGGTCTTTCCGGATTCGATTCAGCGCCTTGGCACCCGGTCACCTTCCCAAGGAGGCCCACAGTACCTCCTCATAGCGGCTCACCATGGCGCTCATGGAAAAATCCCGTACTACCCGGCGGCGAGCGGCCCGCCCCATGGCCCGACATTGTTCCGGGTTTTCCAACATACGGCCCAGGACCGCGGCCAGGGCCGGGGGGGCCCCCGGGGGCGCCAGCCAGCCGGTCTGAGCCGGGGTCACCATCTCCGGCACGCCCCCCACCGCGGTGGCCGCCACCGGCAAACCCGCGGCCATGGCCTCCAGGACTACGTTGGGCAGGCCCTCGCCGCGGGAACTCAAGGCCAGCAACCCGGCCTGCCGGTACAGCGGCCTGAGGTCCTGCCGGGGCGGGATAAACCGGAAGGAGCCCGGCGGCAAACTCTGCTGAGCCAGTTGCTCGATGGCCCCCAGGCCGGGGCCTTCCCCCACCAGCCACAAGCGCGCCTGGGGAAAATCCGAAGCCACCAGGGCAAAGGCCCGGATCAGGGTGCCGTGGTCCTTGTCCGGCACCATCCGGGCCACCGAGAGCACCACCGGCGGATTTTTTTTCGAGGGCCGGGCGCCGTCCAGGGCCGGCTGGAAATAATCGGTGTCCACCCCGTTGGGAATAACGCTGATTCGACCCGAGGGCACGCCGCAACGCCGGCTGAGCACCCCTTTTAGGTCGGCGCTGTTGCAAACGATATGCTGGGCCAGAGGCCACAGCCAACGCTCCCCCTGCCGCCGCGGGGCCTCGCCGCCCCGGCAGTTGCCCACGATGCCGGGCACCCGGGCCAATCGCCCCAGGATCCGGCCCCAAATATTAGGCACCACGGTAAAGGGCAGCAGCAGCTCGGGTGCGCCGCGACGCAGATGGCGCCAAAGGTTCAGCAGAGCCCCGGGACCCACCTGCTCCTGCTTGGAGATCCAGATGACGGGGAGGCCCCAGCCCCGGGCCAGGGGAAGCAAATCATCGCCCGCGGCCAGCAGCCAGATCTCCACCCGGAACCGGGCCGGGTCCAGCCGCCGGGCCAACTCCAGGACCTGGCGCTGGGTGCCGCCGAATTTCAAGTCTTGCAGAAGAAAAACGAGACGGGCGGGCCGGAAGTTTGAAGAAGGCCTGGAAAGCAGCCGCCGCTGCGCCGGCCCCAGGATAGGCGGCACCTGCTCCACCTCAATACCCCATCAGGCCGCAACAGCGCGAGCAAACGGGCATCAGCCCCTCGCTGGCCAGACTGTGGCGAAATTTCCGGTATGCCGGCGAGTTCCACAGCTCGCTGATGGTGGCCTCTTTGAGGTTGCCCACCACGTAATCGTGGTAGTCCCGGCAGGGAGAGAGGTCGCCGTTGCTGTCGACCTCCACCGCCTGGTAGATGGAGATGCACTGCTCAAACCCGAAGCGGGCCCGATGGTCAGTATAGTAGGCGCGCAGATCCGCCTCCCCGGTGACCTGGGGGATCACAGTGACCGGCGGGGCCTTTGAACTTGCGGAGCGGGCGAGAACCTTCTGCAACTGCCGGGCCATCTCAGGATAATCATCGGGCCGCCAGCCGCCCACCCAGCCCGCCGGGCACGTGGGCCGAAAGCCGAAACGCCGGGAAAAATCATGCTCATGGGCCTGAAGTCCTGCTTCGTCGATCCACCAGGAAAGGTAAAAGACAAACAGGTCCACCTTTTCCCGAAAGGCGTCGTAGATGTCCACCAGGTGGCGAAAGTTGTTGCGGGAAATGGTGGTGAGGGAAACGATCAGCGGCAGGCTTTGCCCCTGGTACCGCCGGGCCTGGCGTACCGCGGCCAGGCCCGCCTGAATGTCGGCAAAATTGTCGGCCCCCCCTACTCCCGGGCGGGTGCGGTTGTGCAGGGCCGCATCCGGACCGTCGATGGAAATCTGCAGGAGCCACATGGGCGCCCGGACCAGCCGGTCGGCGGCGGCGGCGATCCTAGTGCCATTGGTGGCAATGGAACAGGGCAGCCCCAGGGCGCTGGCGTATTCGATTAAATCCACCGAACCCTCGTAGAGCATGGGCTCCCCACCCCAGAAGTAGACGAAGGGCCGGTGGCCATGGGCCACCAGGTCGTCCAGCACCTGCCGGTAGCGTTCCGGGGAGACCTCGTTTTGTTTAAGCTCCCGGAGATTTTTGCCGTGGAGAAATCCCTGGTCGCCCCACTGGCCGCAGGTATGGCAGCGCAGGTTGCAGACGTCGGTGATCCGGAGGCTCAACTGGCGGATCTTCCGGGCCCGCCCGGAATCGGCCCCGGGGTAGAGCAGGTTGAAGAGCCACTTCTCACCCTGCAGGGTCGCCAACTTGGAAGCGATCCGGGGATGCTGGGCCACCCGCCAGAAATTCTTCAACACCGCTCCCAGGGCAATCTTACTGCGTACGCCCATGCCGATACCGTTTCCTCTCAATCTGCTATAATTAAGCGTTGACCGAATGGCGGTCGATAATTTGTCAATTATAACCTATCCGGCCACAACCCCCAAGTCCCGGAAAAAATTGACTTGACACGGTCCCCTTCCCGGGACAGAGTCAAGTTCACCGGATTTCGGCAGGCAGCTTTCAGCTTTTGGCCTATTCTTTGCTAGAATAGCTTTAGCTTTTGGGTCATATGGGCTTTAACAAGATGCTATCCGAAAACAGCAAACAGAAGATGGAAGACAGAAAACCGGCTCCCATGGAGGCCCTGGTATACTACCGCTCCATCCCCCGTTACCTGCTGGCCAAGGGGCTGAACCGCCTCTGGCCCCGGCACTTCTTCGCCGGGGTGGCTCCCCTCAGACTGCAGCAGGTGGAGCTGGCCCCACCCGGCCCTGACTGGCTGGTCTTGAAGAGTCGCCGGTGCGGCATCTGCGGCTCCGACCTGCAACTGCTCAAGGGGGTGGAGTCTCTGCTGCTGGAGCCTTACGCCTCCTTTCCCGCGGTTCTGGGCCACGAAGTGGTGGCGGAGGTGGTCCAGGCCCCGGAAGGGTCAGAATGGCGCCCCGGGGAACGGGTGGCGGTGGAGCCGCTCCTGCCCTGTGAAGTCCGGGGTATCGAGCCCTGCCACTTCTGCGCCCAGGGGCAATATAATCTGTGCGAAAACTTCACCCAGGGGCGGCTCTCTCCGGGGACCATCCTGGGTCTCCACAAAGAGGCCGGAGGGGGCATGGCCAGGTTCCTGGCGGCTCATCCCAGCCGCCTGTTTCGCCTGCCGGACACTCTTAATGATGAGACCGCGGTCCTCACCGACTCCCTGGCCTCGGCCCTGCAGCCGGTCCTGGACCATTTTCCCGAGGATCGGGACACCGTGGTGGTTTACGGCGCCGGGATCATCGGCCAGCATCTGGTCCGGCTCTTAAAGGCCCTAGGTTCCAAGGCCAGGGTGCTAGTGGTGGCGCGCCATCCTTTCCAGGAAAACCTGGCCCGGGCCGGGGGCGCCGACCTGGTGCTGCTTTCGCCGGACCGGGCCGGATTGGCGCGGGCCGTGGGCGCCCGGCTGCTTCCCACTACCCTGAGGGGCGGCAACCTGGAAGGTGGGGCGAACCTGTTCTTCGACTGCGTCGGCAGCCGCTCCTCCATGCAAGAGGGACTGCTGGCCCTTAGGGGTGGCGGCGCCTACGTGCTGGTGGGTACCGCCGCGGAGTTGGGCCCAGTAGACCTCTCCAGCCTCTGGTTCCGGGAGTTGCGGCTCAGCGGTTCCGCCATGTACGCCTATGGCACCTGGCAGGGGCAACGGGTGCGCACCTACCAGCTGGCGGTGGATCTCCTGGCCCGGGGCGATTACCCGGTCCAGGGCCTGGTATCCCACGTCTTCCCCCTGAGCGATTATCGGAAGGCCTTCCAGGTGGCTTTCGATAAGCGCCGCTACCAGAGCGTCAAGGTGGTCTTTGATCTCAGAGAACTCACCGCCATCACCGGGATACAGAACCGAACATGAAATTAGTAATCAGCATCGATGTGGAGGAAGAAGGGCTCTTCTGCGGCCAATATCCCCGCTACCCGGGGGTGACCAACGTGGCCGCATTGAGCCGCCTGGATTTCATTCCCCGGGACTTTGGCCTTCCCCTGACCCTGCTGGTCAGCTACCGGGTGGCCCAAGACCCGGCGGCCTGTGAAATCCTGGCCCGCTGGCGTGACCGGCACCAGGCCGAAATCGGCGTCCATCTGCACCCCTGGAGCACCCCGCCCTTCTCGGAGATGTCCCTGCCGGAGCCGGTTACGCCTGAGCAGCTTCCCCTGCCCCTCCTCCGGGATAAGTTGACCAACCTGGTTGCGCAGGTCCGGGGTTCGCTGGGGGTGGAACCGACCTCTTTCCGCACCGGAAGGTTCGAGGTGGGTCCCAAGGCGCTGGGCCTGCTGCCGGAGTTCGGCTTCAAGGTGGATAGCAGTGTGGTGCCCCTCACCTTAAAGGGCGGAGGCGATTATTTTCTGGCCCCGGCCGACCCCTTCCGCCTCGCGCTGGCAGCCGCCGGGGAGCCCGCCTTGCTGGAGGCGCCCCTGACCCTGGTGCCGCTGATAACTCCCCTGGCCCGGCTGGCGTCGCGGTTCCCCGGCTACCCAGGCCGCTGCCTGCTGCGCTGCTTCAAGTACGTAGCCGCCGCCGGCGTCCAGCCGGCCTGGTTTTCCCTGCCCTCCATGCGCCTGGCCGCGGCCCTCCACCGCCGCCGGGGCGGCCGGGTGCTCAACATGTTCTTTCATTCCTCGGAGCTGAAACCCGGGGCCAGCCGCCTCTTCCCCAGCGAGGCGGCGGTGGCGGGCTTAGTCGCCAAGATTCGGACCTTCCTGGACTGGCTGGTCAGGAGCGGCCCGGTGGAGGGCGTAACTCTCTCCGGGCTTTATCAGGAGTGGGTTGCCGGTCGATTGCTCCTCGCCTCCCCGGGATGCTCGCGGTAATAGGAACCCTGGCGCAAGCCCCGGCCATGGCCGGTGAAGATGCGGGGGTGGGCCCAGCCCCATTTGGCCAGCACGAATTTCACCGAAGTAGCCAGGACCCCCAGGCCGTATTTGGCGCTACGGATGAAATTGATGGAGGAGGCCTCCGGAAAATAGCGGGTAGGACAGGAGACCTCGCCGACCCTGAAGTCGAAATAGATCACCTGGGCCAGCATCTCGTTATCAAAAACGAAATCATCGGAGTTCTCCCAAAGGGGCAGGCTTTCCAGCACCTGGCGGGAGAAGGCCCGGAAGCCGGTGTGGTACTCCGACAGCTTGGCCCCCAGCAGCAGGTTTTCGAAAAAGGTGAGGAAACGATTAAACAGGTATTTGTAGGCCGGCATGCCGCCCTGCCGGGCACGGCCTCCCAGGATGCGCGAGCCGATGGCCACGTCGTATTCGCCGCTGGCCACCAGGCCCGCCAGAGCCGGGATGATCTTGGGGGAGTACTGGTAATCCGGGTGTACCATGACCACGATGTCGGCTTCGGTATTCAGGGCCTCGGTATAGCAGGTCTTCTGGTTGCGGCCGTAGCCCATGTTGCGCTCGTGCAGGAAACAACGGATCCCCAGCCGCCGGGCCACCTCCAGGGTCGCGTCATGGGAGGCGTCGTCCACCAGCAAGACCTCGTCCACTACGTCCAAGGGGATATCTTGAAAGGTGCGCTCCAGGGTTCGGGCGGCGTTGTAAGCGGGCATGACTACCAGCACTCTTTTTCCCAGCAACATTCCTTTCCTTCTCCTTGGGATTTGCTATAATCAGGTTTTAAAAATTAACCGGCCCCAGGGCCGGAGGCGGCTTTTTTCAAGAGTTTTCCTTGCCATTGCTTCCGTCTAATTCATATAAAGATTTTGCCGAAAAAGCAAACTGCAGAACCGCTCATCGACACCCCTCAGGTTTAGCAAGCCCTTGGGGCCGCTGGCCTAGCCGGGGCTCTCCCTTTCCCTGGGCCGGTGGCGGAATCTCGGATCGTTGAACTTATTCACTCTGACTTCTTGATATCGGGGCGTAACGGATTGTGAACGTTCTCTTTTTACAATCTCTGACTCATCCTTTTGTCGGGGTAATGTCCATTTCGGCGGTCTTGCGGCAGCACGGCCATCAAACCGGGATGCTCTTCCTCGACTTTAATCGTCCGACGAGGAGGGTCTTCCAGGAAATCAGCGACTTCGCTCCCGGTATCATTGCCATCCCCGTTTATACCGGCTGGCAGCGCGGCATCCTGAATTTTTGCCGGCAGTTAAAAGATAAGACCGGGCTGCCGGTTATTTTGGGTGGGCCGCATCCGACCCATTGTCCCGAGATTATTGCCGCCGAGGCGGTGGATTACATCTGCGTGGGCGAGGCGGAGGTTTCTTTCCTGGAACTGCTTTACCGCCTGGAACATGGCCAGGCGGTAAAGGACATCCCCGGCATCTGGCTCAAGGAAAACGGCGTCGTCGTTGGTAATGGCGCTTCTCAGTTGCCCCACCTGCCCGATCTGCCGCCCATGGATATCGACTTGTACTGCCGGGTCAGCGAAGCCATCCGTCGCCAGGATAATCGGGAGTTCAGTTTGAACCGGGGCTGTCCCTTTCAGTGCACTTATTGCAGTGAGCCCGCCTTGCGTTCGATGTCCGGTCGGGCAGTAGTGCGTTCCAAGACCGTGGATCAAGCCATGGAGGAGATCCATTATGTCTTTGCCAAATATCCCTTTAAGTCAGCCTACTTCACCAGCGACAATATTTTCTTAGATAAGAATTTTGCTTTCCAATTTCTGGCCAGATTCCACAGAGAAATCGGCGTCCCCTTCTCTTGCCAGATGCGAGTCGAGCTAATCGACGCGGAAGTGGCCCGAATCTTGCGGGAATCAGGCTGCGCCCTGGTGGGCATAGGGGTTGAAAGCGGCTCGCGGCGCCTCCGCCAAGAAATTCTGGGCCGACCCATGAGCAACGAGACCCTGATCCGAGGTTGCTGCCATCTGCAGGATCAGGGGGTCAGGATCAACACTTATAATATGCTGGGAATTCCCGGAGAGACCTTTGAAGAGGCCCTCCAGACCGTGAACCTGAACATTGAGATTAATCCCACCACCAGTTGGATCTCCTTCTTCCAGCCTTATCCGGGAACCAAATTAACCGAAAAATTGCTGCAAGAGGGCAAAATTACCCGGGAAGTGTTTGATATCATTCCGGCCAGTTATTTTGAAAAAAGCATCATCTTGAAGCAACAGCGGTACTTGTGGACGAATTTACAGCGCCTGTTCCAAGTGCTGGTGCAGTTTCCCTGGATGGTCCGATTCGCCCGCAGTCTCTGTAAAGTTAGGATTCCCAGGATTTATGACCCGGTTTTTGTAATGTCATTTTATCGCTACGTGCGCATCGCGTATAACAAGGGGCGTCTCGAGGCCATGGCCAGGATATTGAAGAATGCCCTGGAGGCTCGGCGAGCCTAACACTTCATAAAATATTCAAGATAGGGGATTCAAAATGGCCGAGCCTCGCTTGGCCGAAAAGGCGAGGCTCACCCAGGGGGCCCGGACGTATTCCACAAACAAGAGGTTCATGCCGTTGGAGAGGGTGATCTGATGGATGTCGGGGATCTAGCCGGGGTGGCCGATTGCGCCGCGGAGTTCCTCACCCTGGGCACGAAGAAGCGTTCCCAGTTGCAGTTGGCCAGGGACATCGAATCCCGGGGCGCTTTCCTGAGCGCCCGGGGAGGATGGGACGCCACCTTGGTGATGCCGGAAGGCCTGACCGAAGATTTCTCGGTTACCAGGCAGCGCTCCAGGAGAACAGGTTCTTGATGACCCGGGCTGAAAAAGTTATCTGGCTCCTGTTTGCCGCCACCTCCGCCCAACTGGCTTTCCAGTGGCCCTACGTGGTCCTGGCGCCGGGGGAACGCACCAACCTCTTCTCCGGGCTGCTCTGTTTCTTGACCCTGGCGGCGGTCTGGATCAGCAAGCGTGGCGCGCTGGTTTACAAATCTCCGGAGTTTCTGGTTTCGGCGGCCCTTACCCTCATCGCGGTGGCCAGCGCCCTCCACAGTGCGGTCCCACTGGCCTCGTCTTACCGGGTCTTGGTCCTGCTGGCCTCGGGGTTGGGGGGCTTCTGGTGCGCCCGCCTCTGGTTGGACACCCCGGAAAACCAGCGCCGCTTTCAATACCTCTGCCTGCTGCTCCTGAGTGGAGTGGCGCTCCTCAGCCTGGCGGGATATTTCGCTACGGGAGAGATTCATCACTATCTTACCAAGGGTTCCAATCATCCCCTAACCAACTTGCTCTTCCTGCTGTCCTTTGCCCCATTAGCCCTGTTGGCAGGAAAGTCCCGGCCCCTGAAGCTGCTGGCCGCCGTCCTCCTGGGGCTGAGCTATGTCATCCTCTGCCTCAGCCAGCGCCTGTCGGTGGTCTTCATTCCCTTGGGGCTGGGGTTTTTGGGGGTATTGTTGGGGGCCCTGCGCTGGCGGCACCTGGTGGCGGCCCTGGTAGTGATGGCGATGATCATCGGCTTTTTGGCGCACCAGATCTACTGGTTCAAACTGGATAAGGCATACCCTGCCTACCGCGTCGAGAATCTCTTCTACTCTTGGAGCATCGCCAAACAACACCCGGTCTGGGGCATCGGCCTGCGGGCTCCCCGGGACCAGTTCCTGGAAGCCTACCAGCTTAAATATCCTTACGGCAGCAAAGAGCTGTTCGCCAAAAATGTGGCCGGCATCGTCACCCCCGACAATCAAATCCTCACCTTTCTGACCGGCCTGGGCTTCCCTTTTACCATCCTCTATTGCCTGGCGGTCCTCACCCTGCTGCTGAAACTTGCCGGCCTGGCCTTCCGGCCGCCACCCGACTGTTTCTTTCCTCCCCTGGCGCTGCTGTTCCCCCTGTGCCTGGCCCTGGTGCATTTCCAGCTATATGACGGTCTGCTCTTCGCCCAAAACTGTTGGTTTTTCCACATCCTCCTCGGTCTGATCCCGGCGGGGCGGGCCGCGGCCGCGGTGGCGGCGGAGGCCGCGGCCGCCAAGCGTGATCCCCCCATGCCATCGCGGCCTGAGGCCGGCAGGGCCGGAGGCAATAATGCCTGAGGATCAAGAGGCGATCCAGCCGCCCTGCCCCGCCGCCCTTACCCCTTGGCAGGGCCTGGCTGCCGCGGCGCTGCTGCTATTCATCCCGGTGCTCTTCTTCTGGCGGGACTTCCCGTTTTACATGATAGATGACTGGACCACCCTGCTGCAGATGGCGGGGCACACTTTCGAGGATTACCTGCTGCTCCCCGACGGGGAGCAGTGGTTTCCCTTCTTCCACCTGATCTTTTATGGTCTGGTGCGGCTGGCCGGGGAGCGTTATCAACTCCTGGTTCTGGTAAATTGCCTGGGCACCGGGGTCAACGCCTTCCTGGTTTTCCTCTTTTTCCGGCGCCATTGGGGCCTCGGACTGGCTTTAACCCTGAGCGCCCTCTATGCCGGGGCCGCGGTACACCACGCCATCGCCTGGAACAGCTTTTACCTGAGCTATCTCTTGAGCCTGGGTTTCTTTTTGGGGGCGCTGCTGCTCACCGACGCTTATCTCAGGACCCCGGGCCGCGGCCGGCTGTGGGGCATCGGCTGCTGCGCCTTGCTGTCGGTGCTGTCCCACAATTATTCCCTGGTCGGCCTGACGGCCTTGCCTCTTTACGCTCTCCTGGTGGGGTGGGACTCCGGCCGTAAATTTTGGGCCCTGGCGGGGACCGTGGCCGCGGTGTATCTCGTTTTTACCCTCGGCTATCTCAGCTTCGCCGGGGCTCGGGCCGCGGCCAGCCATAACTTCCAGGTCTTTGCCGGTCTGCCGGGCCCGGGCTACCTGGTGCACCTGTTTTTTGGCGCCGTTCTCGCTCCCTTCTTCTACCTTTTTTGGGGCCATTATCACTTTCCGGTTTACGCTTACGTGGCCGGGATTACCTTGCTCGCCGCCAGCCTGGCCGCCATCTGGCGCTGGGGCCAGGCGCCGCAGCGCCGCCTGGCCCTCTGGGCCCTGCTCACCAACGCCCTGCCCTTCCTGCTCATTTCTCTGACCCGCTACCAGCGCTCCCTGGATCAGGCCTTCGTGGCCCGCTACGGAATCTTCACCCTGATCGGGGCGCTGCTCCTTATAGGGACGGCCTGGCGGCTGCTGGCGCCGCGGCTGCCCCAGGGACGCCGCTGGCGCCTCCTCCTGCCCCTGGGGCTGCTGGCCGTCATGGCAGCCGGGCAAATCCTCAGCCTGCCCCGCTGGACCGAAAAGTACCAGGGGATCAGCCGGGCGGCCCGGACCTGCTACTATGAGCTCAGCCGGGAGAACGACGCCGCCCGTCTTTCTCCGGAGGAGTATGAAAAATTCTGTCCCGGGTCCCACCCGGTGATCACCCCGGGCCAGGCCCTGGCGATCCGGCGCTTCTTAAACCGCCAGGCGCGGGGGCCTGATTTTTGAAACCAGGTCCATCGCCGGCGCTCTCCAGGCCGCGCCCCCGGGGAGGGCCAGCGGCCGACAATGAGAAAATCTCAAGCCATCCTCTCGAAAATACTCAATAATTCATTAATCATTAACACTATTATAACCAGGTGGTCTAATATTTATTTACCGGAAGTTCGGAACTAGGGGACCAGACGCGCCGGGAATGAAGACGGCTTGGGTTCTAACTTATGGACCAGATTTCATGGGTTAATCGAAAAAATCCGATAAGGATTATCTGGAATTTAAGTTTATTGCTGGGTATCCAGATAAAAACCTGCTATACTTTGTCTGGTCAGGTTTGGAGAGAGGATTCAGATGATGGCCCCGGCGACTTGGGGGAGGCGTGTTCGCTCTCCGGGATTTAGCCCGAAAAGGCCAATTATTTTTCTAAGTGTGATGAATCTCATTGACTTTTTTGCCAGATGGAAATAAAAAGGTTTAAATCTACCGAAGGGGGAGGGTAGAGCCTTTTATGTCACTTACAAAACGCTGCCAGCCTTTTGCGCATATGGTTCAAGATGCCAGGAACCAAGGGATTTACCCTTACTTCCGGCCCATTGACCGATCCTGGGGCACAGAAGTGGAGGTGTCGGGCCGGCGTCTGATAATGATCGGCTCCAACGATTATCTGGGATTCACCCATGACCCCCGGATAATCGAAGCGACCGCCAAGGCGGCGCTACGTTGGGGCAGCGGTCCCGGGGGATCCCGCTTTTTATGCGGCAATCTCACGCTGCACGAGGCCCTGGAGCATCGTCTGGCCGCCTTTGTGGGCAAGAAGAAGGCCGTCGTTCACGCCACCGGGTTTACCACCAATCTGGGGGCCATTGCCTGCCTACTGACCCCCCAGGATATCATCGTCTGCGACCGGGAAAACCATGCCAGCATCTTTGAAGGCTGCCAGGCTTCCCGGGCCCGACTGATCCCCTTTGCCCACAACGACGCCGCCGGCGCGGAGCGCAAACTGGCGGCGGCGAGCCAAAAGAATACCGATGGCTGCAAACTGCTGATTACCGAAGGTGTCTTCAGCATGTCCGGGGACATGTCCCCCCTGGATGAACTGGTAAAATTAAAAGAAACCTATCCCGACCTGCTCATCTATCTGGATGACGCCCACGGGCTGGGGGTGATGGGTAACGGCGGCCGGGGAACCGCCGACCATTTCGGCCTCACCGGCCAGGTGGATTTCATCATGGGCACCTTCAGCAAGGCCCTGGCTTCCATCGGTGGCTTCATCGCCGCCGACGACGAGGTCGTCTTGGAATATTTGCGCCATCATTCCAAGCCCCTGATCTTTTCCGCGGCCTTGCCCGCCAGCAACGCCGCCACGGTGTTGGCCTGCCTGGACCTCCTGGACGAGGACCCCGGGCGGGTGGCCCGCCTTTGGGAGATTACCCGCAAGGTGCACCAGGGATACCGGGAAATCGGGGTCATCACCAGGCATTCCAAGACCCCCATCATTCCCATTTACATCGGGGCGGAAGACAAAGCCTTCGCCTTCGCCAAGGACATGTTCGACCACGGGGTATTTGCACTGCCCGCCATTTATCCGGCGGTCCCCCGTGGACAGGCGGTGATTCGCACCGCTTATATGAGCACCCATAAGAAGAGCCAGATCGACTATGTCCTGGAGGTCCTGGCTAAGCTGGCCAAGAAACATCGCATCCGTTTTTGTGATCTCGGACAGCCGGAATCCTTTTTGGAAGGAGAGGGTTATTCCGGCGACTATCCCGCGGCGCCAGGTTCAGCAGTGGGCATGGGCAGCGAGTAAGCCGAGAGCCGGGGAGTCCGACCTTTGCAATTCAATGACCTCTTAACCGTCAGCGTGCGACAGGTGATCCGCCATCGGCGGCGTTACTTGGGGGTAGTTTTGGCCATCGCCCTGGGGGTTGCCGGTTTCATCAACATCCTCACCATGAGCCGGGAGGTGAAGAAGAACTTCAACGAAGACCTGGACCTGATTGGCGGGGTCACGGTCATTCGCCTTTCCTTTGACAATACCCGCTCTTACCAGCCCCAGTGGTTCCGGGAAGCTACCCTGGCTGCCTTGAAACGTCTTAAAGGCGTCGAGGAGCTGAGTCTCACCGCGGTCAAGGGAGGGTCCACCAACTACCGAGGCCAGCAATACGGCTTTTCCCTGTTGGCGGTGGATGACGTCTACTGGAACGTGCGCAATTTTTGGGCCCAAACGGGGAATCTCTTCGGGCCCGGTGCAGTGGCCGGACGCAAGCGGGAATGTGTCCTGGGAGCCGAACTGGCCAAGCGCGTCTTCGGCAGTATGGATATCCGAGGCCGGCTACTGGAGATCAATAACGAAATCTATTGGGTTTCCGGAGTCCTGGGAGGCGTAACCGACACCGGCGCAGCCAACTCCGCCTTTATCCCCCTCACCACCGGTTTGGACCGCCTGGTCGGCCCGCCGCTCACCGACCGCCTCTATCTCCGCTGCCAAACCTGGGATGACGTTTCCCGGGTGGCAGCTGCCATCCCAGGCGTCATCAAGTCCGCCCAGTCCCCGGAAGAGCTCCAGGTGGAAGTTTCCTGGGAGGGGCTGAAAAGGGTCTTGCAACTGGCCTGGTGGATCCAGTTTCTCATTTATCTCGCCACCGGCGCCACCTTCATCCTGGGCGGGGTGGGTATCTGGAACGTGATGATGGCCGCGGTGGTGACCCGCACCCGGGAGATCGGCTTGAAGAAGGCCATGGGGGCTGAGGACCGGGACATCTTGGCCCAGTTCCTGACCGAAGCTCTCTGTCTCAGTATGGGCGCCGCCCTGCTGGGGGGCCTGCTAGGGCGAATAATGACGGAGATTTTGGGGCACCTGATCCACAGCCGTCCTCCGGAAGTCCTGTTCTTCCTGGGCCTGGGCCTGGGATTCCTCTTTGCCGTAGTGGTGGGGGTGGGGGCCGGCCTTTATCCCTCCCTGCGGGCCAGCCGTATGGAAGTGGTCTCGGCCATTCGTTATGAATAATTTGCCTTCTGCCGCTGGGACCAATGGGGCCCTGATCCACATCTCCGATCTCACCAAGGTCTATCAAACTGAAGCCGGCGCCATCCAGGTGCTCAATAACGTCAATCTGAAAATCTATCCCGGCGAAATCGTGGCGGTTATGGGACCCTCCGGGTCCGGCAAGTCCACCCTGCTCTTCATCCTGGGGATCTTCATCAGTCCCACCCGGGGCACCTATATCCTGGGGGGCGAAGACGTACTGCGCCTGGACCGTGACGCCCAGGCGGAATTCCGGCGCAATCGGGTCGGTTTTGTCTTCCAAAGCTGCGATTTGTTGGAACACTCCACGGTTTATGAGAATCTGGAATACCCCTTGATTTACGCCGGCGTGGATCGCCGGGATCGTCCGGCTCGCATTACCGCGGCCCTGGAACTGGTGAACCTGGGCCATCGGATCCATCACTCCTCTAACCAGCTATCCGGCGGCGAGCGCCAGCGGGTGGCAGTGGCCCGCGCCCTGGTCAACCAACCGCAGTTCATCCTGGCGGACGAGCCCACCGGCCAGTTGGACCGGAGCCACGGCCGCCAGATCATGGACCATTTTGCCGAAATCGTCAAGAGCGGTCAGACCTCCGTACTGGTGGTCACCCACGACCCCGAAATGGCGGCCAGATGCACCCGGATCTGCTCAATCAGTGACGGCATCCTTTATGAGCAATGACCCCCACAAGAATCCGCCCCCAGACACTTTCTGACGACATGGCCATGATAGAGGCATTGGCGTGTTCAGGTGCGCCTTCGGGCCTTCGGGTTGCGGCTCGCGGCGTCTGCCGGCGGCGGGCTTGCCAATTTAGCCAGGGTCTGCGCGCCCTGCTGACCTTGGGGCTGTTGGCCCTGATCCTGGGAATCTGCTTGACTCCCCGGCCCAGTCCTGCCGAAACACTCAAATTCGGGGAGGACAAGATTGTCCCTCAGGGTCCCCTGGACTTTGATGCTTGCGCGCGCCTGGCCCTCCGCCAATCCCCCCTTCTCCTCAAGAGTTCCTTGAACATCGATATCCGGCGGCTGGATGAGTCCGACAGCCGCTGGTCCATGGTGCCGCCGGTGAGCTTGGAAACCTACTATTTTTTGGACCGGCCCCTGAGCAACTCCAAACCTTATAGCCTCAATTTCAACTGGGAACCGTATAACCCCTTGGGTTCTTATTTCCTTCTCCAGGCCCAAAAGATAATTACCCAAATGGCTGTCTATGGCCACATGGAGTCGATTCTCCAAGGGCTGCAGAAGGTAGGCAAACAGTTTCTTGATCTGGCCGCCATGAAACGGCTGGCCGCCTTGCAGGACGATCTGGTCAAGGTGTGCGGGGATAACCTGGTCTACGCCCAAAACCGTTCGGAAATTGGCACCGGCACCTCACTGGAGGTCCGGGTGGCCACCCAGGAGTTGGAGGCGGCCAAGAACGAGAAGGAGCGCCTGGAGATCTCCCAGAGGCGCACCCTGGGCAGCCTAAAGGCTTTTTTGGGCCTGAAACCGGAGGACCCGTTCAGCCTGGATCTGCACGACGCCCCCCGCCAGGTGCTGGGGAGCTTCGACCCCGCCGCCGCCACCCTGGAACAGGCCAAAGCCAGATCTTTTGATCTCAAGATCGAGAAGCTGAAAACGAAGATCCAGGAGTATAACGTCTCCGTTGCCAAAACCAAGGTCTACCCCAGTATCCTCCTTAGCGCCCAGACCCCGAACCCGCTGTACAGCACGAATAGTGGCATGTACGTAGGCGTGGGCCTGGATATCCCGGTATGGGACGGATTTAAACGGATTCGCAACGTCTCCCGGCAAAAAGCCATCTTAAGGCAAATCGACCTTGAAAAGGATATGAAAGAGAGCGACTTGGCCGACCAATGGAACGAGCTCCAGGAAGACCTGAAGGGCGCCGCGGCGGCCATGAAACTTGCCCAGTCCAAGGAAGAGGTAGCGCGCCTGAAGGAACGCCAGGCCGAGATCCACTATCAATCCGGAGGGAAGACTCTCGACACCTGGCTGGATGCCCGGAATGACACGATCGAGGCTCAGAAAATTGCCATTAACAAGGCCCTGCAATACGACGAAAATGTCCTGAATTTGCGAAAAATTTCCGGAGACCTGGGATACAGTTATGTGGATCAGAGTTCCTGGCAAAAATAGGACCTTGCTAATCCCGGCGGCGATCCTGGCCCTGGCCGTCCTGACCGGGGTCCCGGCCCTGGCCAAAGACAAGGGGGGGCAGGAGCCCCCGGCCCCGGCGATTACCACGCCGGAGCCCGAGATCAGCTTTAACGGCAAGGTCTTCTGCTCCCTCAAACGCCTGGTGGACCTGCCCTTCAAGGGGGTCATCACCTCGGTGCTGGTGCGCCCCGGAGAAAGCGTGGCGCCCGGGCAGGCCCTGGCCAGATTTCACCTGGCCCCGGAGGCCGTGCTGCTGATTCAGCAGCGCCTGTCCCCTGCACAAATCTCGGATACCGCGGTTAAACTGGCGGAAACGGAACGAAACCTGGATGCTGCGGCTGCCAAGCAACAGGAACTGGCCAAGTTGGCGGTCAAAAAGCTGGCCTCACCCCAAAGCCTGGAACAGGCCAACCATGACTTCCAGCAGCTGACCCGGGAACGTACGGAACTCCGGACCTTCCTGCGCCAGTTGCGGCTGTCGGCTCAGGACGACCTGGCCGTCTTGAAAAGCCAACTGGGAAACGGGATAAAATCGGGAGAGATCCCCCCAGAAGGGATCCTGCGGGCTCCCATCGGCGGCTATATTGTCTGGATCCAGCCGGAATTGCGGGAAGGAGCACAGCTTGACACCACCCCCGGGGTCTTTCAGGTGGGGGTGATGAATCCCATGCTGGTGCGGGCCCAGGCCTTCGAAATCGAGGCCCTGCAGATCAAACCCGGAGAAACCGCGGAGATCAACCTGGAGTCCCTGCCAGGCCGGAAGTTCCAGGGGCAGGTGAGCCGCATCTCCTGGTCCTCCCTGACCCCCGGGCTGGAACAGCCTGCCTACTACGACGTGGAATTAGAGGTGGCCAACCCGGAGATGGAGCTCAAGGACGGCTTAAAGGCCCAAATCATTTTTCGCAAAACCCGGTGAAGGGATAACTTGATGGCCATAAACGGGGAGATTATGGTATCTCCCGTGAAAGACGCCGCCGGCCTGGAAGATTTTCTGCGATTCCCCTGGCGTCTTTATCAGCATGACCCTTATTGGGTGCCTCCCCTGTTGCCTGAACAGCGCCGCTTTCTGGATCAGCGCACCGGGCCCTTCTTTGAAATCGGCGAGGCCCAGTTTTTCTTGGCCTTCCGGGACGGCGAGCCGGTGGGCCGCATCTCCGCCCACCGCAACCGGCTCCATGATGAGCATCACGGCCCCGGCACCGGCTTTTGGGGCTTCTTTGAGGCCATCCAGGAACCGCAGGTAGCCCAGGCCCTGTTCGAGGCCGCGGCGGCCTGGTTGCGGGAACGGGGCTGCCACCGCCTGGTGGGACCCCTCAATTTCTCCATCTACGACGAGATGGGCTTGCTGGTGGAGGGCTTCGACTCCATTCCGGCCATGTTCCAGACCCACAATCCCCCTTACTATCTGGACCTGGTTACCTCCTGGGGCTTCCGCAAGGCCATGGATTGGGTGGCCCTCAAGAATCCCAACCTCCAAGACGTTGACGTGCCGGCCATGGAACGGCGCCTGGAGGAGATCCTGAGCACCCAGAAGGTGACCCTGGCCAACTACAACCCCCGGGAACTGGCCAGGCGGGCCGAGGAAATCTTTCATCTCTTCAATGAGGCCTGGAGCGTCAACTGGGGGCATGTCCCCCTCACCCGGCGGCAGTTTGATCACCTGTTGCACGAGGTCAAGCCGCTGTTGCGGAGTGGTCTGGTCCAGATGGTGCTGGACGGCGAGCGGCTGGTGGGCTTCGGCATTGTTCTGCCGGATTTGAACCCCCTGGTGCAACAACTTGATGGGCGCCTCTCCCCCTGGGACAAACTTCGGCTCCTGTATCACGCCAAGTTCGCCCCGGTGCACAAACTCCGGGCCATGGTCCTCGGCATCGCCCAGCCCTACCAGCTGAAACAGCTTCACCATGCCATCATCTTAAAGACCTGGATTTACATCGCCCAAAAAACCTCATGTGAGTTTATCGACTACTCCCTGATCCCCGAAAATCTGCGTCACTGGATCAAGGTGGTCCAGTCCTTCGGTGGCCAAATTTACAAGACCTTCCGGTTATTTGAAAGAGAAATTTGACTCCATGAAGGATCCGGGGCCTCCGGCCTTTGCCCCCATGGTTGACTTGCTGATGGTGGGGGTCCTCTCCGCCGTCGTCTTTTTCCTGGCCCACCTGAAGGCGTGGTCCAGTCCTTATGTCATCAATGACGACGTGCGGCAGCAGATCTTCTGGATGCAGCAGTGGCTGGACCCGCAGCTGTTTCGGGGCGATCTCCTGGCGGAATATGCCCGCCATTACGTCCCCTGGGGAGTCCAGGGCCTCTATTGGCTGGCCACCTGGGTGACGGACCCCATCTCGTTTTCCAAGTTCCTGCCCGGGCCGCTGTTCATCTTCCTGGCCCTCTGCCTGTACCGTCTGGGTCTGAAAATCGGAGGCCGCGGCCTGGCCTGGACCATGGTGGCGGTTTACTGGCTCATGCCTCTCTTCCTGGACAACCTGGCCGGGGGGCTGGCCCGGGCCTTTGCCGCCCCCCTCCTGGCCTTTTTCTGGCTTTGCTGGCAGGAAGAGCGGCCCTGGGGAATGGGCGCCGCCCTCCTTTTGCAGGCCTTGTTTATTCCCTACATTTTTATAACCAGCGCCGTGGCCGTGGCGCTCGCCTGGCTGGCCGGCCGCCACGGCAAGCTGGGGCCCCCGCCCTTCCCGGCCCACTGGCCCCAGGCTTTCCTCCTGGCCGCCGGGGCCGCCCTGGTGGCCCTGATGGACTACCGGTTTGCCGCCTCCGGCTTCGGGCCCCTGGTAAGCTACGCCGAGATGGTTAACCGGCCAGAGTTTTATGCTGGGGGCCGCTACGCCATCCTGCCGGTGCCCTCCATTTTTTGGGAGCTGATCAGCCCCTGGGAATGGATAGCCCCCTTCCGGGATTTGGGACTGCTGGGCGGGATTGCGGGCTGCGTGGTCCTGGGCGCCGCCACCCTTTGGGGTCTTAGCCGGGTGGCCTTCAGGGCCCTGGCGCCCCGACTCCAACCCCTTGGCTATCTCTTGCTGGCCGGTCTGGTCGTTTACTCCCTGGCCCGCATCTTTCTGCTCAAGCTGTTCGTCCCGGACCGCTATCTCATCTATATCCTCAATCTGGCCTATTGTCTTATCCTGGCTCTGAGTCTGCATGCCCTTTTGAAAGTGGAGCAGTGGCCGAGAACCCTGGGCATCCTGGTCCTGGCGGTGGCCGCCGGCTTGGGGGTCTGGCGCCTTTGGAATGTGGGCCTCAAAGATTATGCCGTCTACCAGCCGGTTTACGCCGCCCTGGCCGCCACCCCCAAAGACGCCATCATCGCCGGCCACCCCGACCTGATGGACAACGTCCCTACCTTCGCCCGGCGCCGGGCCCTGCTGACCTATAAGCTGGCCCATCCCTGGAGTAAAGGTTTCTGGCAAGAGATCGAGCCCCGCCTGGAAGATCTGTTTGCCGCCTATTATGCCGCCGACCCCCGGGAGGTCATAGCCTTCTGCCGCAAATACCGAATCTCCTTCCTGGTGGTGGACGACCGCCATTTCACCCCGAAGTTTCTGGCCGGAGGCCGTTTTTTCCTCCCCCTGGAGCGTAGGGTCCCGAAATTCTTTGGCAAGACCCTGGACGACCGGGTGGATTGCCCTTTTTTTGCGCCTTTCGATAAAGAGATCCGCCGGCTCACCAACGGACGCCACGAATTTGCCTTGCTTTCCTCCTCCTTGTTCCCTGCCGTGGTTCTAGATAAGCATTTGCGCCTGCTGGATATGCGAGCTTTTCTGAAATAGTCGGCCCGAATCCTTTAATTAAAATCCGGAACTTGCCATAACGCCGACACTCCCAGAGCAACCGGCTCCTGGAGGCCCGGGAGCGGAAGATTATGGACTTTTCGGGGGAAAGGAAACTGCGGCGGCAAGTGGGCGGGGGGCTCTCCCCAGGGAGAAATCTGCTCCTCGCGGTTAAGGCGTGGACTGCTTCATTGGATTTCCAGGTAAGGCCATTCTGGTGCACAAATTTATCTTACTGCCGGTCTGGGCATCAAAAATGGTGGACGCCAGCACCGCCCCATCTTTGCTCAGAACCACCATATTGAGGCCGCCCCGGTCCCGGGATCGCTCTACTCCCGCCACTTTTATGGAGGCCCGGTTGCCGAAGGGGACGCCCGCGGAATACAAGGCGATATCTTCAGCTAACCTGTCCTTCTCGAGAAGTTTTCCCTTTCGCAGCTCCATCTTTACTGCGCCCTTAGCATCGATTTTCTCGAGAATCTTGGCGCCCTGGCTAAATATTCCCACATAAGATCCCGGAAAAAGCAGACTGGGCAGCCTGGAACCCTTTTCTTGCAAATATTTCTTAACCTCTTCCGGCAACAACACCGGGGCCTGATATTCTCTGGCGGCAATCAGAATAGTGTCTGGCTCGAACTTTTTAAAGAAATCATCAAGAGTAACCGGTTCAATTTTGATTCGGTTAGATCCATTAAAAAAGTGATCATCGCGCGTATAGACGATGAAGCCGTCCACCAGGGCACAGCGATTCCAGCGATGAAATGACTGCACCGTCTCGGAAGCGGGGGGGTCCGCGAAGATATAAATGCCCTGGGGATCTAAATCTCCTTCTTCTAGTGCTGAGGTTAGCTCTTGTTTTTTAGCATCCATTTCCTTGAATGGAAATCTGGCAAGAAATCCGGTATTAATTGACATGTGGTGTCTGTAGGCATATAGCGCCAAATATTGGTAATCACTATTATTGGTTACGGTAAGAATGAAAGGAGGGTAAATAATGATTTTATCAAATTTAGCCCCCACTGACTGCCATAATGAAG
Source organism: uncultured delta proteobacterium (assembly GCA_963812655.1). Classification (GTDB taxonomy): domain Bacteria; phylum Desulfobacterota; class Desulfobaccia; order Desulfobaccales; family 0-14-0-80-60-11; genus JAPLJC01. Next base: position 130,923 of record CAWEWX010000039.1, on the reverse strand, counting down.
ACTTTAGAGGTGAAACCACCGGACCGCTGTAGTGGAAATCGGGCAGATATAACAACCGGTGAATATCCGCCAGTTGGACCGCTAAACAGATGCACATCACCGAGACCGATAGGCTCTTGCGCTTGGTCGCGGTAACCAAGAATAGCGCTCCCAAGAGTCCGGCATAAAACAAAGGCCATCCGAACCGTGCCGATACCCTGAACATATTCACTAGTTTCAGTAATGGCTCAGGCAGATAATATTTGAAAACCAGCGTATTAAACCAAATTACCCTATTAGAAATTGCGTAAATAAAGAATAACAATAGCACAAAAACCAATGGTAGTAAATATTTTATACGCTCCATTTTTAGGGGCCAAATAATTGAATGGATGACACCGTAGCAGGTTAAAATAATAATTCCCAATCCTAAATAGTTGAAACCCTCCAGCCCCTGACCCAGGCGATAAGGCAAGGGCGGCAAAAAAGAAGACCATTCCAATGGATTAATAAAAGCATTGAGATTAAGGGAATAAACGCTATAATCACTTAAATTATTATTATAAACTCCACCTTTATAATAACCAAAAATAATGTAACAAACTAATATTAATAATGGATATACCAAAATACTCAGCGCTGCCTTTGATCTGCAAGCCGGAGACCAGATGAAAAGGCGGATGTAAAACGCCAGGGCCAGACCGAGCACCATGGGGCCAAAATAAGGCATAATCGTAAAAGCACCAATTATCAATAAGGACCAATATAAAATCAGCTTATTACCAGGATTTTCCGAATAATTTTCGAAATAAAGGACCAAACCTGCCAAGATGAGCCAATGGGCATAGTGCGCATCATGACCATACAAAATTCTAAACAATAGTGGCGGACTGAGCAGGAAAAAGCCAACGCCAAGAAGCTGTTCAAAGATATTGGAGGTTATTAACCTCATGAGGCGATAACCGAAATAAGCTTGCAGGCAATTGCAAGCAAGGAGCCACCAGCCGATATATTGAAAATCCACCGGGAGAATGGGGGACAGTAATTTGAAGGGCATCCAGAAAAGTGGGTTAAAAATGTCGTAGGCGGCGTAAGTACCGATGGGAGCAAAATAATGGGTAATCTTTCCTAAAGGGAAAGACCAGGGCTCACCACGTAAAAAAGACCACCCAAGGTAATACTGGGCGAGATCGCCTCCCACTTTAAAGATGAAACCGATATTAGTTGGGTCGAGGATGCGCGCCCCGAATTGATATAAAAAGAGGCAGCAAGCGAGGCCTAGAGATAGAATAATGCCCAACTTGCAAGAAGTAGCTGGTGATTCATCCATTCCCACAACTCCCGCGGAACCGGAAGCGCCTCAGGGTGCAAGGTTCTTCAGGTTTTCATTACCTTTCCACCCGGGTGCACAAATTTATCTTACTGCCGCTCTGGGCATCAAAAATGGTGGATGCCAGAACCGCCCCATCTCCGCTCAGAACCACCATATTGAGGCCGCCCCGGTCCCTGGATTGCTCTACACCCGACACTTTTATGGAGGCCTGGTAGCCGGCCCAGACGCCCGCGGCATACAGGGCAATATCTTTGGTTAGCCTGTCCTTGCCGATAAGTTCCCCCTTCCGTAGCTCAATCTCTACCGCGTCCTTCTCATCGATTTTCTCCAAAATCTTGGCGCCCTGGTTAAATATCCCCACATAAGATCCCAGAAAAGACAGACCTGGCAGCTTGGAACCCCTTTCTTGCAAATATTTCTTAACCTCCTCAGGCAACAACACCGGGGCAGGGTATTCTCTGGCGGCAATCAGGATAGTGTCTTGCTCGAACTTTTTAAAGAAATCATAAAGAGTAATCGGTTCTATTTTTATTCGGTTTGATCCATTAAAAAAGTGATCATCGCGAGTATAGACGATGAAGCCGTCAACCAGGGCGCATTGATTCCAGCGATGAAATGACTGCACCGTCTCGGAAGCGGGGGGGTCCGCGAAGATATAAATACCTTGGGGATCAAAATCTCCTTCTTGTAGGGCTGATTTTAGCGCTTCTTTTTTAACGTTCATTTCATTATATGGGAATCTATTAGTAATAGATCCAATATTAATTGACATATGGTGTCTGTAGGCATATAGCGCCAAATACTTCCAATCGCCCTCATTGGTCACTGTTCGAACGAAAGGGGGGTAAATAATGACTTTATTAAATTTAGTCCCCACCGACTGCCATAATGGAGATTTTAGAGGTGCAGCCACCGGACCCGTATCGTAGAAATTGGGCACATATAACATTCGGTGAATATCCGCCAGTTGGACCGCTAAACAGATGCACATCACCGCGACCGATAGGCTCTTGCGCTGGGTCGCAGTAACCAAGAATAGTGCTCCAAAGACTATGGCATAAAACAAAGGCCAGCCGAACAATCCAGAATTCCTAAAACTATTCGCTATCTTCAGTAATGGCTCAGGCAGGGGGTATTTGAAAACCAGCGTATCGAACCAAATTACCCGATTAGAAATTGCGTAAATAAAGAATAATAATAGCACGAAAACCAAGGGTAGCAGGTATTTGATACGATCAATCTTTGGGGGCCGAATAATTGAATGGATGACACCGTAGCAGATTAAAATAATAACTCCCAGTCCTAAATAGCTGAAACCTTGCCAACTCTGGCCCAGGCGATAAGGCAAGGGCGGCAAAAAAGCAGACCATTCAAATGGATTGATAAAGGCATTGAGATTAAGTGAGGCACCCCTTCCATAATCAGTTAAGTTATTATAAGTTTGTACTTTATAATAACCAAAAATAATATAACAAATAAATATTAATAGTGGAAATACGGATATACTCAGCGCTGCTTTTAATCTGTACGTAGGAGACCAGATGAAAAGGCGGATATAAAATGCCAGGGCGAGGCCAATCACCATGGCGCCCAAATAGGGGATAATCGTACAAGCACCGATTATCAATATTGACCAATAGAAGATCAGCTTATTATTATGAATTTCCGAATAATTTTCGAAATAAATAACCAGGCAGGCCAATATAAGCCACTGGGCACATAGCAGATCCTCCCCCTGTAAGATTCTCAATAATAGAGGCGGACTAAGCAGGAAAAAGCCAACGCCCAGAAGCTGTTCAAAGATATTGGAGGTTATTAACCTCATGAGGCGATAACCGAAATAAGCTTGCAGGCAATTACAAGCAAGAAGCCACCAACCGATATATTGAAAATCGACCGGGAGAATGGGAGAGAGTAATTTGAATGGCATCCAGACGAGTGGGTTCGAAGCAGTAAATGCGGCGTAAGTACCGATGGGGGCAAAATAATTCGTAATCTTTCCTAAAGGGAAAGACCAGGGCGCACCACGCAAAAAAGCCCACCCAAGGTAACTCTGCGCGAGATCATCTCCCAGGTGAAATATGAAACCAATATTAGTTGGGTCGAGGGTGTGCACCCCAAATTGATATAAAAAGAGACAGCAAGCGAGACCCAGAGATAGAATAATGGCCAACTTGGAAGAAGTAGCAGGTGATTCATCCATTTCAACGACTCCGCCAGGAACCAGAATCGCATCCGGGTGTAAGGTTCTTCATTCCATTACCTTCTCGCAGCAGGAGAAAACCGGTGTTTTAGGTAATTTGAGCGCCATGAAAATCGATCCTGATGGCCTGGTTAAAATTCGGCCGCATCACCACTTTCCGGCTTTCACCAATTATGAGCATCTTGGACCCCCTGAAATTGCCTATTATTTATACTTAATATCATAGGGAAAAAATCTATTCCTTCTGTATCAAAGGTACATACAAAATATTTGTCATTAACATGCGGGATCTCATTGTATTGGAAATCTTTAGTAGATAGATCTTTGGCAATTCATCTGGAAATCCCGATGGAAACCCGACTATTATTGACGTGTTTTCGCCTTCACATTTGATTTCGGTTCAGGCTGCAAAGGCTTGCCAAGGTAAATCTGTGAGTGAAGGTCCAGCACCCGGTAAAGCCGGATAGTACCGGGGTGCGCCTCCGAGGATAAAGTCCGGCAATTTCTTAGGCATAATCGTTCTTTTCTGGTTGAGATGGCTAATGACCGACATAGGTTATTGTATTGTGCGGACGGGCGGTGGTCTGAGAGACATAAGCCACATCCGGGCGAGTCGGGTCCATTCGCCCTCCGATGATGCCGCCCGCCAGCCAAAGCACCAGGAAAAACAGGAAGGTGGAATTTACTCGGCAAATGAGACTCGCGCAGTCAAGCCAGCGGTTGACAAACCGGAACTCCACAGTTTGCCCCCCCGGCGGGATGAGCACAGCCTTGTAAGCATAGTTTGCCCGATATACCGGAGTGCTCCTGCCATCCACATTGGCAGTCCAGTTAGGATGCCAGGTATCCGTATAGTATAGCCAAATTGGCTCCGTTGACGCATGCTCTAATTCCAACTGGAGAAAATTGGCTCCATAGGCTTTGACCCGATAAGGCAGCCGGATGCTGGCATCACCCCCGCCGCCATCACCGGAGCAATTCTCTTTCGGCGGCATTTGACCTGGAGAAAGAGCCAATAGGGGCACCCCGGCCTGGTACTCGGGCGCCTTCATCATGGGGAGAATAGCTTCCACGTCTCGGGAATAGCAAGCCCGAGAGTAAAACTGGATCTTGGGCCGACTCACCCCAGAAACCGCCCGGCGAACCGGATTGTCCTCCGATCTGAAAAAAGCCTCGAACTGATGGCTCTCTTTTTGCCGCTCAGGAACTTTCAGCTTTTCCTGGTATAATTCCGCAAAAACAAAGGCATCGGTCCAGCTATAGAACATCAGGCCCTTGGAAAATTGAAGCATGGGCAGCAAAACAGCATAGCGTGACCCTGCACCGGGATAATCGTAACTTCGTTGGGCCACAAAGGGCATGGGGGTGAACTGCCACAAGGCATAACCTTCCGCATTTAGCTTATACGCCCGGGTAGTGAATAGCATGTAGCGAAATGCCGTGACGTCGGCGGTCTGAATGACCGCGAGCAACACCATAAACCAGATCCCCCACCACCGGCGGTAAGCGGCCCAGGCCATGACGCCGAGAATTGATAGAAGGATGAGGAACATGAGGTGGTTTAGCTGGGGGGTTGTCATGGGATCGCGAGCCCAGGGTCTGAACCATTGCGGCCTGAGGGTTAGACTTCCCACAAAGACTATCAGGCAGACTACCAGCATTAGACATCCCACCCACCGGCGAGCTTGGGCAGCCTCACTTCTATCCGCCAGAGCATCAAAACCGAATCCGGCGCAAAAGCACAGAAACGCCGTAGCCAGGGGGGCTGTATAGGCTATGTGCCGGAAGTATTTCATCCCCGGGAAACTGTACCAGGCCAGGGTGCTGACCACTCCCGGTTGTCCCAGAGAGAATAAAAAGATCGTCAGGGTCACCGCCATAAAGACGAAGAGGCGGCGACTGGGAATAGTAAGAGCCAGAGCGGCGCAGGCCAACACTAGGAAGCCCCGGTAGCAAACGATATCCCGGGTGAATATGTTAAGACCGATAAACATCTCCAGATACTTGCGGATACCCAGGAAACCACCATAGGTGTTGAAGACCTTGAGGGGAACCGTACCGTCCGGATTGCGTCGTGCAGTGGTCCCAACACCTTCAATGTAGGCGTGACCCACGTCGTGCAGGGAGCAATAGAAAAGGGCCGCGGCGAGAAGACCCCAGCAGGCCGCGACCACCAGATCCCTCCGACTCCACTTCCAGGTATCGATGATCTCGCGAATTTCTCGCGGGTATAGGAACAAATAAGCAGTAAAATAGACTACAATTACTAAGAGCTGAATGATACTGAAATAGATCACGACATTGATGGATGTAAATAAGAAAAGGTTGCCTGCTAAAAAAATACGCCATCGAGAATTTTTTTCCAACCCCGTATGAATCAAGTATAATGTCAAAGGGAGAGCGTGGTATATGAAAAGATTAAAATTGTATTGCTCCAACCAAATTGAGGAAATGGTGATACTTATGGCCACAAAATAGGCGGTCAGAGAATGTCGGTATACCCTGCGCCCCAGAAGCCAGACCCCTGTGAGCAATACCACTTCGGCGAAAAGAATGTGAAGATAGTAATAAGGCAGAAAATTTGTCACCAGCCCTTTATTATTTAAGAATGGGGCGATATTCATGAAAAAGAACAAGGGAATGGAGGAAAATCCTGTGAGGGAGAAAAAGCCCGTAGTTCCATGGACATCATACGGGCACCATTTGGCGAACCATTCTCCCTGGACAATCGCATTCATCTGGAAATATTGCACGGTCATATGCCACCAAGTATCATGGCCCGGCGGCACCAAACGGTTCCACATGAGGTAGCAGGTAAAAAAAGATACCTCCAGGAGGCACAGGAGAAACAACCAGCGACCAGCAAATCGGTCCTGGTGTTCCGATGACTTCAGAAGAAATGTCTCGACTGGCTCAAGTGGTTCGTGTTTTAAGCGCATGGAGATGCTGGGATCATGTAATGCAAACTTTTCCCGAAAGACTTTTCATAGGGGTTTAAACTGGGATTATGCCGCATCTATAGCTGTTTCTGTCACAAAGAGGTTTTCGGGACCTCTTGCCCCGAGAGAAAACTTCAAAAGGATCCTCATCTCGAAGCCACATTGTCTCATAGGGAGCACGTTAGCACAAATTTGGGCGCGAAAAGGTTATCTCGGCAACTTCATTCTCGTTCATCATATTACCTGTATTTATCAAGAAGACTGCTTTTTATTATAGAAAAACTTCCGTCGCAAAACACGAATTAAGGCGGCTTCAGGAACGAAACGATATCTCTTGGTTCTTAACCTCCATGAGAAATAAAAACTGCCAATTCTTGCCAGAGTCACGCTAATGGCGCGCAATATGGGGTTCCTAATACTTCCAACAATATTTACAATAGCATTGGATAATATACTCATGTAGGCAATATTACCTACTGCTATCCGGTCGCGCTTATTAAACCACGGGATCCGTTCTCCCTGAAAATCATAGTCATCAAAAATCCAATCCGCCCAGCCTTCTAGAGACTGGGGTGGTTGTAAACCGTGTTGTATTGCTAAACCAAAACTGGGAGTACCGGGCAATGCCGTATATGTCGCCATCGTCTCAATTTGTGCCTGTGGGTTCTCCTCTTTAAGAGTAAACGCCAGATCGATTGTTTTATTAATATCTTCAAATGTTTCTGTAGGATAACCTACCATCAAGGCAAATGCCGGCTGAAATCCAAACTTTTTACATCTTCGGTTTGCCTCTAAAGTTTGCTCAACCTTTATTCCCTTTGACATTAAATCCAGAATTCTCTGGGAACCTGATTCAGCACCGAATTTCAAGGTATGCGCTCCTGCCTTCCTAAGAACCCGCAACTGCTCATCTGTAGCTTTGTTGAAAACATCAACCCGAGTTCCAGAAGTGTAAAAACTAACATCAAGCCCATGCCTTATCATTCCCAGGCATATTTCGTGGGCTCTTTTCCCGTCTATATAAAATTCATCATCCCGCAGCCAAAAACCATCAAGCTGAAAACGCTCAACATTTTCTATAATCATTGCTAAACTCTTTTCGACAGACATTGGGCGCCAGCGTCTTTTCCGTATAGTCGCACTACTGCAAAATCCACACTTGAAAGGACATCCACGGCTAGTCTGTCCCAGATCCATGACCCGGGTTCGGCCTTTTACATACATATCGACATGGATATATTTCTCAACCTCAATAAGTTCCCAGGGGGTCGGCAAGAGAGTTTCCATATCAAGGAGGCCTCTCTCTCCTGTAGTTATTACCTCCTTGCCTTCTTTAAAAAGAATGCCTTTTATATGTCTTAGCCCTTTCTTGCTCTCCAGTGCCTGGATTAGCTCTAAGAACGACTCATCACCTTCGCCCACTATGACAATATCGACATCCGGATGCATCATGGTTTGCTGCGGCGTCAGTGTCGGGTGCGGGCCACCCCAGACTAGTGGAACTTCTCCATTGGTAAGACTGCGAATTCTCTCCGCGAGGCCTATGGCATATCTAACCTGGGTACCGGTCATACATGATATCCCTACACAGAGAAGATCTGAGGAAAGACAATCCCTCATATCCTGATCTGAAATATTTTTAAGGCGCTGATCTAATAATTTGACTTTATAACCATAGTTATAAAGGGGGGCGGCAACTGTCAGCAGGGAATGTGGTGGCGCAACCGTAGATCCGAAATCTAAACCTGTTTTCGGGTAGAGCAACAAAACATTTGGCTTTTCAACTACCTGGTTCATAGTTCACCCTCTAAGCCTAGGTAAAAGTTGTAACTATAGACCGTTATTAGTCAGAACAGTCTAATAATTTTCTATTAATTGTAGGAGAGGTCATTGGATTCGCTGATTGCCTGACTCGAAACCATAAGCAACCCAGTTAATGCCGGTGATTTGAGCACCATGAAAACTTATCGTAGTTATTTACGAGGCTTGGTAATAGCCTCCAGGCAGGCCAGAAAATATTCCCTCCAGATTTGGAAATAGTATGCCGCCCCCCAGCGCCAGATGCAGAGCTTTCTTTCCCCGCCGATGCGAGCCGGTTCATCGCCGGGGATCTCGGCCAGCTTCAGCCCTCTGCGGACCGCCCGGGCCGATAACAAAGGCTCCCAGCTGATTTTACAAAAGAAGAGGGTTTCTGGCGTGGTGTGCCATTTATCCTGGTCCAATTCCAGGTCGGCGATGATTTGCTTCTTGTAGGCCCTGTATATGCCCATCACATCGGTGAGGTTGCCTCCGAGGAGCACCTTGACGGTTTTGGTGAACAGCCAGTTGCCGAAGCCGGTGAGCAAATCGTCGTCTTCGCTTTGGGCTTCCCCCAGGTATCGGGAAGCAATGACCATGTCATAACCTTCCCGCATCTTGGCCACCAATTCCGGGATCAATTCCGGGATGGAGTTGCCATCCGGACTGAAGGTAATGACGACATCACCCTCCACCTGAGGCCAGACCTCCACGTAAGCGTGCCGGAAGCCCGGTTGTTGCTGGATATAAACCTGGTAGTTTTGCTCCCGGGCCCATTCAATGGAGCCATCGATAGAGCCTCCGTCCACCACGATGATTTGGTCTATCCAGTCTCGCTTGATTCGAGGCATGATGGCTTTCAGGCCTTCGACCTCATTCAGGGTCATCACCAACAGGCTTACTTTCATACACTCCGATCCTTTGACTGGCGGAATTCCCGCCGGCAGGCTGGTGTTTTTTTTGATACCACCGAGATACCAGGGGACGGATGAGGAATAAGGCGGTCACCGCCAGGGAGACGAACATGATAGCCTTCCACAGATCCCCAGCCCGGCCCTGTAACAGAAACTGCCCGGAGGAATATCCGATAATGGCAAAAGCCAGGGTAGGTGGATAAATAAAAACCAAGGTGGCCCAAACATAAGTGGCAAATGAAATAGAGCTTAGACCGAACACGAAGTTAAGAGGGCCGGAGGGAAAAATGGGATTGAGCCGGGTAAAGGCCACCACCTTCCAGCCCCGGGTATCCAGTTCGGTTTGCAGCCACATGAGAAACCGATTGTTGAACCGCGTGGCCAGAGGTTGCCCCAGGGCCGTCCGGGAAATGAGAAAAGCGGCGATGGCTCCGCCCAGGCAGCCTAACGTCGCCAGGATACTGCCCCAAAACGGGCCCCAGAGGATCCCGGCCCCCAGATTCAAGGGAAGGGTGGGGACCAGAAAAATACTGGAGATGACATAAAAGGCCAGGAATAGCAAGCGGGCGCTAACCTGGTGATCCTGGATGAACCGGAACACCAGCTCCGGGGTCAGGTAGCCATGGAGGCGCAGGTAATGCAGGGCCGCCAGGCCGCCCCCAAAAATGCCGAGCAGGATCAGCCGCTTGGGCCCGATGTAGCGCCGCCAGCCTCGCTTTTCCCAAAAAGTGATTGACTTGGATTGCCGTATCATAAGTATCTTCGCCCGCGGCTGCCGGATGCGAGATCAATCTTCGGCATACTGCCGCACGATCTTGGCCGCCGTCATTTCCTTGATTTGCTCCACTGTTTCAGGACCGAATCTGCAGGAAATCATTTCCAGATAAGCAGGAGTATTGAAGTAAATCTGAAACGCCTGGTCCCGAAACCGGAGGACTTCCGATCCGCTTAAAAACCGCGTCGGCAGGGGTAAAGTGTTCACTGCCAGTTGGGAGTAACCGCTCCAGCTGGCCGGCAAGGGCCACCCCTGGCGCCGGGCTTCCTCATAAAGCCGCGACCCCGGATAGGCCATGGTGCAGTAGAAATTGGCGAACTCACAGTTCAGGTCCAGGGCCAACTGCAGGGTCTCCTGCATGGTTTCCAAGTTATCGTCCGGCAGTCCGAAGATGAAATTGCCAATAATGTTGATATCAGCCGCACGCAAGGCGTTAACCGTGCGGAAGATATCTTCCTGGCGGTAGCCTTTCTGCACCCCGTCCCGTACCCGGGCATTGGCGGCCTCAATCCCCAGGGCTAACCACCGAACTCCGGCCCGCCGCAATTTCTCCAGCAGGGACGGATCCTGCAGGGTATCTACCCGGGCATAGGCCCAAATATTGAGGTCATAGCTCCGCTGGATAAGGAGATCACAGATACTTTTCACGTGTTGGCGATGCAGGACAAAGATTTCGTCGGCCAATTTGAGGTGCCTGACGCCGTATTCATTCACCAGTTGGTCGATCTGAGCCAGGACCGTGAGGGGGCTCCAGCGCCGATAGCTGTTGACCCCGGCCTTATAACCCCGGGCCGCTTCCCCCCGTTTGAAGGGGGCCTGAATGCAGCAGAACGTGCAACGAAAGGGACATCCCAGGCTGGTGTAAAAGGCGGCGTAAGGCTGGCGGTCTCGATAGCCGAAGCAATGCCAGTTGTGAGCCCGGTACCTCTCCATGGGCAGGAGGTCCCAGGCCGGTCCCGGCATGAGGTCATCCAGGTCCAGAAGCAGCGGTGCCGCCGCAGTGGCACACACCTCTGGACCGTTAAAGAACCAGAGGTCATGCACCTTGGCGAAATCCGGCCGAGGGGACGACAGGGCCTGAAGCAATTCCACCAGGGTTACCGGCCCTTCCCCGCCGCAGACGAAATCGGCTTCCTCCTCCCTGAGGGTGAGTTCCGGTAACGCCGCCACATGGCCACCGACCAACAGGATCTTCAGGTGGGGCTGCTTCTCTTTAAGCGCCCGGCACAGGGTGCTGGTGGCCGGCATTACCTGAGTAGAAGCTGAGGGGTGGTGACCATAAACCACGATAGCCGCCAACCGCGGGGCCATTTCCCGGATCCGGTCCACCACCTCGTCCACCCCCAGGTTTTCGGCATTGGCATCCAGCAATCGCACCGTAAACCCTTGACGGCGCGCGTAGGTGGCCAGCATGCCGGCCCACACCGGCGGCTCCACTGCAGCCAGCGTGTCTCCCAGGGATTGGTAAGTCCGGACCCGCCCTCCCGGATTTACCAGCACCAGATCCAGGCCTTTGGGATAAACCATCAGGACCTGGAGACCCTGGAGGCGCCCCCCCCTTTAATGTTAGGATAATTCTCGATCAGGGCGAGGCGGATGCCACGTTCTTTTTGGAGGTACAGCTCGTACCCCATTTCCCGGGCATACTCAATCGTGCCGTCGGTAGAACCGGCGTCGACGATAATGATCTGGTGGAGCAGCTCTCGGTTTACCCGCGGCATGATCACCCGCATGCCATGGTTCTCATTTAGAGTGGGAACGACTAAGGTTACTTTTAATTCCAAATGGTTTTCCTTTTTTTACGAGATTTATCTGGCCAGCGAGCCTCTTGGAGACCCCTCGCTTGTTCAAATATATCTGTTTAAAATATCATATAGATAGGCAATTTCCAGTAATTCTTGCGGAATAATACAGGTTAAGATTTTAGGAGGATAGCCCTGGGACCTAAACCGGGGTTGCCTCCCGGGCCCAAGGGCTGCGGCGAAACCAGCGGTAGGTTTGCTCCAAGCCGTCTTCCAGGGGAATCCGGGCCTGCCAACCCCTGGCCGCCAGGCGGCTGATATCCAACAGTTTCCGGGGAGTGCCGTCCGGTTGGCTGGGATCGAAGCGGAGGCGGCCTTGGAACCCGGTCACCCGAGCCATCATTTCGGCCAGTTCCCGGATGGTGAGATCCCAGCCCACCCCCACGTTGATGACCTCACTTTCCGCATAATGCTCCATTAAAAAAAGGCAGGCGTCGGCCAGATCGTCCACGTGGAGAAATTCCCGGCGGGGGTTGCCGCTGCCCCAGACAGTCACCTCCGGGGCGCCTTGCAGCCGGGACCGATGAAATCTCCGCATCAGGGCTGGGAGCACATGGGAATCCAGCAGGTCAAAGTTGTCGCCGGGGCCGTAAAGATTGGTGGGCATGGCGGAGATGAAGCAGGTCCCATACTGGCGATTGTACGCCTGGCACATCTTCAAGCCGGCGATCTTGGCCACCGCGTAAGGCTCGTTGGTGGGTTCCAGCTTCCCGGCCAGCAGACAGTCCTCCTGAATGGGCTGGGGAGCGAACTTGGGATAGATGCAGGAACTGCCCAGGAATAAGAGTTTCTTCACCCCGTGCAGATAGGCCTGATGAATGACGTTGACCTGGATCATCAGGTTGTCATAGATAAATTGGGCCGGAAAGGTGGCGTTGGCCCGGATACCGCCCACCCGGGCCGCGGCCAGGAAGACGTATTCCGGCTGCTCCCGGCGAAAGAAGCCCGCCACCGCCCCCTGGCGCCGCAGGTCCAATTGCCGCTGACTGCGGCAAAGAAGATTGGTGAACCCCCCCTTCTTGAGGCGCCGGAGGATAGCGCCGCCCACCAGCCCCCGGTGCCCGGCGACGAAAATCCTGGCGTCAGCTTTCATAATCCTTATTCCACCTCGTCTTGGCATCCCTGGCGCCCTGGCGCCTCGGCTGACGCCAGACATCGGGGGCGGCTCACTTCGGGGAGGCTTTTCCCTGGTCTTTGATCTCAGTTTTCCGGCCCAATTGCCGGAGCACGTCCTGGCACTGGCGCACCTCCAAAATCTCTTGGAGGTCGGCGTCCACCATGAGGCGCACCAGTTCCCCGAAGCTCACCCGGGGTTGCCAGCCCAGGCGCCCCCGGGCCTTGGAGGCGTCGCCCAGGAGCACGTCAACTTCGGTGGGCCGGTAGTAACGAGGATCGATCTCCACGTATTGCCGCCAATCCAGGTCCTGGTAGGCGAAGGCCGCCTCCAGAAACTCCCGCACCGAATGGTTCTCACCGGTGGCCAGGACGTAATCGTCGGGGGAGTCCTGCTGCAGCATGAGCCACATGGCCTCCACGTAGTCCGGGGCGTAGCCCCAGTCCCGGCGGGCCTCCATATTGCCCAGGAAGAGTTTCTGCTGCAGCCCCAGCTTAATCCGGGCCACGGCCCGGGTGATCTTCCGGGTGACAAAGGTCTCACCCCGGCGGGGCGATTCGTGGTTGAAGAGAATGCCGTTCACCGCAAACAGGCCGTAGGCTTCCCGGTAGTTGCGCACCATCCAGTAGCCATAGAGCTTGGCCACCGCATAAGGGCTCCGGGGCCGCATGGGGGTCTCTTCGTTCTGGGGCGGCGGGGCATCCCCATAAAGTTCACTGGAAGAGGCCTGGTAAAAACGGCTCTTAATGCCGCTGCGGCGGACGGCTTCCAGCAGCCTGATCACCCCCAGGCCGGTAATCTCTCCGGTGTACTCCGGCATGTCGAAACTCACCCGCACATGGCTCTGGGCCGCCAGGTGGTAGATCTCCCCGGGTTGGATATCGTAGATCAAGTGGCTGAGCTGCCCGGCGTCGCTCAAATCGCCGTAGTGCAGGAATAACCTGGCCCCGGCTTCGTGCGGGTCCATGTAGAGATGGTCGATGCGCCGGGTATTGAAGCTGCTGGAGCGGCGCACCAAGCCGTGGACCTCGTAGCCCTTCCCCAGAAGGAACTCCGCCAGATAGCTGCCGTCCTGCCCGGTGATCCCGGTAATCAGGGCCTTCTTCACCAGCCCCATATATACATCCTCATTAATTAAATTTTTTTGCCGGAAACCGCACACCCTATTAATCCTAGATTATGCCACATCCATAACTATTGCTGCCCCACGGGGTTTTAGAGCCCTCTTTGCCCGAGTAAAATCTCCCAAACGGTCCTCTTCTCGAAGCCAAATTTTCTCGTCGAGGGCATGATAGCGCAAATTTGGGCGGAAAGTCAATTGGGCCGCACACTCTTGCTTGCCATGCACAGGGTCCTCGGTAGAATCCAAGTCGATAATCAGCCGCCGCTTATTCTTCCTGCGCAACAGGGCATCAGTTGAACGGGTCAAAGCCGCATCCAAAGCCTCTAACCCAAGTGCATTACCCAGAACGCCATTCTCCAATCTGGAGAGCATAGATTGGCTGGCCCCTACCTTATGGTCTTTACCAATCGCCAGCCTGAGAGCTGGATCTATGCGGAGAAAATCTGCGTCGTTGCAATCTTCATAACATAACTATCTGCTAAACCCTTTGACGAACCATCTGGACCAAGTCACGTTTCGTATGAGCAGGTGATCTCAATCCAGGTGTCCTGAGGATCCGGCGCTAAATGCGGCAGTAATCGTCGACCAGGCGCCGGATATCGTCCTCGCCGAGATAGGAGCCGGTCTGCACTTCGATGAGGCGCAGGGGCTGGCTCTCCTGGTTTTCCAGGCGGTGTGCGGTTTTGGCGGGGATATAAACACTCTGGTTGCTGGCCACCGACGTGGTCTCCGCGGCGATGGTCACCCTGGCGGTGCCCTGCACCACCACCCAATGTTCCGCCCGGTGCTGGTGGCTTTGCAGGCTGAGGCGGCCGCCCGGCGCCACCTCGATCTGCTTGACTTTATACCCCGGGCCCTCGTCCATCACGGTGTAATGCCCCCAGGGCCGCTGCACCGTGGGGTGCTGCACCGACTCCACCATCTGCCGTTGGTGCAACTCCGCCACCAGGTCCTTCACTTCCTGGACCCGTTCCCTATGGCATACCAGGGTGGCGTCTTGCGTATCCACCACGATGATGTTCTCCAGGCCGATGGTGGCCACCAGACGACCCTGGGCGAAAAAGGTGCAGCCCTTGCTGCCGCGGTCCAGGGTCCGGCCCTGGACCACGTTCCCCCGGGCGTCCCGGGGAAAGATCTCTTGCAAGGCCCCCCAGGTGCCCACGTCGTTCCAGCCCATCTCCACCGGCACCACGGCCACCCGGGCGGCATGCTCCATAATCCCGTGATCCAGGGAGATGTTGGGAAAATCCCGGTAAATCTCCGCCAGGAAATCAGGGGCCGCCTTTCCCTGCTGGATACGGGCCAACCCCTGGTAAACTTCCGGCAAGTGGCGCTTAAATGCCTCCAGCAAAGAATCCCGGCGAAACAGGAAGATGCCGCTGTTCCAGTAATAGCCGCCTTCGTCCAGAAAGGCCCGGGCCTGGGAGGCCTCCGGTTTTTCAATGAAGCGGGCGGCCTGAAACCCGGTTCCGGCGGCGTCCAGGGGCGGCCCTTGCTTTATATAGCCATAGCCGGTTTCCGGGCGGCTGGGGGGGATGCCGAAGGTCACCAGATAGCCGGCGGCGGCCCAGGCCGCGCCCCGGTCCAAAACCGCCAACAGACTCGCCTGATCGCTGATAAAGTGGTCCGCGGGAAAGACCGCCAGCAAGCCGGTGGGGGCGGCGGCCCCCAGCAAGACCGCGGCCAGGCCCACCGCGGGCGCCGTGTTTTTCCCTTCCGGCTCCAGGATAATCCTGATGTCTTGCCAACCTTTGCGGCGCAGTTCCAGACTGATAACTTCCGCCTGGGCGGTATTGGTCACCACCGCCAGGCGCTCCGCAGGAATGCGAGGCAGCAAGCGCTCGATGGTCGCCTGAATCATGGACTCCGAACCCAGCAGGCGCAGCACCTGCTTGGGATATTGGGAGCGGCTCAGGGGCCAGAAACGGGTGCCCAGGCCGCCCGCCAGGATTAGGCCGGTTATCGGAACGGGGTTTTCAGCGGTCATCTTCTTACCAAATATTAATCCTAGATTATGCCGCATCCATAACTATTTCTGCCCAACGAGCCAGGCAGTCTCTCATGGGGTCAATGATGCTGAAGCGCTCATCTACCTCTCCCAATAGGATAAAGCCGGTGTCGGATGAGATCTGGGCGCCCTGGAAATCTATCATGATGGCCCGGTTAAAATCCGGCCGAATCATCTCTTTTGGGCTTTCACTATTAGCGAGCACCTTTAACCCCCCCCCAATTTGCTAATTATTCCCCCTTATATCAGACAGTTGGCTATAATCCATCAAATTGTGCCGCATAATCCAGGCTTAATTATCCAATGCCAAATCCGCCTTGATAAAGGGCAGCGCTGTATCGCTCATAGGATGCGCAACGTGGCGGTAAGGGCCAGGAAGGCAAGCTGGCTCATTTTCTGAAAGGGGCCAAGCTCATCTTCGCCGCGGAAATTTTTTTAATGGAAGGCAAATGCGTACAAAAGGCGTCAAGTTCCGCACGGTATATCTGGAATACTGAAAGGAAAATTACCCTTGAGGTTCACCTTAGATTTTTTGCCTAAAGGTATTGACCCGGTCTTTCACCCAACCGAGGGGCCCAGTCTTAGGCTGATGGCGCCGGCGTCGAGGCGCCGGCGGCTTATCATTATCCGAATCTGAAGCATAATAAGAATGGTAGCGGTAGTATTGACTGTAATAATATCCATATCCCTTCCCGCTCATGGGGATATTGTTCAGCACCGTGCCCAGGAGGGGGGCCTTGACCTCCGCCAGGACGTTCCGGGCCTGGATGACGGCCTTGCGCGGCGCCCCCCCGGCCTTGACCACAAAGAGCACGCCTTCCACCATGGTCGCCAGGATGGCGGGGTCGGTCACCGACAGCAGAGGCGGAGAATCCACCACCACGCGCCCGAATTTCTCCAGGGCAAGGGTAAAGAGCTTTTGCATGCGAGCCGAATGCAGGAGTTCAGAGGGGTTGGGGGGAATCTTGCCGGCCGGCATCACCAGGAGGCCGGGCACTATGGTTTCCACCAGCGGCAGTTCGTTGACCTCGCCCACCAGGAAATTGGATAACCCCGGTTCCAGGGGAACTTGAAAGAGCTTATGCAGGGAGGGGCGCCTCAGGTCGCAGTCCACCAGGAGAACCGGGGGCTCGGCCTTGGCCAAGGCCGTGGCCAGGTTGGCGCTGGTCAGGGTCTTCCCCTCCAGGGGCATGGAACTGGTTACCAACAAGAGGCGGGGGGGGTGGTCCGGCGTGGAAAAGAGGATACTGGTGCGCAACCCCAGGTATGCTTCCGAGGCCTGGGGCTGGCTGCCGTGGTGCACGATAAGTTCCGGGGGCCCTTGGGGATTGCCAGCCGAAACTTCTAGATGGGGGATCATGGCCAGGTTGGGGATCTCCAGCCAGCCTTCCACTTCCTCCGGGGTCTTCAGGGTGGTATCCAGATTCTCCAGACCCAGGGCCAGGGCGATGCCGCAGAACACCCCCATAGCCGAGGCTATTAGCATAATTCGAGTTTTTCGGGGGAAATCGGGGGCTTCCGGCACCGTGGCCGGATAAACGATGCGGATGTTGCTGGCTGGCATATTCTCGGTGGTAGTGACCGTCTTGAAACTTTTCAAGACGTTTTCATAAAGAGCCCGATTAGTTTCCACATCCCGCAGCAAAACCCGGTATTGGATATTTCGGTCGCTCATATCCTGGGTGCTTTGTTTTTGAGCATTGAGGGCTGCCTTGAGATTTTCTTCCTGGTTTTTGGCCATCGTGTATTCATTCTTAATGGCTTGGACAATCTGGGACATTTCCGCGCCGATCTTTCCCCGGGTCGCAGCGAGCTCATTATTAATCTGGATCATCCGGGGGTGGCTCTCTCCGAATCTCCGGCTCAATTCAGACTGTTCGGCTATCAGCTTGGCTTCCTGCCCCTTTAGGCTTTGGATCAAGGGATTGTTCAATACCTGGGGAATGGGCCTTCCCTGGCTCACTTCTTGGAAGCGGGTTTCTGCTTCCATCCGCTGTGTCTGGGCCGTCAGCAAGTCTTTGTTCAAGTGTTCCAAATTTTGGGCGGTGAGGGTTTCTTTATCCTCGGTGGTGACGATATTTTGTTCCTTCTTATATTCATTGAGCTTGGCCTCAGAATCTTCCATTTTCTTGCGGGCTTCCGTCAATTTTTGTTGCAGCCAGTCAGCGCCCTCCTGGGAGACGGCAAACTTTAAGTCCAGGGACTGCTGGATAAAGCACTGGGCAAGGGTGTTAACCACCAGGGCCGCAAGTTTAGGGTCAGGGGCGGAGAAGCTGACATCCACCAGGCTGCTCTCCTTGATGGGAGTCACCTTAACCTCACTGACGATCGCCCTCACCAGAGATTCCTCGGCCCGTTGCTTCAGGGCTTCATCGGCATTCGCAGGTAATTTTTGGAAAATAGCGGCATAAACCGGATTATTCTTAAGCTGGAGTTTATCTACCACATTCTTGGCCAGGGCGCGGCCTTCCAGAAGCTGGTACTGGGTCTGGTAAAACTCCTCATTAACAGCATATTCGGCACTGCCAGGCTCATGCTCCAGCAACCGGGGAGCCTGACGTTCGATGAGGAGCTGAACGGTAGCCTTATAGAAAGGGGTGGCAGTGAAAGAATAGATGGCGCAGGTAGCCACAATGCCGATAAACACCGCCAGAAAGGCCCAGCGTCTTCTCAGCAGAATCCCCAGATAATCGTGCAGGGAGCGTTGGTAACGGTGCGCCGGCGGGATATTCGCTTCTGATTCCATAAGCTCGTTCACCTTTAAGTTAAGAATGAAGGAAGGCTCTCGGAGTTTTAGGTTAGCTCCCTCTCAGAACCAGGATTCCGGGACGACAATGGTATCCCCGGGACGGACCAGGGTATCCAGGTTTGCTTGGATCTTTTGCTTGGTCCCCCCCTCCTCCCGAACAATGTAAGTGCCACGGGGAGACGCCTTATCGCTGAAACCGCCGGCAGTGGTGACGGCCTTCAGGATGGTTAAATTTTCATCGTCATAAGGAAAACGCCCCGCACTCTTGACTTCCCCGGTGACATAATAGACCAGGTTGGGGACATAAATCGTATCGCCATTCTTGATTTCCAGGTTTTGCTTAGGGTCTCCGGCCAG
The DNA here is from genome assembly GCA_963812655.1 of uncultured delta proteobacterium. Classification (GTDB taxonomy): domain Bacteria; phylum Desulfobacterota; class Desulfobaccia; order Desulfobaccales; family 0-14-0-80-60-11; genus JAPLJC01. Next base: position 111,830 of record CAWEWX010000039.1, on the reverse strand, counting down.
GGCTGCGGCCAGGGAAACCGTGATTTTCTCCTCCGGACGGCTCTGATTCGGCAGTCGCGGTTGATCCATCTTGCTGTCCGGACGAGCCCGGACGATGATGGCGACGGCGCTGCTCACCTGTTTGCTCCCGGTTCCGCTGGTTAGACCTCCCGCCAGGGAGATGGCTTCAATTACCGAAATATTTTTAGTAAGGGGGTAGGTCCCTGGTTTTTGGACATTTCCCACCACGAAAAATTTCTGGCTCTTATAATCGGTGACGCTGACATTCACATGGGGGTCGATAATATAATTCGGGCCCAGACGGTGTTCTATGTCCTTCTGCAATTCCCCGACCGTAAGCCCCCCGGCCTTGATGTCCCCCACAAACGGGAAGGAAATCGACCCGTTCATGGCGATCCGCGTTTTGCGAGTCAAATCATCATGGTCCCAAACCCGGATCTCGATTTCATCCTCCGGGCCCAGCCGATAATTTTCCTGAGCCCAGGCATACGCCACCAGGCTTACCAAGAGCACCAAACTCAACACCATAATTTTCTTATTCATGGGCGCGATTCCGTCTCTTTTCCTTTTAATTCGGATTAGTTTGCCCTTTCGTTGCTGTTGCCCATAACTTGCTGCATCGCTCAAGCTAAGTAAATCGGGGATTCCCTGATTCTTTAATAGGGAAATTCCCTAATTATAAAAATCCGCCTGGACCAGCTACTCTCGGCCTTTACCACAAACGAGCATCCAGGACCCAGGAAGTGCCTATTATTGCTCATTATATGATAAGCCTATCCTCAGCGGCCTAAGCCCAGGGGCTTCTCCCCGGGATACCCTACACATTTTATCAGATGAACGGCAGCTTGGGGAGTTATTTTTGCAAGCGCGGGTCGAGATCGATCGCCCTGGCCAGGTGCAATTTCCCCTGACCCCTTAATTCGGGAGGGACCAAACCGGGATAATAGCTTGCCGCCCAAATCAGAACCGTTCCCAAACGATATTGCAGGAGGGGCGACTCCGGGAATAGCTGGACCGCCGCCCCGAATTCCTTCAGCGCCATGGGGAGATATCTAGGCGGGTCCTCTTCGTATTTCCGCAGGCACGATTCTGCCATTTGCAAGTGGTAACGCCAGTCGGCCGGGGCATAAAAAATCGCAGTCTTAAGCAAGGATAAGCTCATTCCATCCGGCGGCTCTTTCCCTTGTTCCGAAGATTCGGCCAACCCCAGGTAATACCGGCTATTTCGGGAATTATGAGCCAGAGCCTCCTGAAAGTCCTTTCCGGTCAGTTGCCGGGGCGGACGGGTCGAATCGAATTCGGTCGGGGCCGCCCTTTCTGCCAGCCAGACTTGCCCGAGCATAATGATGATGAACAGCTGCAAGATGATTAAGCCTGCCAAAACCCCAGGGACAATCCGGCGCCGGCCGCTCAATTTGATGAAGGGATATGAAAAATGTTCCCAGCCTTGCCGCCGGGAGTGCAAGGCTAGGTAAGTAACGGCCGCGATGGCGGCAAAGGTCAGACTGACGGCCGGAATATGAAAGGGAAACTCCCCCAGGGCTTGAAAACCCGCGGCCCCCATGGCTGCCAAACCACCCAAGCCTACCCCCCGGGCGAACCTGTCTTGCCGCTGCCGCCATTGCTGCATCAGGAGGAAATAAAAGGTCAGGAAGGCGATGAGCACTAAAGCAAAACCTAGGGCGCCCGATTCTGCCAGCAATTGCAGCCAATCGCTGTGAGCATAAACAAAATAGGTGCCTTTAAGGCTGGCCGGTTCATATTGGGGAAAGACATCGGCAAAAGTGGACAATCCCGAACCCAGGAGGGGAAACTGGCGAAAAATCTGCAGCGCCGCGGAAAAGGCATAATAACGTCCGATATCTTCGAGATGCTGAAATCTGCTCAAGGACTGGATGCTGCCCATGACTAAACTATAGATCACGGCGGCTGCGAGGAACGCCGCGATCACCGCCAGGTTGCCCAGTCTCCAGCGTTGTCCCGAAATTAACAGGCCCATAATGGCGAACCCCACCACCAGGGCAGTCATTCCAGTCCGCGAGCCGGTAAAAATAAGGCCCACGGTAATTACTAATAAAACAAGTAACAACAAGAAACGACGGAATAGTGGTTCAATATTTTCTGCCCGGGATTGGCGCCGCAGGTCGGTCCAGACCCAGGGCCCCTGTGGATCTGGGACCTGGCCTGGTTTACTACTGAGAAATAATCCGAAGCCCAGAAGTACAGCCATAGATAACAAGGTGGCAAGATGGTCGCTGTTAATCAAGGTGCCGCACAGGCGTGATCGGGTGTAAAGGTTTTTCCAGCCCCAAATCAGGTGGCTGCGAAATTCCGCGAATCCATAAAGGGTTTCCAGGAAAGCCACACCTATAATTATTCCCATCATGGTCCGGATCTGCCGGCGAGAATTCAGCGTATAGATCAGGAGAAAGAACAAAGTCACTGCCGGCCATAATTTCAGACCTTCCAGCAAGGATTTGTAGGGATTGAGCGATAAGGGAAGGTAATCCGCCAGTCCGAGGCCGTTGCCCAGGGCCCGAATCTTCCAGGCCTCCGGGGAGAGCCATTTGGTCATTGCCGCAGGCCACGGCATGACCTGCAGAAAAACTAGTAAAGCCACTCCGCAGGCCAGCCACCAGAGGGGCGGCCGGGGAACGAAATACTTCTCCTCAGGTTTGGCCATTAATTTAAACAAGCCAAGGCTCAAGACCGCGAGGCTCATCATCCCCATGGTTAAGCCGACAACGCTAGTAGGCCCAGGTGTGGACCGCTCCGTAGGCCAGCGGGGCAAAGACCAGGAGGAAGCCCGCGATGCTTAAAATGCACCAACGCCACCAGGAAACTGCCTGGACTTCGGCATTAATTTCCCGGATGGCAGTTATAGACTCTGACCTCATACGGCCCCAATTCTCCCCTGAAGTTGTGGTCTCGAATCACTGCCGTTTCCCTTCCGAAGGATTCGGTCAGCAGCATTATCTTGTTTGGGAAGCCGGTGAGAAAAAAGCTAACCGGCCGGTCAATGACATTCACCAAGATCAGTAGAAAATCGCTTCCCCGATGCTTCTGGCAAAAATGCACGGCAGCGCCTCCCGCGGCATCGGCTCGAAAGGGAGAGGTCATTTCCAGGCGCAGCCCACAGGGTTCATTGGGAATATTCAGCCAGGTCCGCAATTGTCGCAGTTCTCCTACGATACCGGTTAAACCTTCCCACGCCTTGGCATCCCGGTGTACTTCGGGGTAGCTGAAATAAAAAATGCCATGCGCCCCGTGCACCAGAGCCAGGTAGGTGAGACAACGCATTTCCAGGTAGGTGGGAAGGCGTGGCCAGCCCTCCTGCACCTGCCCATCCCTCCCGCCGAAGGCCTGAATTACCGCCCAAAGGCGCTCCCGGGGGACATATCGGGACGCCTCCTCCAAGGAATCGGCCAGCCAGGTCAGGGGCATATTGGGGACCGGATAAGGGTCTAGCATAAAGATATCGGCAGCCTCCCGGTATTCCTTTACCATCTGCGGCCGCACCATAGCTACGGCGGTTAAGACCCCCGGGTGATCGTGTTTCAGGGATTCTTTGAGGGCTCTAATTTTCTCCGGGGGAACCGAGCGGCCTTCCGGTTCATCCTCCAGATAAAATCCCAGCAGTTCCGGGCTGCCTCCTAACTCCCGGCTGATGTCAGCCCGGTAGTCGCGGAAATTGGGGAGAAATTTCAAGCCCAGTTTCTCTGAGGCTGCTGCCATCTTTCTGATGGTGTCCGGCTGGGAATCATAACTTTGCACGGCATTAAACCCGGCTGCCCTGATATCGGACAGGTCTTCCGGTTTTGCCGCAAAGATCCCCACCGGGAGAAAGTTGGGCAATCGGACAAAATCTAACGGGCCTGCCGCTGGGCTTTCCGGCTCCAGCCTAATAAGGCTCGGGGAACCAAAAACCAAAACTTCGCGGTGGGGATTTTCTATGATTAGCCGGGTGGACCCGCGACAATCTTGAGAGTTGACGGTCAGGAAAATAGGCTGCACCTTACCGTAGGTGAGATGCTGGTTAATCAGGTGCCGTTGGCCAAAGATCTCCACTTCCAGATAGACGCTGTTGGTGAACTTGGGGCGGTAGGCTAAGAATTCCAGCAGGTAATCGGTGTGTGGGCGAATATTGGCTATCCGGCGCCAGACCCGGCCCTGGCGATCCGGCCCTCCGGCAATAGCCAAAAACCTTCCGGGCTGGCCGGAAACTCTACAGAAATATACCTGGCTTGGTTCTACCCCGGCTATTTTCTGATTATCCCGCTGCCAGCCTTCCGGCAAGCCGGGTTCCCTTGGAGACTCCCTAAATTCAGGGTTGGGAATTAAATTCGGCCCGACTTCTTTAGCCGTTGCCGGAAAAGAAACAACCCAACCCACCAGGATCGCTACCAGGGCTAATCCGGATTTTTGAGGCAACACGCCAGATTTTCCCTGTTAATTGCCAGCCCTATCAGAAAGAGGTTTGCAGGCCTAAGAGCACCTTATGTTCGTTATAGGGAGCAAAGCTAAGATTTGAGCCCCGGTTGTCGTACAGGTAATCGAAGCGGAGCCGGAGCCATCTGGTAAGGGGGCGGCTCAACCCGAAACCCACGGATTCGTAGTTATCATTCCGTTTCAGGATTCCTCCGGTGAAGGTGTCCACGGTATCGTTGAGGTAAGCATTGTTATAGTAGGCGCAGGACACGTAAGAAGTAATGTCGCTGGCGTGCCAGAAATGAGACAAGGTCAAAAATAGACCGGTAGTTATATAGGGGTTATTACCATAGTCAACGTCTTCCGCAATGCCTCGCTGGGCGAGCAAGGATACCTGGGTGTACCGGCTAATTTTATAGAGAGTTTGGAAGCTCATGGCGAAGGCGCCCGGGGAGTTATTCCGCCCTGGAACGTCTTGCCAATAATTGCCGAAGGTATAGCCAAATTTCACGGTGCCGCTTAACTTGGCGGTTGGGTCCCAGGTCAACCCCACCATGGGGGTCTGGACGGTATTATTGTCCAGGGAGTCGAAGGGATGGCTGCGAAAAACCGCCACGTATTGCAACAGCAAGGAGGTTTTGGGCCAAAAATGATAAAACAGGGTAGCTCCCGCAGTATTATACACATAGTCATCAAACTGGTTGGTTTGACTGGGGAAGTACAGGTTGTCATATTGGTAGTTTGCTTCAACGCGCCAGAGGTCCGCCACCTTATAAGTGGCGGAAAAATAAGGGGTGGTTCGATAATAAAACCTTTCCTGGCCAATTGTGGAAGGTGTAAAGGGGCTTAAGCCTATCGTTGTGGTGGGCTCTTCGGTGGCGGCTCTGAAGGCGCTCCCGAATTTGAGGCTCAATTTAGACCAGTTGAACGCCGCATCACCATTAACATTACTGTCGTAATGGCTGAGCTCGCTAAAGCGGCTGTAAATAAAGCCATTGCCCAAATAGCCCAGGGAAAGGCTGTGCTGCCCGCCTTCAATGGGCAACTGAAATCTAATCCCCGGGTCGAGGGCATTGACATAATCAGCCTTCTTATCGTTATAGCTTTGGAAGACGTTGGTGCGGTAAATGCCATCATACTCAAAATAAGGGGTAACCAATACCGGCCCCAAGGGATGGGTTTCCCAACCCCGCCCCAGGGTATCCTCGGCCGCCCCATATCCATAGGGCGCCAGCAGCCCGGTAGAGGGCGTTGGCGCAAAAGTGGTGGTATAGGGTGCATAGGGGACAATTGCCGGGTAGTAGTAATTTGGCAGGTACTCCGGCAGCTTCTCCGGCGGCTTTTGCTCTGGGGCCGCCTCTTCGACCGGAGGCTGAACAACGGTTTGAGACTGGGACTGGGGTTCGGCGGCCGCAACTGCCGCTGACCAGCAAACCATCAGCAGTACGGCGCAGATCCCCGCGAATTTCCACATACCCCTACGGTAATATCTCATGGCTCCCCCCCTGAGAATTTTTCCCGCTACCGCTTACAAATCTTATGACGCAGGGCAGGAGGAGGAGAAGGACCTCCGCCTCCCGCCACCACTGGCAAATCTTAGGTCGAAGGACTGGCAGGAGGAGGTGTAGGACCTCCGCCAGGGCCTCCGCCACCACCGCCTGGAAAAGTGGGCCCTATCCCCGAGGGCGGCCCCGGAGGGCTGTAGGCGTAGGTAGCCGCATCCGGATATCCCAGGCCTGCCAGGCAATCCCTCACCTGGTCCAGGTTGCCCCCCGCGGCCATCATGGCGTTGGCAGCCGTCACTGGGTCAATGCCGGCGTCCACCGCACATTGCATCAGGGAACATGGGGTGCACGTCGCAGCCACATTTGGATTCGCAGCCTGATTAGCCGCGCAGACGTCGCTCAAGGTCTTGAAAATCTGGGGCAGGTCAAGCTTTAGGGCAATGGCCGCCTTTTCCATAGAGCAAACATCCGCCCCCGCCTGTAAGGCCTGGGACATGATGGCATCCAGGGGCATGCCCGCCGCCAAACCGTTGGAGATTACCTGCGACATAGGCAGGCCTGATTTGATGTCCCCCGCCACGCTGGCGTAACCGGGTGAAGTTGCCAGGCCTCCCAGCGCCAGGATTATTGCTACCACGACTGCGGTCTTAGTTAGCTTCCCCATAATGACCTCCCGGTAAAAGGTGGGCTTCCGACCCAATCCAATTACCCCACTTTTTTTATTTTTTTAAGAGTTGCCCTAAATACTGCTACTAAGCCCATACCCAAATTAGGCTTAATATATAATCACTTGATTTTCAAATTGCAAGTTATTTTTTAGGATCCTGGAAAATATTTATCATTTAAACAAGTTACCGGTCATCTGGGAAGCCGCGTTGCTGCGGCCCAACCCTCTGGCCGGGCTGGCGCCGGGCAGCGCCGGTCTATCTCTCTCTTCTGCCAAGCAACCCGCCGGATACATCCAAAAGAAATTTCTTTTATTTTAGTAAATTTCTTCCCGGGCAAGACCCTGATTAGGGTCCAGTCATCCCCCTTTATCCGAATAACTATCTGTAATTACAATCAAAACAAATAATAGACCTGATCGGCATGGTCTTTGTAACCCCTGTCCAGGGAATTCGTCCTGAAAACACAGGGAATCCCCGAGTTGAAAATCTGGAAAAAGCGACCTCCTAAAACAGGGAATCCCCGATTTGTAAAGTTGCAAAAATCCACCAAGCTAAGCGCAACATCTGTTGCGACTGCGGGCGCCCAGGCGGCCGCATAATCTAAGGAGTAGAAGAGGTTCTCCATGGCTTTGCTAAAACCATCCACGGTCCGACATTGGAACTTTCTCGTTATTCTCTTGATAACCGTACTTTTCTCCGGGTGCGCCGCGGTCGGGGCGCCACAACCGCTTTGCCAGGATGGACGGATACAACTCCGTTGCCCGGACCGCACTGAAAACGTCCAGGTTATTCATGTAGGCTCAAACCAGATATATGGCCAGGATGCGGTCCGGGTTCATTACCCCGATGGCCGGTGGGTTGTTTACCTGGCTGAGGATGTTGGCCCAGAAGTGCTGACCTGGGAACTTAACCAAATTGCCCTGGGGACAGTTTGGGACAGGATCTAACCTTGGGATATAACAGGCTCCCGGGGAGCGGACCCGGACCCGCATCCGCCGGAACCTGACCAGGAAAGAAACTTGGCACCGGGTGAAACAGCCAAGAAAATTTCCGGCAAAATGTCCGGTGATGGCGAGACCTCCTGGCTTTATCCCCTGATTTAATGGAGGCGCTCCAGAATGACGGCCAGTCGGGCCGCCAATGCCGGGTTCGCAGTCTGCAGGACAAAGTACTCCTTCCAGGCGCCGGCGCGATTCGAGGACAGGGCGTAGGCCAGGCCCAGGTAGTAGCGGGCCAGGCTATTGCCGGGTTGGAGGCGAACCGCCTCCCGCAGCCAGGCCGCCGCCTCCTCCGGCCTATCCAGTTCTTCCAACAACAATCTGCCCCCATCCAGATGAGCCTGGAAAGACCCGGGCTCCAGAGCGATCACCTGTTTGAACTCCCCCAGGGCATCCTCCGGGCGCTTTTCCTGGAGCGCCATGGAGCCCAGATACCAGCGGCTTTTGGCCTCCAGGCCGGAGTCCCCCAAGGCGTTTTTCAGGTCTTCCTTTGCCTTGGCCAGGTCGCCTCCCTGATATTCCATCTCTCCTAAACGAAACCAGGCCTCGCCCAATTCCGGGGCTCCGGTGGCCGCCTGCCGGAAATCCCGCTGGGCAGCTTCAGGTCTCCCTTGCCGCTCTTCTGCCTTTCCCAACCAGAGAAAGGCCAGGGCATATCCCGGCAAGCGCCGGATGGCCTCTTCCAGGTCGCTCACCGCGCCGGCGAGGTCGCCCAGTTGATAGCGCGCCACCCCCCGGCCATAATAGACTTCGGGCAAGCGCTCCGGCCCGTTCAGGGCTGCGGTGAAGCTTTTCCCAGCCTCTTTCCAGTCCTGCTGCAGACTGCGCCCGACTCCCTCCCAAAACGCCTGCTCCCCCGCAGAAGGGGCCGGATTAGTCAAAGGTTCATCCGGCGCATCCCCCTCTGGAGGTTTCTCATCTATTTTAAAGGGCAGGTGTTTACGGTCGCGGGCCAGGAAAAACTGGCAAGAGGAGGGTTTGCCTTGAGATCCAGCAAAGACGTGCAACATGCCCACCAACTCGCCTTTCTGGTTGAGAATTGGAGAGCCCGCTTCGGCCGCCAAGTTTTCCGGCTGCAGTTTTAAGAGAACCAGCCTGGGTGAAAAAGGCAGGGACTTGGTGAGTTGCGCCTCTTGAAGCCGTCCGCCGGAATTATCTCTGACTCCCACCCAGACCTTCTCCGGCGGTTGAAAACCGGGGGCGGTCTCGGCCGGGATAAATTTTGAGGCCCCGGCATCGAATTGCAGCAGGATGGTATCCTGAAAGCTGTCCCGGTGAACGGTCCTCCGCAAGATATGCAAGACGCCGTCGGCAGTCTTGGCCACGGCAGACCGGCAATCGCTCACAATACTGGCGCTGGTAAGAACCCCTCCTTCCTGGTTCACCACCACGCCCATCCCCTGGCGCCCCGGATTTCCATGCTCATCCAGACCCACGACGGAAACCAGGGAATCCCTGGGTTCGTTGGCCCTGCCGGCCAAGGCCAGCAGTCCGACCAGGCTCAGGCACAGAAAAAAGTGGAGGACGATTTTCTTCATATCTGAAGCAGTTGAGCGGCTAAGAACAACGCCGGCCAAGAATACTGGGAGGAGGGGGCTGCGGCTTGGTTTCTTAACAACTCTCAGCGGCAATTTTTGAAAATTTATTAAAAATTCAATAATAATTTCTCTCCAGGTATAGGTATCTACTTGAATTTCCAAAATTATCCTGATTATCTATCAGGATCCCTCAGTGGGACTCTTCCAGACTGGCCATTTTCCCCAGCCTCCAGGAGAGGCGGGCCAGGTGGTCGGCCTGCCCCTTTTTGTTCCCCGGCACCTTCAGCCAGTATTCTTTCGTGCCTTCCGGGAGGCGCTCGCCCTGGAGTTCCGGATTGAACTCCAGAAATTCCTTCTCCGGCACCTCCAGAGAATTGGCAAACCAGCGCCAGTTTAACCCTCCCGGCACCCTGACCTTGGCGGCAGACCGGGGAGCTTGATACTTGATGTCCATGAAACCATAGCGCCCGGGGTTTTTGGCAATCAATGCCGCGGCGATGAGTTGCGGCACGTAATTGCAAGTCTCCTGGGGCAGCAGCTTCTTCTGGGCCATGGTCCAGAAATCCCGGGTGTCGTGGCGGTTCACCACCCCCTCCACCCGCTTTTCCCCGGCGTTGTACCCGGCGGCCGCCAGATACCAGCAACCGAATTGTTGATAGAGGTCGCGCAAGTAGCGGGCCGCAGCCCGGGTGGATTTTTCCGGGTCCCGGCGTTCATCCACCTGCTCATTGACCTTGAGGCCGTAACGCCGGGCCGTGCCCTCGATAAACTGCCACATCCCCACCGCCTCCTTGGGTGAGCGCGCCCAGGGACTGAAGCCGCTCTCCACCAGGGCCACATAGATAAGATCCTGGGGCAGGCCATATTCCTGGAAAACTTGCCGGATCATGGGCAGATAGCGCTGTGACCGCGCCAGGGCGGCCTGGAAATTGCCCTTCTGCGAGCCTGAAAAAGTCCGCAGATAGCCTTGAACCGGCTTATTCAACACCATGGGCAGCTCCGAGGCCAGACCCGTGGGAATTCCACCCAGCAGCCCGCTTTGCTCCAGGAAGGCGCAAATTTCTTGGGCTAAGCGGGGATCAGGAACTTCTGCGAGCGGTCCCCCGGGGCACAGGTATTCTTGAGGAACCAAACCCTGGTTGGCTTCTCGCCCCGGCAAGCGGCTGAACTGCGGGTCGGGGGAAGCAGTGGTGCAACTCGGAAGAATCAGGGTCAAGCCCAAAAAAATCTTGAGCAGGGTTTTTGCCATCTTCTACTCCTCCAGACATTCCTTTCCCCCCAAGGCCTATCTCATTCTTAAGTAGAGGCTCAGATTCACCCGGATGTGCCTAATCTGAACCATTATAATTTCAAGGATATCAACATATTATGCAGACACTCAATAAATCCCTGCTCTCCTGCCAGGGGAGAGCGACTGGAAGGTAGGCGCCGCCCACTAGTCCTTTGAAGATATAATCATAAAAATCAAAATCAAGTTTGCGGTCGAGATTTTCCCACCCGCGTCTCCTGAAAAGAAAAGGCAGGGTTTTCACCTCGTCTTGCTGCTTTCGAGGAGATTCCCTGCCTTTTCGGACGCAAACCTGGACCGCAGGTCAGCCCCGCGGCGCGGCGAGCTTCACTTTTCCTTTTGCTTCGGGACTGCCGGGCAATCAATGGTTGCCTGGCAGACCGTCTTCCCCGGGGCTTTGATCGCCGGGCAGTCGATCCGCACCTGGCATTGCCCTTGGGCCCCCGGGGTCGGGCACATTTGCTGGCCCTGAGTGGCCTTCTGCTCCACCTGGCCCGTTTTTGGCGGTTCGGTGGCCGCCTGGCCCACAGTCACCATAGCCAGGAACAGCAGCCCGGCGGCTACTCCCATCCAGGCTCCCAGCCGGCAACTGATTAATTTCCGCATTTTTCCCATAATTTCTCTCCCTTGCAGGGCTCCGCCTCATCTGCCCTGATGGTCAGCCGCAGGTCCCGCGTGGTCTTTAAGGTTGCACCACCTGCAAATTGGAGAAGGCCACGGAATTTTGCCCCGCCGGTCCTGAAGACGCTCTAAATCCGATCAGGCTGCCGCCTTCCGGCGGTTGGCCGGCGAAGCTGACAACCTCTTTGCCATTTATGGAAATCGTGGCCTGATTGCCTTTGGTGGCCAACTTGACCTGGTTCTCGGCCCCTTCACCCTTCTTGAGAGAGGCGTCCTCGCGCCAGGCCACGGGCAGCAGGTAGCGGCCGCTGGTATAGCGTTGGACCGCAAACCAGCCGTTGGCGTTAATCTGGAGGCAATACCAGCTGTCGGAGTCCTTGGCCCAAAAGACCAGGCCACTGCCATAGGTGGGGTCACCGCCCTTAACAAAGGCCTCGGTGTAGCTGGCCTCCATGTCGTTGGGCAAGATATTGGCCTGGTTCAGGTAGGTATTGGTCATGCCCTTGTCGGGGGCGATGGTGAGCTTCCCGTCCTTGGCGCTTATATTAGCGCTGGGAACCCCCCAGGAGGGATCCAGGGCGGTGAACTTGTCCTCGAAAAGCACCTTGGCGGCCAGCCCGGCGGTCACCGCCAGAAAGACCATCGCCATCGCCATCACCAGAGCTATCAATTTAGCTTTCATATCGTCCGGCCTCCTTGGTTAAGGTTAATGGTTCAAAACTAAGCAGAGGGTGGCTTCCTGTCAAGAAAGAGAGGGAGATAATCCTGGATTATTCCCCCGGGAATCCATTAATAGGTTGACATGAGAGGAATTTTCCTGTAACTTTTATTAAGTTTAGCATGTCAGACTGAAACCAGGGCCACCAGTCCTGGGCAAGAATCGGACGGGGGTGCTAATTCCCGCCGATTTTTTTTTGCTGACTGCTGTGCGCCCTGCTTTTTTGGCGGGTATATCTTGCAGTATCAAAGAAAGAGGATTCACCATGAAGGAAACTGGTAAGGTAAAATGGTTTAACGACTCCAAGGGTTTCGGCTTTATCACTCGGGAAAACGGTCCGGATGTGTTTGTGCATCACACCGCCATCCAGGGCGAAGGCTTCCACTCCCTGTCGGAAGAACAGGAAGTGGAATTTGAAGTGACCCAAGGTCCCAAGGGGCCCCAGGCCCAAAACGTGGTAAAAATTTAGACAGAACCGCCTGACGGGGAAGGCGAAAGTGGCAGGCAAAAGGCAAGAGATTAAAAAACAAGAGTTTTTGGTTGCGTTTTGCCTTTTTACTTTTTACTTTTGCCTTTCCCTCCGCTGGTCTGCGGATCGTGGAGGGTCGGCGCCTCGACCTTAGGGAGGTGGAACTTGGCTAAAAATCGTTACGGCTGGCAGAAGCGCGCCAAAGAGATGGCCCGCAAAGAGAAGAACGACGATAAAATGAAACGTCGCCAGAGCAAAACCATTACCCCGCCGGCGGAGGACCTGCCGGAGGTGGTGGTCGATCCTTAAAAAAAGCCTGCACCAGACCGACCCTGCCGGAGCAAGCCTCCAGCCAGGTTCATAAGGGAGAAGAAATGGCAATGAAATTATACGTGGGCAACCTGCCCCACCAGATGACCGAAGAACAACTGAACACTCTTTTTTCGGAAGCGGGCCATGTGGCCTCGGCCAAGATCATTACCGATAGACAGACGGGCCAGCCCCGGGGCTTCGCTTTTGTAGAGATGGAAACCAAATTGGAAGGTCAGAAGGCCATTTCCATGCTCAACGGCCGCGAGGTGGAGGGGCGGCCCCTGGCCGTCAACGAAGCCAGGCCGCAGCAGAAAGGCTCCTTTGGCGGGGGCGGCGGCCGTTACCGCTAAAATCAGGCTAAGGCGGCCTCCGGGCCGCTTTTTTTTATGCCCCGGCAGCCGGTCAACAGTAGTCAGTAGCCAGTAGTCAGTAATCAGTTACTCAATCGGAAAACCCAAGTGACCCCTCTGGCTACTGGCTACTGATTGAGCCCAAGATCCCGGCCCTCTCCCGGAGGGATAACTCTCCAACCCGCCTTCCCCGTGGATTAAGTCCTTAAAATTATTTTCGCCCTGTTGAATCGGGCGCAATAAACGTTATTTTAACTCATAGGCGTCCGCACCGCGCCTGCTAAGACAACCTCCCAAGGAGGCAAGGACCATGCGGACTAACTACGCCGCCTGGGGCGCGTGGTTCATTATCGCCGCCCTGGTCACCCTGGCCGCGAAATACTCTGCTTATTTCCCCGGGGACCTGGCGGTGGCAAGGTGGGTGCAATCCCTGGCGCCCCCAAACCTGAATTGGGCCGCAGGAGTCTCGCGGACCGCCGAATTCCCCGGGGTCCTGCTTATCCTGGCCCTGGTCTTGGCCCTTGCCTGGGGGCTGGCCGGCTGGCGCGCCGCGCTGCTCGCCATCCTCAGCTTGGTGGGGATGTGGGTCCTGGGCGCCTGGCTCGGAGCGGTCATTGGCCGGCCGCGGCCTTCCCCGGAACTGGTGCGCGTCTTTCGGCCACTTACGGGCTCCAGCTTCCCTTCCCTCTTTGCCCTGAGGTATGCCGCCACTTTCGGCTTTCTGGCAGTTCTGGGCGCCAGGAAGAGTGCCGGCACGTGGCGCGCCGTCCTTTTGACCGTATGCGGGGCGCTTCTCTTGCTGGGCTGGGTGGCTCGAGTCGCCCTGGGGGCCCACTGGCCCAGTGACGTGGCGCTGTCTTACCTGATTGGGCTCCTGTGGGCCTCGCTTCTGGTGCACTTCATTTGAGGAACAGGGGCAGGCAGCGATATGGATGAGGCGGGAAATTCACCTGGGGGTCGAACCGGAATCGCCGGAAAAGCCGGCTTGAGAGAATTAGCCTGGTTTTTCCTGCGTCTGGGAACCACCGCGTTTGGCGGACCTGCGGCCCACATCGCCATGATGGAGGACGAGGTGGTCCGGCGCCGGCAGTGGGTTCCCCGGGAGAAATTCCTCGATTTATTGGGGGCCGCCAACCTGATCCCCGGCCCGAGTTCGACGGAGATGGCGATCTACATCGGCTACCTGTGCCAAGGCTGGGCCGGGCTTTGGTTGGCCGGCGTCTGCTTTATCGCTCCGGCCATGGTGATCGTCCTGGGGTTTGCCTGGGCCTACGTGCGCTTCGGGAATCTTCCCCAGATCACCTGGCTGCTTTACGGGGTCAAACCGGTGGTAATCGCCATCATCTTGCAGGCCCTGTGGCAGTTGGGGCGCACCGCGGTAAAGGGCAAGTTCCTCGGAGCGCTGGCCCTTATTGCCGTGGTCTTGGATTTTCTGGGGATCAACATACTGGCAGTGCTTTTCGGCGCCGGCTTGCTCTCGGGATTGCAGCGGGGAATCATCCAGGAGCGTGGGCGGGAGCGGAGGGCGCTGCTGGTTATGCTGCTGGCAGCCGGAGCTTTTCTGACCGCCGCCTATTTCGCTGCGGCGTTATACTCCCCGGGCAGGGTAGAGTTCGGTTTACTACCGCTCTTTCTCTTCTTCGTCAAAGTCGGTTCCATCGTCTTTGGGAGCGGCTATGTGCTCCTGGCTTTTTTGCAGGCCGATCTCGTGGCGCATTGGCATTGGCTGACCACCACTCAGTTGTTGGACGCCATTGCGGTGGGGCAGGTGACCCCCGGTCCGGTCTTTACCACCGCGACCTTCATCGGTTATTTGCTGGCCGGATTCCCTGGCGCCCTGATCGCCACCGCCGGCATCTTTCTCCCGTCATTTGTCCTGGTGGCGGTCAGCAGCCCTCTGATCTTGCGCATCCGCCAGTCAGCCGTGGCCGGGGCCTTCCTGGACGGGGTCATCGTGGCTTCCCTGGCCCTCATGGCGGTGGTTACCTGGCGCCTGGGGCGGGACGCGGTCATTGACCTGCCCACCGCGCTGGCGGCCATAGCCAGCGCCGTTCTGCTCCTGCGCTGGCGGGTAAATTCTTTATGGCTCGTGCTGGGCGGGGCAATTATCGGGTTATTGGTTCATATGATAAAATAGGAACATCCACAGTTAACAGGAGGCGCCAGGTGGAAAACGAGCTAACCTGCCAGGACAAGCAACGGATCGAGGAGAACATCCGGCAGAAATACCTGAAGGCCGCCGCCAGCCCGGAAGGACTCTTTGGGTACCCCACGGGCCGGGCCGGGCTGGAGGCGCTGGACTATGCTGCGGATATGATCCGTGACCTTCCGGAGGCGGTGGCCGCTTCCTACTGTGGGGTGGGCAACCCTTTCCTTTTGGGTCCGGTTCACCCCGGCGAGGCGATCCTGGACATCGGTTGCGGCGCCGGGGTCGATGCCCTCATTGCCGCCAGGCTGGTAGGGCCTTCCGGGGCAGTGACCGGGATCGACCCGGTTCCCGAGATGCTGGCCCGGGCGAGGGAGAATGCTCGCCTGGCCGGCCTGGATAACGTCTATTTCCAGGAATCATCCGCGGCCCAGTTGCCCTTCCCGGATAACCGCTTTGACCTGGTGATCTCCAATGGCGCCTTCAACCTGGTGGTGGATAAAGTCCAAGCCCTGGGCGAAGTCTTCCGGGTCCTGAAACCGGGAGGGCGGTTCATGTTGGCCGACCAGGTGCTGGCCGGGGAATTGCCCCAGGAAATCAAAGCTCGCGTGGAGAATTGGGCCAGGTGAGAAGGCGGCGCCATACCGGGAAAGGTTTTCCTGGCACTATTGGAACAGGCGGGTTTTGCAGGGCCGGAACTGGTAAGGGAAACCGGCTGCAACAGCTCTGCGGTAACCAGGGGGGTGTTGTTGCGAGCCGTCAAGCCTGCGGCGGCGGGTTAACGGAACCGGGATACGGAAACCAACCCGCGGGATACTGTCAAATCAAGTCTGATTCCGGACCTAGGATATTAATCAATAAATTCAAAATTCTTTTCCCCGAAAAGAGTTAAGCAGGCATTTACAACTTTCTGATTGTAAAGTATGCCATTGTTCTGGGCGATTTCCTCCAGGGCTTTATCTAAACCCAAGGCCGGCCGATAAGGTCGGTGAGAGGTAATGGCCTCCGTTACATCAGCCACTGACAGCACCGCGGCCTCCATAATAATCTCTCGACCTGAAAGGCCGGCAGGATATCCTGACCCGTCCAGCCTCTCATGATGCTGGAGTACCACCTGGGCCACCGGCCACGGAAATTCTATCTCCTTTAAGATATCATAAGCTATTTGGGGATGGGTTTTAATGATATTAAATTCATATTCGCTTAATTTGCCGGGCTTACATAATATTTCTGAAGGAACCGCCGTCTTGCCTATATCATGGAGAAAACCCATGACTCGCAACCCTTCTATTCTACTTTCAGAGAAATCCAACTCCTGAGCAATAGCACACGCAAGTTGTACAACTCGCCGCTGATGGCCAGCGGTATAAGGGTCTCTGGTCTCTATTATAGAGGATAAGGCCATTACCGTGCCATTCAAAGTCTTTTGCAGCTTCTTTAAAGTATCTTCTATTTCATCCTCGACCTGCAAGCGGTAAGTTATGTCACGGATATTGTTAATCACTCCCTGCACTTTCCCGCTAAAATTATTTCGCCAAGGGAAGGAATAGACTTCCAGCCACCCCAAAATTTTACCATCGATCCCTTTTAGAGCCATGGTCCCGGACTGGGGTTTCCCGGTGAGAATCGCCCGGTGCGCCGGACAAGGCCGGCAGGGGTAGTCTTGTCCATGATAAGCTTGATAGCATTTTTTCCCTACCAACGGCAGCGCATGCGGATACCATTTTTCCATGGAAGGGTTAACCCGGAGAATACTCAAGTTTAAGTCCATGACGCTCATGCCATCCTGGATGCTGGCAAAGATGCCGGAGAGAAAGCCCTCATCCTCCCAGGAGAGGTTATCCAGATGTTTGGCCCGGGCGGCGCTTTCTATGGAGATAAGCTGACCTTTTTGGGGGCGTAATTGTGTGCCATTCATCGCATTGGTCTCATTTCCACAATTATTATGCCTTTATACTTTTCTATTTCGCTAGGCAATTTATTAATGACTGTATCCAGTGGAGAGGTTCCGGCGCTCCGTTAAATCTCTGAAGATTCCCTGGATGATGGTTTTGTCGCCGTATTCCACTTTGCTGGCGACGAAATTGACCGGCACCCTTTGGTCGTCCTTCCTGATTATCCAGCCATTAACCAGATCGCTCTCGCCGGTTTGGACTACTTTTTCCAGGGTGGACCGGCTCCTCTCGAGCTCTTCCTGGAGGAAAACCTGGGTAAAGTTCATGGTCAAAAGTTCCGCTTCGGAAAAGCCTAACAGTCCCTCCATCTTCTGGTTGGCTTCCAAGAAATTCCCCTCGGTGTCCAAGAGCAGAATGCCATCACTGACGTTCTCCACCAGACTTCGATATTTCCCTTCAGCTACCCGTAAATCATTGGCATAATGCCGGCGATCCTCTCTTTCCAGCTTAAACTGCTTGATGACATTATTGAGATTATCCGCTTTTATTCCCAGGCGGTACTCTATATTTGCCAGAAGCGATTGGTATTTATATAATATTAATGATGCCGCTAAGTTAACCGCCAAACAAGATGAAATCATTATGGTCATCTCGTAATACCCCGGGGATATGCTGGGAAATAAGAGATGGATTAATAAGCTAAAAGACAAGATAACACTTAAGGTAAATAATGATATCGAAATTAACTGCAGGATTCTATTACGCTTAATTTGGTTGGAGTTGTTTCCAAATATATCTAAATGCATAAAATTTTTCCATCCCGGACTCGTTCTTGAAGAAAGGTCTGTGCTTTCCCATGGGTCTCTCCATTTCGGTGCTTCCCAGTTGCCGCAGGCCGGCAGGGCGAATTGCAGTCCGCTCTCTATTCCCGGCTGCCGGAGGCGGATGGTTGGAGAAGACCCTCTTTATCTGCTGGATTTGCCGAGGCTCCTGGGCCTTGAGGATAATATGGGGCATCGGTGGAAAAAGATAAATCAGGGTTTACCTGATATTTGCCTTCGATAATCATGAATTTGAATCAGGGGAATGCAGGGGATTTTAGAAGATGGGGTGATCACGAAGAAGAATAATCGGGATGCCAAAAACCAAAATCTCACCAACCGCTCCAACTGTCCCAAGCCTGCCAAAAACCGGCTGCATATAAAGGCCAAGGTTAAACGATTGGCAGCCGGCCAATGGTTTACCCTGCCCGGACTCAAGGAAATCAGCCGCACGGGTCTCCTGGCGACAATCAATTCTTCCCTATCCTGATCCGGAAAATCTTTCCCAGATCCAATCCGGATAAATTTTTAGTGAGGCCAACCAGAGAAAAATGCGGGGCAGGAACCAGAGGGCGGGGAGAGAGGGAGATGGCGGGGGAAGGCTAGAAAAATTAGCCAGCAGTACCAGACATAATTGACCGGGGTATCCCCTGGCTTCCCTAAATTTGTAGGGCGATGGTGGGCATTGCCAGCAAATTATCGGTGATTAGACTGATTGAGTGCCTGGGGCCGGACTCGAACCGGCACAGAGCGAACTCCGAGGGATTTTAAGTCCCTTGCGTCTACCCATTCCGCCACCCAGGCATCCTCCGTCCAATTTATTATATCAGCGGCAAACATTCAAGTTCTTCTGAGGGCTTCCGGGAGCGGGCGGCGGGGAGAAATGGACCCTGGCTCCAGCCAAGTCACAGGCTGGAAGCCTGTGCCACTGTCGCTATTTTGGTGGGCAGCGCCCACCCTACCCGGGCGGAGAGGGCCCACCCGGCCCGAGAAACTGGCCGGCGAGCACCTTGACAAAGGGGGGCGCCTCGGATTAACTAGAGCGGCAAGACCTTGAATTTTTGAGGGTTTCCGGGTGGGTCGCCGGCCGCCGCCGCCGACCCCTGAGGGCCTCGGCGCAGGCGGGAGGCTAGTCGGGGGGCGGGAGGTCCGCCCCCTGCGGGAGCGTGCGAGAGACGCACTAAATGGTGCGCAGTGCGCCCCCTACACGGGGGGCGGCGTCCACCCTACAATGCTGTTTTCCGCCTCTGCTAAGGGGCCTTTGACTTTGATTTTGCCTTTCACAGAAAACGGATAACCGATAACCGCATTTCAGGAGGCGATCATGGGAATCCGGGAACGGATGCTGCCGGCGGGCTGGTATCCCAGCAGCGCCAGCGGCTGCCGGGCGGAAATCGAGCAATTTGTGGCGGGGGTGGCGCCGCTCCCTGCAGGCGCTCAGGTCTTGGGCGGCATTGTGCCCCACGCCGGCTGGTATTTCTCCGGCAAAGCCGCGGCCCGGGTGTTCTACCTCAGCGCGCGGGCGAGCCAGCCCCAGGTGGTGGTGGTGTTCGGAGGCCACCTGGGCGGCGACTCCCCTCCCCTGCTGGTGAGCGACGAGGCCTGGGAGACCCCCCTGGGGACCATCCCCCTGGCCACCGAATTCTACCAGCCTTTAAGGCAGCGCCTCACCCTGGCCGGAGAATACCCCGGGGACAACACCATTGAGGTGCTGCTCCCCATGGTGAAATACTTTTTCCCCAACGCCAAGGTCCTGGCCGTGCGGTCCCCCGCTTCCCCCCAGGCCCTGGAACTGGGGGAGGCGGTGGTGGCGGTGGCCCGGGAGCTGAACCTCTCCCTGTGGGCCGTCGGCTCCACCGACCTGACCCACTACGGCCCCAACTACGGTTGGGCTCCCCGGGGGATCGGTCCCGAGGCGGTGAAATGGGTCAGAGAGGTCAACGATCAGCGCTTCCTCAGTGAGGTTTTGAAGCTGGATGGGGACGGCCTGCTGCGGGCGGCGCAGGAAGACCGGAGCGCCTGCAGCGCCGGGGCGGCTGCCGCCGCGGTGGCCGCCGCCAAAAAACTGGGGGCCCAAAAGGCCGTCCTCCGGGACTACTATACCAGCTACGAGATCATGCCCGGGGACAGTTTCGTGGGCTACGCCGGGATCTTGCTGGAGAGGTGAAATTCAGTTTTCAGTTTTCAGTCTTATAAGGCCTTCGACCAAGTCATCGACCTGGGGTGAAGGTTAAGGTGAGGTGTTGGAGTGCACATGAATGAAGCTCTCCCTTGGCTAATCCTGGCTGCCGCGGTCGTGAACCTGGTCCTGATCGTCATTGTACTGGTCCGGGGGTCAAAGGCTTCCGAGACCGCCGGGAGGGATGTACGCGACGAGTTGCGAGCCAGCCGGGAAGAAGCCCGGAACGCAGGTAGGGAGCTGCGTGAAGAAGTATCCGGCGGCCTGAAATCGACCAACGAGGTCCTGTCCAAGACCTTGGAGGGCATGAGCAAGCTCCAGCACGCCCAGTTGGAAGGCATGACCAAGCATTTGGGGGAACTCACCGAATCAAATCAGCGCGCCCTGGATCGCATCCGCGGCACCTTTGATTCTCGGGTCAAAGAGCTGCAAGAGGGAAACGAGAAGAAGCTTGACGAGATGCGCAAGACGGTGGACGAGAAACTGCACGATACTCTCGAAAAGCGGCTCGGAGAGTCATTTAAACTCGTGAGCGACAGATTGGAGGCAGTACACCAGGGGCTCGGGGAGATGCAGCATCTGGCGACAGGCGTGGGGGACCTCAAGCGAGTCTTGACCAACGTGAAGGCGCGAGGCACCTGGGCCGAGGTTCAGCTCGGCGCGATCTTGGAGCAAATCCTCACACCGGAGCAATTCGGGAAGAACGTCCGGGTGAAGGCCGACTCGTCGGAGAGTGTGGAGTTTGCGGTGCGGCTGCCGGGCCCGAGGGATGATCCCAATGCCTGCGTCTGGCTTCCTATTGACTCGAAGTTTCCTCAAGAGGACTACCTGCGCCTGCAGGAAGCCGCGGAGAAAGCCGATCCGGCTGCAGTTCAGGTATCAATGGACGCCTTGGCGCGGACCGTGCGGTCCGCGGCAAAGGATATCCATGATAAATATATAGACCCACCCAGCACCACCGACTTTGGAATCATGTTCATGGCTACGGAAGGGCTATATGCGGAGGTGATGCGGCAGCCGGGTTTTGTCGAAGAGCTTCAGCACCGGTATCGGGTGGTGGTGGCCGGTCCCACCACCTTGGCGGCGATTCTGAGCAGCCTGCGCATGGGCTTCCAGACCCTCGCCATAGAGCAGCGCGCCGTAGAGGTGTGGAGGGTCTTAAGAGCGATCAAGACAGAATTCGGGAAGTTCGGCGAGGTCCTGGACAAGGTCAAGCACCAACTCCACACCGCGAGCCGGACAATTGAAGAGACCGGGGTGCGAAGCCGGGCCATAGAGCGCAGGCTCCGTTCAGTGGAGAAGTTGCCGGAGCCGGAAGCCTTGGAGGTTCTTGCCTTGCCTGCAGCAGGCGAGGAAGATGAGGGAGAAGACCCCGCGGTGGAAGTAACCGCCACAGAGCCCAAAGATGAATAAGGCAATGCCCTGCGCTTGGCGCACCGATGTCCGGCAATCACGATTTTCTTGGCAAATGTGATAATGCCCTATTATCTTTGGTAGCCGCGGGCTGCAGCCTGCGCTCGCCCAGGCGGGACGCCCAGGCTACCGGTTTGATGGCGACCTTATGACTGATAAAGCGGCAGCGGCGGAGATTGGGTTCCTGGGCCGCCTGTGCGGCATCGCCCCGGAATACTGCGACAACTTCGGCGGCCGCCACCTCACCCCGCGGTCCACTACCCAGGCCCTGCTCAGCGCCATGGGCGTTTCCTGGGAGGAACCGGAGAGGCGCCGGCAAGAGTTGCGCCGGCGCCGCCTGGGGCCCTGGGGCCGCTTCCTGGAGCCGGTGCAGGTCCTGGCGCCATCCTCCCCGGGAAGGCTGAATTTTTATCTTTGGGCGCCCTCAGTCAATCTCCCCTCCCCTCTCAGGATCGAGGCCACGGTGCAGGCCGAGGGCGACTCCGGCCAGGGATTGGCTTGGCAGGAAGAATTGGCCTCCCCGGCCACCGCGGCCAGCCGGGCCGTGCCCGGCGGGGTGCGGCACCGTCTGGAGCTGCGCCTCCCCCGGGAGCTGCCCCTGGGATATTATGAGCTGCAACTGCGGGTGGAGGCCGCTGGCCGGACGGAGTCGGGGCGGACCCGCCTGCTGGTGGCCCCGGACCACGTCTATTTTCCCGACTGCCTGGCGGGCGGCCGGCGTCTCTGGGGGTTCAACCTGCCCCTGTACGCCCTGAGGAGCGCCGGCAACTGGGGCATCGGCGATTTCCGCGACCTGGCGGCGCTGCTGGATTGGGCCGCCACGCTGGGAGCCGCCTTCGTGGGGGTCAATCCCCTGCACGCCCCCGCGCCGCTGCCGGCAGCCGACCCCAGCCCCTATGCCCCCACCAGCCGCCTTTTCCATAATTTTCTCTACTTAGATCTGGAGCAGGTCCCGGAAATGGAGTACTGTCCGGAGGCCCGGGAACTGCTGGCCAACCGGGAATTCCAGGGCAGCCTGGCCCGCCTGCGGCAAGGGCCGCTGGTCCCTTATACCCAGGTCTTTCGCCTGAAGTTTCGGGTCCTGGAACTCCTGTTCCAGGCCTTTGGGGACCGGCATGGCCCGCCGGAGGCCCCCGGCTCCCGCCGGGGCGAGGAGTTCAGCGCCTTCTTGCGACAGGGGGGCGCGATCCTGCAAAGGTTCGGAGAGTTTGCCGCCCTGGCGGACCATTTTCAGCAAGAGGACTGGCGCCGCTGGCCCGAAGAGTATCGCCACCCCGGCTCGCCGGTGGTGGCCGCCTGGACCCGGGAACGCCCGCGGCAAATCCGCCTGCATCAATATGCCCAATGGCTGGCGGCCGGCCAGTTGCAGGAGGTGATATCGACTGCGGCCCGCAGGCAGGGGCTCCCTTTCACCCTTTACCAGGACCTGGCCCTGGGGGCCGCGGCCGGAGGCTTCGACACCTGGGCGCACCCCGGGTTGTTTGCCGGGGGAGCAGCCATCGGCGCCCCGCCGGACGCCTTCAACCCCAAGGGCCAGAATTGGGGCATCTCCCCGATAATTCCCCAGGCCCTGCGAGAATCGGGCTACCAACTGTTCATCGACACCCTGCGGGCCAACGCCCCGGCCGGCGGCATGTTGCGCCTGGATCACGTCATGGGGCTCTTTCGGCTGCTGTGGATTCCCTCCGGGGAGGGGGCCGGCCAGGGGGCCTACGTCCATTATCCGGCCCGGGAACTGCTGGCCGTCCTGGCCCTGGAGAGCGTGCGCCGCCGCACCCTGATCATCGGCGAGGACCTGGGCACCATGACGGCCCGGGTGCGCCGGGAGCTGGGGCGCCTGGGGGTCTTTTCCTACCGGGTCTTTTACTTTGAGCGGGATGCGGCAGGCCGCTTTCTGGCCCCGCAGTCCTATCCGGCCCAGGCGGTAGCCGCGGTCACCACCCACGACCTGCCGACCTTAACGGGGTTCTGGCAGGGCCGCGACCTGGCCTGCAAGCGGCAGGCCAACCTCTATCCCGAAGCAGGCCTGGCCGAGGCGGAGGCGGCGGCCCGGCAGCGCGACCGCCTGGAGCTGCTGGAGGCCCTGAAAAGTCGGGGGCTGCTGGCCGCAGAGGCGGAAAACCCCGAGCCGCCGGTGGAGCCGGGGGCCGCGGGGCCGGCTCCGGTTGAGGTTAGGGAAGGGGTCCTGGAGTACCTGGCCCAGAGCTCCGCCGCCCTTCTGGAAGTGCGCCTGGAGGAGGTCTTCGGCTGGCCGGCGCAGCAAAACTTCCCGGGCACGGACCTGGATCACCCCAACTGGCGCGGCCGCCTCCCCTGGAGCCTGGAGGAGATGGCCCGGGATCCGGCGCCGGCCCGCCTGGCGGCGCGGTTAAACAAGTACCGGGAGCGATAATTTGAGGGGGGGGCGGGGGACTTTGCACCCCCCTCCCTACAAGGTTTCCTGACAGGAGGATTCCCCATGCCCGAGCCGACCTTGATTTATAATCTCTTTCCCCTGCTGGTGGGGCCGATTCCCCGGTGGGAGAAGCACCTGGACCTCATCGGCCGCATGGGTTTCACCTGGATCTTCCTGAATCCCATCCACACCCCGGGGATAAGCGGCAGCCTGTATGCGGTCAAGGACTATTTCAGCCTCAACCCCCTCTTTTATCCCGGCCTGGGGCAGGATCCGGAGGCGGCCCTGGGCCATTTCCTGCAAGAAGCAGCCCGCCGTGACCTCAAGGTAATGCTGGACCTGGTGATCAACCACACCGCCATCGATTCGCCCCTGGTGTTGGAGCACCCCGAATGGTATGCCAAGGATGAGAAGGGGTTTATCAAGCACCCGGGGGCCATTGACCCCGCGGACGCCACCCGGGTCACGGTGTGGGGCGATCTGGCGGAGCTGGAATACTGGCCGCCCCCGGACCCCGAGGGCTTGCTGCGGTACTGGGAGGCGGTGCTGGCCAAATATCTGAAACTCGGTTTCCTGGGATTCAGGGCCGACGCGGCTTACAAGATTCCGGGAGACTTTTGGGGCCGCCTCATCGCCAAGGCCCGGAAATTGGAGCCTGGGGTGCGGTTCTTCGGCGAGACCCTGGGCTGCCGCCTGGAGGAATGCTCCCAACTGGCGACCGCGGGATTTGACTTCTTCTACAACAGCTCCAAGTGGTGGGATTTCCAGGAAGACTGGTGCCTGGAGCAATACCGCATGTTCCGGCGCCTGGCCCCTTCGGTGAGCTTCCCGGAGAGCCACGATACCGAGCGGCTGGCCGCGGAAAGCGGCGGCGCCCCGGAGGTGGCCCGGCAGCGGTATCTCTTCGCCGCCTTTTTCTCCGCCGGCCTGATGATGCCCATCGGTTATGAATACGGCTTCAGGAAGCGGCTGGACGTGGTGAAGACCCGGCCCCAGGATTGGGAGGGGATAAACTACGATCTAAGCCGTTACATCGCCGGGGTGAACCTGATGAAAAAATCCTGCCCGGTGCTCCTGGAGGAAGGTCCCATGGTGCGGGCCAATCCCCAGGGCGAAGCGGTGGCGTTGCTCCTCAAATCCCGGGAGCGCCAGCCGGGGCGGGTGCTGGCCATAATCAACTCTACCCGGAAAAGCGCCGCGGTGAGACTCGCCAACCTGGCGGAATTACTGGGGCCTCCGGCCCGGGCCTGGCGCGACCTGACCCCCGACCTCAAGCCCCTGCGCCTCAAGGCGAAGATGGCCTTTAACCTGGCCCCGGCGGAGGTCAGGATCTTTTATAACCCCGAGGCCGCGCCGCTGGCGGAGCCGGACCAGGGATAATCCAGGAGAGCGACCTATTGACCCAGGCACTGGCGGGCTTCAATGAGCACGGGGTGATCCTGGCCACCGACAGCCGGGCCAGCCGTTTCGATGCGGCGGGGCGGGCGGAATATTTCCGGGTCAAGAAGCTGTTGCCCCTAGGAAGGCGGGCGGCTATCCTGAGCGGCGGCGCCGGGGTGAGCCTCCCCCTGTCCCAGGCCCTGCGCCGGGAGATCGGGCGCCAACGGGGCCTGGACCACCTGGAGGACATGGTGGACTTCGCCCTGGGTTTCCTCTCCCAGGGTTACCGGCGGTTTCTGGCGCGCCACGGGCCCGAACCGGAGGGCTTTCGCCGCCTCTACTTCATCCTGGCGGGAGCGGTGGAGGGCAGGCCGGGGTACTCGCTCCACCTTTTGGGCAGTGAAGAAAACGAATTGCCTCTCCGCAACCTCCCGGTGTCCAACCTGGTGGTCATGCCCCGGAACCTGGGGATGGAGATGCGCCTTGCCAAGGCCCTGAGCCAGGGAGCGCCCCCGGAAGAACTGCTTAAGGAGAGCCGGAATTTCCTGGTGAAAATGGCCGCCGCCACCGCGGAAGTGGGGCCGCCCTTCTACTTCGCCACCATCACCGCCGGCGGCTACCGGGAGGCCGGGGCGGGGGAGGCCCATCCCCTGAAGGGCGCAGGCTAAGGACTGCGGCTAACCAGATCGCCAACAAAAAGGGTGACCCAATCACAGGCTGGAAGCCTGTGCCACTGTCGCCCCTACGTTATTTTTTATTTGTTAATGAGGGGCGCGCGCACTGCGCCCCGCCATTGATCGCCGCTTTTAGCGGTAACCGCCGCCCCCGCCGTAGCCGCCCCGGCCGCCGCCGCGGCCGCCGCCGCCGCCCCCGCGACCGCCGCCGCCGCCGCCAAAGGAGCTTTTCGCCTGGGGCCGGGCCTCATTGACCGTCAAGGGCCGGCCTTCCACGGTGCGGCCGTTGAGCATGGAAATGGCCTTCTGGGCTTCCACCTTGGTTTCCATCTCGACAAACCCGAAGCCCCGGGGCTGACCCGTCTGCCGGTCGGTAATGATCTTGGCCGAGGCCACGTTGCCGGCCTCGGTAAACAGGGTATTCAACTCTGCTTCGGTCATGGCGTGGGGCAGGTTGCCCACATATAATTTGACACTCATTTCTTCTCCTTATGAGTCTTGCCGGAGGCTGAGGTTGGCCAACTCGGTCTCGGGCGCACTAGTTTGGTTGAGATCGTCAACCGCCTCCGGATTCTCCTCCGTAGCCGGCGCCCCGGCTTTGCCCTGGCGGCGTTTCATCTTTTCGTCGTTTTTCTGTTTGCGGGCCATCTCTTTGGCTCGTTTTTCCCAACCGTAACGATTTCGTGCCAAGTCTTTACCTCACAAGTTGTTAATCAAATTTACTAACCAGCTCCCACTCACTCCGCCAGGAAACGGCTAGACCTTACTGAACTTTCGTCAATAGAGAGCTGGGTTAAAAAAAGGCGGGACTCCGGTGCTCTGAAGAACGCCGGAGTCCCGGCCAATACAGGCGTGAAACCGCCTAGAGTTTGCTCACGTTTTGAGCCTGGGCGCCCTTGGGACCCTGGACCACCTCGAACTCCACCTCCTGGTCTTCGGCCAGGGTGCGGAAGCCTTCACCCTGGATGGCGCTGTGATGCACGAAGACATCGGGGCCGCCCTCCCGGGAGATGAAACCATAACCCTTGGAATCGTTAAACCATTTTACTTTACCAGTTTCCTTCACTTGAAACCTCCTACGGGTACTGCTGAAGATATACCTGCCCAAAAAGCAGGGGCGCAGTAGTCAGGCAAAAAAAAGCGGCGGGACTCGATATCCCCGTCCGTTCAGAGACCAGCATCTGCGGCCCTGCTTTCAGTCTGACCTGCTCACCAGTATATATTTTTATCATAGAAATCTCCCATGTCAAGCCCGACCCCTGCCAAACTCGGCGAACTCACGGCTATAACCAATGGGGGTTCGATTTCGCCCTGGCCACCCGGGCCTTAACCCTGGTTCCCGGCCTTCTTAGATGGCGGTGAAGAGGCACGATTGGACCATCTCTCGCTGAGGCGCGCCATGAGCACGAAAAAGACCGGCACAAAGGGGATGGCCAGAAGCGTCGAGGAGAGCATGCCGCCAAAGACCACGGTGCCGATGGCCTGCTGGCTGGCGGCGCCGGCGCCCCCGGCGAACAATAACGGCGTCACCCCCAAAATGAAGGCGAAAGAGGTCATGACGATGGGGCGGAACCGGCGCCGGGTCGCTTCCACCGCGGCCTCGGTGATGGACTCGCCGCGGTCGTGCAGCTCCCGGGCGTATTCCACGATCAGAATGGCGTTCTTACTGGCCAGGGCGATCATCAGCACCAACCCTATCTGGGTGTACAGGTTATTATCCAACCCGCGCGAGATGAGGCCGAGGAGCACCCCCACCAGGGCCAGGGGCACCACCAGGACGACCGCCCCGGGTCTCGTCCAGCTTTCATAGAGGGCGGCCAGCACCATGAACACCAGGGTGATGGAGAGGGCGTAGATGAAATATGCCTGGTAGCCCACCTGCTTCTCCTGGTAGGAGGTGGCGGTCCAGTCGTAGGCCACGCCTTCGGGCAAGGTATTTTGGGCGACTTGCTCCATGAGCTGGATGGCCTGCCCGCTGCTGTACCCGGGGGCGGCGCTGCCGTAGATCTGGACCGCGGGATAGAGGTTGTAGCGGGTGACCAGTTCGGTGCCCAGGACCCTTTTGACGTCCATGAGAGCCGCCAGCGGCACCATCTCTCCCCGGACGTTCCGGACATAAAGATCTCTTAGGGTCTCCGGGTTCAGGCGATAAGGTGCATCGGCCTGGACATAGACCTGGAAGACCTGGTTAAACTTGTTAAAGAGATTGACGAAAGACGAACCCAGGTAGGCCTGTAGGGTGTCAAAGACATTGCTCAGGGGGACCTGGAGCGATTCGGCCTTGGTCCGGTCGATGTCCAGGTAGCGCTGGGGGCTGCGGGCGCTGAAGGTGGAGGTCAAGTTCCGCAAACCGGGCTGGGCGTTGCCCGCGGCAATGACCTCCTGGACGACCTTGCTCAGTTCGGCGGCGCCAAGGCCCCGGCGATCCTCGATCATCATCTGGAAGCCCATGGATTGGCCCAGGCCCCGGATAGGCGGCGGCACCGCCACAAAGATCAGGGCATCCTCAACCGCGGCCAGCTTGGGGCGCAGGGCCGCGAGGATGTTATCCTGGCTCAGGGCGGCGCCGCGGTTGTCCCAGCTATCATAGACGATGAAGGTGCTGTTGATGTTGGAGACGTTGGCGGAGTCCAGAAAGGAAAAGTTGCCGATGGTCACCCAGGCCAGCAATCCCTTGGTATCCTTGAGAATGTCACTGACCTTCCGGTACGCCTCCCTGGCGCGCGGCTGTGAGGCCCCTTCGGGCAGGATGCTGACAATGGCGGCAAAGCCCTGGTCCTCAGTGGGCAAGAAGCCGGTGGGATGACGGAGGAAACCGAAGCCGGTGGCCCCGATAATCAGCAGAAATACCAAAAGCATCAGGAAAGGGCGGTGCACCATCCAGGAGACCAGGGCTACATATCCATCCTCCAGGACCTTATAAACCCGGTTGAAGCCGCGAAAGAAGAGGTTGGGTCTTTTATCCACCTTGGGGCGGAGCCACAGGGCGCACTGGGCCGGCTTCAGGGTGAGGGCGTTGATGGCGCTGATAATGGCGGTGGCGGCGATCACCAGGGCGAATTGCCTGAAGATCTGGCCGGTGATGCCCGGCAGAAAGGCGGCCGGCAGGAAGACTGCGGTGAGCACCGCGGTGATGCCCATGACGGGGCCGGTCATCTCCTCCATGGCCTTAATGGTCGCTTCTTTAGGGGGCAGGCCCCTCTCAATATGGTAGGAAGCATTTTCCACTATGACGATGGCGTCATCCACCACAATGCCGATGGTCAGAATCAGGGCGAACAGGGTCATCAAATTGATGCCGAAGCCCAGAAGAGCCATGGCCGCAAAGGCGCCGATGACGGTGACCGGCACGGTGGTGGCGGGCACCAGGGTGGCCCGCCAATTCTGCAAAAAAACCACGATGACGATGAGCACCAGAATGCCGGCTTCAAACAAGGTCCGGTAAACATCATGAATCGTCTGGTCCACGAACTTAGTGGTGTCGTAATGGCTTGAGTAGGTCAGCCCCGGTGGAAATCGTTTGCTCATCTCCGCCATGGCGCCATGCACTTCTTGAGCGACATCCAGAGCGTTGGCCCCGGGCAGGGTGAAGATGATGATCTGGGCCGCCGAGTGGCCGCTCATGCCGGCGAAATTGGCGTAGCTCTGCTGGCTCAACTCCACCCGGGCCACATCCCGGATACGGACGATCTGGGCGGATTCGCTCCGCTGGCTCTTGATGATGATATCCTGGAATTCCTTCACGTCGGACAGCCGGCCCAGGGCGTTGACCGTGAACTGAAAAGGTTGATTGGCGAGCGCCGGCGGCCCCCCCATTTGGCCGGCCACCACCTGCACATTCTGGCCGCTGATGGCATTCATGACGTCCGCGGTGGTCAAACCGTAGGAGAGTAGTTTGTTGGGGTCCAGCCACACCCGCATGGCGTAAGGGCCGGCGCCGCGCACATAGACGTTGCCGACGCCGGGCAGACGGGCCAGGGGGTTCTGCAGATTGATGACCGCGTAATTGGAGAGGAAGGATTCATCAAATTTGTCTTGTTCCGAGAAGAGGCTGACCACCATCAGGATATCGGTGGAGACCTTTTTGACCTGGACTCCCTGGCTCTGGACGGCGGGGGGCAGCTGGGCATTGGCCCCGGCCACCAGATTCTCCACCAGGGCAACCGAGGAATTGAGGTCCGTCCCCACATCAAAGGTGACGGTTAAGGTATAACTCCCATCGCTGCCGCTGACGGAAGACATGTAAATGGAGTGTTCCACGCCATTGACTGCCTGTTCGATGGGAACCCCCACGGTAGCCGCCACCACCTCGGCGCTGCCCCCCGGATAGCGGGCTGACACCTGGATGGTGGGCGGCACGATGGGAGGAAATTGGGCCACCGGCAACCGGTAGAAACAGACCATCCCCAGAATCACGGTGACGATGGCGATGACGTTGGCGAAGATGGGCCGCTCGATGAAAAACTTGGAGATCATGAAGCGCTCTCTCCAGGCTTGCCCTGGGGCGGGGCGCCGCCGGCGGCCGGAGCCTGCGGCGCGCCTTCCTGGACCGGGGTCACCGGCTTGCCGGGAATGGCATGCAACTGCCCATTAATGATCACTGCTTCATCGCCGCGCAAACCGGTGTCGATCACCCGGCGGTCCTCCACCCGGGTGCCCACCTTGACCGCACGGCGTTCCACCACATTCTTATCGCCCACCACCAGGACGTAAAAGCCTAACTGGTCATAGCCGATGGCCAATTCCGGCACCAGCCAGGATTCCTTTGCCGGACCCACCAGCGGGGCCTGAATGCGGGCAAACAAGCCCGGCAAAATCTTAAAATCCCCATTGGGAAAAACGCCGCGCAACTGCAAGGTGCCGGTGGTGGAGGTCACGCTGATCGCGGCAAAATCGAAGTAACCCCGGTGCGGATTCCCGGTTTCGTTGGCGAGACCGAGATATAAGGGGATTTTATCTTTTTCGGCTTCTCCGGGTGGTTTTCCCGTCTCGCCCATGACCCGCAGCAGGTCCGCCTCATTGATGGTGAAGTAGACGTAGATGGGGTTAATCTGATTGATCTGAACCAGGGGGGTGAATTCGCCGGCTCCCACCAGGTTGCCGGGGTCCACCAGGCGCCGGTCGATGCGGCCGTCGAAGGGCGCGGTGACCTTGGTATAGCCCAGATTGAGCGCGGCCAGGTCCCGATTGGCCTTCGCCCCCAGGACCTGGGCCTGGCTGGCGTCCCGCTGGAACCGCCAGTTGTCCAGGTCCGATTGGGACCCGGCCTTCTGTTGCACCAACTTGGTGAAGCGGGCCACTTGAATCAAGGCGTAGCGGTAATTGGCTTCTTGCTGCAGAATTTGCGCCGCGGCCAGCCTCAGTTGGTCCTCATAGGTGTTGGGCTGGATGAGGAACAATAACTGCCCTTTTTTCACCCGGTCGCCATCCTGGAAAAAGACCTTTTCCAAAAAGCCCGGCACCCGCGCCCTGAGGGTCACCGTATTAATCGCCTGGGTATTGCCGGTGAATTCCAGGTAATCGGTAACCAGCCGGCGCTCCGGCCGGGCAACCGTGACCTTGGGTGGCGGCGGCGGCTTGTAGACGTTGCGCTCGCCGCAGGCGGTAAGAGTCAAGAGGAGGCCGAGCCCTACCCCGGCCAGGGGTTTCCCCCGCAGAAAAGAGCAAAGCTTACCGGCAGTCATGCCATGATCTCCAAATGCTGATCCCTCCCGGGACTCATTAGTTCAAAGTTCAAGGTTAAATGCTCCGTTAGTTCAGGGTTCAACCTTGAACCTTGAACCTTGAACTGCCTTCAAGTGCCGGGCGCTTGCCCGGTTGGTTTACCAATCGGGGGCCCGAATCAACCTTTTTTGCTCTTCCGGCGTCGGGGGCGTCTGGGCCGCCGGGGTCAGCAATTTCCCCCAATTGGTCCGTTTTTCCATGGCTTCCCTGGTCTCCGGAGGCACAAAATCCTGCCCTTGCCGGATTTCCCAACCGCCACCCAGGGCCCGGTAAACTCCCACCAGGCTGCCGGAAATATTGCCGCGGGCGCTGGCCAGACTATCCTGGGCGCTCAACAGAGACTGTTGCGCGGTGAGGACGGTGGTGAAATCCGTGATCCCCTCCCGATATTGAACCACCGCCAGTTTCAGGGAATTAGCCGCGGCTGCGGCGCCCTGTTCCAAAAACCCGGCCTGCTCCTGGTTCTTCAAGAAAGCGGTCAAATTATCCTCTACGTCCTGCTGGGCGCTGAGAACGGTATTTTGATAAGTAATGAGCAACTCTTGGAAGCGGGCGTCCTGAACCCGCACCAGGTTGGTGATCTGACCGTAGTTCAGGATATTCCATGTCACCGTGGGGCCGATGGAACCCTGCCGGTTGCGCCAGTTGAAAAGATTGCCGAGCTGATCTTTGCCCACGTCGGTGGATAGCATCCCGAAATTGCCGGTCAGGGAAAAAGCCGGGAATAGCTGGGCCTTAGTGACGCCGATCTGGGCGCATTGCGCCGCGGCCTGGTATTCGGCGGCCCGGATATCCGGACGCCGCCGCAGCAATTCGGCGGGGATGCCCACCACCACCTGGGGCGGCGGCGCCGGGATCGACGCCCCGTGGTCCCGCAATTCGTCGGCCAGGCGGCTCGGCGGCAGGCCCAGCAACACGCTGAGGGCATCTTTGCCCTGCTGCAGTTGGGTTTGCAGTGCTGGAATGGTCGCCTGGGTGCTGGCCAGGATGGTCTTGGCCTGTTCCACGTCGCGCTGCGAGGTGGCGCCGCCTTCAAACCGGGCTTCGGCGATTTGCAGGCTCTCCCTTTGGGTCTCGACGTTCTCCCGGGCGATGTCGAGGCGTTTTTCCAAGGTGCGGATGGAGATATAGTCGCTGGCCACGTCCCCGGTGAGGCTCACCAGGGCGTTGTCGTAATTGGCGACGCTGGCCAACAAGCCGGACTGGGCGGATTCAATGGCCCGGCGGAATTTGCCCCAAAAATCGACTTCCCAACTGGCCGTCAGGCCGACCTGGGATTGCCAGTAGCTGAGGCCGCCGAATCTGGGCGACGCAGCCCCGGTTCCGATAATCGGGGTTCCACCGCTTTCCCGTTCTTTAAGCACCGAGCCGGTGGCTTGCTGAGTCTGGGGATAGAGCTGGCCGGTGACGACCCCCAGTTGGGCCCGGGCCTCCAGGACCCGCACCCCGGCAATCCGCAGGTTCAGGTTTTCCCGATAGGCGGTCCCGATGAGCCGGTCCAGGACGGGGTCCTTGAATGCCTGCCACCATGAGCGGTAATCCGCGGGCTCGCGGCTTAGCCGCTGATCGCCCGCCTCCAGCCAGTCTTGCGAAACCTTGGTCTCGGGCCGCACATAATCCGGCCCCAATTTAACGCAAGCGCCGCTTAGCAGGACGAAAATCAGCAGGATGGAGGGCCATATGCCGCGATACATAGGGACTTGGGCCTTTCGGCAACGCTCCCGCCGCCGCGGCTGAGGGGCTGCCTGCCGCCGGGGCCTCAAGCGAAGAGGTTCAAGGTTCGTAAAACTACCCAAGCTGTTTTACGGAATTTCTCCCCAAAAGTCACCCTAAATAAACCCGGGCCAAGGCTCTCCTGGTCAACTCCCCTTAATTTTTAGTATAATGGCGCGGTGGATTTAATCACCCTCCTGCAGCAACTGATCAACGGCCTGTCCCTGGGCAGCCTCTATGCCCTGATCGCCATCGGTTACACCCTGGTCTACGGCATCCTGCGCCTCATCAATTTCGCCCACGGCGACTTGCTGATGGTGTCCGCCTACGCGGCGATCATGGGGGTGGGGATCTTCGGCTGGCCCTGGCCCGCGGCCTTCGCCCTGGCCATCGCGGTAACCGGCCTCCTGGGGGTGCTGCTGGAGCGGGGCGCTTACCGGCCTCTGCGCCGGGCCCCCCGCATCTCTTTGCTGATCTCCGCCATCGCCGCCTCGTTTTTACTGGAGAACCTGGTCCTGGTGATCGCCGGGGGCCGGGCCAAGCCTTTCCCGGTTCCCGCGGCCTTCAGCGGCGCCGTCTCTGTGGGTGGCCTTTACATTCCCCGCCTCAGTTTTCTGATTCCCCTGATCACCGCGGGCTTCTTGGCGGGCCTCTTTTGGATCATCTACCGCACCCAGGCGGGCCGGGCCATGCGGGCCATCGCCCGGGACCAGGAAATGAGCAGCCTCATGGGCATCGACGTCAATCGCCTCATCGCCTTCACCTTCCTGCTGGGCTCGCTGCTGGCCGGGGCCGGCGGGGTATTATGGGCCATGAAATACCCCCAGGTCAACCCCTTCATCGGCATCCTGCCGGGTCTCAAGGCCTTCATCGCGGCGGTGCTGGGCGGCATCGGCAACGTCACCGGCGCGGTCCTGGGGGGCCTGCTCCTGGGTTTGCTGGAGATCATGATCGTCGCCCTCTTCCCCAGTTGGGCCGGCTACCGGGACGCCCTGGCCTTCGCCCTGCTCATCCTCCTCCTGCTGGTGCGCCCCACCGGCTTGCTGGGAGAGGCCCTGGGGGAAGATAAGTTGTAGAGGGATGAGCCCCTGTAGGGGCGGACCCAGGTGGCCGCCCCCAGGCCCGGCGCTTGGGGAAGAGAAATTATGGAGGGATGAGCGGGGAGGATCGCCCGCGGGCCGGCGGCCGCTTGCCATCCTTCCCCCATACCTCCGGAGGAGCAGGAAAATAGGGCGGCCGGTGGCCGCCAAAATTCGGCGGGCCCAGCCCGCCCTAGGAGTTCTAAATTCATGATGCTTCGCTGCGCTCAGCATGACAAAAAAATGTAGGGTGGGCGCCGCCCACCAATTCCTTAGAAAAGAACCGCTAAGTGAACCGTATTAGATTTAAGGGGATTGCCATTCGCAAGTCATGGTTAAACTTGGGCGCCATCGCGGTGCTATTCCTGCTGCTCGGGGCGGCGAGCCGCTGGGGCGACGAATACCAGTTGCGCTTGCTGAACAACGTGGCCATCTTTATCACCCTGGCGGTAAGTTATCACCTGATCAACGGGGTGTGCGGCCAGTTGCACCTCGGCCCCAACGCCTTCATCGCCCTGGGCGCCTATACCGCGGCGCTGTTGACCATGACCCCGGCGGAGAAGACCCTCAACTTCCTGGTCACCCCCCTGTGGGGGCCCTTGAGCCAGCTAACCCTGCCCTTCCCCGCGGCCCTGCTGGCCGGGGGGCTGGTGGCCGCGGCTTTCGGCTTTCTCACGGGGTTCCCGGTATTGCGGGTGCGGGGGGATTATCTGGCCATCGTCACCCTGGGGTTCGGGGAGGTGGTGCGGGTACTGGCCAACAATCTCCAGGGGCTGACCAACGGCCCCTTGGGCCTCAAGGGCCTGGCCCCCTACACCAATCTCTGGTGGTCCTGGGGAGTGGCGGTGGCCACGGTGGCGGCGGTGGCGGCCCTGGTCTCGTCCAGTTACGGCCGGGCCATGCAGGCGATCCGGGAGGACGAAATCGCGGCCCGGGCCACCGGCGTCGATTCCTTCCGCCATCTAATGCTGGCCTTTGTCTTGAGCGCCTTTTTCCTCGGGGTGGGAGGCGGTCTCCTGGCCCACCTGATCACCACCATTTCGCCCTCGCTCTTCAACTTTTTCCTCACCTTCAACCTGCTCATCATCATTGTGGTGGGCGGTCTGGGCTCCACTACCGGGGCGGTGGTGGCCGCGGTCTTCTTCACCCTGGCCGGGGAATGGCTCCGGGTGGTGGAGGAGCCCACCCGGCTCTGGGGCCTTGATTTTCCCGGCATCCCCGGGCTGCGTCTGGTGCTGCTCTCCCTGGCCCTGCTGCTGGTGATCCTCTTTTTCCGCCGGGGCCTGTTGGGCCGCCGGGAGTTTTCCTGGGACCTCCTGGAGGGCCTCCGGAAAAGGCTGCTTAGCCCATGAATCTCCTGAATATCCAAAACCTGGGGATGCGTTTCGGCGGTCTGCTGGCCCTGGAGGACTTTTGTCTGGAGGTTCCGGAAGGGGCGCTCTATGGTCTAATCGGCCCCAACGGCGCGGGTAAGACTACGGTCTTCAACCTGATCAGCGGCTTTTTGAGGCCCAGCCGCGGCCGCATCTCCCTGAACGGGGCCGAGCTCACCAGGCTGCCGCCCCAGCGCATCACCTATTTGGGGGTGGCCCGCACCTTCCAAAACATCCGCCTGTTCCAGGAGCTCAGCGTCCTGGACAACGTCCTGGTGGGGTTTCATTGCCGCAGCCACGCCTCCTGGGCCGAGGCGATCCTGCGCCTGCCCCGCTACCGCGGCGAGGAAAGGGAGCACCGGACCCGGGCCCGGGAACTCCTCCGGGAGGTGGGCCTGGCAGAGGCCGCGGCCCAACCCGCCGGCAAACTCCCTTACGGCCACCAGCGGCGCCTGGAGATCGCCCGGGCCCTGGCCACCGGTCCCCGCTTCCTATTGCTGGATGAACCGGCGGCGGGCCTCAACTCCCGGGAAACCCTGAACTTGATGGAATTCCTCCAGGAGATCAAAGAGCGTTACCGCCTGACCATGCTGGTCATTGAGCATAATTTGCAACTGGTCATGAACCTTTGCCGGCGCCTGCTGGTCCTGGACCACGGGCTCACCATCGCCGCCGGCGAACCGGCGGAGGTCCGCCGGCACCCGGAAGTGATCCGCGCCTATTTGGGGAAATAGCGGTCAGCTTTCAGCTTTCCGCGAACCATCGTGACCTAACGGCCGCAACGAAAAATAAACATGTAGAACCGCCGCCCCCGGCGGTTCCCGCGGCTGGCGAGGGCGCCGGCGCTACATGTTCATATAAAGCAGTGTAGGGTGGGCACTGCCCACCCATTCCTTTAGTGGCACAGGCTTCCAGCCTGTGATCGGGCCGCTCGTCATGGTGCGTGAGACGCACCCTACAAGACTACAAGGCTTTTGCAGAATGGTAACCGTAGGGCGCGTCTTACGCGCCATTAGGGAAAGACCAAGGGGCAATAGTGGCCCAGACATGTAGGGTGGCACTGCCCACCATTTCCTAATCAGTGTTTAGCTAAGGAGGGTTGTTCATAAATACAGGAACGGATTTATGAACAGCGGGAGCAAGTGATTAATTCCCCCTCACCCTAACCCTCTCCCCCTCGAGGGGGAGAGGGGATAAGAGCCAACCCTTGGAATGCTCCCTCTCCCCCCGGCGGGGGGAGAGGGCTGGGGTGAGGGGGGGGCCCAGAAACGTTTACATATTTAAGAAATCAAATGCTAAGGCAAGGAAGTTGCTGGAAATACTCAATCTCCAAGTAGCCTACGGCGCCATCCAGGCCCTGAATGGCGTCAGTCTGAGCGTCCCCCAGGGCGCCCTGGTGGCCCTGCTGGGGGCCAACGGCTCCGGCAAGACCACCACCATCAAGGCCATCACCGGATTGGTGGCGCGCCAGGGAGGCCGCATCCTTCTGGAAGGCCGCGACCTTCAGGGCCTGCCCCCCCATGAGGTGGTCCGCCGGGGGGTGGCGGTGGTCCCCGAAGGCCGCCGGATTTTTGCCAACCTTTCGGTTCACGAGAATCTCCTCCTGGGAGGCTACAGCCGCCGGGAGTTTTCCTCCAGGGAGTCCCGGGCGCAGGACCTGGAGGAGATTTATCGAACCTTTCCCCGCCTGGCGGAGCGCCAGAGCCAACCCGCCGGCACCCTGAGCGGCGGCGAGCAGCAGATGCTGGCCCTGGGCCGGGCCCTGATGTCCCGGCCCCGGTTGCTGCTCCTGGATGAGCCCTCCCTGGGCCTGGCCCCGCTGCTGGTCAGGGAGGTCTTCAACATCGTCCGCCGGCTCAACCAGCAGGGGGTCACCATCCTCCTGGTGGAGCAGAACGCCGCCGCCGCCCTGAAGATCGCGGGCTACGGCTACGTCCTGGAGACCGGCCGGGTCGTCCTGGAAGGCCCCGGGGCTGAGCTCCTGGAACACCCGCGCCTGAAAGACGCCTATTTGGGAGACGGGGCCGACGGGCTGCAGGCATGATCCGCCATTCCTCGTAGAGCGACCGTAGCGCCGGCTTCCAGCCGGCGCCTGGCCCGCCCGGTTTGCCCGGCCCTGGAAAACTTACCCTGGAAGGTATTTCAAAACCGCTTTGGCTGTTACCCGGAGCGCAGCCAAGGGTCTCAATTATAAGAAGACGAGAAGGTTTTCCATTAATTTCAAGGCAATTGGCTAGCTTGACTTTGTGCCGACAACCCTTAATTTAGAATCACGGGATCATCTTAATTTTCCCAAAGCAAGGAGGGTAGATGATGCGCACAAAGAGGATGCTTCTCGGTCTGGCGATGGTGGTGCTGCTTTTGCTGGCGGTCACCCCCGGAACCGCTCGGGAGCAATACTACCCGGTCGGTACGGTATCTATTGATATGACCAGTGTGGCCGTGGGTATCGGCTTCAGTTCGGGGAGTGGCGTTTTGAGATACAACGGCGAAAGTTATCTCTTCAAGATCGACGGCCTCACCGTGGGCGGCGTCGGCTTTGCCTCCATCAGCGCGGTGGGCAACGTCTATAACTTGAGCAATGTTTCCCAGTTTGCCGGCAACTATGCGGCCTTAGGGGCGGGCATTGCCCTGGCCGGAGGCTCGGCTGGTCTGACCATGCAGAACCAGGCCGGCGTGATTATCAATCTGAATGCGGTGCAGCAGGGGGTGGAGTTGAACATCGGACCCCAGGGTTTCACTATTACCCTGCAATAGCTGGCAGTTTGCCCCGCGGACCGGGACCGCCGCGGCCGGCGGTGCCATCTGATGAGCCCTGGCGTTTGCAAAAAATCGCTCCCAAGGTCATAATCTGAGCCAGGAGATTATGGCCCATGTTGCCGATCCTGCCGCTCACCGACGCCTTTAAAGGCTACACCTACGACCAGGACAAACTCCTGACCCCGGAGGAGACCATCCGCCGGGTGCGGGAGCGCCTGGCCGGCCTGGATCTGGAGATCCTGGCGGAGACCATGCGCATCGATTCCGGGCGCCTGGACATCCCGGTCTTCATCAGCCTCCTGGGGGCCGACGCCCGGCGGGTGGTGCCCACCCAGAAACAGATGGGCAAAGGCGCCACCCCGGTGCAGTCCGAGGCCAGCGCCCTCATGGAACTGGTGGAGCGCTTCAGCTTCTTCAGCTTTATCGAGGAGGGCCCCAAGCGCTATGGCCGGGCCCGGGACCTGGAGGGCCAGGCCCTGCCCTTCTCTTACCTGGCCCGCTCCCTGTTCGACGCTTCCCCGGACGTGGAGGCCGCCGCGGCCCTCTACCCGGACTGGCCCCTCCATTTCGTCCCGGCCACCAACCTCTCGACCGGGGCCCCGGTCTATCTGCCCCTGTACTGGTTCTACCTCATCCAGGAGTACAACGGCCCGGCGGCCGGCAACGGTTACGAGGAGGCGGTGCTCCAGGCCCTGTGCGAGGTGGTGGAGCGCCACGTGGGCACGGTCCTCACCCGGGAGAGGCGGCCCACCCCGGCCATCGACCCGGAGTCGGTGACCGACCCCGCGGCCCGGGAGTTGCTGGAGAAATTCTCCGGAAACGGCATCAAGGTTTACCTCAGGGATTTCTCCATGGATACCGGCATCCCCACGGTGGCGGCCCTGGCCTACGATCCCGCCACCTTTCCCGAATCCAGCGAAATCGTCTTCGCCGCCGGCACCACCACCGACCCCACCAAGTCCCTGATCCGGGCCTTAACCGAGGTGGCCCAACTGGCGGGGGATTTTCACCGGCGCACCTCCTATAGCCCTACCCTGCCCAAATACGAGTCCCTGGAGGAGGCCGCCTATCTAATGGCCCCCGGCCCGCTGGTCCCCCTGGACCGCCTGCCCAACCTGGCCCACGACAACCTTAAGGTGGAGATCGGCAACTGCCTGGAGGCCCTGGCCCGCCTGCACCTGGAGGTCCTGGCGGTGGACGTCACCCATCCCAAGATCGGCATCCCCGCGGTTTACGTCCTGATCCCGGGTACCCACTTCCTGGACCGCACCCGCAACACCAACGTCGTCTTCCACCTGGCCAAGACCGCGGCCCTCTATGCCGAGCCCATGGATGGCCTGGTGGCCTTGCAGCAGCTAAACCAGACCTTTCCGGAGCGCTTCGAAGTAAACTTCTTCCTGGGTATGGCCCTGGCCAACCTGGGCATCCCGGCCGAGGCCCTGGACCATTTCCACAAGACCCTGACCCTGAATCCCCCGGCGCACGAAGTTCCCAGCATCCACGTGCACCTGGGCAACTGCCATAAGGACCTGGGCGACTACTTAACCGCGGCCGCCGCCTTCCGGCAGGCCCTGGAGCTGGACCCCAATCTGAAGGAGGCCCACCATTTCCTGGGATTCTGCTTCTTCAAGCTGGAGGAATATCAACGGGCGGTGGCCTGCTTCGAGAAGGTCATCGAACTGGACCCCGGCTCCGCCATCGACTACGCCAACCTGGGCATCAATTTGCAGCGCCTGGGCCACCGCCAGGAGGCGGCCTACGTCCTGAAACAGGCCCTGGAACTGGACGCCAGCCTGGAGTTCGCGGCCCGGGCCTTAAAGGAATTGAGCTGAAGATAAAGTTCAAGGTTCAAAGTTCAAAGTTCAAAGTTAGCGGGGTTTATAACGGATTCCAGTACCAAGGAAACCTATAACAATTAGTAATGTAATTTTGGGGCGACTCACTAATCTGAAGGTCGCAGGTTTTTTCATCAGACAGTTATCCAGAGTGGTGAGCCCTGGCTACCGCAGTTAAAAACGGTTGCCGAACCACCGGTGCAAAGACCGCTTCAGGCTCTGGAACCCTTTTCCACTTTTAACTTTGAACCCCTATGAACTGCTCCTTCAAGCGGCGGCGCTCCAAAATTCTCCCGGTAACGCTCCCAGAACTGGGAGATTTCCAGCCGGTGTTCCTGGGTGCCTTGCTGCTCCACGCAAAAGCTGGCCAGGACCGCGCCCAGACAGGCGGACTCCTCCAAGGAGAGCCCCAGCGCCAGCCCCTTGAGAAGCCCGGCCCGGTAGGCGTCCCCGGCCCCGGTGGGGTCCTGGACCTGGCTGGGGCGCACCGCGGGCACCTGGCGCCGGCCGGCGGCGGTAGAGAGATAGGAGCCTGCCTCGCCCCGGGTGACGATCAGCGTGGGCGTTAATCCCAGAAGCTCCTGCTCCTGCAGGCCGGTCTTTTGCCGAAACATCTCCAACTCGTAGTCGTTGACGATGAGGGCCCGGGCCCCGGCGGCCATCTCCCGGAGCCGGCCGCCCTCCCAGGCGGGGATGCTCTGGCCGGGGTCGAAGATATAGGGCAGCCCCGCGGCCTGGTAGGCCCGGGTATAAGCCAGCATGTCTTCCAGGCCGCCCGGGGCCACGATGGCGTAAGCCGCGGCCGCGTCCACCCCCTCGAACCGGTAATCTGAGAGGTATTTCATGGCCCCGGGATTGAACCCGGTAATCTGGTTGTCGGAGAGGTCCGTGGTGATGTAAGCCCCGGCGGTGAACTCCCCGGGGATCTCCTTGATCCCGGCCAGGGGCAGGCCCAGCCCGGCCAGCCACTCCCGGTAGGGCGCGAAGTCCTTGCCCGCGGTGGCCAGGATGACCGGCTTTTCCCCCAGCAAGGCCAGATTATAGGCGATGTTGCCCGCGGTGCCGCCGAAGCGCTCCCTGAGGCCATTCACCATGAAACAGACGTTCAGGATATGGATCTTCTCCGGCAGGATGTGATCCGCGAAGCGGCCGGGAAAATCCATGATCCGGTCGTAGGCCAGGGACCCGGAAACGAAGATTTGCATAAGGACCTTTGAGTTTCGAGTTTCGAGTTTCGAGTTTCGAGTTGTAGGGGCGACCCGCTGGGTCGCCCAGTTTACTAAAACCAGAACTAGCTGTACCTGATTGCGATATTTTAACCTTGAACTTTGAACTTTGAACTTTGAACTTAAGACTCAAGACCTTGAAAATACGCCTTCGCCTCCCCCACGGTGAAGAGGGAGCCGGTGACGACGATGCGGTCCCGGGGGCCGGCCAGGGCCTGGGCCCGGCGGATGGCCTCACTCACCCGGGGCACCTGGATCACCTCCAGGGCATAGGCCCGGGACCGCCGGGCCAGGTCCGCGGTGGCTGCGGCCCGGAAGTACCGGGGTTGGGTGAAGATCACCAGATGGGCCAGAGGTAACAGGCGGGCCAGGATGGCGTCCACATCCTTGTCGGCCATGATGCCCATCACCAGGAACAGCCGGCCGTTGCCCCGGGAAGGTTTTTGTATCAGTTTCAAGGCCTGGGCCAGGCTTAGGGCGGCGGCGGGGTTGTGGGCCCCGTCCAGAAGGATGCGGTGGTCCTGGGCCACCTGTTCCAGGCGCCCCGGCCAGCGGGTATTCGCCAGGCCTTCCCGGATGGCGGTCTCGCCGATGTCCCAGCCGCGCTGCTGCAAAAGCTCCAGGACCGCCAGGGCCACCGCGGCATTGCGGTACTGGTGGCGTCCCCGCAGGCTCAAGGTGAGACCCGCCAGGCGCCGGTTCAGCCCCTGGTAGCTAAAACGCCCCCCGGAAGCCCCCCGCGTCCGGAAGTCCACTCCCCCCAGATACAGCGGCGCCTCCAGTTCCCGGCAGCGGCGGCGGAAGAGTTCCACCACCGAGGGTTGCCGGGCATAGGTAATTAAGGGCGTCTTTTCTTTGATGATCCCCGCCTTTTCGGCGGCGATGGCCAACAGGCCCCGCCCCAGGTAGTCCTGATGGTCCCGGGAGATGTTGGTGATCACCGCCAGGAGCGGCTGGACGATGTTGGTGGCGTCCAGCCGCCCCCCCATGCCGGTTTCCAGGATGATGGGGTCCGCCTTTTCCTCCAGGAAATAGAGAAAGGCCAGGGCGGCGGCGAATTCGAAGAAGGTGGGAGGCTCGCCCTGGTCCACCACGGCGCGCACCCGGTTGATCAGGGACAGCAGGCGGTCGGCGCTGATTTCCCGGTCTCCCAGGCGCAGGCGCTCCTGGAAGCTCACCAGATGCGGGGAAGTGAAGAGGCCCGCGGGGTATCCGGCCCGGGTGAGGACGGCGCTGAGGATGGCCGCCACCGAGCCCTTGCCGTTGGTGCCGGCGATGTG
Organism: uncultured delta proteobacterium; assembly: GCA_963812655.1. GTDB lineage: Bacteria > Desulfobacterota > Desulfobaccia > Desulfobaccales > 0-14-0-80-60-11 > JAPLJC01. Next base: position 69,042 of record CAWEWX010000039.1, on the reverse strand, counting down.
AAGATAGCGGCCCTCCTGGTAGGAAAGGCCCAACCGGGCCAGCAGGTCCAGGGTGGAGGACAGGCCGAACTTGATGCCGAATTTCTGTAAATCAAAGACCCAGGATAACGCCGGGGCCAGGTCGGCGAAGACCGTCATCCGGCCACCCCGCTAAAATTCCTTATATTCGTGGCTCATCACGGTATCGCTGCCGGGTTTGAAGCGGATCTCCAGGCTGCTGCGCAGGATTTTGCCCCCGGTCTTTGGCGGCGGCTTCTTTTTAACCTGCTTGTCCTCAAGCAGATACAAGGAGGTGGACTGTTCCTCGGGCACGCGCTGCGAAGGTTGATAAGGCATGGCCTCGGCGTCCTTATAGCTGAAGTACTTGTAAACCACACCCTCGGAGGGGCTGCCCTGGGACTCCTTGGGGTCGCCAAAATAGAGGAGGACTTCCTGTTTGGTGGTCTTGCCGTCCTGGATGCGCTGTACGAAGTTGGGGTTGATGGTGTCGCCGCTGGCATCCTTCCAGGACCACCCCAGGAGCCAGGGGATGAACAGGACCAGCAAAACCGGCGCCCAGCGACGCCGCACCGGGGCCCTCAGCCCGGAGAGGACCCCAGTCAACCGCGATTGCCCAGGGTTGGATAGTTGCCCCATAAATCAACCTCCCAAAAATCAAAAAATTTCTTAAGCAAAACTATAATCCACTTTTCCGGATTGGGCCAGTCTGATTCCTTAGCTGAGCAATACTGCGACGATCCCCCCGAAGAAGATGGCGTCGAAGGTGCCGGCGCCGCCGATGGAGGCCACCGGCGCCCCCAGCTTGGGGATCTCCCCCAACCTCAGGAGATCGGCGCCGATAAGAATCCCCAGGGTGCTGGCGATGTAGGCGCAGGGCGCCCGCAGCAAGGGAGGGCAAAGGAGATAGGCTCCCAGGGCCGCCAGCAGCGGCGGGACCAGTCCGGGCACCGCGATTCCCAAGCCCCGGACCGGGCGGGCCAGGCGGTTCACCACCAGGGTTACCAGGACCACCAGGACCGGCAGATACCAGCCGAAGGGTATCCTGAGGATGAGATAAAGACAGAGGCCCAGGGGGATCAAGGCCCCGCCCACGTTGACGGCCAGCACCGTTTGGTGGCCGGACCCCAGGGGGGGCGGCCGGAACTGCATGCCGAAATAGGAGATGACCTGATCTCCCAGCACCTCCTGGCTCTCGAAGCGATGGATGGGAATGTTCACCAGGCTGCCCACCAGGGTGGAGATGAGCAGCCAGAAGATCAGGCCGGGGGGGAGCCCCAGCCGCAAAAAGGCCTCGCCGATCATCCCCAGCAGCAGGAAGGGCAGCAAGATCAGGGCCGTCACGAAGAAGGCCAGCATCATCAGAAAGATCAGGGGTGGAAAGAACATGATAAATTCCTAATATAAGGTTGGTTAATAATTATCCGCTAACTTAAGCCTCCCGGCGCCTGCTGCAAAGCCTGGACTATTTCCCCTCTCCATAAGAGCGGAGCTTCAGTTCCAACTCCTCCAGGGAAATCCCCAGGATCTCCGCGGCCGCCTGCCGCTGGCCGTCCACCTTTTCCAGGGTGCGGCTGATCAACCGCCGCTCATATTCCGGCAACTCCGGTTCCACCAGGTGGTCGGGCACAACCCAGGCTGCCTGCCGCAGGTGGTCCGGCAGGTCCCGGAGGGTCAGGGTGTCCCCCACGCAGACGATCACCCCCCTTTCGATGACGTTCTCCAGCTCCCGGATATTTCCCGGCCAGGGATAATCCTGGAAGGCCTGGAGCACCTCCGGGGATATAGCCTTGATTTTCCTGCGGTTTTTCGCTCCATAGGTCCGCAGAAAATGATCGGCCAACAGCGCCAGATCATCCCTCCGCTCCCTTAGAGGGGGCAGGACAATGGGAAAGACGTTGAGACGATAAAAGAGATCGTCCCGGAAACGCCCATCCCGCACCCTGGCTTCCAGGTTGCTGTTGGTGGCCGCGATGATCCTGACATCCACCTTCAGGGTGCGGGTGCTCCCCAGGGGTTCAAACTCCCTGGTCTGCAGAACCCGCAGAATTTTGGCCTGGGTGGTGAGGCTGAGCTCCCCGATCTCATCAAGAAACAGGCTGCCCCGGTGGGCCAGGAGGAACCGGCCCTCCTGGCGGCTGACCGCCCCGGTGAAGGCCCCCCGTTCATGGCCGAAGAGTTCGGACTCCATCAGGGTTTCGGGCAAAGCCGCGCAGTTGACCACCACGAAGGGCCCGGCGGCCCTGGGGCTGTTGCGATGGATGGCCTGGGCCACCAGCTCCTTGCCGGTGCCGGTCTCACCCAACAGCAGGACGTTGGCATCCGAGGGCGACACCAGCTCCAGCAGGTGGAAGATCTGCCGCATGCGCGGCGAGACGCCCAAGACCCCGGATTGATCAAAGCCGCTCATAGTCAACTGTTTTCTTTTTTCGTTGCCTGTTTTGGCTGAAAGCTCGAAGCCGTCAGCTATTGACCGCTATTGGGCGGGGCCGACTATCCCGTGGACCACCCCGTGGCAGCGGCAGGCGGTGGCGATCAAGGTCCGGCCGCCCTGGCCGGCCACCAGGTCCCGGGCCAGGGCCAGCAAGGCCCGGGGCGGGTACCCCCCCACTCCGGGAGCCAGTTGCCGGCTGGCCACCACCTTGATGGCAAAGCCGGGCAGACTCACGGCCGCCAGCTCCGCGGCCAGGGACGTCTTCCGAGGTTCCCGGCTCACCGGGCAGAAGGACTCCGGCTCGGCGCAATCATCCGGGCAGCGATGCGCGGCCCGGCTCAAATACCACTGGCCCTCCGGGCCTCGCCAGGCTACCGGCGCCAGACCTCCCAGGCTTGCCGGGGCCGCGGCCGGCTCCCAGCCCCGCAGGGGGCCGGCCAACAGCCAGGCCCAGGCCAGGTGTACCGGCGCCATGGGGATGAGCCAGTCCCAGGGGCCATCTTCTGTGAGGTTGCCGGCCAGAAAGGCGGCGGCCTCCGCGGCCGTCCCGGCCACCCGCGGTATCCCCAGGGCCAGGGCCGCGGCCAGGGCCTCCGGCCGGCGATCCACCACCTGAAAGGTGGCCGCGGCATCCTGGCGGGCCAATCTTTCCAGGGCCAGGCAGCCGAATTTTCCCGCCCCGAGGATAAGGTAAGCGGCCATGAAGATCAGTCCTTACGAGGGAATACCCCCACCACGGTGGGCAAAAAGGGGCTCTGCCGCTCTATCAGGCTGCCGATGGGGTTTTCCCAGGCGGGCGGGGAAAAAAATTCAAAGTTCTTGGTCTTGATCAATAGTTGGGCTTCGCTGCCGCCATCCAGGTTCATCGCGGAGTCGATCTCGAATTTGCTGGCCTTGAGGAATTGGGCCATCTCCCGCAAAGTGAAATAGCTGTTGGAGGTGTTGAAGACCAGGATATTGCCCACCCGGTCGGTGGCGATCACCGTGCGGTTGGAATTTTTATCGCTGTCCCGCACCCGGATGTTCCCTTTGTAGTCCAGGAGCAGGGGAAAGGATTGCACCCCCTGGGTCCAGGGCAGGTTCTTGGGATTGACCGGGGTGGCCAGGAGGTCCAGGATGGTGGCCCGGGGGAGATCCGGGGAGATGCCTTTGGGTTCCGCCACGAACATGCCGCGCATCTGGCGGTTATTAGCGGGCCCGATGGCCTTGCCATCGGCGATGATCAGACCCACCGGTTGGTAATCGGGTCCGTAGTAGCTGGCGTTGAAGACGATGGGGGCCTGCAGTTCCTGCTGCCAGGTAGTAATGCTCTGGGGGGCATGGTGAAAGACCCGGAAGGCGTTGCTGCCCGGGTCGATTTTCACCACCGCCAGGGCGGCCACCACCTCGCAGTCTTCGCCCTCCCGGATAACCTCCACCCGGCTGAAACTGAGGCCCCGGCCCAGGGTCTGCCATTGGGGCGCGGTATGGGTGAGCTCGGCTGCCCCCAGGTTCCCAGGGGCCAACAGCCAAACCCAGCAGATCGTAATCCCAAAAAGACTGGAGAACCAGGTGGACACCGCCGCTCCTTGCAGACCTGGTAAATATCAGGTATTTTACCATGGCAGGGAGGATTCGTCCATAAGCTTAAAACATATACCCCTGCGGTTGGCCGACTCGCACGCCCACCTGGACCTGGAAGAGCTGCAGCCCGACCAGAGCGAGGTGGTGCGCCGGGCCCGGGAAGCCGGGGTGGCTCTGCTGATCAACGTGGCCACCGGCTTGGGGGACGCCCCCCTGGTGCTGCGCACCGCCGGGAAATTTCCCGGGGTGGTGGCAGCCCTGGGGGTCCACCCCCATGGGGCGGGGGCCATGACCGAAAAGGACCTGGAAATCCTGGCCTCCCTGGCGGTCCGGCCCCGGGTGGTGGCCATCGGCGAAATCGGCCTCGATTTCTACCGCCGCCGCTCGCCGGCGGAGGCCCAGGAACTTTGGTTCCGCCGTCAACTGGAACTGGCTCAGGCCCTGAAAAAGCCGGTGATCATCCACACCCGGGAGGCCACGGAGGCAACTCTGAAGATTCTCCGGGAATACCGGGGCCGTCTCTGGGGCGGGGTCATGCATTGCTTCGGGGGGAGTTGGGACGAGGCCGCGGCCTTCCTGGACCTGGGGCTTAGCCTCTCCTTTTCCGGCACCCTCACCTACCCCAAGGCCGGGCCCCTGCGGGAGGTGGCCAAGATGGCGCCCCTGGACCGGCTCCTGGTGGAGACCGACTGCCCCTATCTGCCTCCCCAACCCTGGCGGGGCCAGCGTAATGAGCCCGCTTACCTGATGGCCACGGCCCGGCAGTTGGCTCAAGTTCGGAGCCTCACCCTGGAGGAGGCGGCCCGGGCCACCTGGGAAAATACCCTCCGGGTATTCGGCCTGGAAGAGGGGGAAATTGAGGAAAGCCAGGTAATAAGCGACAGCCTTCAGCCAAAAACCGGAAACCGGAAACGGCATCCAGGAACGGGTCAGGCGCTATCCGCGGATTGGCCCGGATCCACCGATTTCCGGAACCAGCGGCTCGATTCATTCTGAAAAAGCAAGACCAGGGCCACGACTTGCAATACGTATTGCAGGAGGGCGAACATCCCGGAAATCGGATGAGCCGCCAGGAATCTCCGCAGCGGGATGGCCGCCAGGAAAAGGAGAATGCCTATTAGCCAGAGCGCCAGAAAGAAGATCCTGGCCCAATTCTTTCCCTGGCCGATCAGGTAAATGATGACTAAAAATAAAGTAATAGTTACGAATGCGGAGAGGATAACCACGATGGGCAGCAGCCAGGCAATCCCGGTCCGGTTAACCATGGTCAGCAGCCAGGGAGGCCCGGTTATGGGATGCCCCAGATACAAATCCAACCCAATTCGGGTAACCCCGATACCCAGGGCCGCGTAGAGCAAGGTGATGGCCACCAGGACTCTCTTGGGTCTGCCAAGCCCCGCTTCAGGCAAGGGCATTTTCGTCCTCCGGCATTCTGGCTAATCCAACAAATATTTTGATTATTTCTAGGTATAAGACAGGGCAGGCCCAAAATCAAAAAATCAGGGATTTTTTAGCCAATTTGCCCAGAGAAGCTGAGCCAGCCGTGAGCCGCATCGCCCAGAACCTGGAGGAGGTGAGAGGCCGCATCGCGGCTGCGGCCCGGGGGGCCGGCCGGGACCCGGCCCGGGTGCGCCTGGTGGCAGTGAGCAAGACGGTGCCCGTGGAGCATATCCGGGCGGCAGTGGCCGCGGGCCAGCTCCTGTTCGGCGAAAATTACCTCCAGGAGGCCCGGCCCAAGATCGCCGCCCTGGGTCCGGCGCTTAGCTGGCATTTTATCGGACACTTACAGAGCAACAAGGCCAAGGCCGCGGTGGCCCTCTTCGAGGTGATCCACGGGGTGGACCGCCTGAAGCTGGCCCAAGCCCTGGATGCCGCAGCCGCCTCCATGGGGGGCCTACAAAAAATCCTCCTCCAGGTTAATCTGGCGGGTGAAGCCTCCAAATCCGGGGCCGCTCCGGAAACGGTCCCGGGGTTGCTCCGGGAGCTCGGGCGCTTGCCGCATCTGCGGGTGCTGGGTTTGATGGCCCTGCCTCCCTGGCTGGACGACCCCGAGGCGGTGCGCCCCTATTTCCGGGCCTTGCGGGAGCTGCGCGACCGCCTGGAAGCGGACTGCGGGCACCCCTTGCCGGAGCTGTCCATGGGCATGTCCGGGGATTTCGAGGTGGCAGTGGCGGAAGGGGCCACCCTGGTGCGGGTGGGCGCCGCCATCTTCGGCAGCCGGGGGTGATGGCGGTCCGCCTTGAGCGTTTGGCAAAGGGAAGCCTGGCAAATATAATCGTATTGCAGCAACCAGCTAAAGGCAAAAGACTGCCGCGGCCATAAACATGACCTCCATTAAACCGCCCCCTCCCGGCGCCAGGGTGGGCTTCACCACTACCATCCCGGTGGAAGTGGTGCTGGCCGCCGGCCTGACGCCGGTGGACCTGAATAACCTGTTCATCGCCGACCCCGGGGCCCGGGCCCTGGCGGCCGAGGCCGAAGCCGCCGGCTTCCCCCGCACCATCTGTACCTGGATCAAGGGAATCTACGCGGCCTTGCAGCACCACCCGGAGATCGCCGCGGTCATCGTCGCCTGCCAGGGTGATTGCTCCTATACCCAGGCCCTGGGGGAGATCCTGGAAGCTGAAGGCCGCCAGGTGATCCACTTCAAATTTCCCTATCCCCGCAACCGGCAGCAACTGGCCCGGGAGATCGGCAACCTGAGGGACCGCCTGGGCGCCAGCGAGGCTCGGGTGGCCCAGGTTCAGGAGAGGCTGGCCCCTTTGCGCCGCGCCTTGCAGCGCCTGGACCGCCTCACCTGGGAGTCCGGCCGGGTGAGCGGCCAGGAGAATTTTCAGCATCTCATCGCCAGCACCGACTTTGCTTCGGACCTCGCGGCCTTCGAACTCAGGATCGGCGCTTTTCTTAAACAGGCGGAACAACGCCGCGCCCCGGGATTACCCGGTGCGTTTGGGCTTTGCCGGCATCCCTCCCATCTTTACCGACCTGTGGGAATACCTGGAGGAATTGGGGGCCGGGGTGGTATTCCACGAATTTCCCCGGCAGTTCAGCATGCCCCATGCCGGCCCGGACCTGGCGGAGCAATACTTTCATTATACCTATCCCTACGAGATCGCCGGACGCCTGGAGGACCTTTGGGCCGCGGTGCGCACCCGGCGCCTGGACGGCCTGGTGCACTATACCCAGAGCTTCTGTTTCCGCCAGATGTTCGACCAAACCATCCGGGAGCGCCTCAACCTGCCCATCCTTACCATTGAGGGGGACCGCCCCGCTTCCCTCGATTCCCGCACCCGGATGCGCCTGGAGGCCTTTGTCGATGTCTTGCGGCCGTAATGCATCGCCGGGGGAGGGGGCCGGGAGGCCAGGGAGCGTCGCTCCCCGGCCCTTTCCCCATGAACCCGGCCTGTCCGCCTGCGGTCTGGACTTCGGCAGCCGCTTCGTGAAGCTGGTATATCTGGACCCCAGGGGAGTTTGGAGGCGCCGCCGCCTGGACGCCATCATCTTTTACCGGAATTATCTCCTCCGGGGGAGGCGCGGTCTGGCCATCGATTGGCCGCGGCTGGGCCTCCCGGAGCCGGCCGCCCTGGTGGTCACCGGCTACGGCAAGAATCTCCTGCAGCAAATCTTCCCGGCCATCACCGAGATTCGGGCCCATTTTCTGGGAGCCCGGCAGCAAACGGGCCTGGACCATTTTATCCTCCTGGAGGTGGGGGGCCAGGACACCAAGGTGCTTTACATCCGGGACGGCCGGGTGTTCGACTTCCTCTCCAACGACCGCTGCGCCGCGGGCACCGGCCGCTACCTGGAAAACATGGCCCGTTTCCTGAAGATGCCCTTGGCGCAATTCGCCGCGGCCCGGCGGGACCCGGTGGAGATTTCCCAGACCTGCGCCATCTTCGGGGAAAGCGAACTGGTGGGGCACCTGCTGGAGGGGGTGGAGCCGGCCCGCATCGCCGCGGGCGTCAACGCCTCGGTGGCCCGGCGGGCCTTGTCCATGGTGCGCCGCTACCGCTGCCCCACCCTGGTGTGCGTCGGCGGGGTGGCCCGCAACCGGGCGGTAATCAATTTCCTTCAGGAACCAGACTTATTTCGGGTGATAGTGCCGCCCTATCCCCAATACATCGGCGCCCTGGGGTGCTGCCTGGAGGCCGCCCGGAAGCCGCTGGGAGACTAGCATGAAGACCGTCCTGATTATCGCCGGTTTCGATCCGGGAGGAGGCGCCGGCCTGCAGCAAGACCTGAAGGTGGCCACCCTGTCCGGGGTTTATGGGCTGACGGTGGCCACCGCCCTGACCATCCAGAACAGCCAGGGGGTCCAGGCGGTGCATGCGGTGGCCCCGGAGGTGGTGGCGGCCCAACTGGAGGCGGTCATCAGCGACTTCCCGGTGGCCGCGGTGAAGCTGGGCATGTTGGCCAGTGCGGCCATCGTCGCCACCGTGGCCGCTGCCTTAAAAAAGTTGGGCCCGGCGCCGGTGGTGCTGGACCCGGTGCTGGCCGCGGGCGGCGGCTTCCCCCTGTTGGAAGAGGCCGGCGTCAGCGCCATGCAGGAAGAGCTCTTCCCCCTGACCTTCCTCCTGACCCCCAATGCCCCGGAGGCCGCCCGCCTCACCGGCCTGGAGATTAAGACCCCCCGGGACCTGGAAGAGGCGGCCCGGCGGCTGCAAGCCCTGGGCCCCCGCTGGGTCCTGGCCAAGGGCGGCCACCTGCAAGGCGCGCCGGTGGACGTCCTCACCGATGGCCGGCGCAGCTATCACCTGGCCGGCGCCCGGCTGGCCGCCCCCAATCACCACGGCAGCGGCTGCGTGCTGGCCAGCGCCACGGCGGCCGGCCTGGCCCGGGGCCTCTCCCTCCCGGAGGCGGTGACCGAGGCCCGCACCCTCACCTTCCAGGCGCTGAAGCACGGCCTGCCCCTGGGCCGGGGGGCCGGTCCGGTGAACCCCTACGCCCCCTGGGCCCGGGACCTGGGCCGCTTCCAGGTCCTGCAAGACCTGCAGGCCGCCGCCGCCCGCCTGCAAGCCGAAGACCTCAGCCCCCTGATCCCCGAGGTCATGAGCAACCTGGCGTTCGCCACTCCCTATGCCGAAGGCCCCCGGGATGTGGCCGCCTTCCCGGGCCGCCTGGTAAAAAGCGCCGCGGGGGTGCTCATCCCGGCCCCGCCCGCCTTCGGCTCCCCACCCCGGCGCCTGGCCGCCCTCATCCTCGCTGTCATGGCCAGCCACCCGGAATGGCGCAGCGCCATGAATATCCGCTACCTGGAGGGGATGACCGAACTGGCCCCCTCCCTGCACCTCCGGATGACCTCCGGCGACGGCCCCGGCCCGGAACCGCAAGCAGATGCGGACTGGACCGGCGGGACCCTGGAGATGCAGGGGGCTCCGGGGTTGACACCCGGAGAGGCGCCCCCGGACCTCATCTGCCATCCGGGCGCCTGGGGCCGGGAAGCCCTGGTTTACGTCCTGGGGCCCACCCCCATGGCCGTGGCCGAAAAGGCCCTGGCCCTGAAGCACGCCTTGCAGGCCGGGGGAAAATTATAGATGAGAGCAGGGAGGCCCGGGGGACGTTTTCCGGATTTTCTGGAACATTATCGGGCGGTGCTGGGTTGGGGTTCTTAAGCGCCAGCGCAGTGAGGTAAACTAGAGACTGAAGAGTAAGTCTGCCAAAATTTTTGAAAAATTTACTCTTTCCGCGAATTTTGTGCTATCCTGCCTTCCACCAAACCAATTAACCGGGCAGGGGCAAATCTATTTCGGGAAGAAGAGAAAGGGGGCAGCCATGAGAAAATTCACTATTTTTATCCTGGTATTAATGGCCGCTTTGCTGGCGGCTGGACAGTCCTGGGCTGCCGAGGCGGGGACGGCTCAATACTGCCTGGACCAGGGGAAGGAACATTTTAAAGCCGGCGACCTTGACCACGCCATCGCCGACTATACCAAGGCCATAGAACTCAATCCCAAGTTTGCTTCGGCTTACAACAACCGGGGGGCTGCCTTTGCAGAAGCAGGCCATTATGACGAGGCCATCGCCGACTATACCCGGGCCCTGGAAATCGAACCCAAGCAGGCCGAGTTCTACAACAACCGGGGGGCGGCCTATCGGGAAAAAGGCCAGTATGACCAGGCCATCGCCGACTTCAATCGGGCCTTGGAAATCAACCCCAAGTATGGTAATGCCTACTACAATCGAGCCGCAGTTTTTTGCTGCAAAAAAGACTATGAACAGGCCTGGGCGGATATCAGAAAGGCCGAAAGCCTGGGCAGTAAAATCAACCCGGCATTTCTCGACGCCCTTCGCAAGGCTTCGCATGTGGAAAGATGAATTAACTTTACAAAACCCGTAGCTCGTGGCCTGTAGCCCGTAGGGCGGGAAAGCGAAGCGCATCCCGCCATTAGCATTATTCTATCTCCAGACTTCGAACGTTATCATCTGCCGCCAATTCCCGCCCATTCAAGGTTATAAATGGCCGCGTTCCACAAAGGCGCCAACATATGGCGGCATAAGTTAGGCCTAACCCAATTGCCCAAGGAGGGATGTGTCTCCCTTTCCGGCCCTACGACTACTGAAGGCGGGATGCGCTTCGCTTTCCCGCCCTACGACAAAAGATAGGCGCCATTAAGTTCTCATAATATCTATGCAACAAAAATCACCCGCCGCCGCAGACTCACTGCTAGATCTCCGCACTTCGCCACCCGGCTTCTTGGGTGATGTTATGCCCTCATCATAGCAGGGAAAATTCCATCCTTACCCCCTACCCTTCCTAAAGTTTTTCCTGGCTGCCTCCAGTGCCGCGTTCACTCGTACGGGTAAACATCCGGGCAGCGGCCAAGTCCTTCTATGCTTGGACTTTGTTGCCGCATAATCCCTAGGATGGCAGCGCTTTCCCATTTAAACCAGGGCACTCGAGATGACCATTTCGTTTCTACCCTGATGGACCTTAAGGAACCATAACCAATGGTCTTTTTGACCATAATAATATGGTCTTTTCGTGTACCCCAAATTAAGGAATTCCCTAATGTGAATCCTCATTTTGGATCATTATTTAAATACCAAATTAATTTAACTGAGGATGCATCGATCGTCCTGGAAGTCGCCGGCGCCGAGACCCGGCAACGGAGGAGATCATTTGCGGAGAATTCTCTACGAATGGCGCGGGATTAAGCTTTATGCGTATCCCGTTATGCTCTACCTCGGCATCTTCGCCGGCGTCATTGCCGGAACCTACAGTGCCACCCTGCATGATCTGAATCCTGCCCGGGTGTACGTGGCGATGCTGCTGCTGTTTCCCTGTGCGCTGGTGGGCGCCAGGCTGCTTTTCATCTTGTCCCACTGGCGCTTTTTCCTCCGCGAGCCTCTCCGGGTCTGGCGGCGCGCCGACGGTGGGGCTTCCTTGTATGGGGGCCTGGTGCTGTCTTTTCTGGTTTCTTTGCCCTTACTCAGGGTCATGAGGCTCCCGCTGGGAGCCTTCTGGGATGCGGCCAGCGTCACCATGCTGACGGGGATGATCTTCACCAAGGTGGGCTGTCTCTTGAATGGCTGCTGTGCCGGGCGGCCGGCCACTGGACCCCTGGCTATGTATCTTCCCGATTTCAGGGGAATCTGGCGCCGCCGTGTGCCGGCCCAGCTTCTGGAGGCCGGTTTGGCCGCCATGATCTTGCTTGGCTGGGTAGGGCTCCGGAACCGGCTCCCGTTCGCTGGGGCGCGGTTCCTTTATACCCTGGCGGCCTACTCCCTGGGGCGATGGTGGCTGGAGTCGGCCCGGGAGGAGATCGACACCGTTGGACCTCTAAAACTGCACCGAATCATCTCGGTTGCCGTGTTGGCCGCGTCTATAACGAGTTTTTTGCTCATGTGGCCCCGCCAGCTTTAAGCCGGTGGGCCATCGCGTGACTGCGCTGGGGGGCAGCCAGGCGAGTCCGCATGAGTGCAACCAGAAGGAGGCCTCGAATGATTGTCGTATTTTTGTTCCTCGGTGCTCTGGCCTTGCTGGTCACCTTGCTATTGTTCGGTTTTGTCGGCTGCGGGCTGGATGAAATGGGGTTACTCTCCACTCCAGACTACCCGACCGCGATCAAGTCGACACCTGGTCTCCTCGCCTACTGGCGGCTCGAGGAACCGTCCTCGACGCCGGTGCCCAGCCATGGAGGCGCGGCCATCGACCAGGTTGGAGGGCATAACGGTGACTACTCGGTTTTACCTGCCACCGCGACGCCGGACAACAATCGCTACTCGCCCCCAACCACCGGGGTGATCACCCTCGGAGTAACACCCGGGCTTCTCTCAAACTATCCAACCAGTCCGTGCATCAAAACTGATGGGGGCTTCGTGCAGGTGCCGTTTGACCCCATACTCAACCCTCCGCAGTTCTCTTTCGAAGCATGGGTTTCTCCCGATCCCTCCATACAAAACGACGGGTTTTTTTACTGTTTAGCGGAATCCACCGGACCACCAGGGTTGGGACCGAAGCTAACCGGCTGGGGCCTCTATCTGGGACCGACCACCCCGGGCCCCTTTCCTGATGGCCCTTACTGGCAAGTCTGGATGGGCGCCGGCCCCCAACTCGTTGGCTCCCCATTCAATAGAGTAGCGATCGCTAATGGAAGTACTAATCCAACCCAACTCAGATTGACTTATCTCGCGCTCACGTTCGACGGAAGCAACTTGCAGTTATGGCTCTACTACCCCGATACCAACCAAACCCTCGACGTCCAACACCTGCGGGGCGCGCAAAACCCCACCGCTTCCTTTCACGTGAACGACGCCTCGAGTATCGGGCAGGGCGATTTTTTCATCGGTACGGGCAGCAACCTGTTTCCGAATGCAGGACCTCCCGCCAACCGTCTTTATCCCTTTAAGGGGGAAATCCAGGAGGTGGCCCTCTACAATGGTTCTTTGGTCGGGCCCCCGCCGAATTTCAATGGGTTGGCATCAATACTTGGGGTACATGAGTTAACCGGTGGAAGCTTTTAGAGACTAACTACAAGGAGGAGATACCCATGCCATCCGCACAAGACATCCTGGACGCCATCAATAACAACACCTCCGCCATTGGTGGTAAGCTGGATGACGTCAAGGGCAAGCTGGACACGGTCAATACCAATCTGACCACCATCGAGGGCAAGCTGGACACCCTCAATGCCTCGGTCCAGGCAGTGGACGCCGACGTCCAAAAGGTGCAGCAATTGCTCCTCTGGGGATTTCAGCAGCTCATCACTCTGGGGCAATACACCAACCAGGCCTTGTTCCAGAACGACCAGCAGAACGACACCATGATTTGCCTCCTGCAGCAAATCTCCGTGAATACCTGCGGCATCTGGAACGAAGCGCATACCCAGACGGAGTTGCAGGAAGCTATCAAGGCGGCCAACCGTAAGCTCGCCTGCTTGTATGCGGCCACCCATGGGGACGCGGCGGTCACCCTGGAGCGGGAGGAAAAGTTGCGCCGGCAGATCGAGGAGTGCTGCCCGCCCCCACCGCCCGCGCCGATTTGCGTTGAGCCTCCGTGCCCGGCGCCGCCGCCGTTCGACAAGGGGCCACCGAAAACTCAACCGCCGCCGCAAGTTGGCCCCCAGCCAACCAAGTAGCGGCGGAGGGGCGCGTTCGCTTCGGTTATTGCTGCGGCACGCCCAGATAAAGTAGCCGTCCCGGGTGGAATCGGTATGGCTGCGTATGGGAAAAGGCGAAAGGCCGGGGAGAGGAGCCGCGTCAGACTACGCCCTTAACTTGCCGGGCCAGGTCCAGGGGGCACGCGGTCTTCTCTCCTAACCGGCCGGGTCCGCTAAGGCCACGCGCAGCAGTGGAGGGTGCGGCGTGGAGATACTCCTGGGAGACGCCATGCCCCTCAGACTGCTATGGGTCGCGATTTTTTTCCTCATCCTCGACCAATTCACGAAGATGCTGGTCACTTGGCGTCTCGCCGCTGGACAATCAGCAGTTATCGCATCTTGGCTAAGAATCCGGCCGGTGGCCCACGCCCGCGTCTGGTGGTTGCCGCACCAGCCCCGGGTCCTGCTGCTCGTTTGGGCGGGGCTCTTTAGTGGCCTCAGCCTGCTTGGGTGGCAAGGATACTTCTTCCAGCACCGCGCCGCGCAGCTTGGTCTGGGCATGGCGCTGGGCGGCGCGGCTAGCAATATTTTTGATCAACTCCGGCACGGCGCGGTGCTGGACTTTCTTGATCTCGGCTGGTGGCCCGTCTTTAATCTCGCCGATGTGGCCATCACCCTCGGAGTGACCATGGCATTATGGTTTCTGCACTAGGCTAACGATATCCCCCAAATCCGACAATCAATGCTCCGCCAGCATCACCTGGTACAGGGCCAGGCCCACCAGGAGGCCGCCCACCAGGATGGCGATATCCGCGCAGGTCGTCTGTAACAGCCAGCCGAAGAAATTTACTCCCGGCATGACCTTAACCTGCCCGGCCAGGGTGGCGCTGATGGAGAAATCCGCCATCATGATGATCCCCAGATAGGCCAGGAAGCTGTTGAGAATGACCCCCAGCAGGGCGGTCCGCCGGGACAGAAAGAGGAGGCTCACCACCACCAGGTGGGTCCAGGAGAAGAGGTTGGGCCAGAGATAGGTGAGCGAATGGGGGGGATGAATCCGCAGATGCAGCAGGGTGGCGCCCAATCCCATGGCCACCAGGGCTGCCCAGAGGAGATGACGTGGAGTTTTCATGGGGTGAACCTAAAATTTCATCGAATAGCCCAGGAGAAACAGGAGGACGACGGCAGTGGCGTGGAGGATGAACCACCCCAATCTTGGCCACAGGACGTAAGAGAAGTAGCGCATCATCTCGTCACCCCTTAAAATAGGCGGCCGTCAGGCGTCCGGCGGCATAGGCCAGGGTAAACCCCAGAAAATGCACCCACCACCAGCGCCGGGAGAGAAATTGCCAGCCCGCTCTCATGATCTAAGACCTTCCCAAGTTTGCTTCTCTTTAAGAATATTTTGGAAGTTAAGCATGGGTTACAAAAAAATCCAGGCTCCGCGGCAGAGAAAATCATTGCGGCGCCAGACATTGGTCGGTCTTAGCGTCGTGTTTCAGAAATATCTTAAAAAAATATCTGGGGTTTATGTAGCCGCAGGCTTTAGCCTGCGCTCTCGTTTTTGCTAATTATTTCGCAAGCTAAAGCTTGTGGCTACATTTTAATGCCCCTGGTAGACGGAATTAATTAATAAAGGCACATCTGAAACACGATATCAGGATAGGAAAAAAGGCGTTAGAACCCGGAAAGGCGCGCAATCTGCTCCATGAGGCCGGAGGTGAGAGGTGCGGCCTGCCCCGGCCGGGCGGCCCACAGGGGCGGGCCCAGCGAGACCTGCACCCGGCAGCCGCGAGCCAGGGGCAGGTAAACCAGTCCCACGGGCACGAAGGGCAGCAGCCCCAAGCCATCCCGGTTTTGCAGCTTGAGGAGCATTTGGATGAGGCGGTGTTTGCCCGGCCCCACCCTCCCCCGGAAATAGGTGCCCTCGGGGAAGAGGACGACATGGGCCCTCGCTCGCAGCAGAGGCGCCAGGCGCTTGAAAGAGGACAGGGTGGCCCGGGGCCGGTTGCGGTCCAGGGGCACCCCGCCCCAGGCCCCCAACAGTTCCCGGATTACCGGATACTGAAAAAGCTCCGCCTTGGCGATATAGTGCAGCGGCGGCGGCAGGGCCATGCCGATGAGGGGAATGTCCTCCCAGCGCTGGTGCTTGGGGCAGATGATGACCGGCCCCCGGGCCGGCAGGTTTTCCAGGCCCCGGACCTTAAGTTCGAAATAGCGCCCCAGGGTCTGGCGGCAAAACCAGCGGCTCAGGCGGTAGAAATTGGGGGACAAAGTATGGCTCATGAGAGATAACGGCCCCCGGCGGTCCCAGGATTCCCCACCGGCCAGGCCATGTCTATTTTAAAATCAGTAGTGTCCGGTAACAAAATTGCATGGAGAAGCTCACACTTTCTTGCAGTTAAACCCTAACCCATTGTATTTTCAACGATATCAATATATTATACCGATGCCACCAAATCCCCTCTCCCCTGCGAGGGGAGAGGGGAAAAGCTTGTAAGTTCCATGAACAGGCCAGGGGCGCGAAGGGCGCCACCCGGTTAGGGGCCAGGCGTTAGGGGTCAGTAAATGTCCTTTGGCCCCCAACCCCTAACTGCTGCCTAGGTGCGCAGGTCTATGTTCAAACAGATCTCTACTGTCTGCCTCATAGAAAGAACCTCGCCGGGCGCTACTGTGTTAAAATAGCAAATGCCGGAAGGCGGTGTCAATCCAAGGGGGCCGCGAGCCAGCAGGAGGATAGGCCATGATTTATCTGGACTACAACGCCACCACCCCGGTGGCCCCGGAGGTGGCCCGGGCCATGCAGCCCTTCCTGGGGCCGGAGTTCGGCAACCCGAGCAGCGATTATCCTCTGGGGCTCACGGCCAGCGACGCCCTGCGCCAGGCCCGCGGGGAAGTGGCGGCGCTCTTGCACTGCGCCCCGGAGGAGATCGTCTTTACCAGCGGGGCCACCGAAGCCAACAACACGGTCCTCAAGGGCGTGGCCCTGGGCCGGGGCGCGGGCCGGATCATCACCGCGGCCAGCGAACACCCCTCGGTGCTGGCCCCCTGCCGGTTTCTGGAGTCCCGGGGTTTTCGGCTGACGGTGCTGCCGGTGGACAAGCAGGGCCGGGTGGACCCGGATGAGCTGCGCCGGGCCTTAACCCCCGACACCATCCTGATCAGCATTATGCACGCCAACAATGAGACCGGGGCGCTCCAGCCCCTGACCGAGTTGGCCGCAGTGGCCCGGGAGGCCGGGGCGCCGCTGCATACCGACGCCGCCCAAAGCGTGGGCAAGATTAAGGTGGACCTGAGCGAGCTGCCGGTGGATTTTCTCACCGTGGCGGGACATAAGTTTTATGCCCCCAAGGGGGTGGGGGCGCTGTTCGTGCGCCGGGGCCGGAAGCCCACCCTCACCCCTCTGCTCCACGGGGCCTCCCAGGAAGGCGGACGCCGGGCCGGCACGGAAAATATTCCCTATATCGTGGCCCTGGGTGAGGCCTGCCGCCTGGTCCGGGAGGAGGGCGCGGCGGCCGGCGCCGCCCCCCTTAAAGGCCTGCGGGACCTGCTCTGGATGCGGCTGCAGGCCGGCTTCCCCGGCCTGGCCCTGAACGGCCCGGAGAGCGAACGCCTGCCCAACACCCTGAACATCTCCTTTCCCGGGATTTCCGGGGGCGAGCTGCTGGCCAGGGTCCCGGAGGTGGCCGCCTCACTGGGGTCCGCCTGCCACGCCGGCCGGGAAACCGTCTCCCCGGTCCTGGCGGCCATGGGGGTGAGTCCGGAGAGAGCCCGGGGCGCGGTGCGCTTCAGCCTGGGCCGGCCCACCACCCGGGCCGAGGTGGAGGAGGCGGCGGCCCTGCTCATTAAGGCTGGGCGAGCCCTGGCTGGCAAAAACTAGTGGAAGGTTTCGAAAATGATTGTCCAGTGAACGTGACTGATTTTTCTAGCCCCCCCTTGCAGGTTACCAAAGCCTGTTGTTTATGTAGAGCCGGCGCCCTCGCCGGCTCTATAGACCGCCGAGGGCGGCGGTTCTACATTTTCCCTCTCGTTCCCAAGTTGCACTTGGGAACGCCCATTGTTTTGTCAAGTCTCCGCTTGGCCTGGCAAGCATCGGTGGGGCGGGCCTCCGTGCCCGCCGTCCTTACCTAATGGTGGGCAGTGCCCACCCTACACGATTGCTCAGCGCTTCCGGATCAATTCGGCGATAATGCGGTCAGCCAGCTTGCCGCTATCGATCTTATAGACCCCCTGTTCGATGGCCTCTTTCAAGCGCGCCACCTTTTCCGGGCGGACTTCCGGGGTCCGGTAGATGATTTCCCGGGCCAGACGGCGCAAGCCGGCCTCACCGTTAGTCGCAGTCCCCTAAATCAGCCGGGGCCGGGGCATCTGGCCCGGGCCCGGACGGGTCGTTGGCCCGGTCTTTGGGGTGCTCACTCATAAATCGCCGCTCTCCACAGGCGACCTGCCTCGCGGCTCATTTTACCACATCCGGAGGGCGGCGTATACCTGGACCAGACCTCCTTTCTACCGGTTCTTATCGACTTTGGCGGCCGAAGCCTGAAATTATTCAGGGGAGCGGAAAAGAGATTAAATTCCCCCTCACCCTGGCCCTCGTCCCCCCTCGGGGGAGAGGGGATAAGTAAGGAATCCTATCAGGCTCGGGGGTAATTTTCTTTACGCGATTTTCTCGAGGCGATCGATACCCGTACACGAATCATTAAGAATGGAATAAGAACCTAATGGTTTTCCTGACTAGACACTTTGCTTCATTCTGTCCAGTTTCATTTATCTCGGAGGTCAGGCCAAATTAAAGGTAACCCTGGCCGGCTCAGGTCTCGCCGGCCAGCCAGAGATAGAGAAACTGAGGACCGGCCGCCTCCAACTCGGGGAGCAGGGAATAGATGTTGGGGCGGTAGCTGTCCGGGCGCTGGTAGCGCACCACCCTGGCGTGGCTCAGACCGGCCCTCTCCTGGGCCTCTTTCAGGGCCTCATCCAGATAGCCGATCTTATCTATTAGTCCCAGGTCCTTGGCCTGGGGGGCGGTGAAGATGCGGCCGTCAGCCGCCTTTTGGACCTCCCGGAGGCTCAGGTTCCGGCCCTGGGCCACCACTGTCACGAATCTGCGGTAAAATTCCTCGATGATCTGCTGCATCATCTCCTTTTCTTTAGGGGTGGCCGCCCGGAAGGGCGACCAAAAATCCTTCCAGGCCCCGGTCTTCACTATATCGGTATCCACCCCCACCTTGTCCATCAGCCCCCGGAGGTTGAATTTCATGGCGATGACCCCGATGGACCCGGTAATACAGGTGGGATAGGCCATGATGCTGTCCCCGGCCTGGGCCACGTAATAGCCGCCGGAGGCGGCCAGACCCTCCAGGCAGACCACCAGCGGCACCCGGTGCTCCGCCTTGAAGTTCTGCAATTCATGGAGAATTACGTCCGCGGCGCTCACCGTGCCTCCAGGGGAGTTGATCCTCAGGACCACGGCCTTGATGTGGTCGTCCTTGGCGGCCTTCTCCAGCTCTTCCTTCACCCGGCTGGGGGTAGTGACCCCCTTGGTGAGGGCCAGGGCGCGCTGAGGGCCTTCCACGATCATCCCGGAAATATCCAGGAGCAGGATCTTGTCCCGGCCATAGCCGGAGATGGTGGTCTCCTTCAGGGGCTTGGGCTCCTCGAAGAGGCTCACCTTGACGGTGACGCAGCCGGCCAGCGCCAGCAGCAGGATACCGGCCAGGATCAGGGAATTCATGGCTTTGGCGTGCATAAACAACCTTTCCGGAGCTTTGCCGCCGGCGCCTCCGGGTTTTTTTCCAAGGGCGTGAGGCGCCCTGGGGCCACCATTACCTCTACTTATAGATTATGTGGCTCGCGGGTGCAATGCTACATTTTCCGCCAAGTCTTGGCCTGCCCGGAGGCCCGGAGGCGCCCAGCGGCCTCCGGCGCCTCCGCCCTGCCTTGGACGCGAAAGAAAAAAACCCTTGACAGTTCCGGTACAGATGATAAACCATATCCTGTTCAGAACAATCACCTTATCGCCCTCGTCACTAATGGAAACGCGACCGTCAAGGGGGGGAGGTTAGCAGCGATAGGTGCTATCTGACAACGGGAGGAGGCGATATGCATGCCCGGCGTCAGGGTAAAACCCAACGAACCTTTCGAGGTTGCCTTAAAACGGTTTAAGAAGCAATGCGAAAAGGCCGGGATTCTATCTGAGATTCGTAAACGCGAACATTACGAAAAACCCAGCATCAAACGAAAGAAGAAGGTCCTAGCGGCCAAGAAACGGGCTTTGAAGAAGCTGCGGAAGATCGAGGGTTCATGACCTCCCTTTATCTGCGGCTGGAGCAGGCCTTCAAAGAGGCGCTAAAGGGACGGCAGCCGGTGGCGGCGTCCACCTTGCGGCTGCTGAAAAGCGCCATTCGCTATCGGGAGGTGGAGTTGAAGCGCAGCCTTTCCGAAGACGAACTGCTCGCGGTGGTCGCCACCCAGGCAAAACAACGTCGGGAAGCCATGGCCGAATACGCCAAAGCCGGGCGGCCCGACCTGACCAAGAAAGAAGAGGAGGAGCTTAGCGTCCTCCTCTCTTTTTTGCCCAAACAACTGAGTACCGAAGCGTGCGAAGCTGAAGTATCCGGGATCATTGATGAATTGGGGGCATCGGGGCCCAAGGACTTGGGCCGGGTGATGAAGGCCGTTATGGCCCGCCTGGCTGGTCGGGCCGACGGCAAGATGATCCAGGAGATGGCGCGGCGGCGCCTTAGTTCTTAACCCTTCCCATCAATTTAGACCTGGAGCGCTATGGCAGAGCAATCCTTGAGCGCCCTGGAGTTTCCGGGGCTCATCCGGGTCGTGCAGCACTACGCGGTCTCTCCCCTGGGCCGGGGTTTTCTCCAGGGCCTCGCACCCGTGGCCGACTTAGGCCAGCTTCGGATAAAATTTCACCAGATTCGGGAATGGCAGGAACTGGAGAACCGGGAGGGAGCCGCGCCCCTAACCGATTTCCCCGACCTGGCCCCCTGGCTCGCCAAGGCCACGGTGCGTGGCAGCCTCCTGCCCGCTGAGGCTTTCCCCGAGATTTTGCAGGTATTGCGCCTCTCCGGGAATCTCCGCCATTATCTCGGCCAGGCGCCGGACCTGGCCCCCCATCTGTCCCGGCTGGCGGCCGGGCTTAAGGACCTCTCCCGCCTTAAAGCCGCGATCCCACGCTGCATCAGCCCCAATAATTTCATCCTGGACCAGGCCAGCCCTGCCCTGGCTCAGGTGCGCCAGGAACTGACGGACACCCGCCAGCAAGTCAATCACTTGATCAAGCAGACCTTTTTCCGTCCGGAATACCAGGAGGCCTTGCAAAACCCCATCATCTCCCAGCGTCACGGGCGCTACGTCATCCCCCTGAAGGCCGACCACCGGGGGGCCATTCCCGGGATCATCCACGATCAGTCCCAGACCAAGGCCACCCTGTTCCTGGAGCCTCTGGCCATCGTGGAGCACAATAACGCCCTCAACCTGCTGCACAACCGGGAAAAGCGGGAAGAGGAGGCAGTCCTGCGCCGCCTGACGGATCTGCTGCGGGATGGTTTGGCAGAGATGCGGGAGACCCTGGCAACCTTGGCGGAAGCGGACGCCATCCAGGCCAGGGTGCTCTTTGCCCGGGACTTTGGCTGCCGGGAGCCCATCTGGCAGAGCCGCGGCGGCCTCGATTTCAGGCTCGCCCGCCACCCCTTGCTGGTGCAGCGCCAGCGGGAAACCCCCGGGGCCCCCGAGGTAGTGCCCATCGATCTGTCGCTGACCCCGGCGAGACGCTGGCTCATCATTTCCGGAGCCAACGCCGGCGGCAAGACCGTGGCCCTGAAGACCCTGGGTCTCCTCGCCCTGATGGCCCAGAGCGGCATCCCCATCCCGGTGGCCGAAGGCAGCGAGTTTTGCCCCTTTGGGGAGGTCTTTGCCGACATCGGCGATCCCCAGGACCTGCAACAGGACCTGAGCACCTTTTCGGCCCATCTGCAAAGGGCCCTAAGAATGCTCGCTTCCCTGCCGGAGCGGGCCTTAATCCTCATGGATGAGTTGGGCACGGCCACCGACCCCACCGAAGGCGGGGCCCTGGCCCTGGCCCTGCTCCAGGCCTTTTACCAGCGGGGCGCTTACGGAGCCGCCACCACCCACCTCCCCTTGCTCAAGGGCTTTGCCCAGCGCACCACGGGATTCGAGAACGTGGCGGTGGTCTTTAATGAAGAGACCCGGCGCCCCACCTTCCGTTTGGCCTACGGGGTGGTGGGCGCCTCCAACGCCTTGAAGATCGCCCGGCAACTGGGTTTGAGTCCGGAGATCCTGGCCCAGGCGGAGCGCTATCTTGACCAGGACGAGCTGCGGGCCTACCGTCTGCTTTCGGAAGTGGAGGCGGCCCAGCAGGAACTGGCCCGCCGGGAGGCGGAGCTGGCTGCCCGCTCCCGGGAGACGGAGTCCCAGGGCCGGGAGTTGGCGGAGGCGCGCCGCCATCTGGAATTGGAGCGGCGCCGCCTGGAAACTGAAGTGAAGCAGGCAGCCCTGGCGGCCATCCAGGAGGCGGAGCGGCAATTTAAGGAGATCGTCAAGCGCCTGCAGGGCGGCAGTGAGTCCTGGGGGCGGCTGCGCCAGGAATTCTCCCGGCGCCAGGCCGATTTGCTCCAGGAGCTGAGCCCCGCCCCGACCTTGACGCCGCCGCCCTCCCCGGAATACGGCCCCGGCCAGAAGGTCTTTTTACCGGCCCTGGGGTTGACCGGGGAAGTTCTGGCCAGGGATGGCCGGGACGGCCGCCTGGAGGTGCAGGTGCGCCAGGTGAAGCTGCGGGTGGCCGCGGCGGAGGTCTCCCCGGCCGGGACCGAGGGCCGCGGTAAGGGGGGACGGGCCGCGGCCTCTCCCCTGGTCTGCCTGCCGCCCCGGGAACTGGTGCAGAGCCTAAATATCATCGGCCTCCGGGTGGACGAGGCCCTGCCCCTGGTGGATCGCCTCATCGACCAGGCGGTGCTGCACGGCTCGGAACGGGTGGACATCATCCACGGGCTGGGCACCGGCCGCCTGAAAAAGGCGGTCTGGCAGCACCTGCAGCGCCACGGCTCAGTGAAGGAACTCCACGCCGATGACAATCCCGGGGTGACGGTGGTGGAGTTAAAAGATTAGGGGAAAAGGGGAAAGGGCGAAAAGGGGAAAAGGTTGGGCACGGCCCACCATTAAGGGCGGCGGGCCCGGAGGCCCGCCCCACCAAAGCCTGGCAGGGCCAAGCGAGACTTGACAAAACAATTGGCGTTCCCAAGTGCAATTTGGGAACGAGAGGGAAAATGTAGAACCGCCGCCCTCGGCGGTTCCGGAGCCGGCGGGGCGCCGGCTCTACACAAGCAAAGGCTTTGGTAGCCGCAGGCTTTAGTCTGCGTCATCCGGAAAATGGTGGGCAGCGCCCACCCTACAACTAAAAATGACGGTGGCCACAGGCCGCCCTATGAGAGGCTTGCCAAACCGGGCGTTCCCAAGTGCAATTTGGGAACGAGAGGGAAAATGTAGAACCGCCGCCCTCGGCGGTTCAGGAGCCGGCGAGGGCGCCGGCTCTACACAAGCAAAGGCTTTGGTAGCCGCAGGCTTTAGCCTGCGGCATCAGGAAAATGGTGGGCCGTGCCCACCCGACATAGAACCTGCACAGGCGGGACGCCTGTGCCACCAAGAAAACCACAGGCGGGAAGCTTGCGCTACCGAAAACCTAACATGAGGAATAAGTAACCCCAACCCCAAAACTGACAACTGACTACTGACAACTGGCAACTGACCATGGCGTTTATCCCGGAAGACAAGCTCCTGGAGATCAAGGACGCGGCCCGCATCGAAGAGGTGGTGGGGCAGTACGTCCAATTGACCCAAAAGGGCAAGAATCTTCTGGGGCTGTGCCCCTTCCACGCCGACACCAGCCCTTCTTTCACGGTGGCCCCGGAGAAGGGCATTTTTCATTGCTTCGGCTGCGGGGCCGGGGGCAACGTCTTCTCCTTCCTGATGCAGCACCAGCGCCTCAGCTTCCCGGAGGCGGTGCAGGAGCTGGCCCGGCGCTACGGCATCCCCCTGACCTTCAAGGAATTGGGGCCGGAGGGATCCCGGGAGACCCGGAAACGCACCCTGGCCTATGAGATCAACCAGGTGGCCGCGGCCTTTTATGAATCCACCCTGAAAAGCGCCGCCGGCCGGCCGGGACGAGACTACCTGGCCAAACGGGGGCTGACCCCGGAGGTCATCCAGGCCTTCCATCTGGGCTATGCCCCGGATGAATGGGACAGCCTGCGCCGCCACTTGCAGAGTCGCGGCCTCTCCCTGGAGGTCGCCCAGGAAGCGGGCCTGTTGGCGCCCCGCAGCGGCGGCGGCTTCTACGACCGCTTCCGCAACCGCATCATCTTCCCCATCTTCGACCGCCAATCCCGGGTGCTGGCCTTCGGTGGCCGCGTTATCGGCACGGGTGAGCCCAAGTACCTCAATTCCCCGGAGAGCCAGCTTTATCACAAGGGCCGCACCCTCTACGGCCTGCCCCAGGCCGCCGAGGCCCTGCGCCAAACCTCGGTGGCCCTGGTGGTGGAGGGCTACCTGGACCTCATCGCCCTGCAGACCCAGGGGATCGCCAACGTCCTGGCCACCCTGGGCACCGCCCTGACCCGGGAGCAGGTGCGCCTCCTGAAAAACCTGGCGCCCAAGGTGGTGTTGGTCTATGACGGCGACGCCGCCGGGATCAAGGCCATGCAGCGGGCCTTTCCGTTGTTCGCCCAGGAGAGCCTGGCGGTGCGGGCCCTGGCGCTGCCCCCGGGGCAGGACCCGGACGACTACGCCAGGAGCCGCGGGGTGGAGATCTTTAAGACCGCCTGGGAGAAGGCCCAGCCCTGGTTCACCTTTCTGCTGGAGGGGCTCATCGGCAGCCACGGCCTGGAAGTGGAGGGCCGGGTCCGCATCCTGGAAGAGCTGCGGCCCTACTTTCAGGCCATCACCGATCCGGTGGAGCAGGACCTGTGGCTCAAGACCGCGGCCCAGCGCCTGGGGGTGGATGAGAGCGTCCTGCGGCGGAGCCTCGCCTCCTTCGCGACCATCACCGCCGGCAGGCTCTCGCCCGCGGCGGCGGTGGCCCTCAGCCTGGAAAAAAAATTAATTACCTGGATTCTGCACAATCCCAATGAAATAATTCTTGAAGAACTGGAAGAATGGGGACATGCGTTCGAAGAACCGGAATCTAAGGCCTTAATGAATATTATTCTTCGTTGTTATCGGGAATTCGGCAAATTAGATTGTGGGTTTTTGGTGCAATTATCCGATACAGAAGTACAGCAACAACAATTTTGTGCCTTGGTACTGGGAGAAAAGGGATTTGGTGAACAGGTATTCCAAAACTTAGTGGCCGATTGGCGGCTAACTATGGAATGGAGGAAATTGGCCAAGGAACGCAAGGCAATAAAGGAGGAGATAAATTCAGCCAACCTAAAAGGAGATGACAACTTACTAAACTTGGAATCAAAGAGAAAGATCGACCGCCAACTTGAAGCCTTAAAAGGCGGCTCCACCGCAAAAGGAGAAAATGGATGAACAAGGGAATCGGAATGAATGGGTTTAAGGAAACCATGCCCATGGGGGATGACGATACCTTGATCAGCGTAGATAACCTGAATGACTCATTATCTCCCGAGTCTCTCTTGAATGAGCAGATGAGGGACATCCTGATCTTCGAGGAATTGGATTTGCCGCCCGCGGAGGTCAGCAGTCTGTCCATGCCCTCTCCCATGGAAATGAGAGAGGCGGGCGAGGGGGACCCCGGCCTGGACACCGATGGCGGCGCCAAACTGGATGATCCGGTACGTTTATACCTGAAAGAGATGGGCACCGTTTCCCTGCTCACCCGGGAAGGGGAAGTGGAGATTGCCAAGCGCATCGAAGAAGGGGAGAAAGAGGTGCTTTACTCCCTGCTGGAGGTGCCCGTCACCCTGAAAGAGATCATGAATCTGACCTACAGGCTGGAGCAGGAAAGGCTGGCACCCCAGAACGGCCTGGATGATTTTGACGAGGTGGACCCCCTGGACCTGCCCACCCAAAAGTCCCGGGTCCTGAAATTGGTGCAAAGGCTGCGTTCCCAGGAGGGGAAGATTCGCCAGTTGCAGCAGGAAGCCGCCGAATTGCCCCGCACCGGGGAGAGCCGTCTCCAGTCGGAGCAAAAGATTGCCAAAGAGCGCCGCAAGATGGCGGACATCCTGAAGGATTTGCGGCTGGAGCGACACCACCTGGAACTGGTCCTCAACCGGTTGCGCCTCTATGGCCGCCTGGTCCGGGAACACCAGCAACGCCAGGAGAAATGCCTGGCCGCGGCAGGGCTGACGGTCACCAAGTTCCGCAACTTGAAGCGCATCCGTAAAGAGAACGGGGACTTCTCCCTGCCCGCCATTACGGCGCCGGAGCGCCTGGGAGAGTTGGAAGAGGTCTGGAGCCAGGCCCGCAGGCGCCTGCGGCGGGTAGAGGCGGAGACCGGGATGGCCGCGGGCCGGTTGCTGACCGCCCTGGTCAAAGCGGAAAAGGCGGAATACCAGGCCCAGAAGGCCAAGCGGGAGCTGGTGGAGGCCAACCTGCGTTTGGTGGTGTCCATTGCCAAGAAATATACCAACCGGGGCTTGCAGTTCCTGGACCTGATCCAGGAGGGCAACATCGGCCTGATGAAGGCGGTGGAAAAATTCGAGTACGAACGGGGTTACAAGTTCAGTACCTACGCCACCTGGTGGATCCGCCAGGCGATCACCCGGGCTATCGCCGACCAGGCCCGCACCATCCGCATCCCGGTGCACATGATCGAAACCATCAACAAATTGATCCGCACCTCCCGCTACCTGGTCCAGGAGATTGGCCGGGAGCCCACCCCCGAAGAGCTCGCCGAAAAGATGGAGTTCCCCCTGGAGAAGGTGCGCAAGGTGCTAAAAATCGCCAAGGAGCCCCTTTCCCTGGAAACCCCCATTGGCGACGAGGAGGACAGCCACCTGGGCGATTTCATCGAAGATAAAAAGATTTCCACCCCCATGGAGGCGGTGGCCAACCTCAATCTGGCGGACCAGACCCAGAGTATGCTGGCCACCCTTACCCCCCGGGAGGAGAAGGTGTTGCGCAAACGTTTCGGCATCGGCGAAAAGAATGACCACACCCTGGAAGAAGTGGGGCGGGATTTCGCAGTCACCCGGGAGCGCATCCGCCAGATCGAGGCCAAGGCCCTGCGGAAACTGAGGCATCCCTCCCGGAGCACCCGGTTGAAAAGTTTTATCGAGAATTGACTTCGCCATGTTTCCGGGCCCTCTTGAACAATTGGGGATAGTAGGGTTATAATGTCAGCAGGGGCGGGGAGAGCCGCCCCTGCCAAGTTACTGAGCCAATGCTTAGCGGGCCCATAGCTCAGCGGTCAGAGCAACCGGCTCATAACCGGACGGTCCCTGGTTCAAATCCGGGTGGGCCCACCATCGATCAGGGGGACACGGGTATAATCCGAGATCGACAAGGAGCGGCAATTCCTGAGGGGTCTGGCCCCTGGGGTGCATTCTGCGCACCCCTTTTTTATGTCCATGAGCGCTAGCCTGCAAGAGATCATCGAGGTGTTGGCCAGCCGTTATCCCGCGGCCTGGATGGCGCCCGGCGACCGGAGCGGATTCCAGGTGGGGCACCCGCATAGCCAGATAGCCACGGTGTTGGTGGCCCTGGAGGCCTCCCCCGGGGTGGTCCAGGAAGCCCAGGGCCTGGGGGCCCAGCTCCTCCTGACTCATCACCCCTTGCTTTACCAGCCCTTCACGGAGGTGCGGGAGGACCAGCCCGGCGGCCAGTTGCTCAGCGCCTTGATCCGGGCCGGCCTGGCTTCGGTTTCCTGCCACACCAACCTGGATGTGGCCCCCGAGGGCCTTAACGAGTACCTGGCCCGGAGGCTGTCCCTGGCGGAGGTGGAGGTTCTGGTGGAGACCGGCCGGGAGGCCCTGTACAAGCTAACGGTGTTTGTGCCCCTGGATTACCAGGACCAGGTGCGCCTGGCCTTGGCGGAGGCGGGGCTGGGGGTCATCGGCCGCTACTCCCATTGTGCCTTTGCCGCCCGGGGCCAGGGCAGTTACCAGCCCCTGGAGGGGGCCCACCCCTTCCTGGGGGAGGCGGGGAAACTCTCCCGGGTGGAGGAAGCCCGCCTGGAGATCCTGGCGCCCGAGTCTCTCCTGCCCGCCGCCCTGGCCCGGCTGCGGCAGGCGCACCCTTATGAAGAAGTGGCCTACGACCTGTACCCTTTGCAGAATCCCGGCAAGCCCCGGGGTTTCGGCCGTCTGGGCCGCTGGCCGGCATCCCTGCCTTTTTCGGAAGTAGTCTCCCTGATCAAGGGGATCTTTCAGGTGGCCACCCTAAAGGTCTGGGGGCGCCCGCCGCAAGAGGTGCAGCGCCTGGCGGTAATGGGGGGCAGCGGCGGCGATTTTATTCAAACGGCCCGGCAAAAGGGGGCCCAGGTCTATATTACCGGGGAGGTGCGGCACCACCAGGCCCCGGCCGGCGGCCTGGTGGATTTCGCCGTCCTGGAGGTGGGTCATTATGCCAGTGAAGCGGTTTTTATGGGCCCCTGGGCTGAAGAACTC
The DNA here is from genome assembly GCA_963812655.1 of uncultured delta proteobacterium. GTDB lineage: Bacteria > Desulfobacterota > Desulfobaccia > Desulfobaccales > 0-14-0-80-60-11 > JAPLJC01. Next base: position 40,906 of record CAWEWX010000039.1, on the reverse strand, counting down.
AGGGGCCTTTTTCAGGCCGCCGGGCTGTCGCTGCGGGTAGAGGCGGCGCAGTCAGACACTGCCCCCTTTGCATATTGGTGAGGGCAACATAGATCTTTAATCCATGGATATTTCACGGTGGTTAACCCAAAACCGTTATTACGGAGGTCGAACTTGTTACCGGAGTTAAGCAGGCTCATCGAAGTCCAGGAGTTGGATAAGGTGATTCAGGAGGTCGCCGGCGAACTGCAGCAGCTCCCGGGCGAACTCAAAACCGAGGAAGCGGCCCTGGAGGACCTGAGGGCCCAGCAGGCCGCCGGCCTTCAGGAACTGGGGGACCTGCAGAAGCAGCGGCGGGACACGGAGGCGGAGATCGCGACCATGGAAGACGGCATCAAAAAGAGCCGCGGCCGCCTGATGGAGATCAAGAGCAACATTGAATACAAGGCGATGCTCAAGGAAATCGCCTTCAAGGAGGATCAGCGGGACCACTGCGAAACCCGCATGCTGGAACTCATGGAGCATCTGGAGGAGCGGAAACGGCTCCTTAAGGAGGCGGAAACCCTGATCCAGGAGCGCCAGGCTATCCTGACGCGGCGGGCGGCGGAGGTGGCCACCGTGGTAAAGAGCCTGGAACAGCGCCTCACGGGTCTGGAGGAGCAGCGGAAAAAAATGCGCAAGGGCGTGCCGGCGCCGCTCCTGAAACGGTATGAGTTCATCCGCCAGCGCCGCAACGGCACCGCCATCGCCCCGGTGCAGGACGGCGTCTGCTTCGGCTGCCACATGAACATTCTCCCCCAGCAGTTCATCGACCTGCAGAAGGGAGAAGAGATTCTCCAGTGCCCCCATTGCCAGCGCATCCTCTACTGGCGGGAAGAAGAGGCCAACCCCGGGGAGACGGCCTCGCAAGTCTAGTCCTGAGGTGGAACATGGCGAGAGCAGCCGGCCGGGCCGCCATCTTCCGGGCCCTGGCCCTGGGTCAGGACCAGGCCCAGGTGCGCCAATCGTTCCACCTTACTGAGGACGAGCTCCGGGACCTGTTCCAGGAGGCGGCCGACTACTATGGCTCCCTGGAGGAGGGGGTCTGGTCCGTTTTTTGCGACGGCGCCTCCCGGGGCAACCCTGGCCTAGCTGGGGCCGGGGTGGTGCTGGTGGCCCCGGACGGGGAAGTCCGCAAACAACGTAAAGAATTCCTGGGGCAGACCACCAATAACGTGGCGGAATACCGGGGCCTGCTCCTGGGACTGAAGCTGGCCCGGAGCCTGGGGATCATCAGGATCAGGGTCTACTCCGACTCCCAGTTGCTGGTCCGGCAAATCAACGGCTCCTACCGGGTGAAGCAACCCCACCTCCTGGCCCTCTGGCAGGAAGCCCAACAGGAATTGCAAAGGTTCGAGAGCCACGAAGTCTGCCATGTGCCGCGGGAAATGAACCAGCAGGCCGACCGTCTGGCAAATCAGGCCATTGACCAAAGGCCGCAGCCGCGGTAAAATAATAAGAGGCGGGCCGGGTCCCGCCCGGATGAGTAAGAATCTCAAAGGGCCGCGGAGCAGGCCAGATGATCGCCGGCGAGCTCACTAGCCGCCGGAGGAAAGTCCGAGCTCCACAGGGCAGGGTGCTGGGTAATCCCCAGCGGGGGCAACCCCAGGGAAAGTGCCTCAGAGACCAGACCGCCGTGGTTCGCCCACGGTAAGGGTGAAAAGGTGAGGTAAGAGCTCACCAGCGGCGGTGGCGACACCGCCGGCTTGGAAAACCCCACCCGGAGCAAGACCAAATAGGGGAGCGCTTGAAGGTGGCCCGCCTGAAGCTCCCGGGTAGGTCGCTGGAGGCCCCGGGCAACCGGGGTCCTAGAGGAATGATCATCACCGGGGCGACCCGGGACAGAACTCGGCTTATGGCCTGCTCCGCGGGTTTCTTTGGGACCACCGGCCACTTCAGGTGGCGGTGGTTTTTTTTACCAAAGTTTCCGTCAAAGAAGTAAAATTAGTGGCGGTGGCCGGGCACCCTTGGGGTGCGTTTCCCGGCGGCGGACCGGCTGGTCCGCGATTTCCAACCTCTCCCTTTGCCGGCGTCATGGGAATCGAAGGTAGCAAAAGTTTATGACCCAGCAGGTCGCCCCATTGAGTGTCGGATCGGCTGCACCTGATATTTCCGTGATTATTCCCGTTTATAATGAGGAAGAGAACCTGCGGGAGCTGGGGGAGCGCCTGATGGGCACTCTCTCCGCCATGGGGCGCCCCTTCGAGATCATCCTGGTGGACGACGGCTCCACGGACCGCTCCTGGGAAATCCTCACGGAACTTAACCAGCGCTATCCGCAGAACCTCCGGGCCTTGCGGTTTCACCGCAATTTCGGCCAGCACCCGGCCATCTTCGCCGGCTTCCAGGCCTCCCGGGGACAGGTGATGATCACCCTGGACGCCGACTTGCAAAATCCCCCCGAGGAGATCCCCCGCCTGGTGGCCAAGCTGGAGGAGGGCTATGACACCGTGGGGGGCTGGCGGGAGTCCCGCCGCGACTCGCTGTACCGGAGACTTGCCTCCCATCTGATGAACCAGGTCATGTCCAGGGTCACCGGGGTCTGGCTCCGGGACTACGGCTGCATGTTGCGGGCCTACCGCCGGGAAGTGGTGGACTCCATCAACCAGTGCCAGGAATCCTCCAGCTTCATTCCCGCCCTGGCCAATATCTTTTCCCGGCGGGTGGCGGAGATCCCCGTGAGCCACTCCCAGCGTGCGCGGGGCCAGTCCAAATACAACCTCATCAAGCTCATCCGCCTCAACTTCGACCTGGTGACCGGGTTTTCCAACCTGCCCATCCATGCGGTGGGCTTCACCGGAGTGGCCATCGCCGCCTTGGGGCTGCTCTTCGGGCTTTTACTCTTCATCCGCCGCCTCTTCATCGGCCCGGAGGTGGGAGGGATCTTCACCCTGTTCGCCATTCTATTCGTCTTCGTGGGCCTCAACACCCTGGGGCTGGCCCTCATCGGGGAATACGTGGGCCGCATCTACCGGGAGGTCCGGTGCCGGCCGCGCTACGTCATCCGGGAGACCCTGGGGCCAGAAGAGAAAGGGTAATTAGCCGATTTTCCAAGAAACCGGGAAAAGAGAACCGCTATTTGCCATGAAGATGGATAACCCCATGTCTGGCAGGAAAATTCCCCAAGCCGTGCGTCTCGCTTTAAAGGAGTTGCAGGAATATTTGGCAGAGATTTATGGGGAGCGTTTGGGGGGCATTTACCTTTACGGTTCCTATGCCCGGGGGGATTTTCACCCGGGTTCAGACATAGATGTCCTCATCACCCTGGGGCCGGGCCCGGAACAGTCATAGGAAATTCTTTTAAGCGAAAACCGAAAGCGGTATTTATGCGCCTCATCTTCATGGGATACCACAACATCGGGCACGCCTGCCTGCAGGTGCTCATCGACCTCTGCCGCCAACTCGGCGACCAGATCGTCGCGGTGGTCACCCATGCGGACGACCCCAACGAGACCCGCTGGTTCGCCTCGGTGCGGGACCTGGCCTTTGAGAATTACCTGCCGGTCTACCAGCCCCGGGACCCCAACGACCCCAAATTTGTGGCGGCCATGCGGGCCCTGAAGCCGGATTTTCTCTTCTCCTGCTACTATCGCCTTATGTTGAAAAAGCCGCTGCTTAAGGCGCCCGGCCGCGGGGCCCTGAACCTGCACGGCAGCCTGCTGCCTCGCTACCGGGGCCGCTCTCCGCTGAATTGGGTCCTGGTCCACGGGGAGAGCGAAACCGGCGTCACCTTGCATTACATGGAGGAAAGGCCGGATCGGGGCGACATCGTCGGGCGGATACCCCTGGCCATCAATCCGGAGGACACCGCCCTGACGCTGCTGGCCCGGATGACCGTGGCCGCCGGCGCCTTAATGCGGGAGGCCTACCCGCGGTTGCGGGCCGGCGCCGCCCCCCGGGCCCCCCAGGACCAGAGCCAGGCCTCCTATTTCGGCGGCCGCGGGCCCGAAGACGGCCTCATTTCCTGGGACAAAGAGGCGGTGGCGGTATATAATCTGGTGCGGGCCGTCACCCACCCCTATCCCGGGGCCTTCACCCACCTCGGGAGGGGGAAAAAAACCAAGAAACTCTACATCTGGGCCGGCAAACCGCTGGCGGCTCCGGTGGCCCCCCAGGCCGCGGCAGCCGAGCCCAGGAAGCCGGGACTGGTGGCGGCCCGGGTACTGGGGGAGGGGCTGCTGGTGGCCACCGGCCAGGGAAACTTCCTCATCACTCGGGCCCAATGGGAGGGGGAGCCGGAGTTCCTGGGCCCCGTCCTCGCCACCTGGGATTATCTGGTGGGAGAGAGATTGGGGTAAAAGGGGAAAAGGGGAAAGGGAAAAAGGTCATAGATTTTCCCCCTTTACCCTCTTAACCTTTTCCCCGTTTCCCCCGGACCGAAAAACCTTGCAGGCTAATATTGAAGATAATGTTGGGGACCTAATGAAAATTCTGATTCTAGGAGTCAACGGCTTCATCGGCAACGCCTTGACCAGGCGCATTCTCACAGAGCGGGACTGGGAGGTCTACGGCATGGACCTCTACTCCAACAAGCTGGACCAGGCCCTGAACCACCCCCGCTTCCACTTCCTGGAAGGCGACATCGCCATCAACAAGGAATGGATCGAATACCACATCAAGAAGTGCGAGGTGGTCCTGCCCCTGGTGGCCATTGCCACCCCGATGGCCTATGTGAAAAACCCCCTGCGGGTCTTTGAACTCGATTTCGAGGAAAACCTGCGGATCGTGCGCCAATGCGTTAAGTACCACAGCCGCATCATCTTCCCCTCCACCTCGGAAGTTTACGGGATGTGCCCGGACCCGGAGTTCTCGGAAGACAGCAGCAGCCTGGTGTTGGGGCCCATCCACAAGCAGCGCTGGATCTACAGTTGCTCCAAGCAGCTCCTGGACCGGGTCATCTGGGCCTACGGCCAGTCGGGACAATTACAGTTTTCCCTGATCCGCCCCTTCAACTGGATCGGCCCGAAGCTCGATGACCTTGACGCCGCCAAGGAGGGGAGTTCCCGGGTGGTGACCCAATTCATCCTCAACCTGCTGCAGCGGGAGCCCATCCTGTTGGTGGATGGCGGCAATCAAAAGCGCTGCTTCACTTACGTGGAAGACGGCATCGACGCCTTGATGACCATCATCGAGAACCCCGGCGGGGCCGCCGACGGACAGATCTTCAACCTCGGCAACCCCCGTAATGAGGCTTCGATAAAAGAGTTGGCCCACCTCTTGCGCGACCTCTTCCGGCAGCATCCGGACCATAAGGATGACGGGGGCTATTCGGAGATCGTGGAGACCCGCCACGAGGACTATTACGGCCAGGGCTACCAGGACATCACCAGCCGCAAGCCCTCCATCGCCAAGGCGCGCAAGCTTCTGGGCTGGGAGCCGAAGACGGACCTCGGCGCCTCCTTGAAGATCACTCTGGACGCCTTCCTGGAGGAGGCCCGGGGGAATAAGCAGTTAGCAGCAAAAATCGACTAGTCGGATATAGACCTTTTCAAGTAGGCGATAAGCCCCCCTTTCCCCCTGGTTCCCAGGATAAACCCGGGAACCGGGACGATAACCAGGAAGAAGGGGTTATTCCCGTTCCCCAGCTCCTGCCGGGGAACGCTATTTTAGCCAAGGCCCCGGCTTTGGCAGGTGATGGAAACCGCGACGATTGGGATATGGCCACCGTATCATCGCCGAAAACCGGAAAGCGCAAACCCAAAACCGATTCTCCGCCGCGCCTGTGCCTCAAGGTGGACGTCGACACCCTGGAAGGCTATCGCCGCGGGGTGCCCGCCCTGCTTAAGGTCCTGGAGGAGGAGAAGGTCAGGGCCAGCTTCTTTCTGGCCCTGGGGCCGGATAACTCCGGCCGGGCTATCTTTCGGGTTTTTCGGCAACGGGGATTTTTCCAGAAGATGTGGCGCACCCGGGCTCCGGCGATTTACGGCCTCAAGACCATGTGCTACGGCACCCTGCTGCCCGCGCCCCTGATCCATGCCGCGGCCCCGGAGATCCCCGGCCTGATTATCGCGGCCGGCCATGAGCTGGGGCTGCACGGCTATGACCATGTGCGCTGGCACGACCGGCTTTTCCGGCTTACCTTCGCCGAGATCTCCCAGGAGATTGCCGCGGCCCAACAAACCCTGGTCTCCCTGCTGCGGCGGCCGGCCAAATCCTTCGCGGCCCCGGGCTGGCAGTGCAGCCCGGCGAGCCGGGCGGCTTTGTACGCCCAAGATTTCCTTTATGCCAGCGACACCCGGGGCTTTACCCCTTATTTTCCCAGGTTTGCAGAGACCATCACCCCGGTCCTGGAGATCCCCACCACCCTGCCCACCCTGGATGAGCTTCTGGGATTGGACGGCTGCCGCCCCCGGGATTTTTCTGAGCTGGTGCTGTCCCGCCTCAACCCGGAGCGCCCCCAGGTGCTCACCATCCACGCCGAGCTGGAAGGCGGGCCGTTCCTGGAGGAATTCGCCGGTCTCTTGCGGCGCTGCCGCCGGCAAGGGGTGGCCTTTTGCCTCCTGGAGGACTGGGCCCGGGGACTCCTTCAGGACCGGGGCAAGATCCCGGTGGCCCAGGTCGCTTGCCGCCGCCTGCCCGGGCGGGCCGGCGCCGTATCCTGCCAGGGCTTGGAGACCCCCAACCCATGATTGCCGCCATCGTGGCCGCCGCCGGGGTCGGGGAACGCATGGGCCACAAGGTCCCCAAACCCTATCTGCTGCTGGCGGGCAAACCCATCCTGGCCCATACCTTGGGGGTCTTCGAGCAGGTCCCGGAGATCCGGGAAGTCACCCTGGTGGTGCACCCCGATGAACTGGACTATTGCCAGGAAAAGGTGATCTCCCCCTATGCCTTCAAGAAGGTCCTGCGCCTGGTGCCGGGGGGCAAGGAACGCCAGGACAGCGTCTACAATGCCCTCAAGGCCTTACAAAATGAAGATGATTTGGAAATCGTCCTGGTGCACGACGGGGTGCGGCCCTTCGTCACTCCGGATCAGGTCCAGAAGGTGATCCAGGCGGCCCGGAGCCACGGCGGCGCAGTCCTGGGACTGCCGGCCCATGATACCTTGAAGGCCGTCAATTCCACGGGGGAGATCCACCATACCCTGGAGCGCAAGGATATCTGGCAGATTCAAACGCCCCAGGCATTCCACGCGGTCTTGCTGTGGCGGGCCTTTACCGAGGCCTACAGCCGCAATTTTTACGGCACCGACGAGTCCTCCCTGGTGGAGCGGCTCCAGCAGCCGGTGGTGGTGGTGGCCGGCTCGCCCTTGAACCTGAAGATCACCACCCCCGATGATCTGGCCCTGGCGGAGGCGATTCTGTCCCTAATGCGCAGAAGGAGACGACGGCGTGAAAGTCGGTCTGGGTTATGACGCCCACCGCTTTACCGCGGGGCGCCCCCTGATCCTGGGGGGAGTGGCCATTCCCTATCATCTGGGCCTCCTGGGACACTCCGACGCCGACGTCCTGAGCCACGCCATCGGCGACGCCTTCCTGGGCGCCGTGGGCGCCGGTGACCTGGGCCGCCACTTCCCGGATCATGACCCGGCCTTCCAAGATATTTCCAGCCTCCTGCTGCTGGAAAAGGTCATGGAAATCGTCAGGCAGCGAGGCTACCAGCCGGTGAACCTGGACGCCGTGGTGGTGTGTGAGGCCCCCCGCCTGGGGCCGCATTTCCCGGAGATGCGCGCCAGGCTGGCGCCCATCCTGGGCCTGGACCCTGAGGACCTCAACCTCAAGGCCACCTCCACCGAAACCATGGGCTTCACCGGGCGGGGGGAGGGGATCGCCGCCTACGCCACGGTCCTGGTGAGAAAAATCTAGGGGGGGGCGCTGCCCGCCCTATCGGTTCGTTTTTTTCCTGCTTCCCGGGTTTTTCCCCTGGTTCCCAAGTTAAACTTGGGAACCAGGAAGAAATGGTTTCGAAGCAAGGCGTCGATCAAAGTGGGCATCCCCCAGCGGGAGCCTGGGTGCGAGATTCAATCGCGATGTGGTGTCTAAGTGAAAATTGACCTGGTTCCTCGGGATGCGGATATCGCTGGCATATCCCTGCCCACCTATAACGACTGCCTGGCCCTGATGGCGGCCCACGGCATGCTGCCCAACGTCCGGGAGCATAGTTACCGGGTAATGCAGGTAGCCGATTGGTTGGGGCAGGCCCTGGCAGCCGCGGGCTTTGAGCTGCACCTGCCTCTGATCAGCACCGGGGCCCTGCTCCACGACCTGGGGAAGACCCCTTGCCTGGGAACCGCTCAGAACCATGCCCGATGGGGCGCCGAGGTTCTGTATTCCCTGGGTTACCCGGAGCTGGCCCAGGTGGTGCTGGAGCACGTGCGCCTAACGGAGGAGTTGGTTAAGGACCCGCGGCCGCTGCGGGAAGCCGAGGTGGTCAACTACGCCGACAAGCGGGTGCTCCACACCCGGGTAGTTAGCCTGGCAGACCGCTTCGCCGACCTGAAGGAGCGTTACGGACGCACCCCGGAGGCCCTGGTGCGCATCAATGCTATGGAGGTCAGCAGCCAGGCCCTGGAAGAAAAGTTGTTTGCGGGTTTGCCCTGGTCCCCTGGAGACCTTCTCGATAATATATCTAACGATAATAATAAATTATCATCTAAACACCCTGCAAAAACTGCAAAATTCCCTCCCCCTTCGAGGGGGGAGGGTTAGGGTGGGGGTGGTATCGTCTTTGGAGTTTTAGTGCCGACAAGCGAGCCACCCTCCCCCCAGCCCCCTCCCCTCTCAGGGAGGGGGAGCTTGCCAATACTCAGTCCCAGAATATTGATAGATTAACGAAAAAATAAAGGGCGTTTACGTATGAAAATTTCTTCCAAAACCGATGTTCTGATAGCTGATAGCTGATTCATGACAATTATTCGCCGGAGGCAAGCATGGCAAAGATGCGGCTGGCCCTGATCGCCGGGGGTAAATCTTCAGAGCGGGAAGTCTCCTTAAAAAGCGGCGCCCAGGTCTTTGAGGCCCTGGATAAGAGTAAGTATGACATCCGGCGCTACGATCCCCTCACTGATCTGGGTAGGCTGGTAGCGGACGCCCCGGAGTTGCAGGTGGCCCTGATCATCATGCACGGCCGGGGCGGAGAAGACGGCGCCATGCAGGGTCTGCTGGATCTTCTGGAAATCCCCTACCAGGGCTCCGGAGTCCTGGGCTCGGCCCTGGCCATGAACAAGGAGTTGAGCAAGGCCCTCTATCAACGGGCCGGACTAAAGGTCCCCGCGGCCCTGGTCTTTCCCCGGGAGCAGGCCCCCAGCCCCCGGGAAATCGAAGGGAGACTGGGGTTGCCGGTGGTCATCAAGCCGGCCAACGAAGGCTCTAGCATCGGCATCACCCTGGCCCGCAGCCTGGCGGAACTGGAAGCAGGCCTGACCGCGGCCTTTGGCTACGACTCCCGGGTGCTGGTGGAGGAGTTCGTCCAGGGCGCCGAGGTTACCGGCGGCGTCCTCGGCAACCGGGACCCTGTACCTTTGCCCCTGGTGGAGATCATCCCCTCAAGCGATTACCGGTTTTTCGACTACGAGGCCAAGTACCAGCCCGGGGCCAGCCGGGAGATCTGCCCGGCCAGGCTGGAACCCAAGCTCGCCGGGCAGGCGCAGCAGTGCGCGCTGGCGGCGCACGCCGCCCTGGGCTGCCGGGGATATTCCCGCACCGATATGATCGTCCGGGAGGGGGAAATTTACGTCCTGGAGACCAACACCATTCCGGGCATGACCGCCACCAGCCTCTTCCCCCAGGCCGCCCAGGCCGCGGGCCTGGAGTTTCCGGCCCTCCTGGACCGTCTCATCAGCCTGGCCCTGGAGAACGGCAACGCCCTGACCAGGCGCATTCTCACAGAGCGGGACTGGGAGGTCTACGGCATGGACCTCTACTCCAACAAGCTGGACCAGGCCCTGAACCACCCCCGCTTCCACTTCCTGGAAGGCGACATCGGCATCAATAAGGAATGGATCGAATACCACATCAAGAAGTGCGAGGTGGTCCTGCCCCTGGTGGCCATTGCCACTCCGATGGCCTATGTGAAAAACCCCCTGCGGGTCTTTGAACTCGATTTCGAGGAAAACCTGCGGATCGTGCGCCAATGCGTGAAATACCACAGCCGCATCATCTTCCCCTCCACCTCGGAAGTTTACGGGATGTGCCCGGACCCGGAGTTCTCAGAAGACAGCAGCAGCCTGGTGTTGGGGCCCATCCACAAGCAGCGCTGGATCTACAGTTGCTCCAAGCAGCTCCTGGACCGGGTCATCTGGGCCTACGGCCAGTCGGGACAATTACAGTTTTCCATGATCCGCCCCTTCAACTGGATCGGCCCGAAGCTCGATGACCTTGACGCCGCCAAGGAGGGGAGTTCCCGGGTGGTGACCCAATTCATCCTCAACCTGCTGCAGCGGGAGCCCATCCTGCTGGTGGACGGCGGCAATCAAAAGCGCTGCTTCACCTATGTGGAAGACGGCGTCGACGCCTTGATGACCATCATCGAGAACCCCGGCGGGGTCGCCGACGGACAGATCTTCAACCTCGGCAACCCCCATAATGAGGCTTCGATAAAAGAGTTGGCCCACCTCTTGCGCGACCTCTTCCGGCAGCATCCGGACCATAGGGATGACGGGGGCTATTCGGAGATCGTGGAGACCCGCCACGAGGACTATTACGGCCAGGGCTACCAGGACATCACCAGCCGCAAGCCCTCCATCGCCAAGGCCCGCAAGCTTCTGGGCTGGGAGCCGAAGACGGACCTCGGCGCCTCCTTGAAGATCACTCTGGACGCCTTCCTGGAGGAGGCCCGGAGGAGTAAGCCGTTAGCAATAAGCAGTAAGCAGTAAGCAGTAAAAATCGACTATTGTTGTGCTTCATAAATAGCATGGCATTAAATCAAGAAAACCTAAGTTCCAAGGGTATTAAAGTCCCCCTTTGGAAAAGGGGGATTTAGGGGGATTTCAGTTCCCTAGCTCCAGCCGGGGAACGCTACTTTAGCCAAGGCCCCGGCTTTGGCAGGTGATGGACACAGCATCGATTGGGATATGACCACCGTATCATCGCCGAAAACCGGAAAGCGCGCCCCCCAAACCGCTTCTCCGCCGCGCCTGTGCCTCAAGGTGGACGTCGACACCCTGGAAGGCTATCGAAGCGGGGTGCCCGCCCTGCTTAAGGTCCTGAAGGAGGAGGGAGTCAGGGCCAGCTTCTTTCTGGCCCTGGGGCCGGACAACTCCGGCCGGGCTATCTTTCGGGTTTTTCGGCAACGGGGATTTTTCCAGAAGATGTGGCGCACCCGGGCTCCGGCGATTTACGGCCTCAAGACCATGTGCTACGGCACCCTGCTGCCCGCGCCCCTGATCCATGCCGCGGCCCCGGAGATCCCCGGCCTGATTAGCGCGGCCGGCCATGAGCTGGGGCTGCACGGCTATGACCATGTGCGCTGGCACGACCGGCTTTTCCGGCTTACCTTCGCCGAAATCTCCCAGGAGATTGCCGCGGCCCAACAAACCCTGGTCGCACTAACGCGGCGGCCGGCCAAATCCTTCGCGGCCCCGGGCTGGCAGTGCAGCCCGGCCAGCCGGGCGGCCCTGGCGGCCCAAGATTTTCTTTATGCCAGCGACACCCGGGGCTTTACCCCTTATTTTCCCAGGTTCGCCGAGACCATCACCCCGCTCCTGGAGATCCCCACCACCCTGCCCACCCTGGATGAGCTGCTGGGATTGGACGGCTGCCGCCCCCGGGATTTTTCTGAGCTGGTGCTGTCCCGCCTCCACCCGGAGCGCCCCCAGGTGCTCACCATCCACGCCGAGCTGGAAGGCGGGCCGTTCCTGGAGGAATTCGCCGGTCTCCTGCGGCGCTGCCGCCGGCAAGGAGTAGATTTCTGCCTCCTGGAGGACTGGGCCCGGGGACTCCTTCAGGACCGCGGCAAGATCCCGGTGGCCCAGGTCGCTTGCCGCCGCCTGCCCGGGCGGGCCGGCGCCGTATCCTGCCAGGGCCGGGGAGGCCCCAACCCATGATTGCCGCCATCGTGGCCGCCGCCGGGGTCGGGGAACGCATGGGCCACAAGGTCCCCAAACCCTATCTGCTGCTGGCGGGCAAACCCATCCTGGCCCATACCCTGGGCGTCTTCGAGCACGTCCAGGAGATCCGGGAAGTCACCCTGGTGGTGCACCCCGATGAACTGGACTATTGCCAGGCAAAAGTGATCTCCCCCTATGGCTTCAAGAAGGTCCTGCGCCTGGTGCCGGGGGGCAAGGAACGCCAGGACAGCGTCTATAATGCCCTCAAGGCCTTGCAAAATGAAGATGACTTGGAAATCATCCTGGTGCACGACGGGGTGCGGCCCTTCGTCACTCCCGATCAGGTCCAGCAGGTGATCCAGGCGGCCCGGAGCCACGGCGCCGCAGTCCTGGGACTGCCGGCCCATGATACCTTGAAGGCCGTCAATGCCACCGGGGAGATCCACCACACCCTGGAGCGCAAGGATATCTGGCAGATTCAAACGCCCCAGGCATTCCACGCGGTCTTGCTGTGGCGGGCCTTTACCGAGGCCTACAGCCGCAATTTTTACGGCACCGACGAGTCCTCCCTGGTGGAGCGGCTCCAGCAGCCGGTGGTGGTGGTGGCCGGCTCGCCCCTGAACCTGAAGATCACCACCCCCGATGATCTGGCCCTGGCGGAGGCGATTCTGCCCCTGATGCGCAAAAGGAGACGACGGCGTGAAAGTCGGTCTGGGTTATGACGCCCACCGCTTTACCGCGGGGCGCCCCCTGATCCTGGGGGGAGTGGCCATTCCCTATCATCTGGGCCTCCTGGGACACTCCGACGCCGACGTCCTGAGCCACGCCATCGGCGACGCCTTCCTGGGCGCCGTGGGCGCCGGTGACCTGGGCCGCCACTTCCCGGATCATGACCCGGCCTTCCAGGATATTTCCAGCCTCCTGCTGCTGGAAAAGGTCATGGAAATCGTCAGGCAGCGGGGCTACCAGCCGGTGAACCTGGACGCCGTGGTGGTGTGCGAGGCCCCCCGCCTGGGGCCGCATTTCCCGGAGATGCTCGCCAGGCTGGCGCCCATCCTGGGCCTGGCCCCGGAGGACCTCAACCTCAAGGCCACCACCACCGAAAAGATGGGCTTCACCGGGCGGGGGGAGGGGATCGCCGCCTACGCCGCGGTCCTGGTGAGAAAAATCTTGAACGTCCCCCCGCGGGAGTCTGGTTGCGAAATTTAATCGCCATGTGGTGTCTAAGTGAAAATTGACCTGGTTCCCCGGGATGCGGATATCACCAGCATATCCCTGCCCACCTATAACGACTGCCTGGCCCTGATGGCGGCCCACGGCATGCTGCCCAACATCCGGGAGCACAGTTTCCGGGTAATGCAGGTAGCCGATTTTTTGGGGCAGGCCCTGGCAGCCGCGGGCTTTGAGCTGCACCTGCCTCTGATCAGCACCGGGGCCCTGCTCCACGACCTGGGGAAGGCCCCTTGCCTGGGAACCGCTCAGAACCATGCCCGATGGGGCGCCGAGGTTCTGGATTCCCTGGGTTACCCGGAGCTGGCCCAGGTGGTGCTGGAGCACGTGCGCCTGGCGGAGGAGCTGGTTAAGGACCCGCGGCCGCTGCGGGAAGCCGAGGTGGTCAACTATGCCGACAAGCGGGTGCTCCACGCCCAGGTAGTGAGCCTGGCAGACCGCTTCGCCGACCTGAAGCAGCGTTACGGACGCACCCCGGAGGCCCTGGGGCGCATCGCCGCCATGGAGGTCCGCAGCCAGGCCCTGGAAGAAAAATTGTTTGCGGGTTTGAGCATCACCCCCTTGGACCTTCTCTAAGCCAAAGGCGGTCCTGAGTTTCAAAGTTCAAAGTCAGATAACCTTGATTACCCACCACCTTGAACTTTGAACTTTGAACTGTTCTACGGAGGCAAGCATGGCAAAGATGCGGCTGGCCCTGATCGCCGGGGGTAAATCTTCCGAGCGGGAAGTCTCCTTAAAAAGCGGCGCCCAGGTCTTTGAGGCCCTGGATAAGAGTAAGTATGACATCCGGCGCTACGATCCCCTCACCGATCTGGGGAGGCTGGTAGCGGACGCCCCGGAGCTGCAGGCGGCCCTGATCATCATGCACGGCCGGGGCGGAGAAGACGGCGCCATGCAGGGTCTGCTGGATCTCCTGGAGATCCCCTACCAGGGCTCCGGAGTCCTGGGCTCGGCCCTGGCCATGAACAAGGAGTTGAGCAAGGCCCTCTATCAACGGGCCGGACTGAAGGTCCCCGCGGCCCTGGTCTTTCCCCGGGAGCAGGCCCCCAGCCCCCGGGAAATCGAAGGGACACTGGGGTTGCCGGTGGTCATCAAACCGGCCAGCGAAGGCTCCAGCATCGGCATCACCCTGGCCCGCAGCCGGGCGGAACTGGAAGCAGGCCTGACCGCGGCCTTTGGCTACGACTCCCGGGTGCTGGTGGAGGAGTTCGTCCAGGGCGCCGAGGTCACCGGCGGCGTCCTCGGCAACCGGGACCCTGTACCTTTGCCCCTGGTGGAGATCATCCCCTCCAGCGATTACCGCTTTTTCGACTACGAGGCCAAGTACCAGCCCGGGGCCAGCCGGGAGATCTGCCCGGCCCGGCTGGAACCCAAGCTCGCCGGGCAGGCGCAGCAGTGCGCCCTGGCGGCGCACGCCGCCCTGGGCTGCCGGGGATATTCCCGCACCGACATGATCGTCCGGGAGGGGGAAATTTACGTCCTGGAGACCAACACCATTCCGGGCATGACCGCCACCAGCCTCTTCCCCCAGGCCGCCAAGGCCGCGGGCCTGGAGTTTCCGGCCCTCCTGGACCGTCTCATCAGCCTGGCCCTGGAGAAGGAGTAAGCCGCAGACAAGTCAAAAGTAAAAAGGTAAAAGTAAAAATCCTTTGCCTTTGCCTTTGCCCTTTTTGCCTTTTTACTTTTTACTTTTTACTTTTTACTTTTGCCCTACTGACCCATGTCCGAGCCCTTCAACCCGCTGACCCAGCTCCTGGAAGATGGCTTAACCGGAGGCATTTACACCGCCGCGGTGGCCCTGGCCGGGGTGGGTGGCGAGCTCCGCTGGCAGGCCGCGGTGGGCCGGGTCTCCCGGGACCCGGAGGCCCAGGCCGCCACCGCGGCTACCGTCTTCGATCTGGCTTCCCTCACCAAACCCCTGGCCACTGCCCTGGCGCTGCTGCTGCTGATGGACGACGGCAGGCTCGCGCCCGCGGCCACCCTGGGGGAGTTCCTGCCCGGGGCCTGGCTGCCGCCGGACAAGCGCTCCTTGAGCCTCGGGAGCCTCCTGGCCCACCGGGCCGGACTGCCGGCCTGGAAGCCCTTTTATCAGGAAATTCTTCAGAAGCCCCCGGCGGCCCGCCGCGGCCTCTTGCCTCGCCTGGCCGCGGCCTCAACTCTGGTCCAGCCCCCGGACACCGCCACCCTATACAGCGACCTGGGGTTCATGCTCCTGCAGGCGGTGGTGGAAACCGTCTCCGGCCTGACCCTGGACCGCTTCTGCGCAGCAAGAATTTACCGTCCTTTAGGACTGGAAGCCCTGGGCTTCAACCCCTTGCCCCTCCCGGACCAAGCTGGTCTTATTACGGAAAACGGCAAACGGAAAACGGCAAACCGCGTTTACGCCGCCACCGAAACCGGCCTGATTGCCGGGCGCCGGATCTCTGGCGAGGTGCACGACGAGAACGCCTGGGCCGCGGGGGGCGTGGCCGGACACGCCGGCCTCTTCGGCCGGGGAATCGAGGTTTTTCGTCTGGTGGCCGCCCTTTACCGGGCTTATCGGGGAGAGGCCGGCAGCTTACCCTTCTCCCCCGCCTCGGTGCGCCGCTTCCTGACCCCGGTGGCCAGGGGCGCCCGGGCCTGGGGGTTCGACACCCCCGGCCCCGCTGCCTCCCGGCGCTCGGCGGGACGCTATTTCTCGCCCGTCAGCGTCGGCCACCTGGGCTTCACCGGCGTCTCTTTTTGGCTGGACCTGAAGCTGGGGCAGATGGTAGTCTTACTCACCAACCGAGTCCACCTGGGCCGGGACGACAAGGCCGGGATCCAGGCCTTCCGTCCCCGCTTCCACGAAGCGGCCTCCCGGGCCTTGGGGTTTGGCCGGGAATTTCGCTAATTCCGGGTGGGTTAATAGTCCTGCTGATCAATAATGTAGGGTGCACACTGCGCACCATTTATAAACGAAGATTTCAGATCTGGTTCCCAAACTCCCGCTTGGGAACGCAAATTTGACCCAAGCTCCTGCTTTGGCAACATAGCGTAATAAGTTGGTATTTTGCGAGAAACAAAATCGAATGCATGAGACACCCAAGGGCGAAACGATTTTGATTAGAAAGAATGGTTTAGTATGGCCCTTCGGAGGGCATGGGGATGGTGATGCCCAAAATTATCTAACAATCGGCAAATCGGAGCCAGATTCGCTATGGCTCAGTTAAGAGTATGGACGACCTTAATTCGCCTGCCCAGGCTTTGGCTTCAGTGGATTCTTTGGTGGGTTCGGCGGATTTTCTATCGCCTTCGTTTTCTGCGGGGGCGGGGGCTTCTGCGGATTTTTAACCAACGGCTTTTTGATCTCCCCCACTTGCAGGGGGGGCGGTGGCGGCTTCGGCGGCTCCGGCTTGGCTGGCTCGGCCATGCTCCAGCCTGACATAGACAGGAGAAACACTGCCAACATCAGTACCCTGCTCATAGCCTTGATCATGGTCTGTATCCTCCTTTTGTTTGCAGACTGGAACTTTACGATAAGGATAATTCTTGTAAAAGTCAATACCATGCCATTTGAAGGAATTATCGCTGGACTGGACTAAATCCAGATATGGCTTGCATATCGAATAGGGTGTTTTGATGGGGTGCAAATCAAGCGGTTTAAGCTATTTCAAAACCGCTTTTTCTGTCACCCGGAGCGAAGCGAAGGGTCTCAACTATTTAAAAAGACGAGATTCTTCGCTTCGCTCAGAATGACAATTTTATAGTATGTGGGGGTTCGAAATAGTCTATAGAGGGATTCCCCCGGCCCCCGCAGTACAGCTGCCCAAGGCCAAGCAGGAGCTTGGCAAGAAAAGGGCGTTCCCCAGCAGGAGCTTGGGAACGAGAGGTAAAAATGTAGGGTGGGCACTGCCCACCATTTCCTTTCAGATCTGGTTTTGGAACCAGAATAAAAAAATGTAGGGTGCGCACTGCGCACCATTAAAGGCGGCGATTACTGCGGCCCGCCCCACCGATGCTTGCAGGGCCAGGCAGGAGTCGGGCAAAACCGCGGTGTTGCCACGCTGGAGCTTGGTAACGAGAGGAATAGTCCTGCTTATCAATAATGTAGGGTGCGCACTGCGCACCAGCTTATTTCAAATCTGGTTCCAAAGCCGGAACCAGAAAAAACCTTTTCCCACAGGCCAGAGGCCTGTGCCACTAAAAACTAAAAACCCAAAACCCAAAACCCAAAACCCAAAACTCAAAACTCGAAACTCGAAACTCGAAACTCGAAACTCAAATGCACATCCACCTTCTGGGCATCTGCGGCACCGGCATGGCGGCCCTGGCCGGCATCCTCAAGGAGCAGGGCTACCGGGTCAGCGGCTCCGACGAACACGCCTACCCGCCCATGAGCACCTATCTGGCCGGGCTGGGCATTCCGGTGCAAAACGGCTACGCCCCGGAGAATCTGGCGCCCCGGCCGGACCTGGCGGTGGTGGGCAACGTCATCCGCCGGGACAACCCCGAGGCCCAGGCCCTGCTTCAGAGCGACATCCCCCGCCTCTCCCTGCCTGAGGCCCTGAACCGCTTCCTGGTGGGGGACCGCCAGAGCCTGGTGGTAGCCGGCACCCACGGCAAGACCACCACCACCGCGCTGATCGCCTGGCTGCTCTACGCCCTGGGGCTGGACCCCGGTTTCATGGTGGGAGGCCTGGCCCGGAATTTCGAGGCCAACTTCCGGGTGGGCCGCGGCCCTTACGTGGTCCTGGAAGGCGATGAATACGACACCGCCTTTTTCGACAAGCGCCCCAAATTCGTGCATTTCCGGCCCCGGGTGGCGGTGCTCACCTCCATCGAGTTCGACCACGCCGACATTTACGCCGACCTGAACCAGGTCATCCGGGCCTTCGAGTCCTTCCTGGAGCAGGTCCCCCCGGACGGCCGGGTCCTGGCCTGGGGGGATGCGCCCCTGGTGCGGCAGGTCTGCCGGGGCGCGGGCGCGGCCGTGGCTTTTTACGGCCAGGGCCCCCACTGCCACTGGCGGGTCCGTGACCTCGCACCCCGGGCCGGGGGCATGAATTTCACCGTCCTCCGGGAAGGGAGGGCCTGGGGTGAATTTTTCCTGCCCATGCTGGGGACCCACAACGCCTTAAACGGACTGGCCGCCCTGGCGGCCCTGGCGGAGGTGGGAGGCGAGCCCGGCGGCTTGCGCCAGGCCCTGACGGGCTTTCAGGGGGTGCACAAGCGCCAGGAAGTGGTGGGGGAATTTCAGGGAGTGCTGATCGTGCAGGATTTCGCCCACCATCCCACCGCGGTGGCCGTGACCCTGGCCGCGGTGCGCCAGGGCTATCCGGGACGCCGCCTGGTGGCGGTCTTCGAGCCCCGCACCAACACCTCCCGGCGCCGCGTCTTTCAGGAGCCTTACGCCGCGGCCTTTAAAGACGCGGACCTGGTCCTGGTGCGGGAGCCGCCGGACCTGTGGAAGGTGGAGCCGGAGGAGCAGTTTTCCTCCCGGCAACTGGCCGCCGACCTAAGGCGCCAGGGCCAGACCGCCCTTTATTTTCCCGACACCGACCAGCTCCTGAAGGGACTGCTGGAGTTGCTAAAGCCCGGCGACCTGGTGCTGATCATGTCCAACGGCGACTTCGACCACCTGACGCCGCGCCTGGCCGCGGCCCTTGGATGAGTTTAATATCTGCCCCTTTATTTCATTAACTATTCCCCGAAAGTTAATAAAACCATTTTTCCTACAAAAGATTATCAATTAAATCCAACGTATCCCGGACTAAGTTGGCTAATTCTGCAACAGTTATTGTGTTTGGGTTCATACCGATTGCCGCATAATCCGGCACAGGTTCTCCATGGTGAGGTTTCCAGGAGACGGAGTTGATCATTCTCAGTTTTGAGATAATGCTTGGAGGCACCGTGTCATTCCGAAATGAGACATTTTGGCTTACAAGTTCGGCGATCAGCATTCCGAAGGTTCTTCGATTTGGCGGAATTCCCCGAGTCTGCCTGTAAAATTTGAAAAGGATATGCGCTTCTAAAACATTTCGCATAAGACCAAGTATTTCGTCTTTTATGGCGATATTAGGGGTTGCCAGGAATTCGTCAAGTTTCTCGATGTCCCGGAAGTACTTTGGTTGCATAAGGGCATCCAGGTCGAGAGGTTCGATACTAGAGGCTCCGGTAGTAAAATTCTCTGAAATGAGCAGAGTTTTTTTATCGCCTTTTGGAATTCCATTTGAAAGTGCACTGAGAAAGAATTCATAATGGCTTAATACTATTACTTGTTTGACTTTTGCAAGGAGGCTTTGGATAAGTTGGACAGTGTAAGATTTGCGGTTAGTATCGAAACTCGTTAATGGATCATCAATAACCACAATCTTGTTCCCTATGCCTGGGTCTATATCCAGTTTTGAAAAAAAGAAAGCCAAGGCGATTGTATTCTTGTCGCCTTCACTGAGACAGTTTTTTATGCTAACGGGTTGAGCTGGATCGCACGAAATTGTGTATCCGTCAATCGTCAGGTTGTAGTCTATTCTGCTTCGCGTCGCCCTTCCTTGCGGTGGTACATGAACAACTTGGTCGATTCTAAACGGTGTCTTGAAGACCGTTCCTAAATAGTGGTTGATACGATTTTTGTAAGTAATAAAGAAAGCTGTTGCTGCTTCTTGCTGTTGTTGAATTAACAGGGGGTAATCTTGTTCCAGTCTTCTGAGGTTCTCCCTTTCTAAAGTCAATCGTGTACACATTGCGACAATAATTGGTTCATGCCTTTTTTTGATTCTATTGAGCGAGTTTAGTTCATTCTGTGCTTGTTGTTCTGTTTTGATGCTTAAGCGAAAAGAATTTGCCGAGCTATTATAGGAGGCAACAGCTTGATTATATGTTACAATCTCATCATTAATGGCATGCAGATGTGTCTGAAGGTTAGTAATGGCGGCTGATGCTAATGGTATAGATGGGTTCTGAGATTTATTTCTGATTGTTGAAGTTACCTCTTGAAATTCAGATAGGAGTACTTCGCCATCAATTAAAATAACAGCAGGGGCATTTATTGTTGCAGGCAGGTGAGTTGCCCAAGCAGTGCCACGTTCTGTATTAGTTTGATTTACAGATATGGATGACTGGATAGATAATTCTGTATTGAAACGCTGCAAAGAATCCAAATATGTCTGAAGTCTTTGTACCAATGCATTAAACTGAGCATCGAAATGAATAGAATATGCTCTAAGGATTTCCATTTCATTGGTGACAGGTTGCCCACAAAAGGGACAGGTTATAGTTCCTGGTGAAATTTCGCCTTTCTTCTCTATGTATGCGTAGCCAGTTCTAATCCATCTCTCAGGCCCTTCAATAGAGTTGTCGGAGAGGTCTTTACAATGACCTTCAAATAGTTGTTGCAGAGCCTCATCATGAATAGTCTTTGTAGTTGATTGTAAATCGTCAATAATACTTGAGAAATCAAGCGCAGGATTGATGCCGCTTAGATGCGAAAGGGGTTGCAGGGTTTGAATAATTGCATTTGCCTTAGCATTTCTCAAATCCGTTTCAGCCGCTGAGATTCTGCTATCAATGTCGTTCCTGTCATCCGGAGTTAAATTCACAAAACCCGTCAATAGTTCTGTAGTTAGGCCATTCTGGACTTCTTGTATTATCCGGTTCTCGAGACCCTCCTGTAATTGTCGTGATTGAGTTTTGGCTGCCTTATTTTGTTCTATCTGGTCTTTGATAGCCACTCCTTGGGCGCCAATCACAAAGTCATGCAATTGTTTCTTATGCTCATCGCTGAATTCAAAGCCTGAATAGATGTTGTCATTCACAAAATGCACATCAAAAATCTCAATGTCCGGGAATGGATTGGTCCATCCCTCGGGTCGAAACGAGTGATAAGTGTCTCTCCCAGCTGCATCTCTTTGGATAAGTTGCGCTGCCTGTGGGGATCTGTGATTGGTCGAGAGTCGCCTCATGATGATTTCGGGTTTGCCTTGGGTCAGTGAGCGAAAGATTGAGGCTAACGTGGTCTTACCGGCACCATTGTCAGCATAGATGAGAGTAAGCTTTCTGAAACTAATATCGCCTGCTGCCTGAAAGTCGCGAAACTTGCCGATGGAGGTTAATCGTTCAACTTTGTGAATCATTTTAGTAACCCCGGCTTAACGATCAACGTCTATTTAGTTTCTATGGAAGCCATCTTACTCCCTCTTTGTCCCGTTTGCAAACCCTGGTTTGGGGGACTTATTAAGCACTTGCAAAAAAGCGATTGCCCTTTCAACCGGTTCATTAACTTTTATAAAGAAGTCAATAAAAAAAGGCCCCCCCATCACAACTTTAATCCGAAGAAGGCCCCTTTCTCTGCACTTCACCCGTGCCCGCCTTCTTTTGGGGCGGCCGGGGATGGCCGGCCTTCCCTCGTAAAAGCCAAGAATAAAAAGGCAGACCTTGCGGCCTGCCTTGATCCTCAGCGAAATCCGAAAAATTAGGGAATGAGTCCCCGGGCCTGCAACAGCGGCCGCGGGTCCGTCAGGTGGCGCGCAAACCAGCCGTCATAATCCTGGGCGCCCAGGGCCAGGGCCAGGACCTCGGAGAAATGCAGGATGGGCAGCTTATTCGGAAGGGTGCACCTGGACTCCAGGTTGAGCTGGCACATGGGGCAACTGGTGACCAGGCACTCGGCGCCCGCGGCCACGGCGCTCTCCATGATCTCGTTCACCAGGGGCGTCACCGCGTCCGCCCGGGCCACGGTGAGATAGCCGCCGCAGCAGCGGTGGGTCAAGGCCTTGGTCAGCGGTTCGGCCCCCAGCGCGGCCAGGAGGCCACCCAGCTCCCCCAGGAAGTACCGGCCCCGGTCCAGGTCCGGCGGGCCGAAGGTGGTGCAGCCGTAATAGGGCACGGCCTTCAGGCCCTTCAGGGGGTGCGCCAGCTTCGCTTGCAAGCGCTCCGGACCCAGGCGGTCCAAAAGCTCCAGGAAGCTGACGATCTCCAGGTCCGGGGGGATCTGCCGCCGCCAGTGGCGCTCCTGGACTTGGCGGGCCTCCGGGTCTTCCTTGAGGCGCAGTTGGGCTTCCCGCAAACGGCTGAGGCAGACGGGGCAGGTGGCCGTCAAGGGGCGGTCCGGCGGCGCCAGGGACAGGTTGCGGCTCGCCAGGGAAAAGGCGATATCCTTATCCAGCACTTTGGCCGAGGAGGCCCCGCAGCAGTTCCAGTCTTCCAGTTCGATGAGGTTCAGCCCCAGGAGCTTGGCGGACTCCAGCAGGGCCAGGTTGGATTCCCGGGCGCTGCTCTCCAGGGAACAACCGGGAAAATAGGAAATATCCAGCAGCTCCGCCATGTCCCTTATCCTGGCCGCCGGGGCAGGAAGAGCCGCCGGATCTCTTTCACCGCCTTGACCCGGCGGGCCTTGAGGTCCAGCTTCCCCCGGGCCAGCATCTTGAGGCCCAGGTCCAGGTCGGTGAACCAGCGGCGCATCGGGACCTTATAGCGCATCATGATCCCCAGGTCGTGGGTGCGGCCATGACGCCGGATGGAGGAGTTGACGGCCCGGTGAAAATCGAGGATGTCGGGTTCCGCCACCTTAACTCCTTCTTTAAGAGCCAGGTGGCGCAGGGAGTTCATGACGGCCGCCAGTTCGAGGCCCATGGGACATTGCACCGAGCAGGTGTGGCAGCCCAGGCAGATCCAGATGGTATGCGACTCCAGGGCCTCCCGGCGCTGGCCCAGTTGCAGCAGCCGCAGGATGTGATGGGGGGGGTAGTCCATGGCCCCCACGAAGGGGCAGCCATTGGCGCAAGAGCGGCAATGCAGACAGCGGTTGAGATTGACCCCACTCAGTTTTTGCAGCTCCCGGTCGCAACCGGGGTCTGGTTCAGCAAGGATGATGCCGGTCTGCAAGCTACCGGGGGCCTGGCCGCCTGAGTGGTTGGTCATGATCCTGAGTCCGATAAAATCGAGAAGATCGGGGTAAAACCGGGCCGCGAAATTCACATTCCCTTTTATCTTTAATTATACGGCCAAAAAAATCAAGGGGGAGAGATTTATTTGAAAAAAATTCTAGAAAGTAAAATGTGGAAGGAGGGGCGGACCCCATCACAGGCTGGAAGCCTGCGCCACTGTGCGCCCCTAGAAAAGATTCTTCTGCTTTTGACGGCAACTTGGGATCAGCGCCTGGGGGGACCGAGAGGCCCGTCCCAGACTGGAAGGTGGTGCGTAAGACGCACCCTACGGCCTAATCGCCTTCCCCACCGATCCCGTATGGGGTAGGGGCGGCCGCGGGGTCGCCCATTGGGCGGCGGCCACAGGCCGCCCTATAAATCGGCTTCTTTTTGTGTTAGATAAGCAAATCCTTAAATCGGTCCTTGGGCGGAGTATCCAGGTGGAGGACCGAGACCGGGCCGGGGCCTGCCACGTTTACCCGCACCGCCGCGGCCAACGGGGCGTCGCTGTAGGCCGCGGCCAGGCCGGCGGCTTCCTGCAATTCCCTATCCCCGGCCTGGCCGATCACCAGGACCAGGGGGCCGGGATGATCCGCCACCGCCAGTCTGAGGTCCCCCGGGGCAGCCAGTCCGTCCAGGGCTTCGTTCTCCCGCTGGGTGCGCCCCACCACCGCCTTGGCTCCCCCGGACAGGCGGAAATGGCGGCCCCAGCGGAGCAGCTCCAGGTCCCGGCGGTCCACCTGGCCGGCCTGCCTCAGGAGTTCCTTGATCCGCAAGGCATAATTCGGGTCGGTGAGCAGGCAGCCTCCGGCAGGGGCCGGATAGCGGCTGATACCGTAGGCCGCGGCCAGGGCTATCTGGCGCTGGCGCCCCCGGCCGCTGAGGTTAAGGAGGCGCTCCCGGTCCACCCAGCCCAGGAGTTCCGGCCGGGTGGTCTTGAGCAACCGGGCGCTCAGGGGCCGGAGCAGCCACTCCCCCAGGCCCGATTCCCGGGCCACCAGGTTCAGGGAGCCGCGATTCTGGCTCATGGGCCGCTGCCCCAGGACCTCCCCGGTGAAGACCAGGTCGAAGCCCTCCGCGGCCATCACCACCCCGGCTTCCCGGATCATCAGGGCGTGGCAGTCGATGCAGGGGTTGTGGCCCCGGCCGAAGCCATGGGGCGGCTCATAGAGCAGGGGCTGGAATTTAACCGTCAGATCCGCCACCTTGAGGGGCAAGCCCAGGTGGGCGGCGGCCTCCCGGGCCCGCGCCGCGCCATAAAAGGGGGTGACGAAGCAGATGAAGGTGACCTCGAGGCCCTGGTCCCGGAGCACCGCCCCGGCCAGCATGCTGTCCAGACCCCCGGAAAGGAGCCCCAGCGCTCGAATTTTTCTTGCCATGGTGAGTTGATCCGACCCGAGCACAGGCTGGAAGCCTGTGCCACCATAAGGAAATGGTGCGCAGTGCGCACCCTACATCATCTGCACTGGGCGGACACCTGGGTCCGCCCCTACAGCCCGTATGGCGGGCGGCCCGAGCGCAGGCTGGAAGCCTGTGCCACTAAAGGAAATGGTGGGCTCGAGCCCACCCTACTTATCCGGGCAAATCCAGGGACCATTGGCCGAAGCCCAGACGCTGCAAGACTACATGGAACGGGCCCCGCACCTCCGGGGCCAGAAAGGCGGCCCACTCCTCCGGGGCCAGCTCCAGGCGGGCCCGGCCCGCCGCGGGCGTCCGCAGGCGAAGCCGGGAAAAGCCCCGGCCCCGCAGCCAGGCCTCCCCCCGCCCTACCCGCCCCAGGGCCTCCCGGGTCAAGGTGGCGCCGTAAGGGAAGCGGGTAGCCAGACAGCTCTGGGGCGGCTTTTGCCAGGGGAGGCCCAAACCCCGGCTCAGGGCCCGGATGGCCGCCTTGTTTAGCCCCGCGGCCAGCAAGGGGCTGCTCATCCCCAATTCCCGGGCGGCCTGGAGGCCGGGGCGAAAATCCCCCAGGTCATCCAGATTGGTGCCGTCCCAGAGGACCGCCCCCGCCTCCTGCTCCCGGGAGAGTTCCCAGGCCCGGGCAATAATGGCGCGTTTGCAGGCATAGCACCGCCTGGGGCTATTCTCCCGAAAATCCGGCAGGGCCAGGGGGTCGAAGGAGCGCCATAGGTGCCGCACCCCCAGACGCCGGGCCAGGCGAAAGGCCGCGGCCGCTTCCCCGGGGGCGATATGCGGCCCCACAAAGGTAATGGCGCACAATCCGGCTCCCAGGATGGGGGCGGCCACGGCCAGCAGCAGGCTGGAATCGAGGCCGCCGGAGAAGAGCAGCGCCGCCCGGCGGGTTCGCCGCAGATGGTCTTGCAGGCGCGCCAGCGCCTCGGAAAGCGGATTCATCGTCTCAGCCTTACAGATATTCTTTAATTACTGCTAATTTTAGATCGGCGGCCCCAGACCGCCCTAGATAAAATCCCCTCTTCCTATCATCTCCTAGGGCGGGCTGTGCCCGCGGCCTGGCCTCCCCTCTCGAGCCAGCCGCTCCCCGGCCGGCGGGCCGGATCTGGAACCTGGATTTAATTATATATTAATTATAAAATATATATAGGGTCGTGCAAAAGTCCGGTTAAACCGGCATATTCAATGGCGAAATCTTGATGAGCCTCTTGCAAAAGTCGACGCTCTTGACTTATTCCCTCCCTCTTGAGGGCGCGACACCGGGTGGGGGTGGTGAAAATAGATACGTAATATACAATAGTTACCAACTACTGACGCCCCCCTCCCCCCGTGGGGAGGGGGAATAGACCCCTGGAGCGGCGCCCTGGTAAATCCCCCAGGAATATTTACCCGCCTGTGGCATTTTTACCCTTTAACTTTATATGGCATCAATTTAAATATGTTATATCCGAGGCCCCTGGTTATTTCGGAAAATCTGCCCCGGCGCCCTCCCCCGGTTTCCGGCCCCGGGCGCTCCGGGCCAGAAGCGGCCTCGACTTCCGCGCCTCCAGCCCTGCGGCACAGGCCTTGCATAATTATTCAGAGAGACGTATGGCAGCCCCATCGCATGGATAATCCTCCAATTTCACGTCAGGTGTGATGCTGATGGAAAGATGCGGCACGCTGTTGATTGCCGAGCATGGCGGTAAGCTGGCGCAGGGACTCAATTCCTGGCTGCTGGAGCAGGGCCATCACTTTAAGAAGGTGGACAATATTAAAGACGTCCTCATGACCGTGCAGAATGAGAAGGTCAAAGTCCTGGTGATGGACGTGCGCCTTCCCGAGCCCATGGGTTATGAGGCCATCTCCATCATCAAGGGCCTGGACCGCAAGCTGCCCATTATTATCACCGCGGATGAAAACAACCCGAAACAGGAAATCCAGGTCAGGCAAAAGGGCATCTTTTATTACCACGTCAACTCCTTCGGCATAGATGAACTCATCTTAGCCATTTGCAATGCCATGGTACGCGCATCCCATTAATTTAGAGGGGAGTTCCATGCGATTCCAAGAAAAACTGGCTTCCGGGGAATTTGTGATTCTGGCGGAGATGGAGCCGCCCAAGGGCACCGACGCCACCGCCATGGTGGCTAATGCTACCAGGGTCAAGCGCCGGGTGGATGCCTTTGTGATCCCAGAGATGAGCAACGCGGTCATGAAGATGAGTTCTCTGGGCGGCGCCCTGCTGTTGCAGGGCAAGGGATTGGAAACGGTGTTGCAGTGTTGCTGCCGGGATCGCAACCGCCTGGCCCTGCAGGGGGACTTGCTGGCGGCCCAGGCCTTGGGGGTGCCCAACGTCATGGCAGTCCCCGGGGAAGAGATTACCCACGGCGACCACCACCAGGCCCGGGCGGTCAACGACCTGGATCTGCTGGAACTATTGGGCGCCATCCAGACCCTGCAGACGGGCCGGGACCTGGCCGGGGTGGAGTTGCAAGGCGCCCCCCAGTTTTTTGTGGGCGCCACCGTGAACATTCCCACCAGCGAGGCGGCGCGGCTGGACGAACTGGCGGCCCTGGATAAGAAGACGGCCGCCGGGGCCGCCTTTTTCGTCACCCCGCCGGTGTATGAAGTGGCGGCCCTGGCAGGGTTTAACGACCTTCT
The DNA here is from genome assembly GCA_963812655.1 of uncultured delta proteobacterium. Lineage (GTDB taxonomy): Bacteria > Desulfobacterota > Desulfobaccia > Desulfobaccales > 0-14-0-80-60-11 > JAPLJC01. The sequence goes on along the minus strand of CAWEWX010000039.1, from coordinate 13,738 downwards.
CCAAGGCCGCCGGGCCACCCTCATTCCCACCGTCTTACTCCTCAAGTCGGTGGGCATGGCCCGCTATATCAACCGCCACCTGGAGGCCAAGGTTCCGGAGGAGTTCATCGAGCGGATTCAAAAGGCGCCGGACCGGGTTCGAGAATGCGTGCAGATTGCCGCGGAGATCGTCGCCGCCCTGAAGGCCAAGGGTTTCCGCGGGGTGAACCTCTCCACCATGGGCTGGGAGGATAAGCTGCCGGCCATCCTGGCCGCGGCCGGGTTGGAGTTTGGGGCTTGAGGATCGCTAACGCACCGCTTTAAGGACCAGATTATGTCCGAGAACCAAGAGCAAAAGGTAAAGGATGCACCACGGAACGCCAAGGTCGGCGCGGTGCTGGTGGCAGGCGCCGGCGTCGCCGGCATCCAGGCCTCTCTGGACCTGGCCAATTCCGGTTTTTACGTTTATCTGGTGGAAAAGAGCGCCGGTATCGGCGGGGTCATGGCCCAGTTGGACAAGACCTTTCCCACCAATGACTGCTCCATGTGCATCATCTCCCCCAAGCTGGTGGAGTGCGGCCGCCACTTAAACATTGAGCTGCTGACGCTCACGGAGTTGGAAGGCATTTCCGGCGAGGCCGGCAATTTTACCGTCAGCCTGAAACAGCATCCCCGCTACGTGGACATGTCCAAATGCATCGGCTGCGGGGTGTGCGCCGAAAAATGCCCTAAGAAAGTGGCGGATGAATACAACCAGGGATTGGCCAAGCGCAAGGCGATCTACGTCAAGTACCCCCAGACCGTGCCCTTGAAGTATGCCATCGATGTGGCTAATTGCATTTATTTCAAGAAAGGCACCTGCAAGGCCTGCGAGAAGCATTGCCCCAGCGGCGCCATCAAATTGGACGACACGGAAAAAATCCTGACGAAACAGGTGGGGGCAGTGGTGCTGGCGGCCGGCTTCCAGACCTTCGATCCCGGCAAATATCCCTCATATCACTATGCCAATTTTCCCAACGTAGTCACCTCCCTGGAGTTCGAGCGGATCCTTTCGGCCACCGGGCCCTTCGGCGGCCATCTGGTGCGGCCTTCGGACCACCAGGAGCCCAAAAAGATCGCCTGGCTCCAGTGCGTCGGCTCCCGGGACATCAAGACCCACTCCTATTGCTCCGCGGTGTGCTGCATGTACGCCATCAAGGAGGCGGTCATTGCCAAAGAGCACTGCAAGGGATTCGACCTGGACACCGCCATCTTCTTCATGGACATGCGCACCTTCGGCAAGGACTTCGAGCTCTATTACAACCGGGCCAGGAATGAGAGCGGTGTGCGCTTCATCCGTTCCCGGATCCATAGCATCGACCCGGCCCCCGGGGACAATCTCAGGATCAATTACCGGGATGAATCCGGACAGAAGCAATCCGAAGAGTTCGATCTGGTGGTCCTGTCGGTGGGCATGGAGGTGAGCGACGCCGCCAAGCGCCTGGCCCAGACCGTAAAGATTAACCTGAATAAGCACAACTTCAGCGCCACCGAGCCGGCGGCGCCGGTAGCCTCGTCCCGGCCCGGCGTTTACGTCTGCGGCGCCCTCCAGGGCCCCAAGGACATCCCCGAGTCCGTCATGCAGGCCTCGGCTGCCGCGGGCGCAGTGAGCGCCACCCTGGGCGAGGTGCGCTGGACCCGGACCAAGACCCGGGAAGTGCCGCCGGAGCTCAAGGTGAGCCCGGAGGATACCCCCCGCATCGGGGTCTTCGCCTGCAATTGCGGCATCAACATCGGCGGCATCGTCAACGTGCCGGAGTTGGTGGCTTACGCCAAAACGCTGCCCCACGTAGTGTTCGCGGATGAGAATCTCTTTACCTGCTCCCAGGATACCCAGGTGAACATGGCCAAGGTCATCGAAGAACAGCAACTCAACCGGGTGGTGGTGGCGGCTTGCACCCCCATCACCCACGAGCCCCTGTTCCGGGAGACCTTGATCGACGCCGGGCTCAACAAGTACCTCTTCGAGATGGCCAATATCCGCAACCAGGACTCCTGGGTGCACATGAAGGAGCCCGAGAAGGCCACGGAAAAGGCCAAGGACCTGGTGCGCATGGCGGTGGCCCGGGCCTCCCTGCTGAAGCCCTTGCAGGAAAAGCCCCTGAGCATCAATCAGCGGGCCCTGGTCATCGGCGGCGGGGTGGCGGGGCTGAATGCGGCTCTCAACCTGGGAGACCAGGGCTTCGAGACTATCGTCCTGGAGAAGGATGAACATTTGGGTGGCAATGCCCGCAATGTCCACCATACCATTGAAGGCCTGGAGGTGGCGGCCTATCTGGATGGGCTCATCGAGAAAGTGAAATCCCACGGCAACATCCAGGTGCTCACTGAAGCCCTGGTGGTAGGCTACAAGGGCTACAAAGGCAACTTCACCACCGAGGTGTTGGTGGGGCCCGGCATGTACGAGCGCAAAATCGACCACGGCGTCACCGTGGTGGCCACCGGGGCCCATGAGTACGTCCCCCAGGAATTCCTCTATGGCCAACACCCCCGGATCATGACCCAGTTGGAACTGGGCCATCTCCTCCAGGAAAAACCTGCAGAGGCAGCCGCCTGGAAGCGGATAGCCATGATCCAGTGCGTCGGCTCCCGGAATGAAGAAAACCCCAACTGCAGCCGCATCTGCTGCCAGGGCGCGGTGAAGTACGCCCTGCAGTTGAAGAAAGGCAACCCGGAGATGAGGGTGGTCATCCTCTACCGGGATCTGCGCACTTATGGCCTGTTGGAGGACTATTACCTGGAGGCTCGGGACCAGGGGGTGCTCTTTGCCCGCTTCGAGCCGGAGCGCCTGCCTGAAGTGAAGAACGACAACGGGACGTTGAGCCTCACCTTTATGGACCACGTCCTGGAACGCCCGGTGACGATGACGGTGGACGCGGTGATCCTGAGCGCCGGGGCCCGGCCCAACGATACCGAGGAACTGGCCTCGCTCCTGAAAATCCCCAGGAACGCCGCGGGCTTTTTCATCGAGGCCCACGCCAAGCTGCGGCCGGTGGACTTTGCCTCGGAGGGCATCTTCCTCTGCGGTATGGCGCACTCGCCCAAGCTCATCAGCGAGTCCATCGCCCAGGCCCAGGCCGCAGCCTCCCGGGCCGGCGCCTTTCTGGCGGACACCCGCCAGACCATTAGCGGCGTCACCGCGGTGGTTTCCCCGGACCGCTGCGCCGCTTGCCTGGTGTGCGTGCGCACCTGTCCCTACGGCGTGCCCCAAATCAACCGGGAGAACGTCTCGGAGATCAACGCGGCCATGTGCCAGGGTTGCGGCACCTGCGCCTCGGAGTGTCCGGCCAAGGTGATCCAGGTGTCCCATTTTGAGGACGATCAGTTGAGCGCCAAGATCAAGGCCTTGTATTAGAGTTCCGGGTCGGAAAGCACATTCACTCAAAGGAGGGCCTGATGGAGAATTTTGAGCCGAAGATCGTCGGGTTCTGTTGCCATTACTGAGCCTATTCCGCTGCGGACCTGGCAGGTTCGATGCGACTGCAATATCCGCCCAACCTCCGGATCATCGAGGTCCCCTGCACCGGCAAGGTGGATATCCTCCACCTGCTCCAGGCCTTTGAACATGGAGCCGACGGAGTCATCGTGGTGGGCTGCATGGAAGGGGACTGCCATTATATGGTGGGCAATTTGCACGCCAAGACCCGGGTGAAACGGGCCAAGGAGATCCTGGACACGGTGGGCCTGGGCGCCGAGCGGGTGGCGATGTACAACCTCTCCTCCGGCATGGGGGGAAGGTTCGCCGAGATTGTCACAGAGATGACCAACAAAATCCTGGAACTGGGTCCAAGCCCCATTCGCCGCGCCATGGGAAAGGGCCAGATGGTCAGAGAGGCCGGGGAGATAACCACATGATCAAGGCAAAACCCAAGCCGTTAGAGGAAATTATCGATAACGTCAAGGATTTCAATAAATTGCTCATTGCCGGCTGCGACGGCTGCGTCACCGTGTGCGAAGCCGGCGGCCTGAAGGAAGTGAAGATTCTGGCCTCGGCCCTCAGACTATACTTCACCCAGGCTGGCAAGCAGGTCCAGGTGGATGAGGCCAGCCTCACCCGCCAGTGTGAAAAGGAGTACCTGGCGCAGCTCAACGACCGCATGGAAGGCTACGACGCCGTAGTCTCATTGGCCTGCGGGGTCGGGGCCCAATACCTGGCGGAAATGTATAATCACAAGCCAGTCTTCCCCGGGGTGGATACCTGTTTTCTGGGGGTCAACGAGGAGCGGGGGCTTTACTCCGAACGCTGCCAGGCTTGCGGGCGCTGCATCCTGGCCGAGACCGGCGGCATCTGTCCCATCACCCGCTGTTCCAAGCGCATGCTCAACGGCCCCTGTGGCGGTTCCGCTAAGGGCAAGTGCGAGATCAACCCGGACATCCCTTGCGGCTGGGAGCTGATTTACGAGCGCTTAAAGACCCTGGGGCAACTGGACCGCTTTGAAAGACTCGTGGAACCCAAAGACTGGACCACTTCCCGGGACGGCGGCCCTCGCAAGATCGTCAGAGAGGACCTGCGCATATGAGCGCCACTACTCCCAGCAAACTCCAGCAGATCATCGCCTCCGGCCAGTTGGCCGTCACCTCCGAAGTGGGTCCTCCCCGCAGCGCCGATGGTGAGGTGATCGAACGTAAGGCCAAGATAATCAAGGACTATGTGGACGCCATCAACGTCACCGACAACCAGACCTCGGTGTGCCGCATGTGCTCTCTGGCCTGCTGCATCCGCCTCAAGCTCATGGGTCTGGAGCCCATCCTGCAGATGACTACCCGGGACCGGAATCGCATCGCCCTGCAAAGCGACATCCTGGGGGCCGCCTCCTTCGGGATCCATGATCTCCTCTGCCTCACCGGCGACCACCAGCACTTCGGCGACCACGCCAGTTGCGCCAACGTCTTTGACCTGGACTCCGCCCAACTGGCCATGGCGGTGAGGATGATGCGGGACGAGGGGCGGCTCCTGGGAGGCTATCAATTCGAAGTGCGGCCCCAGATGTTCATCGGCGCCGCGGTCAACCCCTTCGCCGGCCCCAATGTCTTCATGCGGGTGATCCGCATGGGCAAGAAGGCGGCCGCCGGGGTCCAGTTCGTCCAGACCCAGTGTATTTACAACCTGGACACCTTCAAAGAATTCATGAAGATCGCCGAGGACCGGGGCCTCACCGAAAAGGTGGCGGTCCTGGCGGGGATCACTCCTATGAAGAACGTGGGCATGGCCAAATACATGCAAAAACGAGTGCCGGGAATAGATGTCCCCGATGAGGTGGTCAAGCGCCTGGCGGGGGTCCCCAAGGAGAAACAGGCGGAGGAGGGGATCAACCTGGCGGTGGAGCAGATCGAGGAATTGAAGGGCGTGCCGGGGGTGCGCGGCTTCCACCTGATGGCCATCGAATGGGAAGAGAAGGTGCCGGAAATCGTGGAACGCGTCGGCCTCTACCCCCGGCCCCGGCTGGGCGGCGGCAGTTAGCCGCGGGAGGGGCAATTTATCCCGGAGTCAGCCCGTCGGTCTAATCCGCCTTGTAATTTATAAACTTTAAGTCCATAATGAGGGGACGATCACTTAGAAAGGGGAGGCCTCATGGCTGGAAAGTACGTGCTGATCGTGGACGATGATCCTGATCTGGTGGAAACCGTAGCGATGATGTTGGAGAGCAAGGGCTTTGAGGTGGGCAAGGCTTACGATGGGCTGGAAGGCGAAGCGGCCATCAAGAAACGCCGTCCCGACGTGTTGATCCTGGACGTCATGATGCCCCGCAAGAACGGCTACCAGCTCTGCAAGGAATTGAAGTCCAACAAATGGACCCAGGAGATCCCCATCGTCATGCTCACCGCGGTGGGCGACGCGGTACCCGACACCACTTACAGCCATGCCGAAGGCCTGGCCCTGGAAGCCGAAGATTTCATCCCCAAGCCGGTGGACGCGGCTACCCTGGTGGAAGCGGTGCTAAGATTGATTTGACGGTTTCTTGATAGCATGACGCCATGCGCCTGACTAACCTTGGAGCGGAAACCAGAAAGAAGCAGAGTTGGGGGTCTTAAAGTCCTGGAAGGGGGAGCCTGCCTGGTAGCTTCCTTCCCTCAAGATGAGGGTCGCCTGGCCGAGCGGGTCTGCACCCCATTGGCCCTTAACCGCATCAACCTCAGCTTCTTTACCCACATGGCCAGCGATCGCGCAGTCTTGTGCACCGCGAGCCGGTCCGGGGAAGCGGCCTTTACCCTGTTAAGGACCCAGGCCGGTCCGGAGGCGGCCGTGCATTTGCAGCCCGGCACCGCTATTCTCTCCCTCTACCCCCACGACAAACGCCCGGAGATCATCGGCAATTTCATCCTCAGCCTGGCCCAGGCCAGGGTCATGGTCCACGGCCTGGGCAGCTCACCGGCGGCGATCTCTGTGGTGTTGCCCTCCAGGAGGGTCAAGGCCGCGGTCAACCGCTTGTTCGATAATTTCCACTTCCCGGCCTTCTCGTCGCCCCAGGAATTCTTTGCGGCCCAGAGCCACCCGGAGGAACTGCTGCGCCAGGCGGTGGCCAGCTATCAGGAAAAGGTCACCAAGGTCTATTGGATCTTGCCCCAGCCGGATCTGGACCTTTGGGGCCTGAGCGTCTCCTCTACGGATATCCTGGCGGGCTTTGCCGACGCCCTCCTGGACCTGGGAAGCCTGGGTTTGCAAATTCCCTTCTTGGTGGCCCTCCCCGGATTGGGGGGCAAGGAGTTCCTCCTGTCCTTCAGCACCTATGCCCCCCAGCCCGGAGAGGAGCGCGGCCCGGAGATCCGCCGCATCCTGAAGGAGCGCCTGCCCGGCCTCCGGCCCATGCGCCTCACCCCGGTGGCCGGCATCTTCCTGCACGGCCCCCACTTCGGTGACCGCTTCGGCATCGCCCGGACCCTGACGGAGGCGCTGGAGAAGGCCCACATCTCCCTGTTGGCCCTGAGCTGCACCATTTCCACCATCTCCCTCATCATCCGGCAACACCAACTGGCCGCGGCGCAACTGGTCCTGGGCCAAACCTTCGCCGCGCCGGTGGAAGTCCCGGCGCCGGCTGCCGCGAGGTCCAGGGCATGAGGATAAAACAGGACAAGCCCCCAAAAGCGGCCGGGGATCGGCGCCTCCGCTTGGCCCGCGACGCCTCGGCCCTGGGTGCGGCCTGCGCCCCGCTGTTGGTGGATTTCCCCGATCCGGTCCTGATCGCCGACCACCACCGCCAGGTGGTCTTTTTAAACCGGGCGGCGGAAAAGATCTTCGGCGACACCCTGCGGTTGGGAGACCCCTGCCCCATCTGCTCCCAACTCACCGGCCTGCCACCGCGCGCCGACGACCATGTGGGCCGGGAAGGCTGTCTCAAGCATGGTGAGAGCCTGCAGCAGGCCCCCCTCCTGTTAAAGGCGGGCTGGGCCAGTACCACCCCCCTCACGGTTACCGCCACCCCCATCAAAGGCTCCAAGAATGAATCCGCCGGATGCCTGGTGGTACTCCGGGCGCATGAGGAACTATTGGCGCATCCGGTGGTGCAACAGCAAATCGCCACCCTGGCCAGCATCCTGGAGAACTTCCCCATGCCTTTCTTTATGGTGGACCAGGACCTGGTGGTGACCCATATGAATGAACGCCTGGAGCGGCTCACCGGCTACTCCCGCCAGGAAGCGGTGGGCCGCATGACTTGCGGCCAGTTGTTGAACACCAGGCAGTGCGACACCTGCGACTGCATCCTCAAGCAGGTCATGGAACAAAAGAAGCCCCTTTCCGGTTTGCGGCGGGTAGTGCGGAACCGCCGCGGCCAGGAGATCCCGGTGACGGTCTCGGCCTCCCTCATCACCGACCCGGCGGGCAAGATCATCGGCGGCTTCGAGGCCATCCGGGACATCTCCCATGTGGTGGAAGCTGAAGCCAAACTCGATCTCCTCACCGAACACACCCGGGAAGGCCTGTTGATGGCGGATGAGAATCAGCGCCTGGTCTACGTCAATTCCCGGATGGCGGAAATTCTCCACCAGCCCAAGGAAGAGTTGCTGGGCAAACACCTGGGCGAGGTCCTCACTTCCCAGCATCTGCACATGGCCCTGGAGCTGGCTCACCTTCTGGACCTGGGTCAGGAGCGGGAGTACCGTTTCTGCAGCCTTCTGAACCTGCCGCGCCAGGAAGAGGAAGAGCCCCGGATCTTTGAAACCTGCATGACCGTCTCCCGGCTGGGCGCCAAAATCGTCACCTGCCTTTACCTGCGGGATCTCACCGAGCGGATTCAGATCGAACGGGAACTACAAAAGACCAACACCTTTCTCCACAACCTGATCCGCAGTTCCGTGGACGGCATCGTGGTGGTGGACACCAAAGGGGCGCCCATCATCTTCAATGAAGGGGCCGAACGTATCCTGGGCTATGAGGCCGAAGAGATCATTGGCAATCCTGAAAACTTCCGCCGCTTTTATCCCCCCCATCTGGCCGCGGAGATGATGGCGCGGATGCGCAGCGACAAATACGGCCCGCCGGACAAACTGAACACTACCCAGCTCACCTTAATCAACAAGAACGGCGAAGAGGTGCCGGTGAACTTCTCCGCCACCATCATCCGGGAACGGGGCCGGGAGGTGGGCAGCGTCGGCATCTTTTCCGACCTGCGGGAAATCTTGAAGGTGCATCAGCAACTGGAGGCCACCCACCACCAACTGGTGCAGGCGGAAAAGATCGCCTCCCTGGGACGGATGGCCGCGGGGGTGGCCCACGAAATCAACAACCCCCTGGCCGGAATTCTCATCTATGCGGAATTGCTGGCCCGGGAACTGGAACCGCACCCTTCCCTGCGGGAGAATATCGAGGTCGTTATCCAGCAGACCTTGCGCTGCCAGCAGATCGTCAATCGCCTGCTGGACTTCAGCCGTCATTCCCTGGGTCAAAAGCGGCTTTTCGACCCCAACGAGGTCATCCGCAACTGCGTCGACCTGGTCCACCACCAGGCATTTTTTCACAATATCAAGATCCACCAGGAACTGGACCCGAGGCTGCCGCAGATCATCGGCGATCCGGGCCAGATCCAGCAGGTCTTTACCAACCTGCTCCTCAACGCCGCGGATGCCATGAACGGCTCCGGGACCATCACCGTCAGCAGCCATCCCGCCCGGGGGGCGGAGGGAGTGGAACTGCGGTTTACCGACACCGGCTGCGGCATCCCGCCGGAGGTCCGGGACAAGATCTTCGAGCCCTTTTTCACCACCAAACCACCGGGTAAGGGTACGGGGCTGGGACTGTCCATTGTCTACGGGGTCATTCAGCGTCACGGCGGCACTATCCAGGCGGACAGTCCTCCGGGGTGCGGCACCACCTTCACCGTGACCCTTCCTTTGGAATTCAAGGAACCAGGGCCTGGCCTGGAGTTGGAAGGGTGAGCAGTAAACCGCGGTAAACCCTGGGCTCGTGGGCAGGGCCAACCGCGGATTGAGGCGCGGACGTTTTATTGGAATTTATGCCTTAGGACCCGATTTCATAAATCTGGTAACGTATTTAATAACAGCGGGAGCAAGTGATTACTTCCCCCTCACCCTAACCCTCTCCCCCTCGAGGTGGAGAGGGGATAAAAGCTAACGCTTGGAACGCTCCCTCTCCCCCCGCGGGGGGAGAGGGCTGGGGTGAGGGGGAGACGACAAAAACGTTACCATATTTAAGAAATCAAGATCTTAATCACTTGAAAATCCGCAGGCGGCTTTTTTCAATGAGAAGGGATAAGGCGCGGACCTAAAGTCCGCCCTAATCCGGGTTTATAAGGGGCAGGGTATGGTGCAGCAGAATACAATCTTAGTGGTGGATGACGAAGAGGTGCTGCGCCAGGGCTGCAAGCGGGTCTTAACCGGCGAGGGCTTCCGGGTGATCACCGCGGTTAACGGGCGGGAGGCCTTGGAGCGGTTAGCCACTGAGTCGGTGCAGGTGATCCTTTGCGACCTGAAGATGCCGGTGATGGGGGCCCTGGAGGTCTTGGAGGAGGCCGGCGTCCGCTTTCCCGAGATTCCGGTGGTCATCATGACCGGTCTGGGCACGGTGGCCGATGCGGTGGAATGCATGAAGAAGGGGGCCTACGACTTTGTCACCAAGCCCTTCAGCATCGATCACCTCGCCCTGGTGGTGCGGCGGGCCCTGGAGAAACAACAATTGCAGGAGCAGACCCGCCGCCTGCAAGAGGAGCAGGCCCGCAACCTATACAGCCTGGCCTTGGAGCAGAGCCGCATGCACGCCGTAGTCAACTGCATGGCCGACGGCGTGCTGGTAACTAACAAGGAGGCGGAGGTGGTCTTGCACAATACCTGCCTCCTACAGCTCCTGGGTCTGTCGACCCCACCGCCCCAGCCCGGACCCCTCGACGCCTATATCGCCGATGCCTCCTTCCGGGAAGCCATTCAAGACCTGCTGGCGGAGCCACCCGACCATTCCCGCAAGGCCATCTCCCAGGAACTGAACCAGGGCCGGGTGCAGCTGCGAGCCCTGTCGGCGCCCTTTTTGGGGCCGGATCAGCAAGTGCTGGGGACGGTCACGGTTTTTCACGACGTCACCAGTTTCAAAGAACTGGACGAGATGAAGAACGACTTCGTGCGCATGGTCTCCCACGAGTTGCGCGCCCCCCTGGCGGCCATCAAACAACAACATGCGGTGATCCTGGACGGCCTGGCCGGGGAGATGAGCCCCAAGCAGGCGGAATTGCTCAACCGGGCCCAGGCCAAGATCCAGGGGCTGCTGGACCTCATCAATGACCTGCTGGACCTGGCCCGGATGGAGGCCGGCCGGGGACAATTGGAGCAGGTGCCCTTAGGGTTGGGGGAGGTATTGCAAGAAGTGGTGGACCTCCTGCGGGCCAGGGCGGAGGAGCAGCAGGTGAGGCTGCAACTGGAACTGCCGGCTGAGATGGAGCAGATCCTGGCCGACCGGCGCAGCATGGAGGAGGTCTTTACCAACCTGGTGAACAATGCGATCAATTACTCCCCGGACGGCGGCCAGGTTACCCTGTCCGCGGTCTCCCGCGGTGACTACCTGGAAGTGGCGGTGCAGGATACCGGGATCGGCATCGAGCCCGAAGATCTCTCCAGGATCTTCGACAAGTTTTATCGGGTCAAGCATCCCAAGACCCGGCAGGTGATCGGCACCGGCCTGGGATTGTCCCTGGTCCAATGCCTGGTGGAAGCGCACCGGGGCACGGTGGAGGTGGAGAGCGAAGTGGGCCGGGGCACGCTTTTCCGGGTCTTGCTGCCCACCATTTCCGGCGGGAAGGGTGCGGATGCGGGAGAGTGACGCCGACCAGCGGCAGGTCCTGGTGGTGGACGACGAAGAGGCCATTCGCACCGGCATCGCCCAGGCGTTGGCCCTGATGGGCCTCCAGGTGGCCACCGCGGCCGGCGGGGCCGCGGCCCTGGAGATGCTGGCCCGCAGCCCTTACGCCGTGGTCCTCCTGGACATCAGGATGCCGGACCTGGACGGCATGGAAGTCCTGAAGCGCATCCGCCAGGACCATCCGGAGTCCGAGGTTATCATGATCACCGGCTTCCCCACCATTCAAGGGGCGGTGGAGGCCATCAGGCACGGCGCCTTGGATTACCTGGTGAAGCCCTTTCGCATCGACGACCTGGAGGCGGTAGTCCGGAGGGCCCTGGACCACCAGGAGCAGCGCACCTCGACCGCGGCGCCTGCCGAGCCGGAAAGCGGCCGGGAGGGCATGGAGTTCATCGTCGGCGATTCCCCGGCCATGAAAAAGGTCTTCGCCAAGATCCGCCGGGCGGCGCCCAGCGGCAGCACCGTGATTCTTACCGGAGAGAGCGGCACCGGCAAGGAACTGGCGGCCCGGGCCATCCACCTCCTCAGCCCCCGGCGGAACCACGAGTTCGTCCCGGTGGACTGCTCCGCCCTGGTGGAGACCCTGCTGGAGTCCGAACTCTTCGGCCATGTCAAAGGCTCCTTTACCGGGGCCCACCAGAGCAAGCACGGCTTATTCGAACTGGCCAATCACGGCACCTTCTTCTTCGACGAGATCACTAATCTCAGCCTCAATATCCAGGCCAAACTGCTGCGGGTGATCCAGGAGCGGGAGTTCATGCAGGTGGGCAGCCAGAAGCGCATCAAGCTGGACATCCGCATCATCGCCTCCTCCAACCGGGACCTGAACGAGGCCATCAAAGGCGGCGCCTTCCGGGAAGACCTCTTCTACCGCCTCAGCGTCATTCCCATCCCTCTGCCGCCCCTGCGGGAACGCGCCGAAGATATCCCCCTCCTGGCGGAGCATTTTCTACGCAAGTACGCCCAGAAAGGCAACCGCGAGGTCACCGGCATTTCGCCGGCAGCCATGAAGATGTTGTGCAGCTATGCCTGGCCGGGCAACGTCCGGGAACTGGAGCACACCCTCGAACGCATCATCATCCTGGAAGACGGCGACATCGTCGAGCCGGAGCATCTTCCCAGCTTCATTTCCCAGCGCCAGGCGGAGTTCCAGGTGTTTCCCGAGGAAGACCATACCCTGGAGGACCTGGAAAAGCGCTACATCCAGTTCGTCCTGCACCGCACCAAGGGCCGCCGCCAGGAAGCCGCCCGCATCCTGGGAATCAACCGCAAGACCCTGAGCCTCAAGATCGAAAAATATAAGCTGCGGGTAAACTGGTAGCTTAGCTGCCGCGCTCAGGCCTTCTTTTTCAACTGGTCGGCCACCGATTGAATGGCCCGGGCCACTGCCTCCGGGTCACCCAGGTAATAGTGGCGAATCGGGGTCAGGTCGTCGTTGAGCTCATAAACCAGGGGAATGCCGGTGGGAATGTTGAGACCGACGATCTCTTCCTCCGAGACCCCATCGAGATATTTCACCAGGGCCCGCAAACTATTGCCATGGGCGGCAATCAGCACCTGCCGCCCCGCGGCCACCGCCGGCGCCACGGTTTCCTGCCAGTAGGGCAAAAAGCGAGCCACCACGTCCTTCAGGCATTCGGTGAGGGGAATTTCCTCCGGCCGCAGGCCGGCATAGCGGGGGTCGCGGCCGGGATAATGGGGGTCGTCCGGGCTCAGGGGCGGCGGCGGCACATCATAGCTGCGCCGCCAGATCTTCACCTGCTCCATCCCGTGCACGGCCACGGTCTCCGCCTTGTTCAAGCCCTGCAAAGCGCCATAGTGGCGCTCGTTGAGGCGCCAGCTATGCTGCACCGGAATCCACATCAGGTCCATCTCCTCCAGGGTCAGCCACAGGGTCTTGATGGCCCGTTTCAACATGGAGGTGAAGGCCACCTCAAAGGTGAACCCCTCTTGGGCCAGGGTGCGCCCCGCCTGGACCGCCTCCTCCAACCCCCGCCCGGAGAGGCCCACATCGATCCAGCCGGTGAACCGGTTTTCCTGGTTCCAGGTACTTTCGCCGTGGCGCAACAACACGATCTTTTTCATGTTCCCCTCACTTGTCGGTTTCCGGGACGGGCAGCCGCGGCCCGCTGATCATCTTGGTAGGGGCGGACCCAGGTGTCCGCCCGGTTTGAGGGCGCACAGTGGCACAGGCTTCCAGCCTGTGATTGGGTGCGCCCCTCCAATACCTTACCCTAACTTCCGCCCAGTCAAATTGGCCGGGCCATTCTATCATAAAAGTTACCCCGGCTTTTCTCAAGTCCTAAGGCCGCGGGGCGGATGGTGGCGCCCCGAGATTTTCCGGTAAATGAACCGCACCGGAAGGCTAAATAGCCCCGGGGGAATTGCATCCAATCGGGAAACATGGTAGGTGATAATTCA